>NZ_JARVSA010000001.1:0-424308 GCF_030209415.1 Plantibacter sp. lyk4-40-MEA-4
GGCTCAGGGACCGGAGGAAGGCTCAGGGACCGGAGGAAGGCTCAGGGACCGGAGGGAGGAGGGACCCGAGGTCAGGTGAGACCACCGTCGACGGAGCGGCCGTACTCGATCGGCTCGTCCGGCACGAGGACCTCGGTGTCGCGGTTGAGGCTCTCCCCGTGGAAGAAGGGCCGCGAGGCCTTGCGGCCGTACCAGAGCAGCATGAGCACGAACCCGAAGGCCAGCGAACCGACCCCGATGACGAACGTGCCGCCGACACCGAACAGGACCGTGTAGCCGTAGTCCACGTCGAACATGTCGATGCAGCTCTGCACGAAGGCGTAGGTGAGCATCAGCGCACCGAGCAGCGGGAACAGCCCCTTGAAGAAGAAGTCCTGTGCGGAGCGGAAGAGCACCTTGCGGAAGTACCAGACGCACGCGTACCCGGTGATGCCGTAGTAGAAGGCGATCGCGAGTCCGAGCGACAGGATCGAGTCGGCGAGGATGTTCTCGCTCACGAGCGTCATGCCGACGTAGTAGACGATCGCCACGATGCCCATGACGAGTGTGGAGAACGACGGGGTCTTGAACGTCGGGTGGACGGTCGCGAACCGTTTCGGGAGCGCCTTGTAGGCGGCCATCGAGAGCGTTCCACGAGCTGTCGGCAGGATCGTCGTCTGCGTCGAGGACACGGCCGAGATCAGGACGGCCACGACGAGGATCCAGGCCCAGGGGCCGAGCACGAGGTCCTTGAGCGCGAGGAAGATGTCGTTCGCGTTGTCCTCGTTGCCGAGCCCGGTGCCCGTGTCGCCGAGCCCGGCGTAGGCCATGGCGGCGACCGTCACCGTGACGTAGGTGACGAGGAGGACGACGGTCGAGATGAGCGCTGCGCGACCCGGGATCTTCTGCGGGTCCTTCGTCTCCTCGTTCAGGGCCAGGCAGGTGTCCCACCCCCAGTAGATGAACAACGCGAGCAGCACGGCCTCGATGAACCCGTGATAGTCGCCGAAGGCGAACGGATTGAACCAGTCGAGCGAGACCGGCGTGGCGTTCGGAGCCGTGCCGTTCGCGACGCCGATGAAGGCGAACACGGCGAACAGCACGAGCGCGAGGTACTGGATCGCCAGGAGGATGTTCTGGATCCGCTCCCCCAGCTCGATGCCGCGGTACGAGACCCACGTCATGAGGGCGATGAACACGACACCGGTGGCGGTGACGAGAGGGACGTTCGAGGCGAGGGAACCGTCGCCGATGAGCAGCCACAGGTACTGCCCCGCGATCTGTGCGAGGTTCGCGAGCACCACGATGCCGGCGAGCGCGACGCCCCACCCGCCGATCCAGCCGGTGACCGGGCCGAAGGCCTTCGTCGCCCAGGTGAAGGTGGTGCCGCAGTCCGGTACGTCACGGTTCAGCTCGCGGTAGGCGAACGCGATGAACAGCATCGGGATGAAGGCGACGATGAAGGCGATCGGCGCCTGGGCGCCCACGGCGAGCACGACGAACCCGAGCGTCGCGACGAGCGAGTACACCGGCGCGGTCGACGCCAGGCCGATGATCACGGAGCCGAAGAGGCCGAGGGTGCCGGTGGCGAGACCCTTGCCGCCGGTGGGTGATGCCGGCTGCGACCCGCGGGCCGTGTCCTGTGCTGTCATGACGGAACGGTAGGGCCGGGTGCACCCGTGTGTCAATGCTCCCGTTCGGGACCGGGCTACGGAATCAGTC
Source organism: Plantibacter sp. lyk4-40-MEA-4 (assembly GCF_030209415.1). NCBI lineage: Bacteria > Bacillati > Actinomycetota > Actinomycetes > Micrococcales > Microbacteriaceae > Plantibacter > Plantibacter sp. lyk4-40-MEA-4. Next base: position 1,702 of record NZ_JARVSA010000001.1, read on the forward strand.
GCGCCGCATCATGGGAAGTGACGGGATCAACCGGTTCCACCCCTCGATAATGCCGAGACGAACCCCGATGGTGACGCGACTCAGGCCGGCTTGAGTCCCCGGTGCAGGGCGACGATCCCGCCGGTGAGGTTGCGGTACGCGACGTGCTCGTAGCCCGCTTCGCGCAGCCAGGCGGCCAGCTCCGGCTGGCTCGGCCAGGCGCGGATCGAGTCGTTCAGGTAGGTGTACGCCTCGGCGTTCGACGATGCGACGCCCGCCACGAGCGGCATGACCCGCTCGAGGTAGAGGTTGTAGGCGGCGCGCATGGGCCCGAACGTCGGCGTGGAGAACTCGCAGATGACGATCCGGCCGCCGGGCTTCGTGACCCGGAGCATCTCGGCGAGGGCGTCCTTCGGGCGGACGACGTTGCGGAGGCCGAAGGAGATTGTCGTTGCGTCGAACTCCTCGTCGGCGAAGGGGAGGTCGGTCGCGTCGGCCTCGACGAACTGGATGTCGGAGCGGTCGGCGTACTTGTCGCGACCCACGGCGATCATCCCGGGCGAGAAGTCGGCGGCCACGACCTGCGCCCCGTTGCGGGCCAGCGCCGCGGAGGACGTGCCCGTGCCGGCGGCGAGGTCGAGGATGCGCTCACCGGCGGCCGGACCGACCGCACGAGTGGTCGCGATGCGCCACAGGGCGTCGTTCCCGACGGAGAGGACCGCGTTCATGCGGTCGTACTTCGTCGAGACGTCGTCGAACATGGCCGAGACCTGCTCGGGCTGCTTGGAGAGGTCGGCGCGGTTCACCCCTCCATCCTACGTCCGTGCCGCTGGGAGCCGGCCGTCCGAGCACGGCTCCCAGGCTCACGCTCAGTAGTCGATGCGTCCGTGCCGGTTGTGGAACTCGCCGGTGGGACCGTCCGGACCGAGCAGGGCGAGCGCGACGGTCGCGTCCGTCCCCTCGGTCACCGTCTGGTGGCCGCCGTGCCCGTTGAAGTCGGTCGCCGTGTAGCCCGGGTCGCTCACGTTCACCCGGAACCCGGGCAGGTTCTTCGCGTACTGCACGGTGAGCGTGATGACGGCCGCCTTCGACGCGGCGTACGGGATCGTCGGCACCGCGAACTCGTCGGCCCCCTCGGTGGTGAGGAAGCGCGGCCACCCGACCCCCGAGGCGACGTTCACGATGACGGGACGGGACGAACGGCGCAGGAGGGGCAACGCCGCCTGGGTGACGCGGACGACACCCACGACGTTCGTGTCGAGGACGTCCTGCATCGACTCCGGCGCGAGGTCGTCGACGCCGAAGGACGTGCCGAGCACGCCGGCGTTGTTGACGAGCACGTCGAGCTCCGGGAGCGCCGCGAGGGCCGCGTCGACGCTCGCCTGGTCGGTGACGTCGAGCTGGACGGGGTGGGCGCCGAGTGCGGCGACGGCATCGCCACGGCCCAGGTCGCGCATGCCGGCGTAGACGGTGTGGCCGGCGTCGATCAGTCGGCGTGCGGTTTCGAGTCCGAGGCTCTTGTTGGCCCCGGTGATGAGTGTGGTGGTCATGGGTCCATGCTCCGCCCGGCAGGGTCGGCCCGCCAGGCCCCGGTCGACAGGAGGACCGGCAGTACCAGGATGCGGACCGCCGCCGGGGGCACAATGGCCGGATGGACGAATTCGCCGGTGTGCTCCGGGCCTGGCGCGAACGGGTCTCCCCTGCCGAAGTCGGTCTCCCCGCCGGCCCAGGACGACGGACTGCCGGCCTGCGCCGCGAGGAGCTCTCCGCCCTCGCCGGCATCAGCGTGGACTACATCGTCAGGCTCGAGCAGGGTCGCGCCAAGAATCCTTCGCCGCAACTCCTCCGGGCGCTCGCGGTCGCCCTCCGACTGACGGATCAGGAGCGCGACCACCTCTACCGGGTCGCCGGAGCCGCTCCACCACCGCCCGGGGTCGTCCCCCGGCACATCGGTCCGGGCGTTCAGCGCATCGTCGACCGGCTCGGCGACGTGCCACTGGCGGTCTTCTCCGCCGCCCACGACATCCTGCTCTGGAACCCGCTGTGGGCCGCGGTGAACGGCGATCCCTCCGCCCTCGTCGGCGACGATCGCAACCTGGTGTGGCGGCACTTCACCGCGGGGCACGAGGGCACCGACTTCGACGAGCAGCATGAGGAGGAGTTCGCGAGCGACCTCGCCGCAGACCTCCGGGCCGCGGTCGGGCGCTACCCGCGGGACGACGAGCTGGCTCGACTCGTGGCCCGGCTGCGATCGGTGTCGCCCGAGTTCGAGCGGCGCTGGGCGGAGGCCAGGGTCGCGGAGCACCGGGCGAGCCGCAAGACGGTCACGCGGACGCCGGTCGGACCGATCACCGTCGACTGCGACGTCCTGTCCACGCCGGGCGGCGACCTGCGCATCGTCGTCTACACGGCCGCACCGGGCACCGAGGACGCGGCGAAACTCGCGCTGCTCGGGGTCACCGGGTTGCAGACGATCGGCACGCCCGGCCGGTGAACGCCCCGCCGACCAGGCCGTGAGCACCCCGCCACCGGTCGGGCTGCGGCGGGGAGTGACCCCTCCTGCGCGGGCGTAGGGTTGAACGGTGACCATTCCCCTGACCTCGTCACTGGTCGCCCAGACCGTCGCCATCGACGACCCGCGCCAGCTCCTCCCGTTCGCCGACCAGACCTCGCCGCTCCTCTGGGTGCGGAAGGGTCACGGGCTGGTCGGACTGGGTGAGGCGCTCCGCCTGGAGTTCTCTGGCCCCGACCGGTTCACGCGTGCCGCGGCGGCCTGGCGGGACGTCTGCGCCGCAGCAGTGGTGACGGACGAGGTGCGGCGGCCCGGGACCGGCCTGGTCGCGTTCGGCACGTTCGCCTTCGACGACGAGTCCTCCGCGACGAGCGTCCTCATCGTGCCGCGCACGATCATCGGCCGGTACCCCGACGCGAGCTTCATCACGCGGGTCTCCCTCGGCGACGGCACCGAGGACGTCGATCCCGTGACCACGGCGTACGGGCCGGAGTACCGCATCCAGCTGACCCCCGGTGTGCAGAGCCGCGAGGGCTATCTCGACTCGGCCGAGCGCGCCATCGCCCGCATCAAGGCCGGCGGCCTCAGCAAGGTCGTGCTCGCTCGCGACCTGACCGGGCACCTCCCCGAGGAAGCGGATCGCCGCCGGGTGCTCCACGACCTCGCCCTCGCCTACCCCGACTGCTGGACCTACGCGGTCGACGGCTTCATCGGCTCGAGCCCGGAGACGCTCGTCCGAGTGGATCGGGGTGCCGTCTCGGCGCGCGTCCTCGCTGGCACGATCTCGCGTGGTCCCGACGCCGAGAGCGACCACGACCAGGCCGTCGCACTCATGACGAGCGCGAAGGACCAGGGTGAACACCAGTTCGCCGTGCAGTCCGTGCTGACGGCGCTGCAATCTCACAGTCCGCAGTTGCGCCGCAGCGAGGTCCCGTTCACCCTCAAGCTGCCGAACCTCTGGCACCTCGCGACCGACATCGACGGACGACTCTCGGACGGCTCGTCCTCGCTCGACCTCATGGACGGCCTGCACCCGACGGCCGCCGTCGCCGGAACCCCGACCCGCGACGCCGTCACCCTCATCCGCGAGCTGGAACCGTTCGACCGTGGTCGCTACGCCGGTCCGGTCGGGTGGGTGGACGCCTCGGGCGACGGCGAGTGGGCGGTGGCCCTCCGCTGTGCGCAGATCGCACCCGACGGCGACATCACGGCCTACGCCGGCTGCGGCATCGTCGCCGACTCGGACGCCGCGACCGAACTCGTCGAGACGAAGATGAAGTTCCGTCCGATCGTGGAGGCCTTCGGCTGAGCCGAGGCCCCACCGGTTCAGCTCGCCGCGAGTCGCGCCTGCTCGACGGCGATGTCGTAGTCGGCCGGCGGCCACTGCGGATCGATGTCCTCGAGGGCGTCGAGCAGCAGACGTTGGACCGCGATGCGCGCGTACCACTTGCGGTCCGCCGGCACGACGAACCACGGGGCTGCCTCGGTGCTCGTGCGCTCGAACGCCACCTGGTACGCGTCCTGATACGCCGGCCACAGCTCCCGTTCGTCCACATCGCCGGGGTTGTACTTCCAATGCTTGTCCGGACGCGCGAGCCGATCGGCGAGCCGTTCCTTCTGCTCGTCGGCGCTGATCTGCAGCATCACCTTGACGATGCGGGTCCCGCTCGCGACGATGCCCGCCTCGAAGTCGTTGATCGCTCCGTACCGGCGCTCGATCTCGTCCGGCTCCGCGAGCCGACGCACCCGGCCGATGAGGACGTCCTCGTAGTGCGAGCGGTCGAAGACGCCGATCTGACCGGGCTTCGGCAGGTGCGGCTCCACCCGCCAGAGGAAGTCGTGGGAGCGTTCCTCCTCCGAGGGCTTCTTGAAGGCGTAGTGGTGCACGCCCTGCGGGTCGACGGAGCCGACGACGTGCTTGACGATGCCACCCTTGCCCGCCGTGTCCATCGCCTGCAGGACGAGGAGCACCGCTTCCGGGGCTCCCTGCGTGCTCGCCGCGAAGAGTCGCTCCTGCAGTTCGGACAGGGCGGGCACCCCCGCGTCCAGCTCGAGCCTGCCTTGCTGCTTGTCGCCGTCGAAGCCCGGCGTCGACCGGGGATCGACGTCGGCGAGGCTGAACCCCTCACCCACGCGCAGGGTGTCTCGAGGAGGCGCGGTCCAGGTCGATGCGTGCTTCGATGCCGTCATCCGCCCATTGTGGCCGCAGGTCGCGTCGGAAGTCGACCCCGGGAGGACCCACGGATCAGGCGCGCGGCAGCGGGACCTCGATGAGGACGGGACCGGTCACCGGCGCGGTGAACGCCTGGTCGAGTTCCGTGCGGGTGCGGGCCGAGCGGTACTCCCAGCCGTAGGCCGTCGCGAGCGACTCGAGCCGGACGTGCTGCGGCGTGTACTGGACGCGGTCGAAGAGCGCTCCGGGTGCACTCTGGGCGACCTCGAGCGCGTCGAAGATGGTGCCACCGCCGTCGTTGCCGACGATCACCTGGAGACGCGGCGCGACGCCGTCGTCCAGGAGGAGCGCTCCGACGTCGTGGAGGAAGGCGAGGTCGCCGAGGAGCACCCGCGTCACACCGGGACCGCCGTCGGCCTGGCTCGCGAGCGCGATCCCCGTGGCGGTGGCGATGGTGCCGTCGATGCCCGCGAGTCCGCGGTTGGCGTGCACGCTGATCTTGCGGCCGGGGACGAGACCGTCGGCCACGCGGATGAGCCTCGACGCACCGACGACGAGACGGTCGTGCGGCCAGGTGGCACGCCAGACCGCGTCGACGAGGACCTCGCGGCTGACCGGGAGGCGGACGGCCTCGAGCTCGGCCCGGACGGAGGCCAGTCGCTCGGCGGGTGTCGTCGAGTGCAGCCCGTCGAGATCGGGTGCTGCGGGCGAGGGGTCGATCACCCGTTCGCGGGATCCGACGACCCACGCTCCGAGCCAAGCGCGATCCGCGGGACCCGCCTCGACGGCTACCGAGGACACGATGCGGTCGGCCCGTCGTCCGGGGTTGTAGACCTCGGCTCCGGCCGGGGCGACGACGATCGTCTCGACCTGCGGCTGCTGGAGCAGGAGCGGGACCTCGCGGCTGAGTGTCGGGTGGCCGAACACGACGACGCGCTCGACGGCCTCGCGGTAGTCGTCCTCGCGCAGCAGCTCCCGGTAGGCGGCGATGACGTTCCGCCCGAACCGCGATCCGCTCGACACCTCCGCGATGAGCGGCCACCCGCCGTCCGCCGCGAGCTGCTCGGCGGCCGGGCCGGAGTCGTGCCCGGCGACGACGAGGGTCCTGGGTCCACGCTCGAGCACGAGATGCGGTCGACCCGGGTAGAGCGGTGCCTCCGTGACGGCGTCCGTCGCGACCGGGACATCGGGGGCCGGCTCGGTCACCTCGGGTTCGAAGCTGCCCGAGAGCGGCTCCCGGAACGCGAGGTTCAGGTGCACCGGGCCCGGGTCGAGGACGTCCGTCGCGGCTCGGTACGCCCGCCGGGCGAGATCGCGGGCGGCGTCCTGCTCACCCGATTCACCGGTCGGGGTCTCGACGACCACGGCGAGGCGAGCGGCGAATCCGTAGAGGTCGTCCTGCTTCGTCGTCTGGTTCGCCCGGATGCCGTGCGCCTCGGCCGGCCGGTCGGCCGTGAGGACGATGATCGGCACGCGAGAGTGATGCGCCTCGAGGACCGCCGGATGCAGGTTCGCGGTCGCCGTCCCCGAGGTCGTGATCACGACGGCCGGACGGTCGGTCTCGACGCCGAGGCCCAAGGCGAGGAAGCCGGCGACCCGCTCGTCGATGCGCACGTGCAGGGTGATCCGTCCGGAGGCCGCGAGCTCGGCGGCGGCGAGCGCGAGCGCCTGGGACCGGGAGCCGGGACAGACGACGACGTCGGAGACACCCGCGGCGACGAGCGCGTCGAGGAGCGACCATGCCGACGCGCTGGCCGGGCTCGACGAGGGAGCCGAGCCGACGGGCTCGGGAGCGGCGGACGGGTTCACGAGGCGCTCGGGGCGCCAGGCGGTCTGCGGCCGGAGCCGTCGTCGGGCGTGTCTGATCCTGGCGCGGGGTCGTCGTGCGTCGTCGCATCCGGGCTCTCACCCGACTCGTCGTCGAAGCGGTTGAGCTCGTCCTCGAGGTCGCGGATGCGCTTCGTCTGCGCGCGGTCGGCGTCGAGCTTCTTGAGGAAGTCCGGGTCGTCGTCCGGGGCTGAGCCGCGGGGCACGGCCTTCGGAGCACGGACCCGGCCGATGATCCACCAGAGGACTCCGCCGATGACCGGCAGGAGGAGGATGGCGATGATCCACGAGGTCTTGCTGATCCCTCGGACACGGTCGCGCGGCATCGTGGCACAGTCGACCACCGAGTACACGATGAAGACGACCGCCGCGACGGCGAGGCCGATCCAGAGACGAACCATGTCTCCATCGTAAACGCCAGGTGACGTGATTACCTGGGGTTGCCTTCAGGCGGGACGCCTAGACTTATGTGGTGAAACGCGTTCCCGCCGCCGTCCGGTACACCATCCTCCGCCTCCTGGCGTTCGTGGTGCCGCTCCTGCTCCTCGTCTTCCTCACGGGTCTGCAGCCCTGGGTCGCCGCGATCATCGCCGCGATCATCGGGCTCTGCGTGTCCTACATCTTCCTGCGCACCCCGCGGGAGACCGTCGCGCAGGAGCTGTACGCCCGTCGACACGGCGACAAGCCGACGCCGCACGACGACGAGGACTCCGAGGACGCGGCGCTTGATGCGAGCGCGGCGACGCCGGAAGCGTCGTCAGCCGGCGATGCCGGGCGTGTAGAAGAACGCCAGACCGAGGATCACCCCGAACGCTAGCTGCACGAGCCCCGTCAGCTTGAGCGCCAGGATCTGCTCTTTGGCCGTCGTGGAGAACAGCACGATCACGCACGCCGGGATGGCGGCGAGCAACGCGAACATCGTGAACCAGGCGATCGGGTAGAACAGCGCGAGGAACGCGGCGATGCCGAACGGCACGAGCAGCAGGACGCAGTAGAGCACCTTCGACGCGATCCGGCCGATGAAGGTCGACAGGGTGCGCTTCCCGACCGCCTTGTCCTGTTCGAGGTCGCGGAGGTTGTTGACGACGAGCGCGGCACAGGCGATGAGGCCCGCGCCGATCGCGCCGAACCATGCCTCCTGGTTCACGGTCCCGACCTGGACGAAGGTGGTGCCGAGTGTGGCGACGAGGCCGAAGAACACGAAGACGAAGACCTCGCCCAGCGCGAAGTACCCGTAGGGACGCTTCCCGCCCGTGTAGAACCAGGCGGCGACGATGGCGACCGCCCCGACGAGGAGCAGCCACCAGAACTGGGTGAGGATCGTGAGGACGATGCCGGCCACGGCCGCGATCCCGAAGAACACCAGCGCGACGGTGAGGACCGTCTTGGGCTTCGCCGCGCCGGAACCGGTCAATCGGCTCGGGCCGACCCGCAGGTCGTCCGTTCCGCGGATGCCGTCGGAGTAGTCGTTGGCGTAGTTGACGCCGATCTGCAGCGCGAGCGCGACGACGAGGCAGAGCAGCGCGCGGACCGGGTGGTAGACCCCGGGGCCCGCGATGATCGTCGCGGCGCCGGTGCCGATGAGCACGGGGGCGACGGCCATCGGCAGCGTGCGGATCCGCGCAGCACCGACCCAGTCGCCGAAGGTCGCCGGCTTCGCGAGGGGGGTCTTGCGACCACCGCTGCGTGCGGGGTTGCCCGATCGTCCACCGTTCGCGCCACGACCCGCCGTGGGGCGCTGTACGGACGTCTTCTGCTGTTTCGGCGCTGCCGGCCGTGCTCCATGTGCCACGACGGCGAGTCTACCCGCGGAGCCTCGGGGCGGACGGCGTCACAGGGCCCCGGCGGCCTGGAGCGTCTGGAGGATCGCTGGAGCGATGTGCTCGGCGAACGCCGGGGTGAGGTGCACGCTGTCGTACTTCGTCGGCGTCGTCCCGGCGAACGCCGGGCAGACGCCATCCGCACAGCTGAACGGGAGCGACGAGACGAAGCGCTCGCCGGCCGCGGCCGCCGCGGACCCGGTCGCCGCGGCGAAGTCGTTCCAGGCCGCGTCGACGCCGACGGCGCAGTCCTGCGGACTGGACACCCGCGAGTAGCAGGACCCGAGATCCGCGCCGAGCGGCGGCGGCGCGAGGAACACGACGCGACCGGGGACCTGATACCCCGCCGTCTCGGCGAGCGCCGACGCGACCATCGACGTCGTGTCGAGCGATCGGCCGTCGGTGGTGCGACCTGCGGCGAACGCGTTCGAGACGATCACGAGGTCGGGCTGGTCCGCGGCGATGCGTTCGGCGATGTCGTGCTTCCGCGTCGGGCAGTCGTCCATCACCCCGGCGCCGCTGTTCTGGATGAGGTCCTGCGTGAAGCGGCACCCGTAGAGGCCGATGGTGGTGATCCGTACGGCCCCGCCGCTCTGATCGGCGATGGCCCGGAACGCCGGCGCGTAGGCGAGCGCGGTCGAGTCGCCGACGAGGTAGACGTGCTTCGGCGCGGACGCATCGCCCCAGGTGCACGAGCCGTCGTCGGGCGTCGAACCCAGGTCGAAACAGGCCCGGGCGGGGTTGGTGCTCGAGGTCGCGCGGATCGCGTCGTCGAGGCTCGGCGAGAGGTTGTCGGGCCATGCGGAGGCCTGGCTCGCGAGTTGCAGCTCGGCGGCGATGCCCTGGAGCGGGTCTCCCGCCGGTGCCGCGACTGCCGCCGGTCCCCCGGTGGCCACCGGCATGCGGAGCGCGGGGCCGATGGCGATCACCGCGAGCCCGGCGACGATCACGAGCCCGACCGCCGAGTAGAGGAACTGGGAGGCGAACCGCTCGCGCCAGGCGGCCCAGGCGGCGTCCCTGGCGTCACGGTCGCCGTGGAAGGAACCCACGAGCGGCGTGCGGTGCAACGGCTGTTCGATGAGCAGGAAGGAGAGCACCGAGACCCCGAGGATGAGCCCGAGCATCCCCGGGACCGTGCTGAGGGCGGTGTCGGGGACGAGCATCGGCACGAACACGAGGATCGGGAGGTGCCAGAGGTAGAGCGAGTAGGAGATCGCTCCGACGCCACGGCTCAGCGGGTTCGTGAGCGGGAACATCCAGCGCGGGTACGCGGGACCGGCTCCGGTCCCGGCGGCGATGACCAGCATCGCGGCGGCGACGGGGGCGAGCGCCCAGGGACCGGGGAACCCGATCGACCCGGTGATGAGCAGTGCGGATGCGACGATGCCGACGAGCCCCGCCCATCCGGCGACCACCCGGAGCGCCTGCGGCACCCGGGCGAGGAGCGGAGCGAACACGGCCAGGAGTGCGCCGGCCCCCAGTTCCCACACTCGCGCGCCGGTCGCGAAGTAGGCGGCCTGCGGAGCCGCCCCGGACTGCCACACGGCGACGGCGAACGAGGCCGCGATGAGGACGACGAGGACGCCACCGACGACGACGCGCGAGCGCAGCACGGGTCGGGCTCCGCGGGCCGCGACGGCGAGGAGGACGAGGAGCAGCACCGGCCACACGAGGTAGAACTGCTCCTCGATCGAAAGGGACCAGAAGTGCTGCAGCGGTGACGCGGCGTCCGTCGCGTGGAAGTAGTCGGTGCCCGACGCCTCGAAGCGCCAGTTCGAGACGAGCAGCGCGGCCGACACCGCGTCCCACCAGGTCGCGAGCGCCCGCGGCGCGTTGAAGAGCCACGACGCCAGCGCGACGGTCGCGGCCAGGACGACGAGCGACGCGGGCAGGATCCGCTTGATCCGCCGACCGAAGAAGGCCGGCAGGGAGATGCGTCCGGAACGCTCGTGCTCGCGCAGGAGCAACCCGGTGATGAGGAAGCCGGAGATCACGAAGAACACGTCCACACCCACGAAGCCGCCGGCCGGTCGGCCGGTCGCGTGGGCGAGGATCACGGCGGTGACCGCGACCGCCCGCATCCCCTGGATGTCGGCGCGGAACGCCGTCGTCGGCCTCGTGGGCGCAGCGCCCGTGTCGGTCCCCGTTGTCACCTGTCGTCGTCCCCCGGCTACGGTCGCTCGTCGACACGCATGAGAGAGCATGCCCTATGCGACAACCGCCTGCAAACCGGCCCTCGCGGTCACGCGGAGGACGGACTCAACCCAGTCGCGAGCGGAGTGCGACGAGGTCGGGTTTGCCGCTCGCGAGCAGCGGCAGCTCTGCCAGACGGACCAGTCGGGCGGGGCGGGCCGGGCGGCCGAGCGCCTCCGCGACGGTGTCCCGCGCGGCCTGGAGCAGTGCGTCGTCCGCCCGATGACCGGCGGGGGTCCCGACCCCCGTCACGATGACGGACGCCTGACCGAACCGCTCATCGGGGATGGCGACGACGACGGCCTCGGCCAGCCCCGGCACCGACCGGACGACCGCCTGCACACGGTCGAGGGAGATGTTCACCCCGCCGCTGATGATCACGTTGTCGGCCCGCCCGGTCACCCGGACGACGCCGTCGACGAGCTCGGCGGTGTCGCCGGTGCGGTACCACCGTCGGCCGCCGTCGTCCGGGAAGGCGGTCGCCGTGCGGTCCGGTTCGCCGAGGTAGCCCTCGGCGAGCACCGGCCCGGCGAGGAGGAGCTCCCCGTCCGCCAGCCGGGGTTCGACACCGGGGAACGGCACGCCGTCGTAGAGACAGCCGCCGGACGTCTCGCTGGAACCGTAGCTCCGCACGACGCGGATGCCGAGCGCTGCGGACCGCTCGAGCAGCGGAGCGGGGGTGGCCTGTCCCCCGACGAGCAGCCCGGCGAGTCCGGCGAGCGCGTCGCGCACAGAGGTGCTCGTCTCGGCGGCGTCGACGAGCAGGCGCAGCTGCGCCGGCACGAGGGCGACGAAGCCGTCATCGGCGTCGAGCCGCTCGACGAGTCCGCCGAACGCCCGGGCGTCGAACGATCCAGCCGGGGCCTCGATCGGCCTGGTCCCGGCGACGATCGACCGGAGCAGCACATTGACGCCGGCGATGTAGTGCGTCGGGAGCGCCAGGATCCACTGCGACGATCTGCGGTGGGCCCCCGGGCCACCCAGAGCCATCGCGGAACCCGCCGCGCTGGCCAGGAGGGCGTCGGCCGCGAGGGCGACCCGCTTCGGCACACCCGTCGAACCGGAGGTCTCGATCACGAGGGCCACCCGGTCGTCGACCACGGCCGGTGCCGCGGACGATCCGTGTTGCATCGGGAGGACCGCGGGTCCGGAACCGTCGAGCGCCGTCTCCAGGGCCGCGAGCATCGCCGAGGCGGACGCGTCGACGGGGAGCAGCTGACGGGTCATGGATTCAGCGTACGCCGGGTACGTCGGTGCTCCGCCGCCCCCTCGGCGTCTCGGAGCTCAGAACTGCCAGGGGAACGGAGCCCAGTCCGGCTTGCGCTTCTCTAGGAAGGCGTCGCGTCCCTCCACCGCCTCGTCGGTGCCGTACGCGAGGCGGGTGGCCTCGCCTGCGAAGACCTGCTGGCCGACGAGACCGTCGTCGACGGCGTTGAAGGCGAACTTGAGCATGCGGATGGCGGTCGGCGACTTGCCGAGGATGATGCGGGCCCAGGCGACCCCGGTCTGCTCGAGCTCGGCGTGCGGGACGACCGCGTTGATCGCGCCCGCCTGCAGCGCGCGCTCCGCGTCGTACTCCTGGGCGAGGAAGAACACCTCACGGGCGAACTTCTGGCCCACCTGCTTGGCGAAGTACGCGCTCCCGTACCCGGCGTCGAAGGAACCGACGTCGGCGTCGGTCTGCTTGAACCGCGCGTGTTCCCGACTCGCGATCGACAGGTCGCACACGACGCCGAGGGAGTGCCCGCCACCCGCGGACCATCCGGGCACGAGGTTGATGACGACCTTCGGCATGAAGCGGATGAGCCGCTGGACCTCGAGGATGTGCAGGCGGCCGTTGCGCGCGGCGTCGATGCCGCTCGCCGTCTCGTCGTCCGCGGCGTCGTCGCTCGCGTACCGGTAGCCGTCGCGACCGCGGATGCGCTGGTCGCCGCCCGAGCAGAACGCCCAGCCGCCGTCCTTCGCGCTCGGACCGTTCCCGGTGAGCAGCACCACACCGACGGTCGGGCTCTGGCGCGCGTGGTCGAGCGTGCGGTACAGCTCGTCGACGGTGTGTGGGCGGAAGGCGTTGCGCACCTCGGGGCGGTCGAACGCGATACGCACGAAGCCGCCCTCGCGCGCGACGTGGTACGTCAGATCGGTGAGGTCCTCGAACCCCGGTACGACGTCCCAGATCTCCGGGTCGAACAGTTCGGACACTCGATCGCTCATGCGTCCAGCCTAGGCACTACTTCGGCTTGTCGAGGTCCGCGTAGGGCTTGAGCGCCTCCAGGTAGTCGGCGCGGTCCGCCTCCTTCAGGAGCGCGTAGGAGTCGAGGTGCAGCTCGATGCCCTCCGCCGCCATGTCGGAGTAGTCGACGTCGAACTCGCGGTCCTTCGCGACCGTGCCGGCCGAGTCGAGCGTGAGATCGACGATGCTCGTCCGGAAGTCGCCGGCCCCCGTGATGGCGTTGTAGGTGTGCAGATCCCACAGCGCCTGGGTGTCGAGGGTCTCGCCACCGTACCGTTCGGTGAGCTCGCCCGGCTCACGCCAGGAGGACGGCGCGTTCTGCATGTCGAGGTTCGCGATGCCGTAGCGGAGCAGGACCTGTCGGATGAGCTCGACCACCCGCGACTTCTCCTCGAAGGTGCGCACGGTCGTCGTCGTCTGCCACACCGGCGCCGTGTACTCGAAGAGCATGGAGTCCCCGCCGTACCCGTTCTGATCGACTTCCGTCTCGGCGGGCTGTCGCTCCACCCAGTCGAATCCGAACTCCGCGGTCAACGCCGTCCGGATCTCCGCGAGCATCTCGTCGGACGTCCCGACGAAGTCCTCGTAGCTCGGCCCGTCGAGGGTCTCCTTCGCGTCGACGTAGGCGGACCCAGGGTAGGTGTCCCAGATCGGGTCGTGCTCCTCGTCGCCGCTGCCGCCGGCGGAGGAGCCGTCCCCCGCCCGGTCCGTGGAGAGACCTCCGACCGCCATCGCCGTGGCCGGATTGACGACCAGGAGGAGTACCAGCGCCAGCACGCCCCAGCGGCGCCGCACCTTCCGGCGGATGACGATGACACTCCCGACGAGCAGCACGATCTGCACGACGACGACGAGGGCGAACGCCGCGAGGATGGCCCAGGCCCCCTCGCCGGGCCGGTAGCTGACGGCCAGCAGGACGGTGAAGAGCGTCACCGCCACCACCGCGCCGAGCAGGGCGAGCGGCGAGAAGGAGGCGACGACACCCCGACTCCGCGCGCCGAGCTCGTCCCACCCCGTCGGGGATGCACCGGCGGCAGGCGGGTGCGCCGCCGGAGTCCGCTCGCCGTCGTCGGCGGGGATCGCCGCGACCTTCGGTTGCGAGGTGGCCGCGCGTTCCGCCGCCTTCCGTCGCCGACGCGACGACGGCTTCCGCGATACAGGCTCCCGCGGTGTCCGTCGTCCTCGGGACCCCGGACGCCGGAACCTGGCGGTCTCCGCCTCCAGCTCCTCGGGCGTGCGCTCCGGGGCGGCTGGCACTCGCGCGGTCGAGGACGCGGCCACCGGCGGTGCCCCGGGGATCGGCGGGGCGTTCGGATCGCGCGGCTCGCCTGAGGATCCGCCAGGCGCTTCCTCGATCACCGGGGGCACCCCGGCCTCGGGGCTCGGCTCGAAGATCGGCTCGGGCACCGAGAAGGCGGTGGGTTCGTCCGCGGGCACGCTTCGCCGCTCGCCGGGCATCGGCTTGCGTCGGGAGAACAGCGGCACGGGATCGATTGTGTCACGGGCGTCCCGCGACGGCTCCCGACGTCCGGGTGCAGGATGGGGACATGCAAGCGAACCTCGACGACGTCCTCGCCACCGCCCGCGTGGTCTCCATCCCCCTCCGCGTCCGGTTCCGGGGCATCGACACCCGCGAGGCCGTGCTCTTCCGCGGGCCAGCCGGGTGGACGGAGTTCTCCCCCTTCGTCGAGTACGACGACCAGGAGTCGGCCGCGTGGCTCCGGGCCGCCATCGACTTCGGCTGGTCGGACCTCCCGCCCCTCCACCGGGATCGCATCCTCGTGAACGCCACGGTTCCGGCCGTGGATGCGGCGGACGTCCCGTCGATCCTCTCCCGCTTCCCGGGCTGCCGCACTGCGAAGGTGAAGGTCGCCGAGCGCGGGCAGGTGCTCGCTGACGACGTCGCGCGCGTCGCCGCCGTCCGGCGGGCCATCGGACCCGAGGGTCGACTCCGTGTGGACGCCAACACCAACTGGAACGTCGACGAGGCCGAACACGCCATCCGCGCCCTCGAACCCTTCGACCTCGAGTACGTCGAGCAGCCCTGCGCGACCGTCGCGGAACTCGCCGAGGTCCGGGAACGGGTCTCCTCCCTGGACGTCGCCATCGCGGCGGACGAGAGCGTCCGCAAAGCCGAGGACCCCCTGGCCGTGGCTCGCGCCGGCGCCGCAGACCTGCTCGTCGTCAAGGCGCAGCCCCTCGGCGGCGTGCACGCCGCGCTCCGCATCGCGGGCGAGGCCGGCCTGCCGATCGTCGTCTCGAGCGCGCTGGACACCTCCGTCGGCATCTCCATGGGTGCCCACCTCGCGGCGGCCCTGCCGGAACTCGACTACGACTGCGGGCTCGCCACCACCGCGCTCCTCGGCGGCGACGTGACGACCGCCCCGCTCGATCCCGTGGACGGCGGCATCGCCGTCCGGCGCGTCGAGGTGGACGCCGATCTCCTCGAGCGTTTCACGGCGTCACCGGAGCGCACGGCGTGGTGGCTCGACCGACTCCGCCGCACCCACGCGTTGCTCGGCTAGCCCTTCGACAGGCTCAGGGACCGGTGCGTCGGAGACCTACAGACCGCTGTAGGCGTGCAGACCCTTGAAGAACACGTTCACGACGACGAAGTTGAACATCACGGCGCTGAAGCCGATGATCGCGAGCGTGGCCGCCCGTGATCCGCGCCAGCCGCGCGTCGCCCGGGCGTGGATGTACCCGGCGAAGATCACCCAGATGATGAAGGTCCACACCTCCTTGGTGTCCCAGCCCCAGTATCGACCCCAGGCGCGCTCCGCCCAGATGGCGCCGGCCATGAGCGTGAACGTCCAGAAGATGAAGCCGATGATGTTGACGCGGTAGGCGAGGTTCTCGAGACGCTCCGCGTTCGGAAGGGTGAGCAGGAAGCGGAGACGCCCGGAGCCCTGGGTGGGCTGCACGAGCCCGAGCCGACGCTCACGACGCCCCTGCAGGAGCTGCACGACGCTCAACGCGAAGCCGATGGCGAAGAACGCCGTACCGAGGCTCGCGACGAACACGTGGATGACGAGCCACGCCGACTGCAGCGCCGGCGGCAGCGGCACGACCTCGACGTAGAAGTTCGCGGTCGCAAGGCCGAGGAGCACGGTCACGAGGCCGATCACGAAGCTGCCGAGGAACCGGAGGTCCACGCGCGCGATGACCACGAGGAACACCGCGACGATGAGCAGCGTGCCCGTCATCGCGAACTCGTACATGTTCGCCCACGGGACACGACCGGCGGCGATACCGCGCGTCACGTCCGCGACGAGGTGGAGCAGGAAGGCGATGACCGTGAGCGAGACCCCGACCCGGAGGCTCGGCGACTTGCGCGACGCCTGCTGCTCGGGCTCGTCCGCGGGACGGCGGGTCTTGCGCGGGACGCCGTCGCTCGTGACGATCGGTGCGGCGGTCCGCGACGCCGCGGAGGCGAGTGCGCCGACGCGTTCCTCGGCGGCTGCCGACCGTTCCAGCTCGGCCCGCTCGGCCGCGTCGATCGCCGCGGTGACCTCGGCGCTGCGGCGCGCGAGGTCGAACGTGAAGGCGATGAACGCCAGCGCGTAGACGGCGACGGCCGACCAGAGGCAGAGGTTCGAGATTTCGACGAGGGTCACGGGGTGATTCTACCTTCGGGTTCGGACGGGACAGGCGTTGGACTGTGCGCTTCGGCGATCGCCGCGACGGCCGCTTCGAGGCCGGGGTCCTCGCCGCGGGCGAGCCCGGCGTATTCGAGGGAGACGGTGCCGTCGCTCCCGGTCACGGCCTTCACCCAGACGCGGCGTCTGGCGACGAAGAGCGAGGTGATGAGGCCGGACAGGGCGAGGATGGCGAACGCGAGCACCCAGAGCTGGGTCGGGTCGTGGTGCACGTCGAACGAGGCGAACCGCTTGACGGAGCCGGCGTAGTTCTCGGTCGACGGGTTGGCGGCGACGTTGTCGAAGGACACCGTGCCGAGGCCGTCGGGGAGGTCCGTGATCTGGCCAGGCGTGAGTTCGATCGACTCGACGCCGGTGTCGCCGCCCGTGAGCTGCTTCATGTCGTCGACGTCGAGCGCGTAGACCGACTTCGGAGCACCGGCGTTGATACCGAGGTCGCCGGAGTAGACGTTGAGCGTCAGCACCGGGTAGGCGAGGTCGGGATAGGACGAGAAGAACGGCGGCTTGGACGCGGCCTGCGTCGGATAGAAGAACCCGATCATGCCGAGCTGCTCAGCCAGACCGTCCGGGACCTTGACGATGCCGAGCGAGGTGAGCTGGGCGTCCTGCGGCAGGAACGGGATGGAGTCGCTGAACACGACCTTGCCCTCGGGATCACGGACGGTGATCGTCGGCGCGTAGCCGTTGCCGAGCAGGTAGACGTCGGTGCCCTCGAACCGCAGCGGATCGTTGACCTTGATCGTCGCGTCCTGCGGCTTCCCGCCGGGCGAGGTCGTCGTGACCTTCGCGCGGTAGTCGATCGCCTGACCGTACGCGTCGAGGTTCTCGGTCTCGTAGGTGACGCCGAACTCGTCGAGCGTCAACTTGTAGGGGGCCAGCTCCGACTCGTTGAAGAAGCGGCCGGGGTTGAAGGAGTCGTAGTCGAGCAGGGTGTTGACGAAGGTCTGTCCCTCGACGAGCACGCGCTGACCGGAGAAGCCGAAGCCGCCGCCGAAGCCGACCGTCACGAGGATGCCGACGAGGGCCGAGTGGAACACGAGGTTGCCGGTCTCGCGGAGGAAGCCGCGCTCGGCGGACACCGATGCGGACCCCTCGGCGTCGTAACGCTCGACACGGTAGCCCTGGCGCTTCAACTGCTTCGTCGCGTCGTCGATGAGCTCGGCGGCGGTCGCGCCGCTGTCGTCGCTGCGACGCTCGAACGCGGAGAGCCGAGACAGGCGCGCGGGCGTCCGCGGCGGGCGGGAGCGCAGGGCGAGCCAGTGGTGCTTCGTCCGCGGGATCACACAGCCGATGAGCGAGATGAACAGCAGCAGGTAGATCGCGGAGAACCAGGCCGAACTGTAGACGTCGAACGCCTGCACCTTGTCGAGGATGGGCGCGAGGTCCGGGTTGTCGGTGAAGTACTGGGTGACGCCGTTCGGGTCGCTCGACCGTTGCGGGACGAGCGATCCGGGCACCGCGGCGATGGCGAGCAGCAGCAGCAGGAAGAGCGCCGTGCGCATGCTCGTGAGCTGACGCCAGAAGAAGCGGAGCCAACCGACGAACCCGAGCTTCGGCTGATTGATGCCGTCGGCCGGAGCCGGTGCGGCGGAGTCGATGTGATCAGAGGGGCGTGACAAGGCCGCTCATCACCCCCTGCAACGAGTACATCCAAGCGGACCAGAGACCAGACACCATCAACACACCGATCACGATGAGGAGCACGCCGCCGATGATGTTGATCGTGCGGATGTGCCGTTTGAGGAACGCCAACGACCCCGTGACCCAACCGAGTCCGAGCGCGACGAGCAGGAAGGGGATGCCGAGACCGAGGCAGTAGAACAGCCCGAGGAGTGCTCCGCGCCACGCGGAGCCGCCCGAGAGGGAGAGCGCGCTGATCGCGGTGAGCGTCGGGCCGAGGCAGGGCGTCCAGCCGATGGCGAAGACGAAGCCGAGCAGCGGTGCGCCGGCGAGGCCGGTGGCGGGTGCCCAGCTGGTGCGCACCGTGCGCTGCAGCCGGGAGAACTGGCCGATGAAGATGAGCCCCATGAGGATGACGACCGCACCGAGGACGCGGGTGATGACGCCCTCCCACTCGACGAACCAGGCGCCGATCGTCCCGACGAACGCCGCGATCGCCACGAACACGACGGTGAAGCCGAGGATGAAGAGACTGACGCCGAGCAACACGCGCCGGCGACCCGCACCGGAGCGCCCTTCCTCCACCGTCGTCATGCCGCCGACGTATCCGAGATAGCCGGGGACGAGCGGCAGGACGCACGGCGAGAGGAAGGACAGCAGACCGGCCGCGATGGCGATCGGGATCGCCACGAGGAGCTGGCCGCCGTAGACGAGCTCGCCGGGGGTCACTCTGGGGCGCTCTCGGCGATCGTGTCGCGGATGAGGGTGTCGAGGATGGTGCGGTCCTGCAGCTGCCCGAGGATGCGTGCGGCGACCCGACCTTGGGCGTCGAGGACGATGGTGGTCGGCACCGCGTTCGGCGGGACGCTGCCCGTGAAGGCGAGCTTCGCCTCCCCGCTGTCGACGTCGAGGATGGAGGGGTAGGTGATGCCGAAGGTGCCGTTGAACGCCTTCGCGGTGTCGGCGGTGTCGCGGACGTTGACCCCGATGAAGGTGGCGCCCTGGTCGGTGTACGCCTCGTTGAGCGCCTGCAGATCCTTCGCCTCCGCGCGGCAGGGTGCGCAGGCGGCGTACCAGAAGTTCACGACCATGACCTGGCCCGCGTGGTCCGCGGAGGAGATCTGCTCGCCGTCCTCGCCGACGCCCGAGAAGCTGATCGACTCGCCACGGTCGTCGAGCGCGACCTCGGTCACGCTGCCGTCGCCCGCGACGTACCCCTTGCTGCTGCCCTCGCGATACTGCTCGGCGAGCGGATCGCTCCCGCACGCCGTGAGCAGGAGCGCCCCGACGGCCAGCACGGCGGCGACGGCGAACGTCCTGGATCTGCGGGCCATCAGACGGCCCCGACATCGGTCGCACCGGACGCGAGACGAGCCGCCGGATCGACGTAGCCGACCTCGACGAAGCCCTGCTCGGTCCGCTCGAAGCTGGTGATGCTCGACAGGGCGCACCGTCGCTTCCGCGGGTCGTGACGATAGGGCGCCCCGACCACAGAGCTGTGCAGCATCCAGATGGGCAGCTGGTGGCTGACGATGACCACGTCGCCGGACGGCGTCGCGCGCCAGGCGTCCTCGACGGCCGCGGTCATGCGGTTGACGATCGACGCGTACGGCTCACCCCAGCTCGGACGGGACGGGTTGCGGAGCTTGGGCCAGTTGAGCGGGTTCTTCAGGGCGCGGCTCATGCGCTTCCCCTCGAACTCGTTGAACGGTTCGATCACGCGCGGCTCGGAGACGACGGCGAGCCCGAACGCGGCGGCGACCGGCGCGGCGGACTCCTGCGTGCGCTGCAAGGGGGACGCGTAGAGCGCACCCACCGTGCGATCGCGGCTCACGAGGTCGTCTGCGGCCGCCTGCGCCATGCGCTCGCCGAGCTCGGACAGTCGGAATGCGGGGAGTCGACCGTAGAGCACACGAGAAGGATTGTGCACCTCGCCGTGACGCACGAGATGGATCTGGTCGGCTACCACCCTCCAAGTGTACGTTTCCCCAAGCTGCGGATTCACCGTGACCTCCGTCCAGGTCGGAGCCACGAGCGACGGCTAAGCTGTCGGGGTGAGTGAACGCGTCGTTGTGAAGAACCTGGCCGCCCTGTCCGACGGTCCCGTCACCGTCTCCGGATGGGTCGAGACCGTCCGCGACCAGAAGAAGGTGCAGTTCGTCGTCCTCCGCGACGAGAGCGGCGCCGTCCAGCTGGTGAACCCGGCCGTCCGCGAGGTCGACCCGGAGGTCGAGGGCTCCGCCGACCGCCTCGCCACCACCGAGGCGATCTCCGCCCTCGCGCACGGCTCCTTCATCACCGTCACCGGTGAGCTCAAGCACGACGAGCGTGTCAAGCTCGGCGGCATCGAGGTCAAGGTCGCCACGCTCGAGGTCGTCACCGCCGCCAACCCCGAGACGCCGATCGCTGCGGACTCCTCGCTCGACAAGCGGCTCGACTGGCGCTTCCTCGACCTGCGCCAGCCGAAGCAGGCACTGATCTTCCGCATCCAGACGACGTTCGAGCACGCACTGCGTCAGTACTGGATCGACAACGACTTCATCGAGATCCACACCCCGAAGCTCATGGCGAGCGCGAGCGAGTCGCGCGCCGAGCTCTTCGAGGTCGACTACTTCGAGGGCAAGGCGTACCTCGCGCAGTCCCCGCAGTTCTTCAAGCAGATGGCGCAGTCCGCCGGCTTCGGCAAGGTGTTCGAGGTCGGACCCGCATTCCGCGCCGACCCGTCGTTCACCAGCCGACACGCGACCGAGTTCACGAGCGTCGACGCCGAGATCAGCTGGATCGAGTCCCACGAGGACGTCATGCAGCTTCACGAGGAGCTCCTCGTCGCCGGCTTCACGGCGGTCAAGGACAAGCACGGCGAGCAGATCTCCGAGCTCTTCGGCATCGAGCTCGAGGTCCCGTCGCGTCCGTTCCCGCGCATCCCGCTGGCCGAGGCCAAGCGCATCGTCGCCGAACGCGGCTACGAGATCCCCCGCGCCGACGACGACATGGACCCCGAGGGCGAGCGTCAGATCGCGGCCTACGTCAAGGAGACGTTCGGTCACGACTTCGTCTTCCTGACCGACTACGCGTCGAGCATCCGGCCGTTCTACCACATGCGCAACGCCGAGGACGGGTCGCTCACGAACAGCTACGACCTCATCTACAACGGCGTCGAGATCTCCACGGGCGCGCAGCGCGAGCATCGCGTCGACGTCCTCGTCGAGCAGGCCAAGGAGAAGGGTCTGGAGCCCGAGGAGCTCGAGTTCTACCTCGACTTCTTCCGCTACGGCGTCCCGGCGCACGGCGGCTTCGGCATGGGCCTCGCCCGCGTGCTCATGCTCATGCTGCACGAGACCTCCATCCGCGAGGTCACCTACCTGTTCCGCGGCCCGACCCGCCTCGCCCCGTAACCCCGCAAGAAGGACGCCATGCAGATCGTCATCCTGTACGGGACCGAATCCGGCAACGCCGAACGCCTCGCCGGCGACCTCGGCAAAGCCATCGGCTCGCAGCACCAGTGGCGCGTCGTCGACCTCGGCGACGTCGACCCCGCGGAGCTGTCGACCGACGAGATCCACATCTTCATCACGTCGACGTACGGCGACGGCCTCCTCGGTGAGACCGGCCAGATCTTCTACGAGGCGCTCGAGGAGTCCGACGTGGAACTCGACGGGCTCCGGTACGCCATCTTCGGGCTGGGCGACAGCAGCTACGAGGACACGTACAACCAGGGCAGCTCGCTGCTCGACGCCCTGCTCACCGAGCACGGCGCGACCCGGTTCGGTGAGTTCGGTCTGCACGACGACGGCGGGTTCGAGCGCAAGAAGGACGTCGCGCTCGCCTGGCTGCCCGGCGTGCTCGCCGCAGCAGAACAGCTCTGACCACCGGTCTGGTGCGAGCCCGGACGCGACGGTAGCGTGACTCGCACCGACCGTGCGGTGTCCGTCGCAGGTGGGCGAGGGGTGTAGGCCAGATGAACGCGACCGCCGAATCCGTGGTTCTGCGCCTTCGTGCGGCGGGGTGCGTCTTCGCCGAGGACGAGGCGGCTCTCCTCCTCGCCGAATCGGATGATCCGGATCGACTCGAACGGATGGTCGCGGCACGGGTCGCCGGCCGGCCGCTCGAGCATGTCCTCGGCTGGGTCGCGTTCCGGGGCCGCCGGGTTGTCGTCGAGGACGGGGTCTTCGTGCCGAGGCGACGCACCGAGCTCCTGGTCGACGTCGCCCTCCCGCGCCTCCGGAACGGTTCGGTGGTCGTCGAGCTCTGCTGCGGTGCCGCGGCCGTCGGGAGTGCGCTCCTCACCGAGGCGCCCGGCCCCATCGACGTCTGGGCGTCGGACATCGACCTCGCCGCGGTGGACTGCGCACAGCGCAACCTCGAGCCGCTCGGTGGGCACGCCCTGCGCGGAGACCTGTTCGACGGGCTGCCCGGGGTGCTCGCGGGGCGCGTCGATGTCCTGCTCGCGAACGCCCCCTACGTCCCGACGGCGTCGATGGTGACGATGCCCCCGGAGGCTCGGGAGCACGAGGCCGTGATCGCGCTCGACGGCGGTGCCGACGGGCTCGACGTGCAGCGTCGGATCATCGCGCAGGCCCCGGACTGGCTCGCTCCGACCGGCGCCATCCTGATCGAGACGAGCGAACGTCAGGCTCCCGAGACCGCAACGCTCATGCGGGCGGCGGGCCTCACGGCGTCGATCGTCCGCGACGACGAGCTCGACGGCACCGTGGCCGTCGGCGTCATGGCCTGAGTCCTGCGGGCGCCGGGCTCAGTCGAGCTGGAAGTCGACCGCGGAGCGCTCGACCACGAGCTGGCGGACGATCTGCACCACGCGGACATGCTCCGGGTGGACCTGGTAGCGCTCCAAGGCTTCGAGGCTCGGGTAGTCGCCGACCAGCACGACGTCCCAGTTGCTCTCCGGGTAGGCGATGTTGCGCCCGACCTGGAGGCGCTCAATGTCGTCCGGCATGAACCCGGCGAGTGCCTCGAGTTCGGACTGCATCGTGGCGAAGGCCGCGTCGCGCTCGGCCTCGTCCGTTGCTGCCAGCTTCCAGCTGACGATGTGGCGGATGGTCACTGGGCCCCCAAGGGTCGATGTTGATGGATGGTCGTGCGGATCAGTCGGCGAGCAGCGCGGACCGCAGGCGGTCGGGGTCGATGCGCCAGTAGTTGTGGACCCTGCCGTCGATGAGGACGACGGGGATCTCCTCCCAGTGGCGGTCGTGGAGCGCCGGATCGTCGAGGATCGAGAGCTCCTCGCGTTCGATCGTGGGGCCGTCGGACGGGAGGCCTGCGACCACCTCGTCGATCACGGCTCGCGCGTCGTCGCAGAGGTGACAGCCGGGCTTGCCGATGAGCGTGACGTGCAGAGTGGACACCTCCTCAACTGTACGGGGTGCCCGAGGTCGGAGCACGTCCAGGGACCCGACACGTGTGGTGTTTCTCGACGACATCTGGGACGATGCCGGAATGATGATGCCGTTGAACCCAGGATCGAGAACCATAGGTTGCGGATCCACCCGACTCAGACGCTCTGGCATGCACCGGTCGAGGTCCGTTGTCATTGAGTGATGCCTACACATTCGGAAGCCGCGACCATCCTCGGCGAGCGGTTGCGGGCCGCCCGCAACGAGCGACAGCTGACCCTCGAGGACCTGGGCGTGTTGGCGGGGATGCACTGGACGAACATCGGCAAGATCGAGCGAGGGCAGGTGCACCCGAGCGTGGAGACGCTCGTCCGACTGAGTACCGCGCTCGACCTCGACCCGGCCCCGTTCATCACGGGCCTCAACGCGGACATGTACCCGGGCCGGGCGCACAAGCTGACGGCCCGCGACCTGCTGGCCGCTCGACGCGATCAGGAACGCTGACCCGCGCATCGGAGACCATTCCCCTCCACCGGATGGCGTCCGTCAGAAGGTGACCCGCCAGAGGTACTGGTGACCGCCGGGACGGAACCAGGACACCTGCACACTGGTCGCGCGGGCCAACTCGGTTCCCAACACCTCGAACTCCAGGGCGCTGCCAGGCGTCAGGCGGCACGGTTCCAATGGGGCGAGGAGTCCGGGCCCGTTCAGGCGCAGCACGACCCAGTGCACGGCTTCGTCACCGACGTTCCGGAGTCGATAGCGAGGCGCGTCGTCTCGTTCGACGACGAACGGCACCCGGTACGCGAGCTCGCGTCGGTTGCGGCGGGCGGTTGGAGGAAGATCGCGGGTCATGCGAACACGGTACGAAGGACCGCCGACGATCTCGGGCCGACGGATCGCGTGCCGCGACGCGCTGTGGATCAGTCCCCTCCGGCCTCGCCTGTGGAGGAACCTCGACGCCGCTCGACCCGCGGGATCCCACGCCACGGCCGGCGACGAGACGATCACCTCGACAACGCCAGAAAGCGCCGTACCCCATTGGGCAGGCGCTTCCGGTGGACGAAGAGTCGTCAGGTGCTCCGAACGGAGCAGCCGGCTACTTCTTGTTGCGGCGCTGGTGACGGGTCTTGCGAAGCAGCTTGCGGTGCTTCTTCTTCGCCATACGCTTGCGGCGCTTCTTGATAACAGAACCCACGGATTTACCTCACAGAATTGGGGGGCTTGGCCGCAGGGATCGCGACCGAAGAGAACAAGTCTTGTTGCCAGTCTAGCCGATTGCAGCGCGCGTCGTTCACACGCCGTACGCCTGCAGGCTGCTAGGAGCGGGGAACGCCTCAGCCGGCGTCGGCGACCGGGCGCTGCCGGACGGCGTCGACGGCGGTCTCCGGCACTCGGAACGACTTCCCGAACCGGATGGCCGGGAGTTCCCCCGAATGCACCAGGCGATACACGGTCATCTTGGACACCCGCATCATCTCGGCGACTTCGGCCACGGTGAGGAAGCGGACGTCGGCAGTGTCCTGCGTCATCGAACCCCTCCTACGCCTCTGGAAACCTGCTTGAACGGCGCCCCGAGGACCGGAACGCCGCATGGCAACTCTAGAGGTCCGACGCCCGCCCTGTACATCCCCTGTGTGAACGGTATGCGAGGCCGGGCTAGGGGCGGAGCTTCTTCGTGACCGACTGCACCGCGTGGGTCACGTCCGCCGCGACCTTGCCGACCGACCCGGCGACCGCCTTGGCCTGGTCCGGCAGCGACAACGCCGCGAAATCGACGCCGTCGTCCTGGTAGTCGACGCTGAGGAACGGGATGAGCCAGTCCTCCACGTCCTCGAGCGGCGCCGAGTCCAGGCTGTAGTAGCGGTGCTGCCCCTCCTCGCGCACCTCCACGAGCTCTGCTTCGCGCAGGACCTTGAGGTGTTTCGACACCGTCGGTTGGCTGAGGCCGAGCTGCGCGACGATCTCGGAGACGCTCGTCCCGGTGCCACCGTGCCGTTCGAGCAGCAGCGCGAGGATGTCCCGCCTGGTGGTGTCAGCGATCACGTCGAAAATGTCGGCCATGGTCCAACGATAGTGATGGAGCGCACGGAGTACCATTGCCTCCGGCGCAGTCCTGAGGTGTTGAGGGGTCAGATGAGCGGCAATGCCATGGGGCGTCGTCCCGAGATCATCGTGCGCCACGGCCTCGCGAGGGTCCGGGAGGCCGTCAGCGACTTCGCGGCGAAGTCGACCTCCCGGTTCGCCATCCTCGTGTTCAGCTTCCTGATCTTCGTCTTCACGATGTTGTTCTCACTCCCCATCGCGAGCGCCGACCGCCAGGTGACCCCGATCGCCGACGCGCTCTTCACCGCGGTCTCCGTCATCTGCGTCACCGGGCTCTCGACCGTCGACATGGCGACCCACTGGTCGCTCTTCGGTCACGTGCTCGTGTTCATCGGCGTCCAGATCGGCGCGCTCGGCGTCCTGACCCTGGCCTCGATCCTCGGGTTCGTGATCGCCCGACGACTCGGACTCCGCCAGAAGCTCATGGCGGCGAGCGACACGAACCCGCTGCGGTCGCACCACGGTCCCGTCGCCGAGGGTCAGGCGGTCCGCCTCGGGGAGATCGGCAACCTGCTCGTCACCGTCGCCGTCAGTGCGCTCGTGATCGAGGCGGCACTGGCGGTCCTGCTCTTCCCGCGCATGCTGCTCGACGGCATCAACCCCTGGGACGCCGCCTGGAACAGCGTCTACTACGCGGCCATGGCCTTCACCAACACCGGCTTCACACCGAACGCCGAGGGCCTCGCGGCGTTCGAGAACGACTACTGGTTCCTCAGCATCCTCATGCTCGGGGTCTTCCTCGGCAGCATCGGCTTCCCGGTCATCTACGCGCTGAGCCGCAACTTCCGTCGGCCGAGCCGCTGGTCGCTGCACGTCAAGCTCACGCTCGTCACGACGATCATCCTGTTCTTCGCCGGGGCGCTCGCCTTCATCCTGCTCGAATTCAACAACCCCGAGACCTGGAACAAGTGGAACCTCTGGGACACGATCTTCCAGGGGTTCTTCCTGTCGGCCATGACGCGGTCGGGCGGCTTCTCCACCGTGGACATCGGCGACCTCAACGGCTCGACCCTGCTCGTCGCCGACATGCTCATGTTCATCGGCGGCGGCTCCGCCTCGACCGCCGGCGGGATCAAGGTCACGACGCTCGCCGTCCTGTTCCTGGCGGCGTTCGCCGAGGCCCGCGGCCGCGAGGGTGTGGAGGTCTTCCGCCGGCGCATCCCGCAGGACGTGCTCCGCGTCGCCGTGAGCGTCGTCCTCTGGGGCGCGACGATCGTGGCCCTGTCGACGATCGTCATCCTGCAGATCACCAAGGCTCCGCTCGACCACGTGCTGTTCGACGTCATCTCCGCCTTCGCGACCGTCGGGCTGAGCACCGGCCTCGTCGCGGACCTGCCCGACGCCGGGGTGTACGTCCTCGCCGTCACCATGTTCCTGGGCCGCGTTGGTACAGTGACACTCGCTGCAGCCGTGGCCGCGAGTCAGAGCGGGCAGCTGTTCAAACGTCCCGAAGAGAGGCCCATCGTTGGTTGACCGCATCAAGCACGACGCCCCGGTCCTCGTCATCGGACTCGGTCGGTTCGGTGCGGCCTGCGCCGGCGAACTCGACCGGCTCGACCGCGAGGTGCTCGCGATCGACGACAACTCCGACCTCGTGCAGAAGTGGTCCGACCGGGTCACGCACACCGTGCAGGCCGACGCGAAGAACATCGAGGCGCTCCGCCAGATCGGCGCGCAGGACTTCTCGGTCGCGGTCGTCGCGGTCGGTTCCTCGATCGAGGCGAGCGTGCTCATCACCGCCAACCTCGTCGACCTCAAGATCCCGCAGATCTGGGCCAAGGCCGTCTCGCAGTCGCACGGCAAGATCCTCGCCCGCGTGGGGGCGAGCCACGTCATCTACCCCGAGCGCGAGGCCGGCGAACGCGTCGCCCACCTCGTTTCGGGCCGCATGCTCGACTTCATCCAGTTCGACGACGACTTCGCGCTCGTCAAGATGTACCCGCCGAAGCCCATCCGCGGGCTGAACCTGACGGAGTCGGGTGTCCGGACGAAGTACCGGATCACCGTCGTCGGGGTGAAGTCACCGGGGAAGCCCTTCACCTACGCGACCGCCGACACCGTCGTGTCGAACCACGACCTCATCATCGTCTCCGGCACGTCGGCCGACATCGAGCGCTTCGCCTCGCTCGAGGGCTGAAGCCTCCTCAGGTGAGGCTGCGCGCGTAACAGCGTGACTGCGGCTCGTCGACGTACGGCCCGAACGCCTCGATCGGGTGGTATCCCTCGCGCTCGTAGAACCGCATCGCGTCCGGCTGTTCCGTGCCGGTCTCGAGGAGGAGCTCACCGAGACCCAGCGACCGCGCTTCGTCCTCCAGAGCCCGCAGGAGCGCGGTGGCGACGCCGGTCCCCCTGGCCTGCTGCACGACGAACATGCGTTTGATCTCCGCCCGGTCCTCACCGAGCATCCGCAGGCCGCCGCAGCCCAGCGGGGTGTCGTCGACGTCGCTGGCGAGCAGGAAGAGCGTGATGTCGGCTGCGGTCGGCGGTGTGCCGGGTTCGTGATCGTCGCTCCCGTAGCGGGCGTCGAGTTCGCGGCGCTGGGCGGCCCGCAGCGCGGTGCCCGCCTCGTCGTCCCAAGCCACCCGGCTGATCCTGATCGTCATTCGTGTTCTCCAGTCATTCCGTAACAAGCATTACGGTAACATCGGTTCCGAGGTGGTGACGACATGGCCAGGACGAAGGACCCCGATGCCCAGGCGCGGATCTCGCGCGCGGTCTGGGAGGTGCTGGGCGAACGCGGGCCGCACGGGTTGACCCTCCGCGCGGTCGCGGAGCGGGCCGGGTGCACGACCGGTCTCGTCCTGCATCGCTTCCCCGACAAGCGCGCGCTCCTGCTGCACGCTCGCGACCTGCTCCACGAGCGGACGGCGGCGCGGACCGAGGCGCTCGAAGCCGCGGCCGCGACCCCGCGTGACGCCCTGCGCGCTGTCCTCCGGCAGGCCCTGTCCCTCACGGACGAGACGCGCCAGGAGGCACGGGTCTGGCTCGGTTACCTCGCGGCGGCACTCGACGACGCGGTGCTCGCCGAACGGCACCGTGCGGGTCACGGCGTGTTCGTCGCGCGCACCCGCCGCCTCGTGGCCGAGATCCGCCCCGAGCTCACCGAGGCCGAGGTCGCCGCGACGGCCACCGCCGTCGTCGGATTCATCGAGGGCGTCAGCACCCTGAGCACAGCCGACGACGACCACTACGACGCCGCTGCCCAGCTCGCCGCGCTCGACCGGCTGCTGCTCGTCCTCGGGCTCGACGAGACGGGCGGCGAATGATCGTCGTGGAACGCCGGGCCGATGCTCCGGCCCATCGGCGCGAGCGATTCGCCGAGCTGCTCGAGGAGTACCACCGTCGGACCGAGCACGAGAAACTCCTCGGGCGAGAGCCGCGTCCGGACGAGCCCGCTCCGACGACCACCCTCCCCGACAGCTACCGCGCCGAGATCACCGACCCGGGCACGGCCTTCGCCTCCGACGAGGTCCTCCTGGCCGTCGAGGACGACCGGGTGCTCGGCTGCGTCGTCCTGACGGAGGGCCCGTCGCCGGAGCTCAAGCGACTCTGGGTCGACCCGCGCGCCCGTCGCCGGGGCGTGGCCGCAACCCTGCTCGAGGCTGCGACGACCGTTTCCCGGCAGCGGGGCGACGACGCCGTCCGTCTCTCCGTGTGGCACTGGCGCTCCGCCGCGATCGCGCTCTACCGGCGGTCCGGCTTCGTCGCGGTCGCGTCCTGGGACGGCAGACCCGGCCTCGACTGCTTCGTGCGGTCCTTCGACTGATCGGGTCGCCGCCGTCAGGACGCCGACAGCTCCTCGGCGCGGGCGATGGCGGCCGCAGCGGCGCGATCGAACGTCTCGCTGAAACCCGCCTCGGCGAGCACGGCGAGCGCCCGTTCCGTCGTCCCCTTGGGGCTCGTGACATTGATCCGCAGCTGCTCGGCGCTCTCCCCCGTCGTCGCGAGGAGTTCCGTCGCACCACGGAAGGTGCCGTCGACCATCACGGACGCCTGCTCCGGCGTGAACCCGAGGCCGATCGCCGTCCGGGTGAGTTCCTCGATGAGGTAGTAGACGTACGCCGGACCGGAACCGGAGATGGCGCTGAGGGCGTCGATCTTCGATTCGGGGATGACGACCACCTGGCCGACGGTCTCGAAGAGCGCGGTGACGACGGCGAGGTCGTCCTCGCTCGACCGGGTGCCCGGCGCGAGCCCGGTGACGCCGAGCCCCACGTAGGACGGGGTGTTCGGCATGGAACGCAACACCGAGACCGACTCCGGCAGGGCGGCCTCGAAGGCCGCACCGCGGATGCCGGCCGCAAGGCTCACGACGATCGTGCCCGGCTGCAAGGTGTCGGCGATCTCGGCGAGGAGGTCGGCCACCATGTAGGGCTTCACGCCGATCAGGACGATCTTCGCCGCGGCTGCCGCCCGCCGGTTGCCGTCGGCGTCCTGCTCGAGGGCGATCGAGGTCACGCCCGGCAGCTCGGCCAGAGCCTCCGCCTTGGCGATCGTCCGGTTCGTCACCGTGATGCCACCGTCGACCTCGACACCCGGCTGGACGAGACCGCGGAGGACGGCCCCTCCCATCGAACCGGCTCCGAGGATGGCGATGCTGGGCAGGCTGATCGTTTCACTCACCCTGCGAGTCTAGGCACCTGCATGCTCGTCGGCACGTGCCCGGCCGCGTCAGTCGGCGAGGCAGGCGCCTGACGGGACCGCGGACTGGAGCGACCCGGCGAGCGCGACGACGGGCAGGACCTCGTCCATCGCGAGCGCGTACCCGACCGGCGCGGAGTTCGCGTCGCGGGCGAAGATCACGCCGGCCACTTCACCGGACTCGGTGAGGAGCGGGCCACCGGAGTTGCCCGGCTGCACCGTGCCCGACAGCGTCACGACCTGACGACTCGTCGGGTTGTTCCCACTGATGTCGGCGACGAGGCTCGGCCCCACCAGGATGACCTGGGCGCCGCCGGCCGTGTACGGCCCGCCGAACGGATACCCGGCGACGACGGCGTTCGAGCCGGGAGCCGGATTCGGTGCGAGCGGCAGCGATCGGGCGCCGAGATCGTCGACGCGGATGACGGCGAGGTCGTCGACCGGATCGAAGTAGACGATCCGTCCTTCCCTGGGCATGGCCCCCGGGACTTCGACGACCGGATTCGTCACGCCGGCGAGGACGTGCGCGTTCGTCATGACCAGGTCGTCGGCGAACACGAAGCCGCTCCCGGTGAGGCTCCGCGAGCAGGACTCGGCCGTGCCGCTGATGCGCACCACGGACGCGGAGGCCGTCTGCAGCGCCGGCGTCGAGGTGTCGAGCTGCGGGGCGGCGGGGACGTCCGCGGTTCCGCCGAACGCCTCGATGACGCGTTGGGCCCCACCGTCGACCACCGTGGAGCGGAGCTGCGCGAGCGTGCTCTTCACCTCCACGGGCGTGACGCGGTCGATCGTGCCGATCACCGCGGACGACCCGACCGCCTGGGCGAGTAGCGGGATGCCGAGGGAGCCGACACCGAGGGCCGCCGTCACGAGGACGAGCGCGGTGACGACGAGATTGAGGGCGGCGCCGAGCAGCCGTTCCAGGCCGCGCAGCGGGGTCTTGCGGACGACGGAGCCGATGGCCCCGCCGATGAACGCACCGATCGTGTAGCCGACGGCGAGGACGACCACCGCCGCCGCCACGGCCGCCCAGCCACGCCAGGCCGCGTCCGGCACCCACGAGGCGACGAGCGGGATCGCGAAGAACGCGCCGACGCCACCGGCCGCCAGCCCGACGAGCCCGCCGAGGCTCCCGAGGAGCCCCGCACGCCACCCGCGGATCAGGAAGCCGATCAGGACGACGACGAGGATGATGTCGAGGATCACGCCGGGTTGCATCCTGCGATCCTGCCATCACCCGCCGACAACGGGCTCCGGAAGTGCTGGGAGCAGCCGCATCCGGTCAGCGATCCTGTCGACGCATGGAGATCTCCGGGGCCGCCTGCGCCCTCAGGAGGCTCCGACGCCGTCCGCGCCCCGGAAGAAGTCGGTGAGGAGCGTCGAGCAGCGTTCGGCCTCCACGCCCGCGTAGACCTCGACGCGGTGCTGCAGTCGCCGGTCTCGCAGGACGTCGTAGACGGATCCGACCGCACCGGCCTTCTCGTCCCAGGCCCCGAAGACGACCCTTGGGATCCGGGCGGCGAGGATGGCGCCGGCGCACATCACGCAGGGCTCGAGCGTGACGACGAGCGTCAGCTCCGTGAGGTGCCAGTCGTCGAGCGCGGCCGCGGCAGCCCGGATGGCGACCACCTCGGCGTGGGCGGTCGGGTCGGTGTGCAGCTCGCGCTCGTTGCGCCCGACGGAGACGACCGTGCCGTCCGGGGCGACGAGGACCGCGCCCACCGGGACGTCGTCGCTGGCGAGGGCCGCCTCGGCCTCGGCGACGGCGAGGCCCATCCACACGGCGAACTCGGCCGGTGCGTGCATCCGTCATCTCCCCGAAATCCTGGTCGCCGCGCGAGCGACTAGATTGATCGTATGCGAGTGCACGTAGCCGACCACCCACTCATCACCCACAAGCTCACGGTGCTGCGCGACAAGACGACACCCTCACCGGTGTTCCGTGCCCTCACCGAGGAGCTCGTCACGTTGCTCGCCTACGAGGCGACGCGCGGCGTCACGGTCGAGGAGATCACGATCCAGACGCCCGTCACCGAGACGGTCGGCGTCAAGATCAGCGAGCCGCGTCCGCTCGTGGTCCCGATCCTGCGGGCCGGCCTCGGCATGCTGGAGGGCATGGTGAAGCTGCTCCCCACCGCCGAGGTCGGCTTCCTCGGCATGGTGCGGAACGAGGAGACCCTCGAACCCACCACCTACGCGGAACGCCTCCCCGACGATCTGTCCGACCGCCAGTGCTTCGTGCTCGACCCGATGCTCGCGACCGGTGGCTCGCTCGCGGCGGCGATCGACTTCCTCTTCCAGCGCGGTGCGATGCACGTCACCGCCATCTGCCTGCTCGCCGCCCCCGAGGGTCTCGAGCGCCTCGAGGCCGAGACGGCAGGCAAGGACGTCACCATCGTCCTCGGCGCCCTCGATGAGAAGCTCGACGAGAACGGGTACATCGTCCCCGGCCTCGGCGACGCCGGCGACCGCCTCTACGGCGTCGTCTGACCCCTGCTCCCGCCGACATGAGGCGGATCGCCGTCCATCCCCGCGATGGACGGCGATCCGCCTCATCTCAGTTGTGCCGCCAGCTGGCAATCCCCGAGTAACAGAACGTCATCTTCCGCTCGCACTTGACAGGATCCGGGGGATTCCTGTTGTATTGCGGACTATGACGACCAACGCGCCCACCCCGACCTCCTTCGAGGCCCCTGGGAACGCCGGCATGATGATGCCCGGCCGCGCTGTCATGTGCTGTCGAATGTGTCGCTGATCCGACTCCTCCAGCACCGGTAGCGATCCACACGGATCCGCTCCACTGCTCCCAGCACCTCCGAGTCCGCCGCTCCCCCACCAGGTGAGCCGACTCCCGGACGCACCCCGTCCGCACCCGGCCGACGCGCCACTTCCCGGATCGCGGGACCGCAACTGCCCACCGGCAAGCGGGATCACCCCGAGCGCACCGCGCACGATCCGTCGCAGCATCATCACTCCCGAGGACCTCGCACCCATGTCTCTTGCAGCCGTTCAGACCACCCGCCCCACCCGCCAGCTCGCCGCCGTCGAGGACGCACCTCGGGCCGCGACCCCGCACGTCCGTGCCGTTCCGGCCGGCCCCGAAGCCCGAGGCTTCGTCCTCTACGTCGGCCTCGACGAGGCGAAGGCGGCGGCCGCCGGCACGAGCCTCGGTGAGATCGTCGAGGCCATCAAGGCCCTGACCGCCCAGTTCGCCCCGGAGGCCGAGACGCACGCAGCCGTCGCACTGGCCCCGCGCGGTGCCGGCGGACGCGACCTCGACGTCGTCCGGCTCGCCCTGCAGGACCCCTCGGCACTCGCGGCCCACCGCGACGAGGTCGACGAGGAGGAGCAGGACCGTGCCCACGCGGGTGTCGTCGTCGACATCTCCCGGAAGCGCCTCGTCCTCGACAACGAGGCCGCGCCGCTCACGTACAAGGAGTTCGAGCTCCTCCAGTACCTCGTCCTCCGCGAGGGACGCACGATCGAGCGCGCGGAGCTCATCTCCTCACTGTGGCGCGCCGGCGACGACGAAGAGGTTCCGAACGAGCGGACCATCGACGTCCACGTTCGTCGCCTCCGCGCCAAGCTCGGCCGCTACGAGGACATCGTCCGCACCGTGCGCGGTGTCGGCTACCGCTTCGACCGCCACGCGGACGTCTCCATCCGCTACGCCAGCACCCCGTCGCCCGACCTGTTCTGAGCCGGTTCGGCGGCCCCACCGACGAGACGACGGGCCCGGTGCGTGGGTGTACCACTCACCGGGCCCGTCGAACGTTCTCCGTCAGATGACGCGGGGCTTCTTCGGCTTGTCGCCGGGAGCCGGGACCGGTCGCATCGCGAGCTTCCAGACGCCGAACACGGCCACCGCTCCGGCGACGACGAACAGCACGAGGGCGTACCAGGGGGCGTTCGAAGCCTCGCCCAGCACCACGACGCCGATGCCGACCGCGACGAGCGGGTCGACGACGGTGAGTCCGGCGACCACGAGGTCCGGCTGCCCGCTCTGGTGCGCCTTCTGGACGAAGAAGCCACCGAGCCCGGCGGCCACGAGCAGGCCGATGATGCCGACGACGGTGAGTCCCTCGAAGTTCTGCGTGATCACCCGGTTGATGACCACCTTCGCGAGCGTGACGACGAAGCCGTACAGCACACCGGCTGCGACCACGTAGAAGACGGTGTGCAGCTTCCGTCGCCACAGGGCGTACGCCGCCGCGAGTGCAGCGGTCACGACCGCGAGCATGATGAGGATGATGATGAGCTGCGGCTGACGGATCGGCTCCTCCACCGCGTACAGCGCCGCGACGATGACGAAGAGACCGATACCGGCGACGCACAGCACCATCGCGCGGGTCTGCTCCTTCGTGATCTTCACCCGGGTGACCCTGGCGTTCAGGAGCGCCGTGATCACCAGGGCGATCGCCCCGAGGGGCTGCACGACGATGAGCGGAGCGAAACCGAGCGCGACGAGCTGGAACACGATCGCCAGGCCGAGGAGCAGCGTCCCGATGAGCCAGGACGGACGCCCGAGGAGCTGCGGCAGCTGCTTCAGACCGAAGGCCGACGACGCCGCCTCCACCTTGCCGACACCGCGGGACTGCAACTGCGTCCCGACCGCGAGGAAGAACGCTCCGACAAGCGCGATCGGGATGCCGATCGCCTGGTACGGCGTGACACTGATCGTGGGGATGTCGATGTCGACCGCAGTGCGGGCGGACTGCGCGACGACACCGGCTGTACCCGACAGCAGCAGGGCGCCGGCCGCAAGGGCCGGGAACGACGTGGCCGCCATCACTTCGCCGCCGCACTCGTGCCGACGGCCGCCGTCTCGGCGTCACCGAGTTTGTTCTCCGGTACCACTTTGGAGTCCTGGCTCGGGAAGACGACCTTCTGCACGATGATGATGATCGACGCGGCGACCGGGATCGCGACGAGGGCGCCGAGGATGCCACCGAGGGCGCCGCCACCGAACGCCGCGATCACGACGAGGGCTCCGGGGACGGCGACCGCCTTGTTCATGATGCGCGGGCTGAGGAAGTACGCCTCGATCTGCATGTAGATCAGGTAGTAGATGATCGCGATGAGTGCGGTCACCGGCGAGACGAAGAGGCAGAGCGCACTGTTCACGATCGAGGCGCTGAGCGTGCCGACGAGCGGGATCATCGATCCGATGAACGCCAGCAGGGCGAGCAGCGGCGGGAACGGCGCTCCGATGATGCTGAGGAAGATGAAGCTCAGCACGCCGTTGACCAAGGCGAGTCCGACCTGTCCGACCACGTAGCGCCCGACGGCCTGGGTGATCTCCTCGAGCACCTGCGCGAAGCCCTCGCGGCGGTAGGCGGGGAGGAATCGGTACGTGACGGCCTTCATCGACCGCAGGGAGGCGAGGAAGTAGAGGGTCAGGATGAGGACGATGATCGAGCCGGTGATGCCCGACGCGACCCCCGCTCCGACCGCGACGATGCCGCCACCGATGTTCAGCAGGTTGTTGGGGTCCTTGAGGAAGGAGAACGCGTCGTTGAGCGCCGAGTCGATGTCGAGCGTGTTCCCGATCGTGTTCTGCACCCACGCGACGAAGTCACTGTTGAGGAACTGCTGGGAGATCCGGGGGTAGTCGCTCACGAAGTTCGAGATCTGCGTCACGAGCAACGGCACGATGGCGAAGATGATCCCGACGAACGCGCCGATCACGGCGAGGAAGACGACGGCGATGGCGAGGCCACGCGGCAGCTTCTGCTCGAGCCATGACACGAGCGGGTCGAGGCCGAGCGCGATGAAGAGCGCGACGCCGACGTAGATCAGCGTGGTGCTGAGCTGCGACACGATGCTCCCGATCACGAGCGCGACGAGGACGCCGATGCCACCCACGAGACCGATCCGGAACGCGTTGATACGGACGCTCGGAGCCGACGGCTGGAGGGCGGCGACCACGGCGGCCGACGGCGGGGAGGATGCGGCGGCCTTCGCCGCGCGCTCCTGCTTGGCTTCCTGGTGCTTGGCGCGCCTGGCTTCGCGTTCCTCCGGGGTGGAGGAGAACCCGGGCAACCGGAGTTTGGGGGTCTTCATGGTGCGGTCTCCTCGGTGATGATGCCGTCGTGGTGCTGGGGGGCGTTCACATGGACCGCCGCTCTGTGCCTACAGTAGTGAGACGGAGCCCGACCCGCTGATGTCACGGTCCGGTACGACGAAATCGGCGGAAGTCGTCTCGGGCCGGAACAGAGAGGTGGTGCGACGGTGGGAGCTGATCCAGTGCGCACATCGGCCGGCCTCCTCGAGCAGGCGACCGACCGCACCCTCGTCGAACGGTGCGTCGACGGCGACACCCGCGCGTTCCAGGTGCTCATCACGCGCTACGGCCGGATGATGAAGGCGTACGCCGTGCGACTCACGCGTTCCTCGGCGGACGGCGACGACGTCGTCCAGGAGGCGCTCATCTCGGCCTGGAAGCGGATCGACACGCTCGAGGACGGCGCGATGGTCAAGAGCTGGCTGATGCGCATCGTCAGCCGTCGGGCGATCGACCTCATGCGGCAGCGCAAGGACACCGAGTCGACCGACGACGCCATCATCGAGGCCCCGGAGCGCGACGGACCCGAACGGAAGGCCGAGGCATCGTCGCAGCTGGGAGCACTGTCAGCAGCACTCGACAGACTGCCGCACGGACAGCACCAGGCTTGGGTGCTCCGAGAGATCGGCGGATACTCGTACGAGGAGATCGCCGAACAACTGGGGCAGAGCGTCGCCAGCGTCCGAGGGAGTCTCGCACGGGCTCGGGCGACACTGGTCAAGGAGATGGAGGGGTGGCGATGAACACCGATATTCCGGGCCCCGGACCGGGTGAGCCGAGCGGCTGCGCGCACGGCATCGACGCCCTCACGGATTACCTCGAACGCGACATGCTGCCGGCCGACCCGTCGATCGACGACTCACCGGAATGCCAGCGGATCCTCCGGTCGCTTCGACGTGTCCGCGCGCTGGCCACGCCCTTGCGGGAGGCGGACGAGGCGGCGGTCACCGCGCTCGACCAGGACTGGATCCGCGGGATCATGGAGAACATCGGCCGCGAGGCGAAGGCCGGGCGCGACATCCCGTTCGCCGCATCCGACGACGACGCGGCGCTCGTCATCACGGAGGGCACGGTCCGCGGGCTGGTCCGCGGTGCCGGCGACCGCACCCCCGGCGTGCTCGTGGGTCGCTGCGTGCTCGAGGGCGACGTCACCGTGGTCGGCGAACCGATCATGCTCCATGTCACCGTGAGCATCGGTTGGGGCAAGTCGGTCGCCGAGACGGTCTCGCTGTTCCGCGAGGAGGTCGCAGCCAGCCTCCAGCAGCACACGGACCTCGTCGTGGCAGGACTCGACATCGTCGTCGACGACCTGCACTTCGAGGCCGACGAGATCGGAGAGGTGGGGGACGATGCATGACCTGACGGAGACGGACGACGATCTCGGAGCGCTCGCGAGCTCACTCGACGACGTGGTGCTGGCGGTACCGGGCGTCGAGGGGTTGACCGCCGTCGAGCCCACGCTGCTCCGGGCCGCCAAGGAGGGCGTCGGAGCACTGCTCGGCTCGACCGACCAGCAGACACGGGTGAGCGTCAGGCGCGTCAGAGGCGTCCTGACCGTCCACACCAACATCTCCGTGGCAGCTGAGGCGGCCTCCCCCGCCGTCGCGCAGGCGGTCCACCGCGCCATCGCGGACCGGCTCCCCTCGTCCCCCGGCGAGGGCGCCCCGTCCATCACCGTCCGCGTGATCGACGTCGTCCCGAGCGGCTCCCAGGACTGACCCGACGGCAGGAGGTCCGCGCTGCGACAGGAACGCGGATCGGCTTGCGTCCGGCTTCCTGGGGTTCGTCCTGCGTTCGCGCTCCGCGCTGGTAGCGCACTCGGACAACTCCCAGTAAAAATAACGTTCTGATAACTACCGCTCGTTACCGATCCGTTATATGGTTTTGGAACGTTAGTTGTTTTGCTGTGGCAGCTGACGGAATGTGATTGCAGGACACTCTTGGTGCAAGGGAAAGAGAGCCGGTCGTAGCCTCTGCGACCGGCTCTCGTCATGTCCGGAGACGATACGGATCGCAACCACCTCGTCCCGACGCGCGGCTCGACGTCCGTCCAGGATAGATTCAGGTGGTGGATCGTCGGACGGCAGCGGGAGCAGGTATGGACGAGAGGCGACTCGCGATCGCCGCGTGGGAGTCACTCTTCCGCGCGCAGGTCGAGGTGATGCGCCACATCTCGCACGACTTCCCGAGCCACGGCATCTCACTCAACGAGTACGACGTCCTGCACACGATGTCGCGGGAGCCCGATCGTCGCATCCGTCTGCGTGACCTCAACTCGAGTGTGCTGCTCTCGCAGCCGAGCATCAGCCGTCTGGTCGACCGGCTCGTCGCGCGCGGGCTGGTCGGCAAATGCCCCGACCCGGACGACGGCCGCGGCACCCTCGTCCGCATGACCGACGCGGGATACGAGGTCTACCGTGCGGTCGCCATCGCCCACGGTGCGACGATCGCCGAACGCGTGACCACCTCGCTCAGCCCGCAGGAGATGGCGACCCTCGCGGCGCTCAGCGACAAGCTCCGCGGAGCGTGAGCCGCGCCGACTGACCCGGCGCGGACGGCCCCCACTGTCGTGTCCGATTTCCGCTCGTCCGACCCGGTGGCGCGTGTCAGACTCGGATCATGGACGACACCCGGAGCATGGACTTCGCCGAACGCTACCGCGCGATCCAAGCCCGCGACCAGCGCTTCGACGGGCAGTTCATCACGGCCGTGAGCTCCACGGGGATCTACTGCCGGCCGTCCTGCCCGGCTCGGACCCCGAAGCCGGAGAACGTCACCTTCTACGCGACGAGCGCTGCAGCGCACGAGGCCGGTTTCCGCGCGTGCAAACGGTGCCTGCCCGAGGCCGTCCCGGGCACGCCCGCCTGGAACCTCGGTAACGACGTCGCCGCGCGCAGCATGCGCCTCATCGCCGACGGCGTCGTCGAACGCGAGGGTGTCCCCGGGCTCGCCTCGCGTCTCGGGTACTCGAGCCGCCATCTGACGCGGATCCTCAGCGCCGAGCTGGGCGCGGGTCCACTCGCGCTGGCACGTGCCCACCGTGCGCAGGGTGCTCGACAGCTGCTGACCGGCACCGACCTCCCCTTCGGCGACATCGCCTTCGCCGCCGGATTCTCGAGCATCCGGCAGTTCAACGACACGATGCGGGAGGTGTTCGAGCTCACCCCCGGTGAGCTGCGCGCGAAACACCGGACGGTCGGCGAACACGCCCCCGGCTCGATCACCCTGACCCTGCCGTTCCGCCGCCCGTTCGACGCCGCGGGCGTCTTCGCGTGGCTCGCCCCACGGGCGGTGGACGGCGTCGAGCTCGCGGGCCCCGACCACTACGCCCGGCTCCTCGCCCTCCCCGGTGGCACGGCGTGGTTCGAAGTCCGGCAGGTCGGCGACGACCTCCGACTCACGGCCGAGGTGACGGACCTCGCCGATCTGCCGGTGCTCGTCTCGCGGGTCCGTCGGCTCTTCGACCTCGACGCCGATCCCACGTCCGCCGACGCCGTCCTCGCGACGGACCCGCGTCTCGCCGCCTCGGTCGCGGCCACACCGGGCATCCGACTCCCCGGGGCGGTCGACCCGGAGGAGATGCTGGTCCGGGCGATGGTCGGGCAGCAGATCACCGTGGCCGCGGCGCGCACCCAGCTCCGTCGTCTCGCTGACGAGGTGAGCACGACGGTCCCCGAACGACACGGACTGCACCGGCTCTTCCCGACGGCGACGCAGATCGCGAACGGCGGGGAGGCCGCACTCGTCGGGCCCCGAGCGCGGATCGACAGCCTGCTCGGCGTCGCGCGGGCACTCGTGTCCGGTGAACTCGCGATCGGCTTCGGTGACGACCGTGACGAGCTCCGAGCCCGCCTGCTCGCGATGAAGGGGATCGGTCCGTGGACGGCCGACTACGTCAGCATGCGGGTGCTCGGCAACCCCGACGCCTTCCTGCCCGGCGACGTCGCCGTCCGCACGGGTGCGGGCCGGCTCGGTCTGCCCTCCGACGCGCGCACGCTCACCGCGGAAGCGGACGCTTTCGCCCCGTGGCGTTCCTACCTCTGCCTCCATCTGTGGAAGGCGGCCTCCACACCGGCACCGTCCTCCGCACCATCAGCCCTCGAGAAAGGTCCAGCAGCATGACCACCATCATCTCCAGCACGAGGATCCGCGGCGGTGACGGCCACGCGTCCGGCGCACGGCTCACCGCGACCACCCAGACCGTCGACACCCCCGACGGCCCCTTCACGATCCTCGCGCGCGAGGACGGGGCGGTGCTCTCCTCAGGGTGGTCCGACGACATCGGCGTCATGCTCGAACGGATCCGACCCGCCGACCGCCCCGGCGAGACGGTGGCGGGGACGATCGGGGCGATGGACGCCGTCCGCGCGTACTACGACGGCGACCTGACGGCGATCGACGTGGTGCCGGTCGCCCAGTTCGGCGGCCCGTTCCGCACGCACGCCTGGACGGTGCTGCGGACGATCGCCGCGGGACACCCGGTGACCTACACGGAGTTCGCGGCGGCGAGCGGGCGGCCGTCGGCGGTCCGCGCTGCGGCGAGCGCGTGCGCGACGAACGCGCCCGCCCTGTTCGTCCCGTGCCACCGGGTCCTCCGGACCGACGGGACGCTCGGCGGGTTCGCCTGGGGACTCGACGTCAAGCGGTCGCTGCTCGACCGCGAGGCCGCGCTCAGCTGAGCGCACCGGGGAAGAGGGGTCACGGTGCCTGAGTACCCGTCCACGGTCCTTTGATACTCGTCCTCGGTCCCTGAGCCTGTCGAAGGGCGGCGTCAGCCCGTGGGCACTTCGACAAGCTCAGTGACCGGAGGATGGCTCAGTGACCGGAGGATGGCTCAGTGACCGGCGGATGGCACAGCGACCGGAGGAGGGCTCACGACCGGAGGAGGGCGCCGCGACCAGGCGGCCGATGACCGGAATGGGCGGGTCCGGTCAACCCCACGGCTCGGACGGATCGTCCGCGTAGGCTGACGGCATGGCTGCCGCACCGACGATCGTATGGTTCCGTGACGACCTCCGCCTGGCGGACAATCCCGCACTGCACGCGGCGGTCGAGCTCGGTTCCCCGATCCTCTGCCTGTTCGTGCTCGACGACAGCGAGGAGCTGCGACCGCTCGGCGGGGCGTCCCGCTGGTGGCTCCACCACAGCCTCGAAGCCCTCGGAGACGACATCCGTGGTCTCGGCGGCACGCTGCTCCTCCGATCCGGACGTGCGGCGACCATCGTGCCCGAACTCGCCCACTCGATCGGCGCCGGCGCCGTCCTGTGGAACCGTCGCTACGGCGCGGTCGAGCGGGAGATCGACGCCGGGATCAAGTCGGAGCTGAAGGATGCCGGCCTCGACGCCCGCAGCTTCGCCGCGAACCTCCTCGCCGAGCCGTGGGAGATCGTCACCGGCCAGGGCCAGCCGTACTCCGTGTTCACCCCGTTCTGGAAGGCGTCGCTCCAGCGACACGCGGCGAACCCGCCGAGGCACCCGCTCCCCGCGCCCACCACGTTGACGTCGATGCCGAAGGCGCCCGCCGGCGACGAGCTCGAGTCCTGGGACCTGCTCCCGACGAAGCCCGACTGGGCTGGGGGACTGCGCGAGCAGTGGACGCCGGGCGAGGCAGGCGCCGACGCACGGCTCGCCGACTTCCTCGGCGGCGGTGTCTCCGGGTACACGGAGGATCGCGACTACCCGGCACAACCGTCGACCTCGGGGCTGTCCCCGCACCTCCGCTTCGGCGAGATCAGCTCGCCGCAGATCTGGCACGCCGCCCGCGACGGCCGCCGACACCTCGGCGACGACGGCGCCACCTTCCTCAAGGAGCTCGGCTGGCGCGAGTTCGCCTACCACTGCCTCTACGCCTTCCCCGACCTCGCGACGCGCAACTGGCGTCAGGCCTTCGACCGGTTCCCCTGGCCGGACGTCGACCAGGAGGCGTTCGACGCGTGGAAGACCGGCAAGACCGGGATCCCGCTCGTCGACGCCGGCATGCGGGAGTTGTGGGCGACGGGCACCATGCACAACCGGATCCGGATGGTGACGGCGTCGTTCCTCACCAAGAACCTGCTCATCCACTGGAAGCTCGGCGAGGACTGGTTCTGGGACACGCTCGTCGACGCCGACCCGGCGTCCAACCCCTTCAACTGGCAGTGGGTGGCCGGCAGCGGCTTCGACGCCTCGCCCTACTTCCGGATCTTCAACCCCGAGCGGCAGCGCGAACGCTTCGACGCCGACGACGCGTACATCAAGCGGTGGGTGCCCGAGTTCGGGACGGACGACTACCCCGAGCCGATCGTCGACCTCGGCGA
Source organism: Plantibacter sp. lyk4-40-MEA-4 (assembly GCF_030209415.1). Taxonomy (NCBI): domain Bacteria; kingdom Bacillati; phylum Actinomycetota; class Actinomycetes; order Micrococcales; family Microbacteriaceae; genus Plantibacter; species Plantibacter sp. lyk4-40-MEA-4. Next base: position 44,173 of record NZ_JARVSA010000001.1, read on the forward strand.
GACGAGGCAGGCTGCGCTCGCGGCGTACGAGCAGGTCAAGGGGGCGTAACTCCGGGACGTCGTCCTGCGACACTTCGACAAGCTCAGTGACCGGGGTGGGACTCAGTGACCGGGGTTGGGCTCAGTGACCGGATGCGCCGGTCCCTGAGCCTGTCGAAGGGCGCTCAGCGGGAGCGGAAGAGACCGGCGCGCTGGGCCGCGGCGATCGCCGCCGAGCGGTTCGACACGTCGAGCTTCGTGTAGATGTGCGCGAGGTGCGACTTCACCGTCGTCTCCCCGACATGCAGTCGCCCGGCGATCTCGAGGTTGGTGAGCCCCTCGGCCGCCCGCGCGAGCACCTCGATCTCCCGCGCGCTCAGCGCCTGTTGCGGTGCACTCACCCGGGCGACCAGACGGGTCGCCACCGCCGGCCCGAGCACCGAGTTCCCGCCGGCCGCCGAGCGGATGCCGTCGATGAGGTCCTCCGGGGCGGCGTCCTTCAACAGGTACCCCGCGGCTCCGGCTTCGATCGCGCCGAGGATGTCGGCGTCGGAGTCGTAGTTCGTCAGCACGAGGACCGACGGGCCGCCCGGCAGCGACGCGATCTCCCTCGTCGCATCGATCCCCGTCGGACCGTCGCCGAAGCTCAGATCCATGAGGACGAGGTCGGCGCCGGGTGCGGCGGCCACAGCCTCGGCTGAGATCGATGCGGTCCCGACCACCTCGATGTCGGCGATCGGCGCGAGCACCGCGAGGAGTCCGGCTCGGACGATCGGGTGGTCGTCCGCCACCACGACCCGGATGACCGGCGGCTCGCCGACAACGGTCGCATCGTCACGCATGGGTGTCCCCTTCCGCTCCTGGTGCCGCGAACCGCACGGTGATGGTCGTGCCGGCGCCCGGCGCACTGCGCACCTCGACCTCGCCACCCAGTTCGGTGATGCGGCGGCGCATGGACGTCATGCCGAACGGACCGCCCGCAGTGCGCTCGGCGACCCTCGCCGGATCGAACCCCACCCCGTCGTCGTCGATGTCGAGGATGACCTCCTCGTCGAGGTAGGTGAGGGTGACGTCCGCCCGGCTCGCTCCGGCATGCCGGACGACGTTCGCGAGACTGCTCTGCGCAGCCCGGAGGAGCGCGGTCGTCACCGGCGTGCCGAGGACGAACGCATCGCCGGTGACCGTCGTGGAGACCGGCGTGCCGCTCTGGGCGGTCGTCGTCTCGGCGAGCCGACCGAGCGCGTCCGCGATCGTCGCACCCACCAACGCCGGCGGGCTCAGCTCGTCGATGAGGCTGCGCGTCTCGGCGAGGGCCGTCGCCGCGGCGTCCCGGGCCAGCCCGATGTGCGAACGCAGCTGCTCCGTGCCCGGGTGCTCGGCGGCGGAGCGTTCGGCCGCGTGCAGGAGCAGTTGGATGCTCGACAGGGCCTGGGCGACCGTGTCGTGGAGGTCTGCGGCGAGGCGCTCGCGCTCCGCCAGCTTGCCCGCCTGCCGCCCCCGCTCGGCGAGCTCCTCGCGTGCCGCGACGAGCTCGACGATGAGTCGCTCCCGCTCGGACGCCTCCCGGGCCAGCGCCTCGTAGCCGAGTCCGATCGCGACGGCCACGGCCGCACCGACGAGCGGGCCGACGACTCCTCCGACGCTGAAGCCGGCGTGCAGGCCGATCGCCACGACCGCGGCGACGGTGGCGATCACGACGGCGGGCACCGCGACGGCCCTGGGCAGGAGGTGCAGATAGAGGAAGAACAACGGGAAGACCAGGTAGGCGGCATCCGGGCTGAGGAGGACGAGGACCACCCACTCGACGCTGAGCAGCACCAGCCACGCGAGGACGGACACCCGACCTCGACGCACACCGACAGGAGCAGCGTCGCGATCGGTGGTGCCGCTGACGGCCACCGCTCGGCGGACCCGACCGCCGAGGATCGCGCCCGCGGCGTAGCTGAGCAGCATGACGACGGCGAGGACGATCGCCGCGAGGGCCGCCTTGCCACCGACCGAGACGGATCGCGCGATCACGAACACGATGAGTGCGGTGACGAGGCCGTGGAGGCCGAGCTGCAGGCCGGTGAACACGGGGCTGAGTGCCGAGTGCTTCATCCGCCCAGCGTACGGCGGGGATCGTCCTCGCGAATCATCAGAAAGGTGGAACGGCGCCTCCACCCGACAGCGCCGGAGGACCGTCCCGTCCGACGATGCCCTGGGTCGGCGACGCGACGAGGCTGGAATCCTGCCGCATCACGGAGACGCCGTCGGGCGGCTGACAAGGAGTCCCCATGTTCGTCGCCTGGCGCGACATGCGCTTCGCCACCGGTCGCTTCGTGCTGATCGGGGCGGTCGTCGCCCTCATCACCCTGCTCGTCGGATTCCTCAGCGGCCTCACCGCGGGACTGGCGAACCAGAACATCTCGGCGATCACCGGGCTGGGTGCGTCGAGCATCGTCCTTGCGGCCCCGTCCGACGGCGAGCAGGCGACGTTCGCGGACTCCGCGATTGGCGCGGACGCGGCCACGACGTGGGCTGCGGTCCCCGGAGTCGACGGTGTCCAGGAGCTCGGCATCAGCCAGACGCGGATGACCACGGACGATGCGCGCACCTCCGTGGCGCTGTTCGGGATCAGTGGTGACGCCGTCGCGGGTCGCGCCGCCGACGTGCCCGCCGACGGGACCGCCAGCCTGAGTCGGACCGCCGCGGAGACCCTCCACGTCTCCCGAGGCGACACCGTCTCCATCGCCGGCAGCGAACTCGAGGTCGGTGCGGTCGTCGACGACCAGTGGTACAGCCACACGCCGGTCGTCTGGACGAGCCTGGCCGAGTGGCGGTCGCTGCAGGCTGCGCAAGGGTCCCCCGGCGACGGAGCGACCGCGCTCGCCATCACCGGGAACCCGAGCGCCGAAGCGGTGACGGAGGCGGAGCAGGCCACCGGCACGGTGTCGAAGGACGTCCTGTCGTCCTTGCTCGCGATCGGCTCGTTCCGCTCCGAGATCGGATCGCTCCTCCTCATGGTCGCCATGCTGTTCGGGATCTCCGCGCTCGTCATCGGAGCCTTCTTCACGGTGTGGACCATGCAGCGCGCGGGCGACGTGGCGATCCTCAAAGCGCTGGGCGCGACAACCCGTCGGCTGTCGCTCGATGCGCTCGGCCAGGCGCTCGTCCTCCTCGTCATCGGTGTCGGGTTCGGCATCGGCATCACCGCCGCACTCGGTTCCGCGGCGGGCACGGCACTGCCCTTCGTGCTCAGCCCATTGACGACGCTCGTGCCCGGGGTGATCATGATCGTCCTCGGTCTGATCGGAGCGGCGTTCGCCCTGCGGTCCATCCTCTCGGCCGACCCGCTGACCGCGCTCGGCGGCAACCGGTGAACGCGCCCGACCTCCCTGTCTCCTTCCTCGCACCCGCCCTCGTCACCACCGGAGTCTCCGCATGATCTCGCTCACCGACGTCACCCTCACCTTCCCCGACGGCGACCACCGCGTCACCGCCGTCGACCACGCGACCCTCACCGTCCCGGCCGGGACCGTCTCCGCGCTCACCGGGCCATCGGGCTCCGGGAAGTCGAGTGTGCTCGCCGTCGCAGCCGGCCTCATCCGGCCCGACAGCGGTCTGGTGGAGGTGGCGGGGGTCGACGTCACCTCCCTCCACCGCCGTGCGGCCACGGACTTCCGTCGCACGAGGCTCGGCATCGTGTTCCAGCAGGCCAATCTGCTGCCGTCACTCACGGCCCTCGAGCAGCTGTGCGTCCTCGGGACGCTCGGCGGCCGCACGTCGCGGGCCGACCGGACGCGCACCCGCGAGCGGGCAGCGATGCTGCTCGCCGCCGTCGGGCTCGGCGACCAGGCCGGCAAGCGGCCGCATCAGCTCTCGGGTGGTCAGCGGCAGCGGGTCAACATCGCGCGCGCCCTGATGAACGAGCCCGACGCCCTCGTCGTGGATGAGCCGACCAGTGCGCTCGACCACGAGCGGGGATCCGAGATCATCGAGCTCATCCTCGAACTCACCGCGACCTCGGGCGCCGCGACGCTGCTGGTCACCCACGATCGGAGCCACCTCGACCGCATGGACCAGGTGCTCGTCATGGAGGACGGTCGACTCAGCGCCGCCGCCGACGCGCTGGCCCTGCGGTCCTGAGGTCCACCGTCGCCCGGCGGTAGGGTGAGGTCACGTCGAGAGAGGATCGCCATGCGCCGTGCCACCCGTGGGCTGACCGTGATCGCGATCGTCGGAGCGGTGCTCGGCGCGAGCGCCTGCACCGGTGGCGCGGACTCACCCTCCGGTCAGAGCTCCGCGAGCCAGGCCGGCGTGATCGCACCCGTCATCGTGCAGCTCGTCGATCAGGACGGCCGCACCGTCACCGTCGGCCTCGACAACGTGGTGGACCTCGTCGCCGTCGATCCGACCGTGTGGTCCGCGGAGATCGAGGATCCGTCGATCGCGGAGTACGTGCCGGGCGGCTCCCGCGGCGGCGCGTCCTTCAACCCCGGTCTGCAGCCGCTCGAGGTCGGGAGCACGACGGTGACACTGACGAACAGCTCAGACGATTCGACCGTCGTCCTCACGCTCGAGGTCGTCGACCGGTCCTGAGCCGGGACACTCGGACGAACCGAACCGGCCCCTGAGCCGTTCGGAGGGCGCACCCCAACCGGTCCCTGCGCTGCGCCGCACTGAGCCTGTCGAAGTGTCGAAGGGCGTTCAGATGTTGAGGTAACGGCAGAGGTACGCCGTGGTGACCTCGACCTCGACCTGGAAGCTGCTGCTCCCCGGGACGCTGAACTGCGCGTCGGGCCCGAAGTCCTGCCACGCACTCGTGTTCGGCAGCAGCACGCGGAGCTTGCCGGAGATCACGGACATCTCCTCGGCCTTGCCCGTGGTGAAGGTGTACTCCCCCGGCTCCATCACTCCGACACTGGCCGACTCCGCACCGGGCTCGTTCGTGGTGAAGCCGATCGACTTCACGTTGCCGTCGAAGTACTCGTTGCTCGTCAGCATCAGGGGCCTCTCGTCGTGGTCCGGGACCGCGGCGGCGGATCCGGCCTTCATCGTATCGGCTCGGCGAAGAAGGCCTCCTCGTGAGCGGCCGAGGCGAGGAACGCCCGACGCATCGTGTCGCGGCCGGTCTCGTCCGCGCGAGCTGCCGCCCCGGCGACGATCTCGATCGCCCGGGCGTTCGCGGTCGCGAAGGAGGGGTCGGCGTAGGTGTCGAGCCACGCGGCGAACGGGTGCTCCGCGTGCGATGCGTCGACGAGCCGTTCACCGAGATCCTGGTAGATCCAGTAGCAGGGCAACACGGCGGCGACCACCCGCCCGTAGTCGCCGTCGACCGTCGCCGCGTGCAGGTGGTCGAGGTACGCCGTGGTCGTCGCCGACGGTTCCACCTCCATACCGCTCACGGCATACGCGCTGAGCCAGGTGCGGTGCAGCTCCATCTCGGCCTCGATCGAGCCCGCCGCGCCCGTCGCCCAGAACACCTGCTCCTCGGCCGTCGGAGCCAAGGCACTCGCTCGTGCGAGGACCCGGGAATACGCCCGCAGGTAGATCGCGTCCTGCTGCAGGTACCAGGCGAACCGGACCGGATCGAGGGTGCCGTCCGCGAGCGTGGTCACGAACGGCAGGTGATCGATCCGCGTCCGCACCTCGGCGATCTCCTCCCACCAGTCCGCGACGATGTCGGCACCGCCCTGCCGCCGTGAGGTCGTCCCGCCCGCTGCCCACAGCTCGGCGAAGTGGCTGATCGGACCGTTGCCCGAGCCGACCTCGAGCGCGTCCGCGTGCCGGAGGCTCGTCGTGAGCCACGCCTTCGCCTCGCCGAGCGCCACGGTCCAGGACCCCGACCGGGCGACGAGGGTGGCCATCGCGCTCGACAGGGAGCACCCGGTCCCATGGGTGTTCATCGTGTCGACCCGCGCACCGTCGAACTCGACGAGTGATCCGTCGTCGCCCAGACCACCGATGGCGTCGACGAGCGCATCCGGGCACGCGGTCGTCGACGCCAGGTGCCCGCCCTTCACGAGCACGATCACGCCCGCCTGCACCGAGACCCGTTCCGCCTGCGCGAGTGCGTCGGCCCAACTCGTCGCCACCGGTTCGTCCGCGAGGACGGCGAGCTCCGGCAGGTTCGGGGTCACGAGGTCGACGTGCGGCAGGAGCGCGCGCATTGCCGCTTCGGCGTCGCGGTGGAGGAGACGGTCGCCGCTCGTCGCCACCATCACCGGGTCGAGGACGACGGGTCCGGTCTCGGTCTCCTGCAGCCAGCTCGACACGGTGTCGATGATCGCGACATCGCCCAGCATCCCGATCTTGACCGCGTCGATCACCACGTCGTCCGCGACCGCGTCCAACTGCTCGCGAAGGAACCCGACGGGCGGAGTGTGCACGGACCGGACGCCCCGGGTGTTCTGCGCGACGAGCGCGGTGACGACCGCCATGCCGTATCCGCCGTTCGCGGCGATGCTCTTGAGATCGGTCTGGATCCCGGCGCCACCGGTCGGGTCGGTCCCGGCGATGCTCAGCACCCGGGGTGTCTCGCGGATCGTGACGGGTCGTCGACCGTGCACCCGGTTCGAGTTCGACGACACCGGCGTCGTGGACGGTTCAACGGCGCTCATGCCGAGACCTCGGTCCAGGCGCTGCGGAACGCCCGGGCGGCGGCCGCCGGATCGTCGGCGGCGCAGATGGCGGAGACGACGGCGAGACCAGCGGCGCCCGAGGCGTGGAGCTCGACCGTGTCGTCCAGTGACACCCCACCGATGGCGACGCACGGGAGCGGGGTCGCGGTGGCGATCGCGGCGAACCCCTCCACGCCGAGCGGCGCCGGGTGGTCCGGCTTCGTCGTCGTCGGGCGGATGACGCCGACGCCCAGGTAGTCGACCGTCCCGGGTGACAGCGCTGCGACCGCGTCGAGGTGCGCCGGGGTGTTCGCCGTCAGTCCCACGACGGCGGCCTGCCCCACGATACGACGCACGGCGTCGACCGGGAGATCGCTCTGACCCACGTGGACGCCGTGGACGACGGCACCGGCGGAACGGGCCGCGAGGAAGACGTCCACCCGGTCGTCGACGAGGAGCAGCGCCCGACCGGCGACGACCTCCGCCGCACGCACGGTCAGGTCGAACAGCGCTCGCGCCGACGCGGTCTTCTCCCGCAGCTGGACCGCGGTCACCCCGCCGTCGACGGCTCGGCGCACGACGTCGAGGACACCGCGATCCCCGCTGGCCGAGGCGTCCGTGACGAGGTAGGTGGCGATGCCGCGGCGCACGAGCTCGGCGTGCGAACGGGCCGCGAGGACCCGGTCCGCGGTGGTCGAGGCGCTCACGCGATCACCGCCAGGCTGCGGACGGTGTCGGCCTCGAGGAGGTGGAGGTGGTCGAGGAACGCGGGAGCGAAGGAGCCTGGGCCGCGGCTCTCCGCAGCCGCAAGCTGCGCGGCGACCGTGTATGCGGTGGTCGCCGCGACCGTCGTCAGCAACCGGTCGTCGTCGAGTGAGGCGAAGGCGGCGAGTACGGCACCGAGGGCACAGCCACCGCCCGTCACGAGGGTGAGCCAGGCGTGCCCGTTCGAGCAGCGGACGATGCGCTCACCGTCGGTGATGACGTCCGTCGGGCCGGAGATCGCGACGACGGCGCCCGAGGTGCGGGCGATCGCGGTGGCCGCCTCGATCGCGCTGTCGACCGAATCGGTGCTGTCGACCCCGCGACCGCCGGCGCCCAGTCCGGCGAGGGCGATGATCTCGCTGGCGTTGCCGCGGACGATCGTCGGCCGGAGGTCGAGGAGGTCGGCGGCGAGCGCCGTGCGCACCGGTAGGATGCCGACGGCCACGGGGTCGAGCACCCACGGTGTGCCGGCGTCGTTCGCGGCGGAGGCGGCCTCGACCATCGCCTCGCGCTGCTCCGCCTGCGGCGTCCCGAGATTGAGGAGCACCCCGGAGGCGATACGGGCGAACGGCCCGGCCTCGGTGGGGATGTCGGTCATCGCCGGGGCGGCGCCGATGGCGAGCAGCACGTTCGCGGTGAAGTTCGTCACCACGGCGTTCGTGATCGATTGGACGAGCGGCGTGCGCTCGCGCAGGCGCTCGAGGAGGTCCCCGGACGCGCTCGCGAACTCGCCGACGGACGAGTCGTCGGTGGACGGGTGGGCGGACTGCTGCGGTGTGCGAACGCTCATTCGCGACATCCCTTCGCTCGGACTAACGAGATCAGGTTCGACGGGTGTGTTCTCAGCCGATCGTCGTGGGATCGGCACCCCGTGTCACTCGCGACCACCCTAGCGGGTCGGCCCGGCTTCCCGTCCAGCGGGCGGGCGAGGATGATGGAGGGATGGACTTCTTCGAGCTGGTCACCATCGTCTTCGAGGTCGCCGGTGTCGGGGCGATGGTCGTGGGCTTCGTGATCGCCGTCACTCTCTCGGCCCGCCTGTGGTGGAGCACGCGCGACGGCGCTCGGGCCTTCCGGATGCTGCGGGAGACGATCGGCTCGGTCATCCTGCTCGGGCTGGAGATCCTCGTGGCCGCAGACCTCGTGAAGACGGTCACGTCGACGCCGTCGCTGACCGACGCGCTCGTCCTCGCGATCATCGTCGTCATCCGCACCCTGCTGAGCTTCTCCCTGCAGATCGAGATCGAAGGCACCCTCCCCTGGAGGCGCCTGGCGACGACCGGCCCGCAGTTGTTCGACCGCGCGGTCAAGCGCGGTGGCGAACGCACCCGACGTCGCGCCGAGGAGCAGGACGCCTCGGCCAAGGATCTCGAACCGTCCGATGCGACGCCGGCACCGACGGTCGCGGCGCAGCCGATCCCCGACGACGAGGACGGCTTCCCGGAGCTCCGCAGTCGCAGCTAGCGCGGCACGGCTAGCGTGCCGCGGAGGCCGCCCAGGTGTCGCGGATGAGGTCGGGCAGCAGGCGCATGTCGTCGAAGACGTGGGTGCCGTCGCCGATGAGCCGCTCGGCGGGCGTCATGCCGCCGGCGTAGGCGTAGACCGTCATGCCGGCCGCACGGGCAGCCAGGACGCCGACGACGCTGTCTTCGACGACCGCGCACCGCTCGGGGGCCGTGTCGAAGTCGGCGGCGGCGTGCAGGAACAGGTCGGGTGCGGGCTTGCCGACGGCGACGTCGGTCGCGCTGAAGATGCGCCCGTCGAAGCGATCGTGGATGCCCACCTGCCCGAGGTTGCGGACGACGTCGTGCAGCATCCCGTTCGAGGCGACGCACAGCGGCACCCCGGTCGCAGCGATACCGTCGAGGGCGTCGACGACCCCGTCGACCGCCTCGAGCTCACGTTCGCAGATGCCGCGGAACATGTCGCTCCAGCGCTGGATCCAGTCGGCCTCGAGCGGCTTCCCGAGGCGCTGCTCGACCAGCGTCGCGTACGTCTCGAGTGAGGCGCCGACGAAGAGCTCCCGCACCTCCGCCTCGGTGTAGTCGCCGCCGACCTCGTTGAGGAGCTGCAGGTTCACCCGGACGGAGATGCGTTCCGTGTCGACGAGCGTGCCGTCGCAGTCGAAGATGACGAGGTCCGGATAGTCGACTGGCATGCTCCGAGCCTAAACGACGCCGCCTGCGCTGTGGCCGTGTGCCATCCGGTGGGGGCCTCCGACGATGGTCGGCGCGGCGCTCAGCGGGCCGCGCGGACGCCCTGTCGCTGCCAGGTGACGACCATGCGTCGCGCATACTGGGTCGCTGCGACGAAGTGGCCGAGGAGTCCGAGCAGGATCGCCACGAACCCGACCCCGCCGAAGACCCGGTACAGCGCCGACGCCGGATCCCCGCCGCCGAGCGCGAGGCCCGTGAGCAGCGCGAAGAAGCCGACGAAGAGGAACACCGTCCGGATCTTGCCGGCGATGCTCACCGGCACCTCCGGCGTCCCGCGGAACGCGACGACGGCGACGAACGCGAGCAGGAGGTCGGGGACGATCATGACCACGAACACCTGCCATGGGATGATCTGCCCGATGGCGAACGATGCGGCGACCACGACCACGGTCAGGCGGTCGGCGACCCCGTCGAGCCAGGTGCCGAGCGCGGAGACCGTGCCCATGCGGCGCGCGATCTGCCCGTCGGCGACGTCGCTCAGGAACACCACCGCACCGACGACGAGCGCGGCCCAGTAGGAGCCGGTGATCACGAGGGCGGCGAAGACCGGTAGGAGGACGATACGTCCCGCCGTGATCGCGTTCGGCAGATTCTTCCAGTCGTCGTCGGAGAACAGCTGCGTCCGGAGGCGCGCGAGCGGCGTCTTCTCGTGCAGCGTCACCGGGATCATCGCCTCGTCACCGGGGATCGCGGCACCGCGGCGGAATCGGGCGATCGCGACGATCGTGACCACCACGACGAGCGCGAACAGCAGCACCCAGCCGGTGGCGCCGAGGTACTGGCGGACCGTGTCGAGCGTGGCACGGACGAGGGAGCCGACGCCGACGTAGACGGCGGACCAGAGGAGGGAGCCCAGCAGGGATGCCGCGAGGAACGACCGGTAGGGCACGCGGGCGACCCCCGCGGCGGTCGGTGTCAGGCATCGGAGCACGGGCACGAGCCGGGTGAGGAAGACGGCCTGGGCCCCGCGTCGCTCGAGCGCCTCGACCGCGCGGTCCCAGCCGTCGACACCGAGGCGCCGGATGACGGCCGAGTCACGGAGGCGGCCACCGGAACGACGACCGACGAGGTAGCCGAGCTGGTCCCCGAGCGACCCGCCGAGGGCGACCGCGAGGAACAGCACGAGGGCGCCGGGGGCGGAGTCGAGCATGGCCGAGAGGAGGAGCACCACCGGTTCACCGGGGACGACGAGGCCGAGCCAGAGGCCGGACTCGGCGGTCGTGAACAGGAGCCCGAGGAGCCAGATCAGCGGATCGGGCAGCGCCGTCGCGGCGTCGTTCACCCACCCGATGATGTCCACGGATCCCCGTTCAGCAGTGCGATCCGCACTCCTGGGTGGGGCGCGGCTCGCCCAAGTCTACGGACGAGCCGCGCCCTCCCATCCCCGAGAGGTCGTTCAAACGGTCATTCGCCGGACAGTTCGTCCCGATTCGCGCGTCGACGACGCAGGACGGCCGCGGTGACGACACCGGCGGCGCCGAGCACGAAGAGCGCTCCGGCAGCGACGATCCACGGCATCGCGTCCGCACCGGTCGAGGGCAGGCGACCCGAGTTGCCCGGAACGGCGGGGTCGCTCGGATTCGCCGACGGCACGGGCACGACGGCGTCGGGAACGAGGACGAAGGCCGGCACCGAGACCACGGAACCGTCTGCGGCGACGACCGCGGTCGCCGTGGTGGCCCCCTCGGCGGTGTAGCCCGCCGGGACCGCCACGGACACCTCGTAGGAGCCGGGCGCGAGTCCGTCGAGGCCATAGGCGCCGTCGGCGTCAGTCGTGATGTCGACCGGGCCGGCCGGAGTCTCGACGGTCACGCTCACGTCCGCGATCGGAGCACCGGCGTCCGTCTCGACCGTTCCGGCGAGGCCGCCGAACACGGCGTCGGCGACGAGCACGAAGGTGGGCACCGTCTGGACAGCGCCGTCGGTGCCGACGACGACAGTGGCGGTCGTGGCGCCACCCGCGGGCACGGAGTACCCGGCCGGAACGGTCAGCGTGACCTCGTAGCTGCCCGGCGCCAGGTCGGCGAGCCCGTAGGACCCCTCGGCCGTCGTGGTCAGGGCGACCGGGCCGCCCGGCGTCGTCACCGTGACCGTCGCGGCGGGCACCGGGGCGCCGGTGTCCGTCCGGACGTCGCCGATGACGGTGCCGAGCCGAGCGAGCTCGAAGTCGACCGCGTCCAGATCGGCGCCGGCGAGCTCCTCCGCCCGGGTTGCGGTTCCGGAGACGACGTACCCCTCGGGGGCGACGACCGAGACCTCGTAGGACCCGGCGGGCAGGAGCGGGAAGCGGTAGGAACCGTCGGCGGCCGTGACGGCGCGCTCGACACCGTTCGGACCGTCGACGCTCACGGTGACGCCGGCCACACCGACACCACCGGAGCTGACCACGCCGCCGAGGCTGGGGTTCGCGACGAGCACGAAGTCCTGCTCGGTGATGGGCGTCTCGCTGCCGACCGGCACGGTGAACGACGCCGGTGCGGTCTGGACCGCGTACCCGGACGGTGGCGTGATGACCACAGAGTGGTCGCCGACCGGCACGGTGTCGAAGAGGTAGTTCCCGTCGGTGTCGGTGGTGACGCTGCCGACACCGTCGATGGTGACGGTGGCACCGACGATCGGGACGCCGTCCGTGTCGAGCGCGGTCCCCGACACGGCGACGGGCACGATGTCGCGGACGGCGAAGTCCGCGACGGCGTCGGTGTCCGTGAGGTCAACTGCGGCACGTGCAGGACCGACGGCGATCTTGCCGGTCGGCGGGACGAGCTGCACCGTGTAGCCGTCGGTCGCGAAGTAGCCGGCGAAGGTGTAGGTGCCGCCACCCGCGGTCGTGGTCGACGCCACCACCCGGCCGTCGCGGTCGATGAGCCGGACGCCGACGCCGTCCAGCGGGCCCGTGTTCTGGTCGGTCACCGTGCCGGTCACGTCACGCGCGATCGACGCGAACCACGCCTGGTAGACGGGCGCGCCCGACCGCTGCCGGAACGAGAAGGTGAGGCTGGAGATCGGGGCGGAGGGTTCGAACCACCCTGCCGCGCCGGCGGTGTCCGCAGCGGCGTCGTTGCCGCGGAGTACCTGCGTCGTCGGGTCCCAGGTGGGGACGTCCGTTGCGGATCCGGTGCAGGACGGCTTGCCGACCAGGCCGGGAGCGCAGTAGTTGAAGCCGCCGTTGAACCCGAGCTCGTCAGGGGTGAGCGCCGCGCCGTCGGGACCGATCGCCGTCACGGTGACCTGGTCGGCGTCGATGTCGCCGAGGACGAAGGTCCAGCCGGACGGCGGCGTCGGCGTCGCGAAGGAGTAGGTCGTGGTCGAGGGCGACGCCGCGTTGTTCGCCTTCGGGCGGAGGTTGAGGTAGGGCTGATCCCGGCTGCTGCCGTACTTGGCACCGACGGGGGTCGAGGCCGCCAGCCAGGTCGAGGCGCCGGAGATGACGCCGACGCCACCGCCACCGACCGAGTCGCTCGTCAACGCCGCGGTGAGGGCGGGCTGACCGGCCAGGGTCATGGTGCCCTGGTACGACCCCGATGCACCGGAGAACGTGGGCCACGTCGCCCAGCTCGACGTGGTCGCGGCGGAGGCCGCCGGGACGGCTGCGGCGAAGGCGAGCGCGGAGGCTCCGAGCAGGGCGAGCACAGCGGCTCCGATGCGGCGGGTCATGGGCGCCAGGATAAACGGACACCCGTCGCCTGCGAAACCCCTCTGTCCCGTTTACGGGGGTCGGCTCGAGCCGTGGTAGTCGCCGTGTGTGGCACCAGCGGCCCACGGACGGGCCGCGCAGGATACCTCCGCAGGAGGACGGGGGATCAGGCGCGCGGGCGATTCGGAACGGAGGCGGTCCGAGCAGGCTGGAACCATCAACCGATCAGCTCCGCACACCGCGGAGACAGCTCCGCACACCGCGGAGGAAGGAACCAGTTCATGTCCGCCTCAGCCACAACCGAGTCCACCACGATCTCGCCCGCCGAGGACGTGACCCTGGCAGACGCCCCGACCGAAGCGTTCGGCCCCGAGCCCCTCACCCAGGCCACGCCCGTGCAGGAGGTCGCGCTGACCCAGCCGACGACGCCCGTGCCCCTCGCACCCGTACCCGCCCCGACGGCCGTCGACCGCGAGAGCTCGACCCAGACACTGTCGATCATCGCGTTCGCCCTGTCGATCGCCGCGGTCGTCGCGCCGTCGTTCGTGCTCCTGCCGATCGCCTCGCTCGTGCTCGGCATCATCGCGCTCGCCCGCAAGCCGAAGTCGAAGGGCTTCGCCCTCACCGCCGTCATCATCTCCGGCACCATGCTGGCGCTCGCCCTGATCGTCGCCGCCGGCGCAGCCCTCCTGCTCGGGGTGTCGGTGATCAGCGGCGGTTACGCCGGCTGACCCGGTCTCCCTCCCGACGCCCGTCCGCTCCTCGAGCGGGTGGGCGTCGTGGCGTATGTACCGGACATCCCATGCAGCCGTTGATTGTTACACAATCTTGCGGCAAGCTGTCCCCATGACCCGTTCGCCGATGGCGACCCCGACGACCGGCAGCAGCACCGCCGCGGGGCGCCTGCCCGTCGCCGCCGCGATCCTCGCCGCCGTGTGCTTCGGGACGACGGGGACGGCTCACGCGCTCCTGCCGATCGAGGTGGGTTCGGTCGCCTTCGGCGCCGCACGCATCGTCTTCGGCGGAGCGTTGCTCGTCCTCGTGTGGGCGGCGTTCGCCCATCGCTCCGGGTCCACGAGGCCGCTTCGCCCCCGCGCTGTGGAACTCGGGAGGCCCGTCCTGATCATCGCCGTCATCGTCGGCACGGTCGGTGTCACCGCGTACCAGCCGTTCTTCTTCCTCGGAGTGGAACGCAACGGTGTCGCGATCGGGACCCTCACGGCGCTCGGCTCCGCACCCGCCATCACCGGCCTCCTCGAATGGGCGATCCACCGCCGGCGCCCGAGCGGTCGCTGGTTCCTGGCCACGATCGTCGCCGCGACCGGTGTCGCCGTCCTGTCCGGAGTGACGGGCGGCGGGATCGGGACCGTCTCGGTGGACGGGCTGCTCGCGTCCGTCGGCGCCGGAGCCTCCTACGCCCTGTACACGCTCTGCAGCAAGGCGCTCATCGAGCACGGGTGGACACCGCTCGGCACCATGGCGGCGCTCTTCGGCGGAGCGGCGCTCGTCTCGGTGCCGGTCCTCCTCGCCACCGAGACCGCCTGGATCCTCACCGTGCCCGGCGCACTCGCGGTCGCATGGCTCGCGCTCGTGAACACGGTGGCGGGGTACCTGCTGTTCGGCTACGCGCTCGGCGGGTTGCCCGCGTCACGGGTCGCGACGCTCACGCTCTTCGAACCACTGACGGCGACGCTCCTCGGCATCCTGCTCCTCGGAGAGTCCTTCGGGCCGTCGACCGTCGTCGGTGCAGCGCTGCTCGTGACCGGACTCGCGATCCTCGTGGTGCCCACGCGCACCGATCGTCGCGAGGTCGCCCGATGACCGCGGTCGACGCCGTCGCGGATGCACTGCGGGAGGACATCCTCGACGGACGACTCGGTGCGGACGAGCCGTTGCGGGAGACCGCCCTCACCGTCCGGTTCGGCGTCAACCGGCACACCGTCCGGGCGGCACTGCAGGCGCTCGCGGCGGAGCGCCTCGTCACGTTCGAGGCCTACCGCGGCGCACGGGTGCGGTCGTTCAGCGACGCCGATGTGCTCGCCCTCATGGAGTACCGGACGGCGATCGAGGCCGAGGCGGTCCGGCTGCTGCGAACACGTGCTGAGCCGTCGTCGCGCCCACCGGCCTCGATCATCGCGGCGAACGACAGTCTCCGACGCATCTGCATCGACCGGCCCGGCGATCACCGCGCCATCGAGGCTGCGCACGCCGAGTTGCACCACGCGATCGTCGCCGCGGCCCGCAGCCCTCGAGTGAGCGAGGCGCACGCTGGCCTGCTCGCCGAGCTCGGCCTGTTCATGGTGCAGCTCCGGAGCGTCCTCCCGCCGGAGGAACTCATCGACCAGCACGACCGACTCGTCGACGCCCTCATCGGCGACCGCGGCGAGGCGGAGCTCCGCGCACACCTCGCGCGCTCGGCGGAACAGCTCATCGCGCTCCGCCGATCGGCCCCCGAAGGCATCCGGTCCGGCCCCTGAGCCACCCCTCCCGGTCCGGTCCCTGCGCCACCCCTCCCGGTCCGATCCGCGAGCCTCCCGGTCCGGCCCCTGAGCTTCCCCTTCCGGTCCCTGAGCCTGTCGAAGGGCGCCTCGACAAGCTCGGTGACCGTGAGCGGCTCGGTGACCGGATCGAACTCGACGACCGCGGTCGTGCGATCAGCCTCGCGTCGAGGTGACCGTCTCCGGCAGCGAGCCGGTGGCGTCGGCCGCAGGCCGGACCGCGGGGTGCTCCTCGGACGGACCCGACCACGGCAGCGTCACCGTGAACGTCGTGCCGGCGGACGACGAGGCGACCTCGATCGAGCCTTCGTGGCCCTCGGCGATGGACAACGCGATCGCCAGGCCGAGACCCGTGCTGCCGGCCGCACGCGAGCGCGACGAGTCGGCCCGGGCGAACCGGTCGAAGAGTTCGGGGAGGAAGGCCTCATCGATGCCGGGTCCGTCGTCGGCGATCGTCAGCGAGGCGCGCTGCGGCTCGTCGGGACTCTTCGGTGCGCTGATGCGGGTGACCACGGAGGTGCCGGCCGGGGTGTGCACGGCGGCGTTCGACAGCAGGTTCACGACGAGCTGATGCAGGCGCTCGCGGTCGCCGCGCACGACGATCGCGCGCTCCGGCACGTCGACCGACCAGTGGTGCGCCGGCGCCGAGACCGCCGCGTCGCTCACGGCGGCGGCGACGAGGTCGCTCAGGTCGACGTCGTCGAGGTGCAGGTCCTGGCCCTCGTCGAGACGCGCCAACAGGAGCAACTCGCTGACGAGCGAACTCATCCGGGTCGCCTCCGACTCGATGCGGGCGAGTGCATGCTCCGTCATGGGCGGAAGACTCTCACTGTCCTGACGGGTGAGCTCGGCGTAGCCCTGGATCGCGGCGAGCGGCGTCCGGAGTTCGTGGCTCGCGTCGGTGACGAACCGACGCATGCGCTTGTCGGTCGCGGCTCGGACGGCGAGTGCGCGGTCGACGTGGTCGATGAGGCCGTTGAGCGCCTCGCCGACCTTGCCGATCTCCGTCCGAGGGTCGGTGTCGGCCTGATCGACCCGCACGTCGATCCCGGTGTCACCGCGCTCGAGTTGCAGCGTGGACACCTCCTCGGCGGCGGCGGCCACGCGGGACAACGGTCGGAGCCCGAGGCGTACCACGATGATCGCCCCGATGATGGTGACCGCGAGCGCGAGCACG
Organism: Plantibacter sp. lyk4-40-MEA-4; assembly: GCF_030209415.1. NCBI lineage: Bacteria > Bacillati > Actinomycetota > Actinomycetes > Micrococcales > Microbacteriaceae > Plantibacter > Plantibacter sp. lyk4-40-MEA-4. The sequence continues at coordinate 61,044 of NZ_JARVSA010000001.1, forward strand.
GCGAGGATCGCGATGACGATCGCCTCCTGCTGCACGGCCGCTCGCGGGGTGGCGAGCGAGACGCCGGCCACGAGGGTCTCGCCGTCGCCATGGTCGAGGAACTCGAGCCGGTACCCGCCGAGCGACCCCAACTCGATGTTCTGTCGCTCGGAGCTGTCGGCCGCGACGGCCTCCTCAATGAGCGCCTTCGTCCGCACGTCGAGCGCCGTCGCGTTGGACTGGGTGAAGCGCGCGGAGTCGACGACCGCACCGTCAGCGACGAGCGCGATGAGCGTGCCGGGCCCGTGGCCGACGTAGTCGACGAACGGTTTGACGTAGCCGGGCTCACCGCGCGTGGCATCGGGGTCCACCACGGCTCCCCCACCGGCCTGCTGATCGTGGAACTTCACCACGGAGTGTTCGAAGGCCTCCATCGATCCCGTGAGCTGGGTGTCGACGACGGCGGTGACCGACGCTTCGACCGTGACGATCGTGAGGATGCCCGACACCGCGAGGACCGCGGCGATGACCGCGGCGATGCCCGTCACCAGCCGTCGCTGGAGCGTCCACGGGTGCCGCCGGTCCGCCCGAGGCGTCGGCACGCCCGCAGTCGGAACCGAAGCGGTGCTCATTCGACCGGCCGCAGCACGTATCCGACACCGCGGACGGTGTGGATCATCGGCGCCCGGTCGGCGTCGATCTTCTTGCGGAGATAGGAGACGTAGAGGTCGACGATGCTGGCCTTGCCGGCGAAGTCGTAGTTCCACACGCGGTCGAGGATCTGGGCGCGACTCAGCACGCGCTTCGGGTTGCGCATGAAGTAGCGGAGCAGCTCGAACTCCGTCGTCGTGAGCGCCACCGGCTCGCCGTCGCGGCTGACCTCGTAGCTGCGTTCGTCGAGGAAGAGCCCGCCGATCGTGATGCGGGAGTCGTCGTCGGACACGACGTGCGCGGTACGGCGGAGGAGACCACGGAGGCGGGCCACGAGCTCCTCGAGCGAGAACGGCTTCGTCATGTAGTCGTCGCCGCCCGCGGTGAGTCCCATGATGCGGTCGTCCACCGAGTCGCGTGCGGTGAGGAACAGGGTCGGGGTGCCCGATTCCGGCTCCCCCTGCGAGAAGCTGCGGAGCTGGCGGAGGACGCTCAACCCGTCCATGTCGGGCAGCATGATGTCGAGGACGACGACGTCCGGACGTTCCGTGCGGTAGCGCTGGACGGCCTCGCGACCGTTGGTGGCGACGTCCACGACCCACCCCTCGTAGCCGAGGGCCAGGCTCACGAGGTCGGTCAGGACCGCTTCGTCGTCGACGAGGAGGACGCGGATGGGTGAACCGTCGGCCCGGTACATCCGCGGTAGCTTGGCGAGGACCGCCCGGCGGCGCCCCGAGTCGACGATCTGCGTTGGCAGGTCGGAGGGCATGGGTCGATTATCCGTCGTCGAGCTGCGAGGCGTGGGAGCGACGGGCGATTCATAGAGGCCTCATATCTTTTCAGGCCGAGCCCATGGGTGCGGTGCCTACCGTGGAGGGCATGACCCGAGCAGAGCCCCTGGGCACGTCGTTCGCCCCCCGCCGTCGCCGGACGGCCGGAGCGACGGCCGAGCCCGCGGACCGGATCCGGAGCGGCCTCGCCGCCGCGGTCCGGGCTCTGCGTCCCCTGTTCCCGGCAGGCGTCTCACGTCCTCGCTTCCTCCGCGGGCCGCGGATCGAGGCTCCGGTCGACGCGCACCCGATCAGCACCGACCGTCTCGTCCTGCGTCGCCACCGGTTGGAGGACGCCGAGGCCTGGTATCGCATCCAGTCCCTGCCCGAGGTCGTCGAGCACCTGCCGTGGCCCGTCCGCGACCGGGAGGCGTCCCGCGAGCACCTGCGCCACCGCGTCCGGCACAGCCGCCTCTGGCAGTCGGGCGACTTCCTCGCCCTGGCCGTCGAGCACGACGGACGGCTCGTCGGCGACGTCTCCCTGCACCTCCGCGACGTCCTGCCCGCCGAGCGCTCGGTCGAGATCGGATGGGTCCTCGACCCCGCCGTCGGCGGACGTGGTCTCGCGAGCGAGGCCTCGGCAGCCATGATCGACCTGGCGTTCCGCGAGGTCGGGGCGAAGACCGTGACGGCCGTCATCGAGCCGGAGAACACCAGGTCCATCGCCCTGGCCGAGCGGCTCGGCTTCCTGCGGGCGACCGCTCCGCGCCGCTCATCGAGCATCACCTTCGCGATCACGCCCTCGCTCCTCGCGGCACGCCGTGCGGAACGCGTCGAATCCGCGCACACGGAGTCGACCGCCACGCGTCCCTGATCGCCGGCGTCCCGATCGCCGAACCTGCCGGGGCCGGGTCTCCCCCACTCGAGCCTCGGCAGGTTCAGCCGTCGGGACGCCGTCGACGTGTGCCCCTCGAGTCACCCGTTCACAACTCAGGTGCTCTCCGGCGCGTCGTCTCCGGCCGCCGCCCGACGGTGCCGACCCGCCTGCGGTCTCCTGAGTTCTGCGCAGCTCAGGGTTCCGGTCGGTTCCAATATCCTATAGGATTATCGCGATGTGCCGGCTTGCGCCGGATCGACGGACTCGATGACGAGGAGATGCAGATGACCAGGCTCTGGAACCGACCGGCCGACTTCGCGGATGAGATGGTGGACGGCTTCGTCCGCGCCAACGGACGCTGGGTACGCAAGGTCTCCGGCGGGGTGTCGCGCTCCACGAAGTCCGCGGAACCGGAGGTCGCCCTCGTGATCGGTGGCGGATCCGGCCACTACCCCGCGTTCGCCGGCCTCGTCGGCCCAGGACTCGCCCACGGTGCGGCCATGGGCAACCTCTTCGCCTCGCCGTCCGCGCACCAGGTGGAGGGCGTCGTCCGTGCGAGCGAGCAGGGACGGGGTGTCCTCCTCAGCTACGGCAACTACGCCGGCGACGTCCTGCACTTCACCGCTGCCCAGGACGCCGTGCGTGCCGACGGCATCGACTGCCGCACCGTCACCGTGACCGACGACATCTTCAGCGCACCGCCCACCGAACTCGAGAAGCGCCGCGGGATCGCGGGCGACCTCACCGTCTTCAAAGTCGCGGGCGGCGCTGCCGCTGGTGGGTACTCCATCGACGACGTCGAGCGCGTGGCGGTCCTGGCCAACGCCCGGACCCGTTCGATGGGTGTCGCGTTCTCCGGGTGCACGCTGCCCGGTGCCGACGAACCGCTGTTCTCCGTACCGGAGGGACGCATGGCCGTCGGGCTCGGCATCCACGGCGAGCCCGGTATCGACGAGACCGACATCCCCTCCGCGGACGGACTGGCGGAGCTGTTCGTGCACCACCTCCTGGCCGAGGCCGAGATCCCGGAGGGCGTCACGCCGAAGGGAGCGCGTGTCGTCCCGATCCTCAACGGCCTCGGCTCCGTGAAGTCCGAAGAGCTGTTCGTCGTCTACGACCGCATCGCCTCCCTGCTGGAGGACGCCGGGATCACCCTCGTCGACCCGCAGGTCGGTGAGTTCTGCACGAGCTTCGACATGGCCGGCGTCTCGCTCACCCTGCTCTGGGTGGACGAGGAGCTGGAGCGACTGTGGAGTGCCGCTGCGGACACGCCCGCGTTCCGCACGGGTGCCGTCGACACCGGCGCGCTCGAGACCGTGGCCGCCGACGACACCGAGGACGTCGCCTTCCAGGTCCCGGACGCCTCGCTCGAGTCGCAGGAGTCGGCGGCCGTCGTGGCCGACGCGATCTCCGCGATCCACGAACTCCTCGCGGAGCACGCGGACGAGCTGGGACGACTCGACGCCATCGTCGGAGACGGCGACCACGGCATCGGCATGGACCGCGGGGCGACCGCCGCCGCCGCCGAGGCCGAGCGCCTGCGCGAGACCGGAGCCGGCGTGGCGACCCTCCTCGACCGCGCGGGCGACGCCTGGTCCGACCGCGCCGGTGGCACCTCGGGTGCCCTGTGGGGCGTCATGCTCCGCACCCTCGGCGAGCGCCTCGGTGACACCGAGCGCCCGACCGCCACCGCTGTGAGCGAGGGCGTGACCGCCGCCAAGGACGCCGTCATGCGCTACGGCAAGGCGTCCGTCGGCGACAAGACGCTCGTCGACGCGCTGGTCCCGTTCGCCGACACGCTGGCCGAGCGCGTCGCCGCCGGCGACGACCTCTCCACCGCCTGGACCACGGCGGCGGCAGCGGCCACCACCGCGGCCCACGACACGGCCGGTCTCATGCCCGGCATGGGCCGCGCCCGCTCGCACGGCTCGAAGGCCGTCGGTGTCGAGGACCCCGGAGCCGTCTCGCTCGCCCTCATCGTCGAGCGTGTCGGCACCCTCCTCGCCGAGCGCTGACGCCCGATCCACCGACACACAACCCGCTCCCTGAAGCTACCCCTGCACCGGTCCCTGAGCCTGTCGACGGGCCCCGCTCCAACAACGAAAGGCACACCATGACCCGCACCTGGCGAATCGTCATCGGCTCCGATGACGCCGGTTACGACTACAAGGAGATTCTCAAGCGCGACCTCGAGGCGAGCGATCTGGTCGCCTCCGTGGTCGACGTCGGGGTCGACGCCGACGGCCACACCAACTACCCGACCGTCGCGGTGACCGCGGCCGAGATCGTCGCCCGCGGCGAGGCCGACCGCGCGCTGCTCATCTGCGGCACGGGCCTCGGTGTCGCGATCGCGGCGAACAAGGTCCCGGGCATCCGCGCCGTCACCGCACACGACGGCTTCTCCGTCGAACGAGGGGTGCTGTCGAACGACGCCCAGGTGCTCTGCATGGGCCAGCGCGTCGTCGGCATCGAACTCGCCCGCCGCAACGTGCGCGAGTGGCTCACCTACGAGTTCGACGCCTCGAGCGCGTCGAACGACAAGGTGCAGGAGATCAGCGCATACGAAGCGTCCTGATGTCAGGACGTCCCAGACTCGTCGGCGTGAGCCTGAAGATGTACTTCGGGCACGCGCAGACGCTCGACTGGTGCTCGGTCGTCGCGGGGGTGTCGGCCGAGCACCACGCACTCCGGTCCGGCGCGGCTGAGCTGTTCGTCATCCCCGGATACCTCTCGGTGACCGGCGCGGTCGAGCGGCTCCACGGCGTGGCGTCCGTGGGGGCGCAGGACCTCGCGACCGAGGACACCGGGGCGTTCACCGGCGAGGTGAGCGGTGCGGAGCTCCGCGAGGTCGGCTGCGAGGTCGTCGAGGTCGGACACGCGGAGCGACGCCGACTGTTCGGCGAGACGCCCGACGTCGTCCGCGCGAAGACGACCGCCGCGCTCCGCAACGGGCTCGCGCCGGTGCTGTGCATCGGAGAGACCGAGCGCGGAGACGCCGAGACGGCGGCTGAGGAATGCGTCGCACAGCTCGACGACGCCCTGGCGGGGGCGGTCGCCGCCGGGATCGTGGGCCGCGTCATCGTCGCCTACGAACCGCACTGGGCCATCGGTGCCTCCGAGGCCGCGAGTCCCGCCCACATCCGCGCGGTGTGCCTCCGGCTGCGTGGTCACCTCGACGTCCTCGACACGAGGGGTGTGGTCGACACCTCCTCGTCCGTCATCTACGGCGGGAGCGCCGGACCCGGCCTGCTCACCACGATCGGCGACGCGGTCGACGGGGTCTTCCTCGGCCGCTTCGCCCACGATCCGGCAGCCCTCGCGCTGGTGCTCGACGAGGTGGCCGGTCTCGACCGCGCGGGCTCCGACCTGCCGCGATGACAGCTGGAGGCCCCGTAAACTGGTCATCGACGATCATCGCGGCCGCTCGGCCGGAGGTCCCCCTCCGTGACGACGCCTCGAGCACACCCTTCGGAGCCTGCCGTGGTTGATGCCGTGTTCCCGCTCGGCGCCTCCTCCTCGCTCGAGCGCCGTGGTCTGCGCGACCGCGTCTACGAGCTGGTGCTCGACATGCTGCTCAGCTCCGGCATCGAACCGGGCGCCCGGCTGTCCATCGACGCCATCGCCCGTGACCTCGACGTCTCCCCGACGCCGGTCCGCGAGGCACTCGTCCAGTTGGAACGCACCGGGCTCGTCACCCGCGTCACCCACAAGGGCTACCGGGTGGCACCGCCGCTCGCCGACGACCAGCTCGAGTCGTTGTTCGACGCCCGCATCGTGCTCGAGAGCGGCGCCACCGCGCTGGCCGCCGCCCACGCCGACGAGCTCGTCCCGGCCCTCGAGGTCGCCCTCGCGCAGCACGTCGAGATGACCGCCAGGGTGCGCGCCGCGGCGTCGGCCGGCGAGATCCCCGTCGCACTCCTCCGCGAGTACTTCGCGGTGGACTGGAACTTCCACCACCTCATCTTCGAGGGCACCCGCAACCCCTTCCTCCTCGACATGTCCGAGGGCATCTCCACCCGCGTGCACCGCATGCGCCAGACGGTCGAGACGGGTGTCACCGACGCCGACCAGGCGGTCGTCGAGCACCGCGCCATCCTCGACGCGTTCTCCGATGGCCCCGAGGCCGCCGCGGCGGCCATGCGCTCGCACATCGAGCTCGTGCGCACCCGCGCCCGCACCGACGCCGAGCACTGAGCCGCCCTTCGACAGGCTCAGGGACCGAGTCCTCCGGCCCCTGAGCCGCCTTCCTCCGGTCCCTGAGCCTGTCGAAGGGCGCAGAACGGGGCCGACCGCCTGAGCGATCGACCCCGTCCGGGAGTTGCGTCGTGACTAGTGCGCCGTGCGGGTCGCCGTCGTCTCGAGCAGCTCGTCCGCTTTCGCCCCACGGAAGAACCGGGTGCAGTAGAGCATCGCGGCCGCGAGGAAGGCGAACACGCCGAGCGAGACCACACCCCAGACACCGCTGTCGGTCGGCACGCTCTCGTTGATCCCGGTGCGCATGATCGGGGCGACGAAGCCGCCGAGGTTACCGAGCGAGTTGATCAGGCCGATGCCCGCCGCCGCAGCCGTTCCGGTGAGGAACGCCGTCGGGTAGGCCCACGTGATCGGCCCGACCGAGAGGAAGCTCGCCACCGCGATGGTGATGAACAGGATGCCGAGGATCGGCTGGTTGTTCGCGCCCGCCCAGGCCGAGGCCAGGATGAACACGCCGGTGGAGATGTAGAACCACGTGCCCCAGGTGCGGCGCCGGACGACCGTGTTCGCGTTCCGCCCCACGTAGTAGCAGGCGAACAGACCCACGAGCCACGGGATGGCCGCCACGAGACCGACCTGCCAGCCGACGTCCTGACCGATGAGGTTCGACACCTGCTGCGGGAGGTAGAACGTCGTGCCGTACACCGCGATCTGCAGGCAGAAGTAGATGATGGTGAAGTACCACACCTTCCAACTCGTCATCGCCTTCGCGATACCGGTCGGGCCGTCCGACTGCCGGACGGTGTCCTCGCGTTCCATCGCGGCCGTCAACGAGTCCTTCTCCTGTTGGTCCAGCCACTTCGCCTGTTGCGGCGAGTTGGTGAGGAAGTAGAGCGCAGCGAAACCGGCGAGGACCGCGAGCATGCCCTCGGCGAAGAACATCACCTGCCAGCCGTGCCACGGGGTCAGGGCGTCACCGAAGCTGATGAGGCCACCGCTCAGCGGGGCGCCGAGCATCTGCGAGAAGGGCTGTGCCAGGTAGAAGATCGAGAACATCTGGACGCGGACCTTGTTCGGGAACCACTCCGACAGGAACATGATGACGCCGGGGAAGAGCCCGGCCTCGGTCACGCCGAGCAGGAAGCGCAGGACGATGAACATCGTGTCGTTCGTCGTGAAGGCGAACAGGGCGGCGACGATGCCCCAGGTCACTGCGATGCGGGCGAGCCAGAACCGGGCGCCGAACTTCTTCAGCAGCAGATTGCTCGGGATCTCGAAGATCGCGTAGCCGATGAAGAAGATGCCGGCACCGAGGGCGAAGGCACCGTTCGAGATGCCGCGGTCGACGCTGAGCGCCTCCTCGGCGAAGCCGACGTTCGTGCGATCCAGGAACGCGACGAAGTACAGGATGACGAGCATCGGCATGAGGTGCTTCGACGCCTTGCGGATCGCCGACTTCAGCGCCGGATCGTTGGTCGATCCGATCGCCGGCGGATTGGGTGTGGACAAGACACTCTCCTTTGAGATGACTGGTGCGGGTGGGTGCTACTGGCGTTACTGCTGCTGCTGGCGGTGGTCAGGAGACCATCGAGGGGATGATCATCCAGAGGCCGATGCCGACGAAGACGACGCCGAGACCGAGGAAGATCAACCGGGATTTGGTCCACTGACCGGTGAGGTGCTGCATGGTGCTGCTCCGTTCGCTCGTGGTGCGTGTGGTGGATCAGTGCATGTAGAGGCCGCCGTCGACGTTCAGCGTCTGACCGGTGACGAAGCCGGCGTCCTCACTGATGAGGTAGGCGATGGCGGCCGCGATGTCGCGCGGGGTACCGATGCGCGGCAGGACGCCGTCGGCGGCCATGGCCGTCTTGCGCTCCTCGGTGAGGGTGCCGCCCATGATGTCGGTGTCGATGGGTCCGGGCGAGATGGCGTTGACCGTGATGCCGTCGTGGCCGAGCTCGCGGGCGACGCTGCGGGTGAAGCCGATCACGCCGGCCTTCGCCGCTGAGTAGGCCGTCTTGCTGAAGGTGCCGCCGCCGCGCTGGGCGGAGACGGACGACAGGCTGACGACACGACCGACGCCGTTCGACACCATCGACTCGACCGCACGGCGGGTCGTGTAGTGGACGCCGTTGAGGTTGATGTCGATGACGCGCTGCCACTCGTCGGCGCTCACCTCGAGGTAGGGCACCGGTGAGGCGACGCCCGCGAGGTTCACGAGGGCGACGAGCTGTGGGAGGGCGGCCTCGAGCGCGTCGAACGCGGCACGCACCTGCGCCTCGTCGGCGACGTTCGCGCCGGCGCCGGCCGCCTGCACCCCGTGCTGCTCCGCGATCTCGGCGGCGACCGCCTGCGCCGCAGCCTCGTCGAGGTCGATGATCCCGATGTTCCAGCCGAGTTCGGCGAGGTGATGGGCTGAGGCCCGACCGATGCCGCGCGGGGAGGCTGCGCCGGTGAGGACGACGGTCTTGGATTCGGGGAAGGTGGTGGCGGTCATGGCCGGCCTTTCTGCGTGGGAGTGGTGAAGTCGGTGTCCGATCGAGTCGGACGTTGCGTTCGGTCGGCGCGGCGCTCAGTTGATGGGTGCGGGGCCGAGCTCGTCCATGAGCCGCTTGATCGCGACGTACGCCTTGTTGCGGTAGGCGATCAGCTCGGGGGTGCGGTCGGCCGGGACGTCGAGGTAGCCGGCACCCGACTTGGTGCCGAACTTGCCGGCGTCGACGAGTTCCTTGAGGGAGTCCGGTGTGGCGAACCGCTCGGGCCACCGGGTCTGGAGCGAGGCGTAGCAGAACGAGTACACGTCGAGTCCGGCCATGTCGGCGATCGCGAAGGGACCGAAGACGGGGAGCCGGAAGCCGAAGGTGGTGCGGACGATCGTGTCGATGTCCTCGGGCGTCGCGACGCCCTCCTCGACGAGCTGCGTCGCCTCGTGGAACAGCGCGTACTGCAGGCGGTTCAGCACGAAGCCGGTGGCGTCCTTGACGCGGGCGGTCTCCTTGCCGGTCGCCGCGACGATCTCCTCGACGGTCCCGATCGCCGCATCGGCGGTGGTCTCGTGCGGGATGAGTTCGACGCCGGGGATGAACGGGGCAGGGTTCGAGAAATGGACGCCGAGGAACCGCTCCGGGTTCGTGACGGCCTCGGCGAGCGAACCGATGAGGATGGTCGAGGTGTTCGAGCCGATGATGGCGTCGGGTGAGGCTGCGGCGCTGATGCGACGGAGGGTCTCGTGCTTGATCTCGATCTTCTCGGGGACGGCCTCCTCGATGAAGTCGGCTCCGGTGACCGCCTCCTCGATGGACGCGGCGGGCGAGACGTTGGCGCGGATCCGCTCCACGGCGTCGGCCGGGAAGAGTCCGTCGGCGACGAACTGCTCGGCCTCGGCGATGAGGCGGTCGTAGTTCTTGCGCGCGATCTCCTCGGAGATGTCGGCGATGCGGACGGTGGCGCCGGACAGCGCGAGCACCTGGGCGATGCCGCCGCCCATGTACCCCGATCCGACGACGGCGATGGTGTGTGTGGTCATGATGAGGCTCTCCTGTGGTCGTGTGGATCAGGCCTGCGGCAGCAGGGTCCTGATGTACTTCTGGTTGGTGGAGCACATGCCGAGGCTGTCGCCGCCGTAGTGCTCGGCCAGGATGATGCCGTTGAAGCCGAGCTCGACGGCGTCGCGGAAGACCTGGCGGTAGTTGATGAGCCCGGCCTCCATGGTGGAGGGCACGGACGTCGCCCAGCTGCCGTCGGCCGCCTCGTCGCGGGTGTAGTTCTTCACGTGCATGTAGTTGGCGTAGGGCAGGGTCTTGGCGAACAGCTCGCGCCAGTCCTCCACCGGGCGGTGCAGGCGGATGAGGTTCGCGACGTCGGGGTTCAGGCCGACGTTGTCGAGCCCGACCTCCTCCACGAACCGGACCGCGCTGTCGGCGGTGCCGAGGTAGGTGTCCTCGTAGAGCTCGAGTGCCAGCGGCAGGCCGACCTCGGCTGCGTGCTTGCCGAGCTCGCGGATGCGACTGACGGCGGCGTTCCAGACCTCGGGGTCGTCGGGGTCCTTCGGGCCCTGCGCGGTCCAGAACCACAGCGCCTTGCGCTGCGCGTCGTTGAACGGTTGGTGCAGGCCGGTGGAGAAGACCTGCATCCCCCACTCCGCCGCGGCGTCGATCGTGCGGTGCGCGTACTCGAGGTTGCGCTCCTCGTGGCCCGGCATGATCACGCTCTGCCGCTGCAGGTGGACGGACGGGACACCGACGCCGTGCGACTTCGCGATGGCGAGGAACTCGTCGCGACGGGACGGTTCGAGGTCGGCGGGCCGGACATGGCTGTCGGGCAGCTCGGCGAGGGTGAACCCGACGCCGGCGACCTGCGCGAAGAGGTCGTCCCACGCTTCGGGTTCCGCGTCGTGCAGGGAGACGCCGTTGCGGTCGACGGGTGGGATGCCGTGCAGGCAGGTGGCGATGGGCCAGGTGTCGGCGGTCCATCGGGGGGTCGACGCGGTCGCGGTCGTATCCGTCATGATGCTCCATTGCGCTCAGGGACTGCTCGGGGCTGGTGCTCCCGGTCAAAAAGATCCTATAGGAAATAGTAAAGCGTTTCCACGAATGCGCAAGGGCACTCCGACAGGCTCAGTGACCGGCGGAAGGGAACGGTCAGTGACCGGCGGAAGGGAACGGTCAGTGACCGGCGGAGGGGAGGGTCGGTGAATGGTGTAGCGGGAGGCGAGCTTCCGGGGACCGGATCCAACCGGTCACCGAGTGCACCCGGTCACGAGCACTCCGGTCACCGAGCCTGTCGAGGTGCGGCGTCGGGGCTCAGTCGCCGAGGATGTCCCAGTCCTCGTCGTCCGCGTCGGCGATGCCACCCGCGATGAACGCCTCGCCCGCCTCGGTGGCGCGATCGCGCACGCCGACCAGCAGCTCTTCGAGCGAACCGGCCGACAGGAACCGCATCTGGTCGATCTCGCTCACCGGCGCGATGCCCGCCAGCTGCCAGGACGACTCCAGCGGGTCGTCGGCGAGTTCCACGACCGAGGCCCACTGCTGCTCACTGAACTCGCTGGCCACCGCGAGCGAACGCCGCACCGCCGCCTCGGTCTCATCCCGCAGCGGCTCCCAGCGATCGTCCCACTCCAGGTCGTCGAGGGCTCGGATCTCAGCGCGTGGATACGGGTCGTCCGGCAGCCAGTCGGTCACCTCGAAGCGCTGACCGCCCTCGGCGATCACCGCGACGAAGCCCTCGCCGCCGTCGACCTCGACGATCTCCGCCACGGTCCCGGTGCGGAAGCGGTGCTCACCGCCTCCCGTCTCACGGCCGCGCTCGATGAGCACGACGCCGAACGCCGGGTCCTCGGCCTCGAGCAGGTGCGCCAACATGGTGAGGTAGCGCTCCTCGAAGAGCCGCAGGGCGAGCGGCATGTGTGGGAACAGCACGGAGCCGAGTGGGAACATCGGCAGCTCGAGGACCGGGAGGCCGGATGCCCACGGCTCGGCACTGAAGGAGTCGGTCATGTCAGTCCCCCTCCGCCTCGCGGGCCCGAACGACGATCGCCCGGCCGTTCGTCCACCCGAATCGTGCTGCGATCATAGCCGCCGGACACCGGAGGCCACTCAGGCGGCGAGGACGGCACGCAGCGCCTGATCGAACCGGATCGCGCGATCGACCTCGACCGCCGTCTCGTAGTCGGTTCCGCGCAGGGCGACGTGCAGTGGCCAGTCCACGTCGATGAACCCGACGCGCCGGTCTCCCACGAAGACGCCGAAGCGGTCTGCCGTGAGCTGCTCCACCCACGCACGGCGGAGTTCAGACGCCTCGCTACCGGTGGAGCCCATGGAACGACCTCTCTCGGCGGGTGCGACGACCGGGTCCGGACAACCGCCGAAGTATCTCGACTGTCTAGCTATCTCCGCCGTGCTTCATCATGACAGCACGGCCGCGGGATGGACAACTCCCCTATCCGTCAGACGAAACGAGCACGAGGCGGTGGCATCGTTGCGAGATCGTGCCGTGATGGTCCGCGGATCCTCAGGAACCGTCCGTAGGATGCTGATCGTGGGGTGGAAGTGGCCGTGGGGACGCAAGCGCATCGTCGATGCGCCGGTCGATGCCGGGTCCGACCCCTACCTCCAGTACCTCGAGTGGGTCCGCCTCGGCAAACCGTCGCTCGCGTCACCCGACGATCCACCGCTGCAGTTCGACCCGCGATTCGCGCCACGACTGGCCTCTGACGCCGTCAACTCCTCGCGCGCCGACGGCGTCTGAGCCCGCCGGTCTGAGCCCGCCGGTCCATGCACGGCACAGCGCCCGACACCGAGGTGACGGGCGCTGCGAAGGTACTTACGCGGTGGCATGCTCCGCGACCTCGGCGCGGCGCGGGAGCTTCCAGCCCGGGCGCACGAAGTGGCAGGTGTAGCCCCACGGGATGCGCTCCAGGTAGTCCTGGTGCTCCGGCTCGGCCTCCCAGAACTCGGAGACCGGCTCGACCTCGGTGACGACCTTGCCGGGCCAGAGCCCCGAGGCGTCGACGTCGGCGATCGTGTCGCGCGCGACGCGCTCCTGCTCGGGCGAGGTGAAGAAGATCGCCGAGCGGTAGCTCAGGCCGACGTCGTTGCCCTGGCGGTTCTTCGTCGACGGGTCGTGGATCTGGAAGAAGAACTCCAACAGCTCGCGGAAGGACAGCTTGCTCGGGTCGAAGACGACCTCGAGGGCCTCCGCGTGGGTGCCGTGGTTGCGGTAGGTCGCGTTGGCGACATCGCCACCGCTGTAGCCCACGCGCGTCGACTTCACGCCCGGCATCTTCCGGACGAGGTCTTCCATGCCCCAGAAGCATCCGCCGGCCAGCACCGCGCGCTCGGTCGTCGTGCTCTGCTCGTCTGCTGCACTCATCGTGACTCCTCCTTCGTGCCGAGCACCGTGCGGGGTCCCCGCGTGCTCCGGTCTTCGGCTCCATGGTATGCAACAGCGTCCGCTTCCGGACTGTTCCGGGCGGGGCTTGCACTCAGCGGTCGCACAGGTGCGAGGACGCGACAGCGAAGCTCAGACGGGCCGCTTGCGGCGGAGCTGCTTGATCGACTCATGGATCTCCGGGGCCAGCACCACGGCGCCGGACTGCTCCGACTGCTCGAGGGTGACCGCCTGCGCCTCGTCCGCCGCGGCGAACCAGGAGGCGATGGTCACGCCGTGGCCGGGCTGTCGGACGATCTCGATCGGGTCGCCCGCCTGCACCGTCCCGCTCTTGACCACCTTGAGGTAGGCGCCGGGCCGTGCGGCGTCGGCGAAGCGCTTCACCCACCGCGGCTCGCCCAGGCGCCGCTGGAAGGTGCCGCACGGGGTGCGCGGACAGGTCACCTCGACGACGAGGGTGTCGCCGATCCGCCAGCGCTCACCGATCTCGGCACCGTTCACGTCGAGCCCCTGCGTACGGAGGTTCTCCCCGAACAGCCCCGGCGTGATCTCCCGACCGAGCTCGCCCTCCCAGAACCGCGCGTCCTCCTCGGCGTAGGCGTAGAGCGCCTTCGTCAGGCCGCCGTGGTGTTTGCGATCGGCCTGCACGTCGCCGTACAGCCCCATCGGCCGCACGTGCAGCGGCTCGTCGACCGGGCGCTTGTCGATCGCGGTGACACCGATCGACCCGTCGTCCACCCGGAGGGCTTCGACGCGACAGAGGGCGAGGAGTTCAGACATGTGACCAGTCTGCCGTGTCGTCCGCGACCGTCCGGACGACGGGGCCGGTGCAGCTCAGGCGGAGTGGCTCAGTGGATCAGCTCAGGCGGACTCGCGGACGACGAGCGAGACACCCACCGAGCGTCGGACGGACGGCCCCGAAAGCGGGAGCGTGCCGGACATCATGCCGTCGAGCAACTCCAGGCTGTGCCGTGCGATGTCACCCTTGTCGACGGCGACGCTCGTCAGCTCAGGGGTGACGAAGCGACCGAGGTCGAGTCCGTCGATGCCGATGACGGCGACGTCCTCCGGCACGCCGACCCCGGCACGGGCGAGGCCCTTGAGCACGCCGACCGCCATGACGTCGTTGAAGACGAGTACGGCGTCGACGTCGGGCATCGCGGCGCGGCAACGCAGGGCGGCCGAGACCCCGCCCTGGTGGGTGTCCTCCGCCCAGGTCTCCGACGCCTCCGACCACGGCAAGCCGTGCTCGTCGAGGAACGCCCGGTACGCGAGACGCCGTCCGGACGGTTCCGCCGAGGCGTCGATCATCGCGATCGACCGGCGCCCGGTCGCGACGAAGTGGGCGAGCGCCTGTCGGATGCCGTCCTCGAAGTCGATGTCGACGCCCGCCACCTGCAGCGCGGGCTGGGCGTCGGACGGGTCCGCTCCGGCCTCGGACTCCTCTGGCCGATGGTCGCCGAGGGAGACGAACGGGATGGTGGCGAAGGCGCCCTGGAGCGCTCCGTGGTCGGCGCCGTTGCGCCCGACGACCGCATCGACCTGCCGCGCGAGTTCGGCGAGCTGCGCACGTTCCGCGTCGGGGAGGTCCGGCCCGCGATCCGCGGCGGCGGGCCGGTCGCCCGATGCGTTCGCCGCTCCCCCGACCTCGGCGACCAACACGGTCCATCCCCGCTCGGCCGCCTGCTGCACGAGGGCGGCCGCGAGCTCCGGGTAGTAGGGGTTCCGCAGGTCGTCGACGACCAGTCCGAGCGTCGTCGTCCGGCCGCTCACCAGGTGCTGCGCAGCGCGGTTCGGCCGGTAGTTGAGCGAGGCTGCGACCTCGACGACCCGTTGCCTGGTGGCGTCGCTGACGTCGCGCATCCCGTTGAGCGCTCGGGTCACGGTCTGGCGGGAGACACCGGCGACCCGGGCGACGTCGATGATCGTCGCTCGCGCTGGAGCGTGATCGTCGCGCGGCCTGGTCATGGTCACATCGTACTGATACGCTCACACCGTGAACGTTCACGGTGACGTTCACCACAGACCATCGCACCGCCGATCAACGTTGAGGAGCACCACCATATGGAACACGTCGCCTGGGGCATCATCGGACCCGGAACGATCGCCGAACGGTTCGCGACCGAGCTGCACGCGAGTCGCACCGGTCGACTCGCCGCCGTCGCCAGTCGTGACGCGTCGCGTGCCGAGGAGTTCGGCGAGCGCTTCGGGGACGGCACGGCTCCCGTCCGCGGGTACGACTCCGTCGCCGAGTTGCTGGCCGACCCCGGCGTCGACGCGGTCTACATCGCGACCCCGCACACGGAACACGTCCGGCTGGTGATCGAAGCGGCGGAAGCGGGCAAGCACATCGTCAGCGAGAAGCCGCTCTCGGTCAACCGCGCCGGTGCGATGCTCGCGATCGAGGCCGCCCGGCGTGCCGGCGTGTACCTCGCCGAGGCGTTCATGTACCGCTTCCACCCGCAGACCGCCAAGCTCGTCGAACTCGTGTCGTCCGGGGCCATCGGCGAGGTCGAGCACATCGAGGCGTCGTTCGCGTTCGCCGCGAACCTCCCGGCCGAGCACCGACTCATGAACCCGGAGCTGGCGGGCGGCGGGATCCTCGACGTCGGCGGCTACCCGGTTTCGATCGCGAGGCTCGTCGCCGGTGCCGCCGTGGGTGCACCGTTCGCCGACCCGACGGAGGTCACCGGGAACGGCACCATCGGCTCGACCGGCGTCGACGAGTGGGCCAGCGCGTCGCTCGTGTTCCCGTCAGGCATCACGGCGCACGTCACGAGCGGCGTGCGCATGCAGGACGACAACCGCGTCGTCGTCACGGGTTCGACGGGCCAGATCATCGTGTCCGACCCGTGGTTGCCGTCGGTCGAGGACGGGTCGACGATCGAGGTCCGCACCGTCTCGGGCACGGAGTCGATCCACATCCCCGGGGCGCCGCAGTACGCGATCCAGGCCGACGCGGTCGCTGCGTTCGCCGCCGCCGGTCAGGCACCGCAGATGCGCTGGGCGGACTCGCTCGGCAACGCGGCGACCCTCGACCGCTGGCGCGAGGCGGTCGGCCTCGAGTACCCGTTCGAGTCGATCGACACCGACATCCCGACCGGTTCCGGCCGGCCGCTCGCCGTGCGCGCCGAACTCCCGATGCCGACCGGCCGCATCGCGGGCATCGACCACGACATCTCCCGGCTCGTGATGGGTGTCGACAACCAGCAGACCCTGTCGCACGCGTCGGCGATGTTCGACGACTTCTTCGAGCGCGGCGGCAACGCCTTCGACACGGCCTGGCTGTACGGCGACGGCCTGCAGGAGCAGCTGCTCGGACGCTGGCTCGCCAACCGTGGCCTCCGGGACGACGTCGTGGTGATCGGCAAGGGTGCGCACACGCCGTTCTGCGACCCGGAGTCGATCTCGCGTCAGCTGTTCGAGAGCCTCGACCGGCTGGGCACCGACCACCTCGACCTGTACCTGATGCACCGCGACAATACCGAGGTGCCGGTGGGCGAGTTCGTCGACGTGCTGAACGAGCACGCCGAGGCCGGTCGCATCCGTGCGTTCGGTGGCTCCAACTGGTCGATCGAGCGGTTCGAGGAGGCGAACGCCTATGCGGCGGCGAACGGGAAGCGGGGCTTCGCGGCGCTGAGCAACCACTTCGGTCTCGCCCGCGCACTCGACGTACCGTGGGCCGGGTGCGTGGAGGTGACGGATCCGACGAGCCGCGCGTGGCTCGAGGAGACGAAGACGCCGCTGCTGCCGTGGTCGTCGCAGGCACGCGGCTTCTTCACCGGGCGTGCCGAACCCGAGGACCTGTCGGACCCGGATCTCGTGCGCTGCTACTACAGCGACGACAACTTCGAGCGCTTGGCCCGTGCCCGTCAGCTCGGCACCGAGCTGGGTGTCGCGCCGACCGCGATCGCCCTGGCCTACGTGCTGGCGCAGGACTTCCCGACCTTCGCCCTGATCGGGCCGCGGTCCATCGAGGAGACGCGTTCGTCGACCGACGCCCTGTCCCTGAAGCTGACCCCGGAGCAGGTCGCCTGGCTCGACCTCCGAGTCTGATCCGTCCCTTCGAGTGATGCCAGCGCGGTGCGCTGACGTCACCGCGGGGCATGGACGTGAGCGCGGGTCTCCAGAGACCCGCGCTCACGCGTGTGGGGCGCGCCCACGCCGAGTCGTTCCTCCTCGCGTCAGCGCACCGCGCTGGTCCGAGCGCGGGGTGAGGCCCGCTCAGGAGGACCCGATGCCAGCGCGATGCGCTGGGCCTCGCCGCGGGTCATGTGCGTGAGCGCGGGTCTCCAGAGACCCGCGCTCACGCCTATGGGGCGCGCTCGCGTCAGCGCACCGCGCTGGCGCAACCACACCGCCACAGCGAGGGTCGGGTGGGCGTCAGGTGAGGGGTTTGCGGGACCGGTCGCGCGCCAGGAGGACGCCGAGGAGCAGGATCAGGATCAGGACGACACCACGGGCGAGGCCCTGCCAGTAGAAGGACAGCCCGATGAGGTTCATCCCGTTCGTCAGCAGCGCGAAGATGAGCACGCCGACGAGCGTCCCGAAGAGGTTCGGCCGCCCCGTCCGACTCAGCGTCGTCCCGATGAACACCGCACCGATGGAGTCGAGCACGTAGAGCTGGCCGCTGTTGGCGACGAAGCCCTGGCTCCGCGAGGCCAGGATCAGCCCGGCGATGGCCGCGATCCCGGCGGCGAAGATGAACGCCGTCGCCATCGACGTCCCAGCCAACCGCCCGGAGATCCGGGTCGCCGTCGGCTGCTCCCCCGCCGCGGTCAGCACCCGACCCCAGCGACTCCGTTCGAGCGCAGCCCAGACGATGATCAGCACGAGCACGGCGACGACGATCGGTGCAGCGACGCCGAGCACGGTGCCGGCACCCAACCACGCGAACTCGTCCGGCACGCTGCTCCGCGACAGGTAGATGGGCGACCCACCGTCGGTCGCGACCTGCTGCACGCCACCACCGATGAACCAGACGCTCAGTGTCGCCAGGAACGGCCGGATGCGCAGCACCACGATGAGGAACGCGTTCACGGCTCCGACGAGCAGACCGACGACCAGACCACCGACGATCGCCACCCAGGCCACGTAGTCGTCGGCGAGGAGCGCCGACGCGGTGAGCGCCGCGAGGTCGATGGCGACACCGATCGAGAGGTCGATGCCACCGGCGCGGACGACGACCGTCATCGCGACGGCCGCGAGGAGGAGCAGCGCGTTCTGGTTGAGCACCCCGAGCAGGTTGTCGGCGGTGAGGAACGACGGCGACAGCACCGCGAACACGATGAGCAACACCGCCAGCACGGCGGGGGCGAGCGCCTGCGGGACCGCGGCACCGAGGCCACGGACCGTCAGCCTCGAGAGCGGGCCGCCGGGACGCTGGTCATCGCCGCCTCCCGGTCCAGCCGATCCGGCGTTCGGGACGGAGACGCCGGTGGTGGCGGAGGATTGCGTGCGCGTGTCGACACTCATCGCTTGACGCTCCGTTCGCGGATCGCGGCGACCGCGAGGACCAGCAGAATCAGCACACCCTTGGTGATGCCGATCCACTGGCTCGGGACGCCGAGCTGACTGAAGCCGTTGGTGAGGATCGCGACGAACACGGCACTGAACAGGGTCCCCGTGATCGTGACGACGAGCCGACGGGAGAACGCGATGGACAGGAACGTCGCGAGGAGGATGTCGATGAGCGACTGCTCGCCGATCCCCGGCAGGGCAGCGGACAACCGACTGGTCATGAGGACGCCAGCGATCCCCGCGAGGACCGCCGCGAGGACGTAGCTGACGACGATGTGGCGGTTGACGTCGATCCCGGCCACCCGCGCGGCCGTCGGGTTCTGCCCGACCGCGGCGTTCTTCACGCCCCAGCTGGTCCGCCCGGTGGCGAAGGCGGCGACCGCGAAGACGACGAGCAGCACGACGACCGCGGCAGGGACACCGACGACATGTCCGCTCCGCAGCCAGACCAGCCCGGCGTCGGAGACGGGCACCTTGACGTTGTTCGTGATGACGATCGTGAGACTCGTGACGATGCTCATCATCGCGAGGGTGACGAGGAGCGGGCGGATCCCGGCGACGACGACGAGACCGTTCACGAGCCCGATGACCGCCGTGGCTCCGAGCCCGATGAGCAGCGCGAGCGGCAGACCGAGCTCGGCCTGCAGGAGCACCGCGACGAGCGCGCCGGAGAAGCCGAGGACGGCGCCGATGGAGAGGTCGATGCCGCCGCGGACCACGTCCTCACCACCCGTGACGACGACGATGGACAGGCCGAAGGCCGCGATCGCGTAGACCGCGGACTGGGTGAGGATCGTCGCGAGGTTGGCCGGATCGAGGAAGCCGGGCGAGGCGACCGCGAAGACGACGACCTCGATGACGACGATCGCGTAGCCGATGAGTCCCAACCGGGAGACCGGACGACGCTTCGTCGTGGACTCCGCCGCAGCCGAGGGCGCAGCGGGTGGAGCGGAGAGCGCGGTCATGCGGAGGCTCCTCGGGTGGGTGGCGTGGCGCCTCCGGGGCCTGCCGACGGGGCAGACCTCTGGGGATCAGCCTGCGTAGACGACGTGGGCCCTTCGACAAGCTCAGGGACCGGGGCGGTTGATTTGTCAGGATCCGCATCGGTTGACGAGGTGGACCCGTCGACAAGCGGTTCTTGCCCTTCGACAAGCTCAGGGACCGGCGGGACCGAGGGGGCCGACGGCGTGGAGGCGACCTCGGCGGCGCCCGTCGACCAGGCGAGGATCGTGTCGGCGGTCGCCTGCGATCGGGGCAGCTCCGTCCGGATCGTCCCGCGGTACAGCACGAGGACGCGGTCGGCGAGGCCGATCAGTTCCTCGAGGTCGACGCTCACGAGCAGGACGCCGGCACCCTGCGCGACGAGCGCGTCGATCTCCGCGTAGATCTGCTGACGCGACCCGATGTCGACGCCGGAGGTCGGCTGGTCGAGCACGAACACGGTCGACCCGGCCGCGAGCCACCGACCGAGCACGACCTTCTGCTGGTTGCCGCCGGAGAGGCTCCCGGCCACCGCGGTGTCGTTCGCGGGCCGGACGTCGAGTCTCGTGACGAGGTCTGCGGCGATCTCCCGCTCGCGTCGACCCCGCAGGATCCCGCCGAGCCCGGTGATGCGGTCGAGCGCGGCGAGCGTGAGGTTCTCGCGGACGGACTGACGGTTCAGGATGCCGTCGCGGTGGCGGTTCGCCGGGACGTACGCCCCACCCGACCGGACGAAGGCGCGCGGCGAGCGGATCGTCGCCCGGCCGAGCCGCACGGTTCCGCCGTGCGCACGCAAGCCGGTGACCGCGTCGGCCAGTTCCTCGAGGCCCGAGCCGACGAGGCCCGTGACGCCCACGATCTCGCCCGGACGGACGGCGATCGAGACGCCGTGCAGCCGTTCGGGGACCGTCAGTCCGTCGATCGCGAGCACCGGTTCGGCGCCGGCGTCGGCGACGATCCGTTCGCGGTCGCCGAACTCCTCGACGCTCCGCCCCACCATGAGCTGGACGATGGCGTCGAGGGTCGCCTCGGGATCGGCGAGGTCGAGCGCACCGACGCGTTCACCGTTGCGGAGCACGACGACGCGGGACGCGATGTCGCGCACCTCCTGCAGGTAGTGCGAGATGTAGATCACGGCGACGCCCTGGCCCTGCAGGGTCCGGACGGTGCGGAACAGCCGCTCGACGTCGCCGGCGGCGAGCGGCGCGGTGGGTTCGTCGAGCACGAGGACCCGTGGGCGCGTGATCGTCGCGATCGCGAGCTGCAGGAGTTGCTGCTCGGCGACGCTCAGCTCGTCGACGAGGGTCTTGCCCGGCACGTCGAGCCCGACGAGGTCCAGCAGCTCCCGCTCGGCGCGGCGGTCGAGCTGCCGGCCGGTGAGGAACGCGGTGCGCGAGCCGAGGAACAGCTGCTCCGCGACCGTGAGTCGACCGGCCAGGTGGCGATCCTGGTGGATGACGCGGACACCGAGGCGTTCGGCGTCACCCGGATTGCGGATGACGACCGGTTCGCCGTCGATCTCGATGGTGCCCTCGCTCGCCGTGTAGAGGCCGGTGAGGATCTTGATGAGCGTCGATTTGCCCGCGCCGTTCTCGCCGACGAGCGCGACGACCTCGCCGGGGTGCACCTCGAGGTCGACGTCGTCCAGCACCCGGACGCCGCCGAAGTCCTTCGCGATGCCACGCATGCTCACGGCGGGAGCCGAGGCTTCGGTCGTGGCGGCACCGGACCGACCGCCCAGCGAGCGCTGGGCGGTCTGACCGTCGATCGAGGTGTCGTGCGTCATTCCAGGCCGAGTCGCTTGCGCTCGTCGGCGACGTTCGCCTTGTCGATGAACACGGCGTCGAGGTAGGTGCTCAGCGGCACCTCGTCCTGCTTGCCACCGAGGTACAGGGCCACGTTGTTCGCGCTCGTCGTCCCGAACAGGGTCGGCTGCTGCGCGACCGTGAACTGGTACACCGAGTCGGGGTCCTGGATCAGGTCGAGCGCTCCGGGCTCGGCGTCGACGCCGTAGACCTTGATCTCATCGCGGCCCGCCGCGTCGATGGCCTGCGAGGCACCGATCGCGGGGAGGTCCCAGCACGACCACACGGCCGAGATCTCGCCCTTGGGGTAGCGGGTGAGCGCGTCGTTCGTCTTCTGCTTGGCGTCCTCGATGGTGCCCTCGTAGATGTCCTGCAGCTCGGGCTCGATGATCTCGATGTTCGGGTAGTTCTTCAGCACGAGCTTGAACTCGTCGTAACGGATCTGGCAGGGGGTGACGTCGTAGAAGCCGTTGAAGACGAGCACCTTGCCCTTCCCGCCGATGTCCTCGGCGAGCGTGCGGGCGAGGGTGGAGCCGATCTGCCAGTTGTCCGAACCGATGTTGTTGACCGAGTTCTCGCTGGCGTGGTCGATCGTGAAGACCGGGATGCCGGCGTCCTTCGCCTGCTGCAACGCCGGGGCGAGGGTGGTCGCGTCGCCGAGGATGACGACGATCGCGTCGACCTTCTGCGAGACGAGGTTCTCGACGTTGGCCAGGTGCTTGTCGTCCTGTGCGTCGGCCTGGGTGGCGACGACCTTGGCGCCGAGCTCCTCCAGGCGGTCCTGCACACCCTGGTAGGTGAGGCGGCCGAAGTCGCGGACGACGTCCTTGGCGGCGACGCCGACGGTCTTGCCCTCGAGCGAGGGGACGTCGACGTCGGAGGCGGCGGAGCTGGCAGCGGCGCCGCTCGTCGACTCGCTGGACGAGGACTGCTTGAGGGAACAGCCGGTGGCGAGGCCGGCCACGACGGCCAGGGTGACAAGAGACAGCGCGAGGCGCGATCGACGACGCATGGGGACTCCAGATGACGGTGGGGTGCGGGACGGTGCAGGGGGTAGTGGGGCGTGCCGGCGTCCGCTGTCGGCGCGGTCGGGGCGCACCGGGACGTCGGGTTGCAGCAACAGTAGGGAGTGATCGGACGGGCCGCGAGAGGGCGCTCAACCTGACGTAACACAAGGGGCCAGGTGTCGGCGGTGCGTGGAGGCAGGTCGGGGCGCGGCCCGCGGAAACGTCGGATGTATCATGGCGCGAGGCGGTGTTCCACGTGACCGTCTCGCTCGAGCAGGGGGTCGCATGGCAGTCACGGACGAGGCGATCGCGCGGATCCAGGCGATGATCGTCGCCGGCGACCTCACCCCCGGTCAGCGCCTCCCTCCGGAGAAGGAGCTCAGCGAGACCCTGGGACTCTCCCGCAGCTCCCTCCGCGAGGCGGTGAAGGCGTTGGAGCTCATCCGCGTGCTCGACGTCCGTCGCGGCGACGGCACCTACGTCACGACGCTGGAGCCGAGCCTGTTGCACGAGGCGATGTCGTTCGTCATCGACATGCACGCCGATGCCTCCCTCATCGAGATGTTCGAGGTGCGCCGCATTCTCGAACCCTCCGCGTCGGTGATGGCGATCCAGCACCTCGATGACGAGCGGATCGCCGAGCTGCGCAGCATGGTCGACGAGGTCGACGAGTCCACGACGGTCGAGGACCTCGTCGCGCACGACCTGCAGTTCCACGCCCGCGTGATCGAGCTGAGTGGCAACGCCTACCTCGCGAGTCTGCTCGCCGCCCTCGGCAGTAAGACGGTCCGGGCCCGCATCTGGCGCGGCCTCACCGAGGAGAAGGCCGTCGCCCGCACCCTCCAGGAGCACCACGCGATCGTCGACGCCCTGGAGAAGCGCGACACCGAACTCACCCGTGCGCTGGTCACGGTCCATGTCTCCGGCGTCGAGAGCTGGCTCCGCCGCTCGATGTGATCTCTCCCCCTGCCCGCGAACTGTCACGTGCTGCTAATCCGGGCCGCTCGGACGAGCCGTTGGTGACCGTTCGCAGGCAGGTAGCGTGAGGGGATGGACGGCACGATCGACACCCGCGCGCTCATCGACCCCATCGACCGTGACGCCATGGCGAAAGCGCCCTCGTTCCATCGCGCGCCGTCCGCCCGGCTGTTCATCGGCCTGCTCGCGGCGATCGTCGTGGTCACCGTCGCCGGGTTCGTCCTGTTGGGAACGCTGCCCTCGCCCTCACGAGGCGGCTCCGGCCCGACGCCGCTGCTCGGGATCGGGCTCCTCGCGGCCGCCGCCGTCGCGGTGTTCGCAGTCCTCTCCTGGCGTACGAGGCGCATCACGCGCTTCCGCCTCTCCCAATTCGCCGCGGCCAACGGGATGACCTACACCGCAGACCTCAGCTACCCTCCGTTCCCCGGCATGATCTTCGGGATCGGATCGTCGCGGCAGTCGACCGACGTGCTGCGGGGTGGTCGTCCCCGCGCCGTTGAGTTCGGCAACTACCGGTACACGGTCCGTCACGGGAAGAGTTCGACGACCCACCACTGGGGATACGTCGCGGTGAAGCTCGACGTCCCCCTGCCGAACATCGTGCTCGACGCGATCGGCAACAACGGGTTCGGCTCGAACCTCCCGGCGGCGTTCCAACGGGCCCAGCGACTCTCCCTGGAAGGCGACTTCGACCGGCACTTCACGCTCTACTGCCCCGAAGGCTACGAACGCGACGCGCTCTACCTGTTCACGCCGGACATCATGGCGAGGTTCATCGACCACGCCGCCGAGCTCGACGTGGAGATCATCGACGACTGGCTGTTCCTGTACACGAAACGGGAGGTGTCGACCCTCGATCCCGACACCTGGGCCTGGCTGTTCGGCATCGTCGACGCGCTGATGACGAAGTTGGACCAGTGGGCTCGGTGGCGGGACGACCGCTTGCAGCCGCAGACGTCCGGAGCTCCGGAGCACCCGCTTGCACCCGGCGCTCAGGCCGGCCCACCCGCGATCGGGCTGCTCACCCCGCCGCCGGGTGTCGCTTCATCCGGCCGCAGGTTGCGACGATCCGGGAGGTGGATCCCCGTCGCCTTCGTCGTCGGAACGCTGATCGTCTGGATCGTCACACGCATGAACTGACCCCTCCCTTGCCCGCGAACTGTCACGTGCTGCCAGTCCGGGCCGCCCCGACTAGCCGTTGGTGACAGTTCGCGGGCAGGGGTGGGGTGTTGGGAACGTCTGGTGATCGGGAGACGAGGACGGAACAGGCCGGTTGATGGGATGGCCAGATGACCGACACCGGTCGCCCGTCAGAAAGGACCACCCATGCGCCGACCCACAGCCATCGGCTTCGCCGCCCCCGTCCTCGCCCTCATGCTCGGGCTCACCGCCTGCTCCGGATCCGCGGAGGCCCCGTCGAGCGGCGCATCGCCCTCGACCGCCGATTCGTACGCCGAGGCGTTCGACGACTACACGATCTCCCTCGCGGGCTGCCTGCGCGACCAGGGGTTCGACGTCCCGGACCCGGAACCCGGTACCGCGATCACCCTCGACGGTGGCGAGGCGATGAACACGGCCTACGACGCCTGCGCCGATGAACTCGGCCCGCCGCCGGTGAACCCCGACCAGCCCAGCAAGGCCGAGATCTCCGACGAGCTCCGGCTCCGCGCCCAGTGCCTGCGTGACCAGGGGTTCGACGTCCCGGACCCGGATGCGAACGGGGTGTGGGACCTGCCGGAGGACCTGTTCGATGAGGCCAGGGCCTGCGCCGTGCAGTGACCTCCGCACCAGCCGGAACGGCCGACCGATCCTGTGATCGGTCGGCCGTTCCGTCGTTCCGTGTCCTGTCGTTCCGCGGTCAGGCTCAGGCCGGGTCGGCGTCCTGAGCCGGCAGCAGCACCGTCGCCTCGAGTCCACCCGCCGGCAACGGCGCGAGCCGCAGCGCCCCACCGTGCAGCTCCACGATGCGCGCACCCAGGGTCAGCCCGAGACCGTTCCCCCGGTCGCGACCGGCGACCCGCGCCATCCGGGCGTCCCGCCGGTCGAACGGCTCCACGAACCGCGCCACCTCAGCCTCGTCGAGCAGCGGCCCCGAGTTGCTGACCACGACGACGGCGCGTCCCGGCGCCTGCGGGTCGGGTCCGACCCACACCGAGACCCAGCCGTCCGGACCGCTGTTGTAGCGCACGGCGTTCGACAGCAGGTTCGTCAACAGCTGTTGGAGGAGCACGCGATTACCGAGCACCGCCGTGCTCCGGAGGGTCGACGAGATCGTGACCCCGGCGTCCGCGGCCTCCGGCGAGATGAGCTGCGACGCGTCGCGGGCCACCGCCGTCAGGTCGACGGGCGAGGTCACGAGCGGCCGGCGATCGAGCTGGTTCAGCTGCAGGAGGGCCTCGACGATCGCGATCCCCCGCTCGTTCGTCTCGTGCAGCCGCCGCAACGCCCGGTCGACGTCGCGGCCCTCCGGGTCGGCCTGGGCGACTTCGATGAGCATCTTCATCGTCGCGAGCGGTGTCCGCAGTTCGTGCGAGGCGTTGGCCGCGAACCGCTTCTGCGTCAGGAACGACTGCTCGAGGCGTGCGAGCATGTCGTCGAAGCGGTCGGCGAGCTCGCGGAACTCGTCGCGGCGACCCGTCATCGCGATGCGGTGGTCGAGCGAGCCCTCCGCCGCCGCGCGCACGGCCGCGTTGAGGTCCCGCAGCGGCCGCAGGACCCGTCCGGCGACGATCCAGCCGACGCCGGTGCCGATCACGGCCATCGCGATGAGTGCGAGCATCGAGTAGTTGATGAGCGAATCGCGGATCTCACCGCGCGTGATGCCGGACAACTGCCTCGGATCGCTCGCCAGCGCGAGCGGGTAGTCGGGGAAGCGCCAGATGATCACGTTGATGACGATGAGCGCGATGAGTCCCGTCACGACGGTGAATGCGGCATAGGTTGCGGTGAGTTTGACGCGAGCGGTCATCCACGTCGGCCGGGCGTCGTCACCGACGGCCGGAGCGGCGGTCATGCGCCCACCTCGTCGCCCTCGTCGTCGGCGTCCGCGCCGCTCGTCTCAGCGGGGCCCTCACCCGGCGGGAGCACCCGGTAGCCGACGGCCGGCACGGTGTGGATGATCCACGGCTCGCCGAGCACCTTCCGGAGCGTCGACATCGTCACCCGCACCGCGTTCGTGAACGGGTCGGCGTGCTCGTCCCAGGCGCGCTCGAGGAGCTCTTCGGCACTCACGACGCCACCCTTGGCCGCGAGCAGGATCTCCAGCACCGCGAACTGCTTCTTCGCCAGACGCACGTACCGGCCGTTGCGGTACACCTCGCGGCGGAACGGGTCGAGCCGCACACCGGCGTACTCGAGGACGGGTGGGAGCGAGGCCTTGGGTCGACGCGCCAGTGAACGGAGACGGAGCACGAGCTCGCGCAGCTCGAACGGCTTGGTCAGGTAATCGTCGGCGCCGATCTCGAAGCCGCTCTCCTTGTCGCCGAGGTCGGCGGCCGCGGTGAGCATGAGCACCCGGCAGGGCAGTTCCTGGGCGATGATCCAGCGGCAGACGTCGTCGCCGTGCGTGCCAGGGAGATCGCGGTCGAGGACGACGACGTCGTAGGCGTTGACGGCGAGCCGCTCGAGCGCGGTGTCACCGTCGAACACGAGGTCGGCGGCGAGCCCCTCGTGCTGCAGGCCCTCGAGGATGCTCTCGGCGAGGTACTGCTCGTCCTCGGCGATCAGGACACGCATGGGACCTCCGGCGTTCGGGACGGATGACGCGTCGATGGCGTCACTCCGGCGCCCGCGATGGGCGTCGTGTCGATCGTAGGCGGCACCGTGTTTCGGAACCGTCTGGTGATCGTCCGACGCCCGCGCAACCGCCGTCGAGCTGGACTGGGAGCCCGGTCGTCGCGTGCCGAACACCGACGACCGCCGAGGAGGAACCATGCAGCACGACATCCAGCACCAGCAGCAGCCGCACCGCCGCGCGGGCCGACGGAGCACCGTCGCCCGCAGAGGCTCCGACCGAGCCGTCGTCGTCCTCGCCGCCACGGCCGTCGCCCTCACCGCCGCGATCGCCCTGGTCGCGTGCACGGGCGTCGCGCCGACCATCACCCGCGGGATCACCGCGCTGGCCGAGCGGCCGTCCGGAGACGCGCATGCCGGAACCGCGACCACGACGGATGGCGCGTTCGGGGCCGACGACGGTGTGCTGGAGGAGAACCGGTACTCGGCCTACGACACCGACCTCCCGGCCATCGCAAACCTCGATGCGGACCTCCTGGAGGCCGTCCAGCAGGCGACCGACGCGGCGGCGCAGGACGACATCGCGCTGTACGTGAGCTCCGGCTGGCGGAGCACGGCGTACCAGCAGCACCTGCTCGACGAGGCGATCCTCCAGTACGGCAGTGAGGCGGCCGCCCGGCAGTACGTCGCCACGCCCGAGGGCTCCTCGCACACGCGCGGGGCGGCCGTCGACATCGGTGCGACGGACGCGGACTACTGGCTCATCGAGCACGGCGCCGACTACGGCCTCTGCCAGACCTACGCGAACGAGATCTGGCACTTCGAGTTGGCGACCGTGCCCGGCGGCGAGTGCCCGGAACTCCTGCCCGACGCCGGGTGAGGTCGGTGCCGCGACCAGCTGCCATCGCAGGGCGTCCCGCTCCTACCCGACGGCCGGCGCCAGCCGACTGACGAACTCGTCGACGCGGAGACGGATGTCCCGGAACGCTTCGTCGAACGCCTCGTCCGTCGCAGGCGCGGCAGGGTCGGGGATCGACCAGTGCAGGTCGTCCCTCCCCTCGAGTTCCTCGTGCGCCCGGTTGCACACGGTGATGACGAAGTCGCCGTGCCGGAGGACCTCCGAGGTCGCGCGTGGGACCCTCGGACGGATCCGGACGCCATGGCGCGCCGCGGCCCGAACCGCGCCCGGGTTGACCTCGCTCGCCGGCCGACTACCCGCCGATGCGACGGGGACCTCGCTGCGGTCCCGCCAGAGCGCCTCCGCCATCTGCGACCGCGCCGAGTTCGCCGTGCAGACGAAGACGACCCGCGCCGGGGCGCTGATCGGTTCGGGCGCGAGGCGGTCGAACGCCCCCGGGACGAGCCGCACGTAGTTGCGGCGTCCATCGGACTCCGATCGCGAGCGCGAGAGGATCCCCGCTCGTTGGAGGACGCTGAGGTGGTGGGAGACGAGGTTCGACCCGATCCCGAGAGCGAGCTGGATCTCGGTCGGTGAGAGGTCACCGAGCGCCAGGAGGTCCACGATGCGCAGCCGCGCCGGCTCCGAGAGCGCGGCGAACTTGGACGCCCTTACCGCCAGCGACTCCACCGACACAACCCCCGTTGACTCAACCGTGATTGACTCAATAATAGGCTGAGACGTCCGTGAACACCCCTTGAGCGATCCGCTCGAACTCACGGTCGTCGAGAAGAGGAGCTACTCATGGGTCTCGGAACCGGAATCGCCCTGATCGTCATCGGCGCCATCCTCGCCTTCGCCGTGAACGTCGACGTCCCCGCTGTGGACCTCACGCTCATCGGGTACATCCTCATGGCCGCCGGCGCAGTGGTGTTCCTCATCTCGCTCGTGCTCGTGCTCCGCCGTCGACAGGTCTCCTCGACCACGCGCTCCGCCGTCGACCCCGGTAGCGGCGAGCGCGTCACCCGCCGCAGCACGACCGACAACGACGGCCCCGTCCTCTGACGACCGGACCGACCGCGCCACCCATGACCGACCCGGCTACCGCGCCGCCTCGCACCGGCGAGCTCCTCGACGGTCGGTACCGACTCGAGCGACCGATCGGTGCCGGCGGGATGGCGACCGTCCATCTGGCGACCGACGAGGTGCTCGGGCGCAAGGTGGCGGTCAAGCTGTTCCGCCCGGGCACGACCGATGCGACCGACGGCGCCAGGACCACTTCGGAGACGCGCCTGCTGGCGTCGCTGAACCACCCCGCCCTCGTCACCCTGTTCGATGCCAGGGTCGTCGCCGGCGACGGTTCGTACCTCGTCATGGAGCACGTCGACGGTCCGACGCTGTCCCAACGCATCGCCCGGTCGCCGCTTCCGTCGTCCGAGGTCGCCGCGATGGCCGTCGACCTCGCAGAGGCGCTCCACACCGTGCACGCGGCGCGGGTCGTCCACCGCGACATCAAGCCGTCGAACGTGTTGCTGCGACCGACGATCCTGCCCCACCAGGAGTATCGCGCGAAGCTTGCTGACTTCGGCATCGCGTACCTCATCGACAGCACCCGGATGACCGCGCCTGGCTCGTTGATGGGCACGGTCGCCTATCTCAGCCCAGAGCTGGTCCGTGGTGCGGACCCGGCGATGCCAGCCGACGTGTACGCGTTGGGACTCGTGCTCCTCGAGGCGCTGACCGGTCGCCGCGCCTATCCGCAGACCACCACGCACGATTCCCTCATGGCGCGGCTGAACGCGCCGCCGACGATCCCCGGCGAGCTCGGGTACCAGTGGAAGTCGCTCCTCACCGCGATGACCGCGTCCGAACCGGCCCAGCGCCCCACCGCCCTCGAGGTGGCGGTGGCCGTCCGTGGCATGGATCCCGCGCTGGACCCGGCGGATGCGACCGTCGCGACCTCCGCACCGCTGGTGACGGCAGACCCGGAACCCACGGCTGCGACCGAACGGCTCGACTCGGCGACACCGCCCGCCACCGCACCGGAGGGATCGACGGGGCTCCTGACGGCGACGACACCGCTCGCGCCGAGGGCGGACACGCCCGCCGAGACCGGCCCGACCGCGGTGCTCGACGGCGCTCGCCGCTCGGAGCGACGTCTCGACGGCGGTGCACGGCGCCAGGCCGCAGCGCGCCAGCCGCGGCGCCTTCGACGCTGGCTGATCCTCGCGGCCGTGCTGCTGGTGATCACCGTCGCGGTCGTCTGGATCCTCGTGTCCCAGGCGCAACCGCCCGCTCCGACGCTGCCTTCCCTACCCGAACCGTTGTCGACGCATCTGGATGAACTCCTGCGGGAGGTGACGCCATGAGGCACCGACGGAGGTCTGGACTCGGGTTGATCGCCACACCCCTCATCGTCGTCGCCCTGCTGAGCGGTTGCGCCGGGGCGCCAGCCGACCTCGAGCCCGCGACCGGTCAGCAGTTGCAGAGCAGCGTGCTCGGGGTGGCGAACGCGGCCGCCGCCGGCGACACGACGGGTGCACTGAGCGCACTCGACGCACTCGAAGCGAAGCTGGCTGAGGCGGAGGCGTCCGGGGCTGTCTCGGCGGCCCGCGCGACGACCATCCGAGCCGCCATCTCGGCGGTGCGAGCCGATCTCACACCGGCCACCCCCGCCCCGACCCCGACCCCGACCGCCGAGCCCAGCTCGGTCGATCCCGTCACCCCCGTCGAACCGGTGACGCCGACGGATGACGGGAACGGGGACGACTCCGGGAAGAATGGGGACAAGGGTAAGAACGGCGACAAGGGCAACGGCAACGGCAACGGCAACGGCAACGGCAACGGCAACGGCAACGGCAACGGCAAGAAGGATAAATGAAGCGACGAGGAAGCACCGCAGCCGGGCCCGACGACGGATCGAACGAGCCCCAGACCGACGAGACGACGAAGCGGACCCGGGCGGCGGAGGACGGCGTCTCGACCGTGCAGCACAGCATCGTCGTCGACCTGCCGATCGCGGCCGTCTACAAGCAGTGGGTCGACTTCGAGTCGTACCCGGAGTTCTTGCCGGCTGTGCGCGAGGTGAAGCTGACCGGTGAGGTCTACAGTCGCTGGACCGTCGCGATCGGCAAGCTCTCGCGTCAGTTCCTGGCCGAGATCCTGGAGCAACTCCCGGAGGAGCGCCTGGTCTGGCGCACCATCGAGGGCGACGTCTGGTTCAGCGGCGACGCCGCGTTCGAGGCGATCGACAAGCAGCAGACCCGCGTGGACGTCACGGTGCACTGGAAGCCGGTCAACGCGATGGAACGCACCGCGGCCGCGCTCGGCCTCGCCGGACGGGTCGTGCGTGGGACCCTCCAGGCGTTCAAGACCTACATCGAGTCCACCGGAGGGCCCTCGGGCCACTCCCGCGTCAAGGTCGTCTCCCCGAGCGGGTAGATGACGACCGCGAGCGCGACCGATCAGCTCATGAACGGCCGCAGGTCCGGATAGCCGGTGGTCTGCCAGGCCCCGTCCACGACGAGGTTGTCGCCCGAGATGTACGAGGCGTCGTCGCTCGCGAGGAACAGTGCGGCAGCGGCGATCTCCTCGGGGGCGGCGGCACGACGGAGCGGGATGCGCTCGTCGTACGCGGCCTGCACACCGGGGATGTCGGTCAGCGACTTCGTCAACGGCGTCGCGACAAGGCCCGGTGACACCGCGTTCACGCGGATCCCGTGCTCGCCGAGTTCGAGTGCCGCCTGCTTCGTGAGCATGACCGCGCCGGCCTTCGCCGCCGTGTATCCGACGCCGAAGTGCATCGGAACGAGCGAGTTGAGGGAGGCGATGTTGACGATCGCGCCGGCCTTGCCCTCGGCGAGGAACTGGCGGGCGGCGAGACGCGTGCCGTTGAAGGCGCTGTAGAGGTTCAGCCGGACCGTGAAGTCCCAGTCCTCGAAGGAGATGTCGGTGATCGTCCCGGCACGTGATCCACCGGCGACGTTGAAGAGCGCGTCGAGCGTGCCGAAACGTTCGACGGTCTCGGCGACCAGCGCGGAGAAGTCCGCCTCGTCGGTGACGTCGGTGCGCCGACCCCACACGCGCTCACCGAAGGTCTCGGCGGCGCTCGCGACCAGCTCGGCGTTAATGTCCGCGACGACGACCGAGGCGCCCTCCGCGATCAGCCGCTGGGTGATCGTCGCCCCGATGCCGGACACGCCCCCGGTGACGATCGCGACCTTGCCGGCGAACCGGCCCTGGATTGATGCACTCGACATGATGCCACTCCGTTCTGCTCACCGGCTCTGGCGAGCATCTCCAGCATACGCATCTATAAGTCACATGTCAGATAGTTCCAGATGGCCCTCAGCATGACGACGCCGGCCCCGGGACGAAGCGTCCCAGGGCCGGCGTCAGGTGGCGCTGAGGCCTACCGCGGCGACTGCTCGCGATCGGCGTCCGTCCCGACGCCGTCGCCGCCCGAGGCCCGGTCGGGCGAGGGCGCCCCGCTGGTCGAGGCAGGCACCTTGCCGCGCGCTGCAGCCTCGAGCGACTCGGCCTCGTCTCCACCGACGGCCTCACCGCGGGCGACCAGCCCGGCGACGTCGGACAGCGGGATCTGCTTGAGGAACAACGACAGCAGGAAGGCCGCGCCGATGAACGGCAACAGGTACCAGAACACCGGAGCCAGAGCGTCGGCGTAGGCGGTGACCACACCGTCGCGGATGCCTGGCGGGAGCTGGCTGAGCGTCTGCGGGTCGATCGTCGCCGCCGCGTTGGAGGCGTCCCCAGCACTGGCTCCCGAACTCGCGAAGACATCCTTGAGGTTCGCGGTGAGCCGCGTGGTGAAGATCGTGCCGAACACGGCGACACCGAGCGACGCACCGACCTCGCGGAAGTAGTTGTTCGTGCTGGTCGCGGTTCCGACCATCGACGCGTCCACTGAGTTCTGGGCGACGAGCACGACGACCTGCATGATCAGGCCGAGACCGGCGCCGAAGAAGAACAGGAAGACGCAGATCAGCCAGATCGGGGTGTCCGCCGTGAGCGTCGTGAACGCGACCATGGAGGCGGCGGTGATGAGCGTGCCGATGACCGGGAACATCCGGTAGCGACCGGTCCTGGTGATCAGGTTCCCCGAGACGATCGAGGTACCGATGAGGCCGACCATCATCGGGATCATGAGGAGGCCCGATGCGGCTGCCGAGGTGCCGGACGACATCTGGAGGAAGGTCGGCACGAAGCCGATCGCCGAGAACATGCCGAGGCCGAGCGTGAGGCCGATCGCGGTCGCGTTGATGAACGTCGGGTTCTTGAACAGCGACAGCGGGATGATCGGATCCTTGGCGCGAGCCTCGGTGATGACGAAGAGCAGCGCGGCGAGCAGCATGCCGATGCCGAACATCCACGTCTCGATGGCACCCCAACCGTGCGCGGCGTCGCCACCGAAGTCGGTGAAGAAGATGAGGCAGGTGGTGAACGCCGAAAGGAAGATCACGCCGAGGAGGTCGATCGGCGCGGTCGCCTTCTTGTTCGGCAGCTTCAGCGTGAAGAACGCGATCGCGAAGGCCGCGATGCCGACCGGGATGTTGATGTAGAACGCCCACTGCCAGGTGAGGTGGTCGACGAAGAAGCCACCGAGAAGCGGTCCACCGACGGCGGAGAGACCGAACACCGCGCCGAGCGGGCCGAGGTACTTGCCGCGCTCGGAGGCGGGCACGATGTCGGCGATGATCGCCTGCGACAGGATCATGAGGCCACCGCCACCGAGGCCCTGGACGGCACGCCAGACGATGAGCTGCGTGAAGTCGCCCGCGAACGCACAGCCGACGGAGGCGATCGTGAACAGGGCGATCGCGACGAGGAAGAGCCGACGACGGCCGAGGACGTCGCCGAACTTGCCGTACACGGGCATGACGATGGTGGTCGCCAGGAGGTAGGCGGTGGTGAGCCAGACCTGGTGGTCGACGCCGCCCAGCTGTCCGACGATCGTCGGCATGGCGGTGGAGACGATCGTCTGGTCGAGGCTGGAGAGCAGCATGCCCGCGATGAGGGCGGCGAAGATGATCCAGATGCGGCGCTTGGTGAGCAGCATCGGGCCCTCGGTGGGTGCGGCGGTGGCGGCGGTCACTGGAGGTCCTTTCGGGGAGTGGGGTTCGTGTGGGGGTTCTGGGGCGCGGCGGCGGGAGGTCCGGCGTCGGGATCGTCGGGCTCGAGGATGGTGCGATAGGTCGCCAGGCAGTCGCGGATGGAGCCGACGATGTCGAACTCGCCGCTCTGGCCGAGGTCGGCGACGCCGCTGCCGAAGACGCGCGTCATCGTGGTCTTGATCGCCATCCCGAAGAGGTCGGCGCAGGCGCGGGCACGCGGGTCGTCTGCCGGGACGCCTTCCCGCGTGGCGATGAGCTCGACGAGCAGTTGCTCCCGCTCACGGTTGAGGCCCATGAAGCGGACCAGCAGCTTGGGTTCGCGCTCGAGGGCGGCGTGGAAGTCGACGTGCTCGGCCAGACCGAACCCGGATCGCTCCGCATGACCGGCCGCGATGAGCATGAAGTCGTCGAGCACGGCGCGCCACCCCCGCGAGCCGAGGGCGAGGAACTCGGTGGCGAACCGCTCGGTCTCCTCGGTCTCGTCGACGCCGAGGACGGCGTCCTCCTTGCTCGGGAAGTAGTTGAAGAAGGTGCGACGCGAGACGCCGACCTCCTCGCAGAGTTCCTCGATCGTGAAGCCGTTGAGCCCGTGGGTGGCCGTGAGCCGACGCGACACGGTCGTCAGCCGCGCAGCGGTGGCGGCCATCCGGTCGGACAGCCGATTCGACGAAGTTGCACTCTGCATCACGAAGTGCAGTATTGCACTCTCCGGTCTGGGGTGCAACTTGCGGCACGAGCCGCCCAGTCGGGCCTCACTAGAGTGAACGCATGGACCCTCGTCAGGCACGAACCCGCAGTGCCCTCCGCGACGCGATCCACACCCTCGCGGCGGCGAAGCGCATCGATCAGGTGACCGTGGCGGAAGTGTCCCGGGTGGCGGGTATCACGCGCGACACCTTCTACCGTCACGCCGCGACGCCCGTCCACCTGCTCGCCGACGTGCTCGGCGAGGAACTGGATGAGACGCTCCGGGCGCACGCCGATCTGCCGGCGCACAGCGACTCGACGCTGAGCGTCTTCGACGAGTCCGAGCGCGACCTCCTGCGTCACGTCGCCGAGCACGCGACGATCTACCGCAACGCCATGCACCCCCGGCTCATCGGACCCCTGCGCGATGCTCTCACCGAACGGATCGAGCAGGCGCTCGCGCACCACCTCGACCGACACCCGCACATCGCGCCACCCCGCGAGGACGGCATCACGCCCGAGCGACACGTTCGGATGCTGGTGGCCTACGCCGGTGCCGGCACGGTCGCAGCGATCGAGGAGTGGCTGCGATCCGGAGACCTCGACGACATCGACGCGGCGGCCCGCACGGTCATCGCCGCCTCCCCCGCCTGGTGGCTCGGCCGCTCCTGACCCTGGGTCCGACGCCAGCGCGGTGCGCTGAAGCGAGCGCGGGTCACCGACGTGGGCGCGCCCCTCCGGAGACCCGCGCTCACGTCCCCGGGGTGCGCTCACGTCAGCGCACCGCGCTGACGCGAAGGCCTCATTCGCGACATATGTCGGTGTAGGCATATCTGCTCTGTGGATAACCCGAAGGGCCTCCTCGACCGGCCGTAGCGTCGAGGAATGTCAACGACCTCCCTGCCTCGAATCGCCCCCGCTCTCGCTGTCGCGATAGGGCTCCTCGCGCTCACCGCGTGCACTGAAGCCGCGCCGGCACCCCCTCCGAAGAGCACTCCGCCAGTCTTCGAGAACGAGGAACAGGCCCTGGCCGCGGTGACGGAGACCGTCGGTTCCTTTGTCACTGTCGTGAACACAATTGGTGCCGAAGGCGGACAGGAACCAGAACGGCTCGACCACCTTCTCGCGCCCGAACTGAGAGATGCAGAGACTGCAGGATTCGCAGATATGGCTGCGAAGAGCTGGAGGACTACCGGCGAAGCCACCCTTCAACGCGTTGAGCTCGTCCAGTGGTGGCCTCGGCCGGACGCTGTCGGCGTGATCGCAATTGCGCAAGCGTGCATCGACTACACCGGCGTCGATGTTCTGGACTCCAGCGGAACCTCAGTCGTCAATCCAGAGCGAGATCAACTCCGGTCAACGGAGCTTCAGCTCATCGCAACGGACGGGGAACTGCAGATATCAACGAAGAAGCCTGTTCTGGAAAGCGAGATCTGCTCATGATCAGAAGAGGCGCTCTAGTGCTCGCTCTGATCGCCGTTGTATCGCTCACTACTCCTGTCACGTCGGCATCTGCAAACAACTGCACCGAGGTGGACTACATGAACGGCGCTTGTATCGGCAACGGCTCCGTCGACATCGGTGGCAGTGTCGAGCAGCCTGGTTCGGGTGGAGGCGGTGGTTCCGGCGGCGGGACGGGCGGAGGGGGAGGTGGCGGTTCGGCCGAGTTGCCACCCGGGGTGACCGACGGTCCTAACGGTGAGCGGACGGTCTGCAGCCTCATGCGGCCTGACGAGTGCTACACCTTCACGCCCGGCGACCTCGGCACCGACCTCGGAGCAGCACCCGCCGCGCAGCCCGTCACGATCCGCGACGTCGCCAGCTTCGCCCCCGCCGCCCCGACCGTCACCACCGAACCCGCCGCCTGGGGTGTCCGTGGGCTCCACACGAACGTCATCGCAGGTGCTTCCGGACACACCCGCACCGGCACGCTCCTCGGTCAGGTCGCGGAGGTGCACTTCATCCCCGTCGGCTTCACCTTCGACTACGGCGACGGCGAGCATGCGACCGTCCGGACCGGTGGATCCAGCTGGGCCGCCCTCGGACTCGCGGAGTTCTCCAAGACCCCGACCAGTCACCGCTACACGACGGTCGGAACCAAGACCATCACCGTAGACGTCGAGTACGCCGCCGAGTACCGCATCGGCGACAGCGGGTGGCTCCCCGTCATCGGAACCCTGCCGATCCCGACCGAAGAACCCCACACGGTCCAGATCGTCCGCAACTCCACCATCGGCGTCGACAAACCCTGCCGACCCGGCAAACCCGCCATCGGCTGCTGACCGCGTGACCGAGAACGTGCTCGAGCTCGGTCCCGATCAGATGAGCCCCTCGCGGCCGCCCGACACCCAGTTCGGGTCGGCGGCCCGCGCACCGCTGACTTGGTCGGCGTAGGTGTCGATCTCGGACCGGATCTCGTCCGTCAGCTCCACCTGGAACGCCTCGAGGTTCGCGTGCAGGTGCGCGACGCTCCGGGTGCCGGGGATCGAGACGACCCGTGCGCCGAGCTGCTGCCCGCGGTCGTGCACCCAGGCGAGCGCGAGCGCCTCCGCGGTCGTCCCGATGCGGCGGGCGAGGCTCCGGAAGCGTGCCGCGAGTTCGAGGTTCGCCGCGAGGTGCTCGGGCTGGAAGCGCGGGAAGTTCGCTCGCGTCCCACCGAGCGGCACCGTCTCGGCCGTGAAGTCCTCGGTGAACAGCCCGCGCGACAGCGGTGAGAACGCGACGACCGTGACGCCGAGCTCCGCCGCCGTCGGGACCACGTAGGTCTCGATGTCGCGGCTGACGATGCTCCATTCCGACTGGATCGCGGCGATCGGGTGCACGGCGTGCGCACGACGGAGTTCGTCGCCCGTCGCTTCGGACAGACCGATGCGGAGGACCTTGCCGGCGGCGACCAGTTCGGCGAGCGCTCCCACCGTCTCCTCGATCGGTACGTTCGGGTCGACGCGGTGCTGGTAGTAGAGGTCGAGGTGGTCCGTGCCGAGGCGGGTGAGCGTCCCGTCGATCTGCTCGTGGAGGTGAGCACGGTCGCCGCGGATCCCTCGCTTGCCGATGCCGCCACCGGTGACGATGCCGACCTTGGACGCGAGGAAGACGTCATCACGGCGCCCGGTCAGGTACCGGCCGAGGAGCTCCTCGCTCCTGCCCTCGCCGTAGACGTTCGCGGTGTCGATGAGGTTCACGCCGCTCGCCAGGGTGGCGTCGAGGATGGTGGTGACCTCGGCGTCGGCGATCGCCCCGTAGGTACCGGCGATGGACATCGCACCGTACCCGATGGCGCCGACCTCCGCGGCGGTGTCACCCGTGCCGATCGTGGTCGAGGGCAGTGCGGTCGTGGTCGGCTCCGTGGCCAGGGGCGCTTCGCTCATGGATTCACCGTACGGCTTCACGACAGGTTCGACGTCCGCTTCGTCACGCGGTGCAACGTCAGGCGCGCGATCCGGCTCGGGCGACGAGCGCCTGCAGGAGTGCGGCGGGTTCCTCAGGGTCGTCGATCGTGATCGCGAACTGCTTGCCGGAGGTGCTCGTGACGACGAGTCCGGGCCCGGAGCGCAGCACGACGGCCGAGCGACCGGGCATGATCCGGTAGCCCCAGCCGCCCCAGTCCATCGGGCGGATGTCGGTGGCCTCGACGACGTCGACCTGGTCGAGGGGGATGCGCTTCATGGGGATGCCGAAGAGCGAGACGACGCGGAGGCCGCGCCAGTCGACGCTGATCCGGAGGCGAATGAACGAAGCACACAGGAGGGTCGCGACGGCGAGGATCGACAGACCGAACATCGCGACGCCCGACTCGCCGCGCAGCAGGATCGGCGTGTAGGCGACGGCGCCGATCGCGACGAGTGCGAGGGTGAGCCAGAGGAACAGCAGGGCCGTGAC
This sequence comes from Plantibacter sp. lyk4-40-MEA-4, assembly GCF_030209415.1. Lineage (NCBI taxonomy): Bacteria > Bacillati > Actinomycetota > Actinomycetes > Micrococcales > Microbacteriaceae > Plantibacter > Plantibacter sp. lyk4-40-MEA-4. Next base: position 100,024 of record NZ_JARVSA010000001.1, read on the forward strand.
GCTCCGACTCCAGGCACCGACCTCGGTCTCGCCGAGGTCCATCGGCGCGGGCCGAGCGGCTGCCCCGGCGAGCAGCGGCTGAGCCGGCAGGATCATGGCGGGGATCACGCCCCAGAGCGAGCACGCGGCGAGGGGGACGACCCACCAACCGAGGACGGCACCGTCGACCGAGCCGGCCTGCAACGTGAGCCATGTCGGGATGACCCAGACGGAGGCGGCCGACCCGGCGGCGATACCGATGAAGAGGATGATCATGCGCTTGGTCCGCATGGCGGGCCGCGGGAGGGCGAGCAGGATGGCCGCTGCGATAGCGGCGACGGACGCGATGATGAACGTCACGAGGAAGACGCGCGCGGCGGGCATGGAGTCGTCCGGCGCCCCGGTGCCCGACCAGTGCGAGGCGACGTCGGCCGGGATCGCATCGCCCCAGACGAGCCGGGTGAGTGCGATCGCGATCGCCGGGACGGCCATGGCGAGGCCGGCCAGGACGATTCGTCGGCGCGCTGATGCCGCCGGTGGCGGTGTGGTGGTGTCGTGCATGTGCTCCCCCTGAGCTGCTGAGGTGGTCTGATCGCCGGTGTCGCCGATCGACGTGGTCGTGCGGTGGCGTCGGCGATCGTCAGGTGCGTTCGATCATCCGGCTGAGGTCGTTCGGGGTGATCCCGAACTTGCGTGCCTCGGTGACGAGTTGGGCGACGAGTTCGTTGACCCGGACGAGGCCCGGGACTGCGTCCTCGTTCACCCACGCGCCGCGGCCCTGTCGCATGCCGATGAGTCCGTCGTCGCGAAGCTCCCCGTAGGCGCGGAGGACCGTGTGCATGTTGATCTGCAGTGCTCGGGCGAGGTCGCGGGCAGGCGGGAGGCGCTCGCCCGGTGCCAGCGCGCCCGTCGCGATACCGGAGCGCACCTGCACCGCGATCTGTTCGGCGAGCGACACCGTGGAGGTGGGATCGACGCGGAACAACATGTTTGCAATGCTACTAGAACAATGCCGCCTGTGCCCGCGACATCTGTGGGATTGAGGTCGGCGCGGTGCGCTGACGCGAGTGTGCGCCACTCGGCGCGGGCGCACCCCACAACCGTGAGCGCGCCCCTCCGGAGATCCGCGCTCACGCGGCAGACCCGCGCTCACGTCAGCGCACCGCGCTGGCACCAGCCACAGCGGAGGGAGGGAACGGTCAGAGGGCGACGACGTGGACCGCGATGTCCGCGGCCGCGAGGCGCTCGAGCTCATCGGGGTCGGCGGAGGAGTCGGTCACGAGGTCGTGGATCTGCCCCAGGTCGGCCATGCGCGCGAGTGTGACCCACCCGACCTTCGAGCCGTCGGCGACCACGATGACCCGCTGCGCGTGCCGCACCATCGCCAGGTTCGTCCGAGCCTCACGTTCGTCGTGCGTCGTCGCACCACCCTGCGCACTGATGCCGTCGGTCCCGAGGATCGCGGTACCCACGTTGATCGCACTGAAGGTGTTCTCGGCGAGCGCCCCCACCGCCTCGAACGACGTCGACCGCACCAGCCCGCCGGTCATGATCACCTGCAGGTTCGGCCGGGAGGCAATCTCGGTCGCCGTTGTGAGCGAGTTCGTCACGATCGTCAGCTCCGACCGGTTCGACAGCTCCTTCGCGACCGCCGCGGTCGTCGTGCCACCGCTCAGGGCGATGGCGTACGGCCCCGCGGGGATCATCTCCGCCACCCGCATCGCGATCCGCCGCTTCGCCTCGCGGAACTGCGTGTCACGGAACCTGACCGGCACCTCGTCGCGTGCCTCGATCGCGCGAGCGCCACCGTGGGTGCGGAGGACGAGTCCGAGGTCGTCGAGGTCGGCCAGGTCGCGCCGGATCGTCGGCGCCGAGACCTTGAGCCGCTCGGTGAGCTCGTCGATCGAGACCACGACGTCGTCGACGGCGAGCAGTGCGAGGATGTCGCGCATCCGCTGGCTGCGCTTGCCCGACGGCGCGTGTCGAGACAGTTCCGCCGCTGTGGGTGCTCGCATCACTGCCTCCGTCCTCGGGTGCTTCGTCGACCGACTCGCCAGAGCTCGACCGCCGCACCCACCGCATCCCGCACCAGATGCTCAGCGAAAGTGAGCATTTGAGTCGATTTCCGATCAAGTTCTTGCTCGGTTCGATCACTGTAGTCGATGATCACTCCATGACACGAGTGACTTTCATCGGGGCGGGCAGCGTCGTCTTCACCCGCCAACTCATCGCCGACCTCCTCCGCTACCGCGACCTCGCCGGCCTCGAGATCGTCCTGCACGACATCGACCCCGAACGCCTCGCCGTGGCCGAGGGCACCGCCCGCCACGTCGACGAACGCCTCGACGGCCGAGCGACGATCTCGGCGGAGTCCGACCGTCGTCGTGCCCTCGCCGGAGCGGACTTCGTGATCAACATGGTCCAGGTCGGCGGCATCCGCGCGACCGTCTCCGACCTCGAGATCCCGGCAGCGCGCGGTCTCCTGCAGACCATCGGCGACACCACCGGCGTCGGCGGCGTCTTCCGCGCCCTCCGCACCTTCCCGCTGCTCTCTGCCCTGACCGCCGACATGCGCGAGATCTGCCCCGACGCCCACCTGCTGAACTACACCAACCCGATGGCGATGAACATCTGGTGGGCGTCGGTCGTCGCCCCCGACATCAGCGCGATCGGCCTCTGCCACAGCGTGTTCTGGACGGTGAACGACCTCTGCGAGCTCGTCGGCGTGCCGATCGAGGGCACGAGCTACCGCGCCGCCGGCGTCAACCACCAGTCGTGGCTGCTCGAGTGGACCCACGAGGGCCGCGACCTCTACCCGGCCCTGCGCGACCGCATCCGTGAGGACCCGGAGCTCAGCCGCCGCGTGCGCGTCGAGATGTTCCGCCGCATCGGTTACTACCCCACCGAGACGAGCGAGCACTCGTCCGAGTACCTGTCGTGGTTCCTCCGCTCCCCCGAGCAGGTCGAGCGCTTCCGCCTCCAGCCGCTCGAGTACCTCGGCATCAGCGAGGAGAACGTCGCGGAGTTCGAGGCGACGAAGGCCGCCCTCGCGGCCGGGACCCCGCTGACCCTCGAAGACGAGGCGAGCGAGTACGCCCCGCAGCTCATCCACTCCCTCGTGACCGACACCCCGCGCCTCATCCACGGGAACGTCGTCAACCGCGGCCTCATCGACAACCTGCCGCAGGGCGCCGTCGTCGAGGTCCCCGTCCAGGTCGACGGGAACGGCATCGCCCCGCAGCCCATGGGCGCCCTGCCCGTGCAATGCGCCGCGCTCAACCGCCCCTACGTCTCGGTCGCCGAACTCACGATCGAGGCCGCTCGCACCGGTGATCCGACCCTCATCCGGCAGGCGGTCCTCATGGACCCGAACGCCTCGTCCACCCTCACGCCCGAGCAGATCTGGGAGCTGTGCAACGACCTCGTCGCCGCGCACGGCGAGCTGCTGCCGGAGCCGCTGCGGGAGATCATCCCCGCCGACCGCATCTGACCGACCCGAAGCACCGCAGCCCCGCACCGTTCCCGAACGATCGACACAGGAGACGACCACCGATGTTCCCACCCCGTTCCACGATCCACGCTTCCAACTCCCCGCACGCCCGCCGCGCACGTCGCCTCATCACCGCGACCGCCGTCCTCGCCGTCGGAGCGCTCGCGCTCTCCGGGTGCGCCGGCGGATCGTCCGGTGCCACGACGCTCGACAAGGACGCGAAGGTGAAGCTCACCTTCTGGACCGGGCAGGCCGACGCGGCCCAGCAGATCCTCACCGGTCTCGTCGACGACTTCGAGAAGCTGCACCCCAACGTGACCATCGACGTGTCCTCGGGCGCGCCGTCCACGGAGGACCTCCTGCAGAAGCTCTCCGCGAGCTTCGCGGGTGGCAACTACCCCGACGTCTCGTACGCCTTCGGTTCCTGGGCGAGTCGGCTCGAGGCGTCCGGCCGCACCCTCGACATCACCGACCAGGTGGCGGAGCCAGACGTGAAGTGGGACGAGTTCTCCGAGGCGGCCCGCAAGACGGTGCAGCCGACCGGCGAGAAGACGATCGGCTTCCCCGCCGTGGTCGACAACATCTCGCTCCTGTACAACACGACCGTGTTCGACGCGGCCGGCGTCGACTACCCCACGGCCGACTGGACCTGGGATGACTTCCGCGAGGCGTCGAAGCAGCTCACCGACCCGTCGACGAACACCTACGGCTACGCGTACTCGGTGTCGGGCAGCGAGGAGACGACCTGGCAGTTCTGGCCGCACCTGTGGCAGAACGGCGGGTCGATCATCTCCGATGATGCCAAGACGGCCGAGTTCGCCTCGGATGCGGGCGTCGACGCACTGACCTTCCTCCGCGACATGGCGGTCGACGACAAGAGCGTCTACCTCGACCAGACCGACACGAAGTTCGGCGACCTGTTCGCCAGCGACCGCATCGGCATGATCACCTCCGGTCCGTGGCAGCTGTCGACGCTGCAGACGAAGGGCACCAAGTACGGCGTCACCGTCCTCCCCGGCACCGACGGCGACCACCAGACCGTCTCCGGGCCCGACGTCTGGGCGCTGTTCGACCACAAGGACAAGAACCGCGAGTACTGGGCGTACGAGTTCACGAAGTGGCTCACCGACTCGGAGCAGGACCTCAAGTGGAACGTCGCCTACGGCAACCTCCCGCTGCGGTCGAGCGAGATCGACACCCCCGAGTTCCAGGCGCAGGTGGCTCAGCTACCCGGCCTCGACGTGATGGCCGAGAACGGCGTGAACGCGAAGCAGGCCCGCCCGACCGTGCCCGGCTACGTCGGCCTGTCGGAGGCCATCGGCAAGGCGATCTCCTCGGTGCTGCAGGGCCAGGGCGACCCGAAGCAAGCACTCGAGGATGCCGCGAAGGCCGCCGACGACGCCCTGACGGAGGACTGATGTCCACGGTCACAGGACGCGACACGACCCCCAGGACGGAGCCGGAGCGACCCGAACGTCTCGCGGCTCCGTCTCGGCGAGGCAAGAACCGACTTCGCGACAATCTCACCGGGTGGGGCTTCGTCGCCCCGGCGATGCTCATCGTGCTGGGCCTGTCGATCTTCCCCGCGATCTGGGCGTTCTTCCTGTCACTCCAGAAGTGGGACGGGTTCAGCGACCCGGAGCAGGTCGGACTGGAGAACTACGCCAGCATGATCGGCAACGACGAGCTGCAGGCGGCCGTCGTCCACACGGTCGTCTACACGCTCCTGTTCGTCCCGGCGTCGCTCGGACTCGGACTCTTCCTCGCCGTGGCCCTCAACCGCCGGATCCGCTTCATCGGCGTCTACCGCACGGCGATCTTCGTCCCCTTCGTCGCCTCAGCAGCCGCGACCGGCATCCTCACGACCTACCTCTTCAACCCGCAGTTCGGGCTCCTCAACACCGTGTTCCGGTTCCTCGGACTCCCGGCGCAGGGCTGGCTCGAGGACCAGGGGCAGGCGATGGTCGTCATCACGATCATGTCGCTCTGGGGGCAGGCGGCGTTCACGACCGTCATCTACCTGGCTGCCCTGCAGGACATCCCCTCCGAGCTGCTCGAGGCGGCGCGGATCGACGGCGCGAACGCCTGGCAGTCGTTCTGGCGCATCACCTTCCCGCAGCTCGGACCGGTCACGGTGTTCGTCGCCATCTGGCAGTTCATCCAGGCGATCCAGCTGTTCGACCTCGTGTACACCACCACGAGGGGCGGCCCGCTCGGCGCCACCCAGACGATCGTGTTCTACCTCTGGGACGCGGCGTTCAAGCAGTTGCAGTTCGGGTACGGTTCCGCGGTCGCCTACGGGCTCTTCGTGGTGACGCTCATCGCCACGATCGGTGTCGTCCTGTACTCCCGCCGCTCCAACGTGGAGGCATTCTGATGACCGTCCTGACCACCCCGCCGCGCGGTGACGCCGCCACCGGCAAGCCGTCCGTGACCGCCCCGCCCGCTGAACGACGCACCCGTCGCCGCTTCAGCCCCTGGCACCTCGTGCTCGCGCCGATCGCGATCATCTTCGCGATCCCGTTCGTGCAGATGTTCATCACCTCGGTGACGCCGGAGTCGGAGATCAACACCTATCCGCCCCGCATCCTGCCCTCGCACATCACCTTCGACGGGTTCGCGAAGCTCTTCTCCGAGTCGAACATCCTGCTCTGGCTGGGCAACACGGTCATCGTGTCGACGGTCGCGGTCCTGTCCCACCTCGTGCTCTGCTCGCTCGCCGGCTACGGGTTCGCGCGCCTGAAGTTCCGCGGCAAGACGATGGGCTTCCTCATGATCGTCGCGACGATCATGATCCCGACGCAGCTGCTCATGATCCCGACCTACATCCTGTTCTCCCGGATCGGGCTCATCGACAGCCTCGGGGCGGCGATCGTGCCGTGGCTGGCGTCGGCGTTCGGCATCTTCCTCATGCGGCAGTTCTTCCTGTCGCTGCCGGCGGAGCTCGAGGAGGCCGCGCTCATCGACGGCTGCACCCGCCTGCAGGTGTTCTTCCGGGTGATCCTGCCGCTCGCGAAGCCCGCGCTGGCGACGCTCGCGATCTTCACCCTGCTGGGTTCGTGGAACGACCTCGTCTGGCCGCTCATCGCGATCAACAACGACCAGGCCTTCACGCTGCAGCTCGGCATCACGAACTTCCAGGGCGCGCGCCGCACCGACTGGGCGCTCCTCATGGCCGGCAACGTCGTGGCCACGCTCCCGCTGATCGTGTTCTTCCTCTTCGCTCAGAAGCAGTTCGTGGCGACCATGACCTTCTCCGGCCTCAAGGGGTAGGCACCGATCCCGGCGTGGCAGGATCGCCTCCATCGCCGCGAGAGCACGTCACACGCTGAACCAACTCCGATACCTCGCAACGTCCCCTCATCACCTCGACCCACCCCAGGAGCAACCGTGTCCATCACCACCATCGTCGGTTCGGAAGCCACCGTCCGCGAGATCACCCAGCAGCCCGACGTCTGGCTCGAGGCGTCGACGGGGATCGCCGCCCGACGCGAGGAGATCGACGCGTTCCTCGCACCGCTCCTCGCCCGACCCGAGCTGCGGATCGTCCTGACCGGGGCGGGGACCTCTGCCTTCATCGGCGAGATCGCGGCACCCGCCCTGACCCGGACGCTCCGTCGCCGGATCGACGCCGTCGCGACCACCGACATCGTCTCCAACCCGCAGGAGTCGTTCGCCGAGGACGTCCCGCTGCTCCTCGTGTCGTTCGCCCGCTCCGGCAACAGCCCCGAGAGCGTGGCCGCCACGGAACTCGCCGACCAGTCACTCGCCGAGGTGCACCACCTGGTGATCACGTGCGACGAGACCGGCGAGCTGTACCGACGCCACCACGACCGCGCCTCGTCGCTCACCGTCCTCATGCCCCTGCGGTCGAACGACGAGGGCTTCGCGATGACGTCGAGCTTCAGCTCGATGCTGCTCTCGGTGCTCCTCATCCTCGGCGGCGCGGACGACGACGCGGTGCAGGCGCTCGCGGCCGGCGCGACGACGATCCTCGACCACCGCGAGGTGGACATCCGCGCGCTCGCCAACGAGGGTTGCGAACGTGTCGTCTACATCGGCAGCGGCCCGCTCACCGGTCTGGCCCGGGAGTCGGCGCTCAAGCTGCTCGAGCTGACCGCCGGACGGATCGTCACCTACTACGACTCGGCGCTCGGGTTCCGTCACGGACCGAAGGCGGTCGTCGACGACAGCACGCTCGTCGTCGTCTACCTGTCGTCCGATCCGTACACGCGGCGGTACGACCTCGACATCGTCGCCGAACTGCGCGAGACGCTCTCGCCGGAGCGCGTGATCGCGATCTCCTCCGAGCCCGTCGCCGACGCGACGGCGTACGACTGGGTGCTGCCCGAGCTCGCCGGCCTCGATGACGCGCAGCTCGCGATCGGCTACGTGCTCGTCGCGCAGCTGCTCGGCCTGTCCTACTCGCTGCAGCTCGGTGCGACCCCGGACAACCCGTTCCCGAGCGGCACGGTGAACCGCGTCGTGCAGGGGGTCCGGATCCACCCGGCGACCGCAGGCGCTGCGGGCACCGCACCCGAGGAGCGGTAGGCGTGTCACTCTTCCTCGGTGTGGACGGCGGCGGCTCGAAGACCGCGTTCGTGCTCCTCGACGACGGCGGACATGTCGTCGCTGAAGCACAGACGGCCAGCTGTTACTACTTCGACGACGGCATCGAGCTCGTCGGTCGGATCCTCACCGAGGGCGTTGCGGCGGTCACGTCGCGGGCGGGGGTCGAGGCGTCCGACATCGATCAGGCGTTCCTCGGTCTGCCGGGATACGGCGAGGTCAGTTCCGACCTCGACCGCCTGAACGCGATCCCCGGCGAGGTGCTCGGCCACGGACGGTACTCGTGCGACAACGACATGGTGTGCGGCTGGGCGGGCTCGCTCGGCGCCGTCGACGGCATCAACGTCATCAGCGGGACCGGTTCGATGACCTACGGCGAGCGCCGTGGCCGCGGGCACCGGGTCGGCGGCTGGAGCGAGCTGTTCGGTGACGAGGGGTCGGCGTACTGGATCGCGGCTCGAGGTTTGAACGCCTTCACGCGGATGAGCGACGGCCGCCTGCCGCGCGGGCCGCTGTACGACCTCATGAAGGCGCGGGTCGGGATCTCGAGCGATCTCGACGTGATCGATGTCGTGGTCAACGAGTGGAAGGGGCAGCGTGCGCTGATCGCCGACCTCTCCAAGACGGTCGTCGACGCCGCCGACCACGATGACGAGGCGTCGGCGACCATCCTGCGGGAGGCGAGCGGGGAGCTGGTCGAGATCGTGGAGGCGACCCGCGTCGCGCTCGGCTTCCTGGACGACGAGGTCGTCCCGGTGTCCTATTCCGGCGGCATGTTCACGGCGGACGCGATCCGTGTCGGGTTCGAGCAGGCGCTCCACACGCTGCCACCGGCGTACGAACTCCGCGTCCCGATGTTCGGTCCTGCGGTCGGCGCCGCCCTGTACGCGGCGAAGCAGCACGGCTCGCCACTGGCCGCGACGGCCCTGGACCGCCTGGGTTCCCGCTGACGCTCGGCCCCGCCCGCATCCGCGGACGCCATCACCACCACCTCAGCACCCCGGGGTGCACACTCCTGCCCGAATCAGCAGTCAAGGAAGACCATCGTGAAGAAGACCCAGAGTTGGATGTTGTACGCCGGACTGTTGGTGCTGTTCTGGGGCGTCTGGGGAGCGTTCTCCTCGCTCCCCATCACGCTGTACGGTTACCCGGACGAGATGGTCTACGTCATCTGGGCGGTCGTGATGATCATCCCCGCCGTGTTCGCGCTGCGCGGCCAGACCTTCGACCGTCGACCACGAGCCGCCGTCTACGGACTCTTGATCGGGCTCACCGGCGCCGGCGGGCAGCTGCTGCTGTTCAACGCCCTGTCGACCGGCCCGGCCTACCTGATCTTCCCGATCATCTCGATCTCCCCGGCGATCACCGTCATCATGGCCGTCATCCTGCTGCGGGAGCGGCTGAACGCGATCGCGGTCGTCGGGCTCGTCGCGGCGCTCGCGGCGATCGTGCTCTTCAGCGTGTCGAGCGGGTCCGCTGAGGGTGCGTCAGGACCGTGGCTGATCATCGCGATCCTCGTGTGCATCGCCTGGGGCGTCCAGGCGTTCTTCATGCGCAAGGCCGCGACGATGGGCGTGAACGATGCGACGACCTTCTCGTGGATGGCGATCAGCGGCCTCATCCTCACGCCGTTCGCGATCATCGCGATGGGCGGGCTCCCGCTCGACGCGCCGTGGCAGGCGCCGGTGCTGACGGCGGGCACGCAGCTGTTGAACGCGGTCGGGGCGCTGTTCCTCGTGATGGCGCTCAGCCGCGGGAAGGCGGCCGTCGTGGCGCCGACGACCAACGCGCTCGCGCCGGTGCTCACCATCCTCGTCTCGCTCGTCGTCTACCAGACCCTGCCGAGCATCTTCGGCACCATCGCGATCGTGCTGGCGCTCATCGGCTCGACGCTCATGGTCTACAGCGACGAGCGTCGCGGTGAGGCCGTCCCTCCGGCTCTCCGCGACGGCGCGCGGGCGACCGCACGCTGACACCTCCCCACCCGGTTGGTGCCAGCGCGGTGCGCTGACGTGAATGCACCCGACCCGGCGTGGGCGCGGCCCACCCGCGCGAGCGCGCCCCTCCGGAGACCCGCGCTCACGCTCTGGGCCCGCGCTCACTCCCAGCGCACCGCGCTGACACCGGTACCGAACCCGCCAGCGCGGTGCGCTGGCGTGAGCGCGCCCCACTAGGCGCGAGTGTGCACCGCTCTCGCCCCAGGCGCTCGAGGTGTTGCGCTCCCGGTAGCCCGCTCCTCCACCCGCCGTCGCCTTGGGCCAACGCGGTGCGCTGACGCGACCGCGGGCCTGACGCGCGAGCGCGGGTCTCCGGAGGGTCGCGCTCACGCGCGCGGGGCGCGGTCACGCCGGTTGCGCAGCGGCCACGCCGGTTGTGCAGCGGCCACGCCGGGCAGGCCACACTCGCGTCAGCGCACCGCGCTGGCGCGAGGATGGGCTACTTGGAAGCTTGACCCTCACGCGGCGTGAGGCTTTAGCGTCGTCACCATGACGATCACGATCCTCGACACCGCCACCGGCATGCGTTCCGTCCTCGACGCGCCGGAGGCCGAACGACCCGCGCGACTCCGCGCCATGCTCGAGCCCGTCGCCGACATGTACCGGTACTTCCCGGGCGAGGTCGACCTGCTCGCCATGCACTCGATGGGCTCGGGATTCCCGATCGATCGGAGTCGGGATCGGGTCGGCGACGCCCTCGGCCGGCTCGTCGCGGCGGACGCGTGGGGACGGATCTCACGGGCGCTCGACGCGGCGGTCGCCACCCAGCTGGCGGCGGTGCCGACCCTCGTGGTCCCCGACATCACCGTCCTGCTCGTCCTCGGCGACCCGGACGACACCTACTTCATGGAGTCGATCCGCGGGTTCATCGGTAACGGCAGCGCGACCGGGTTCATCTCCCTCATCCTCTGGCCGACGGAGGAGAACCTCGCCCGCCTCGAGGCGGCGGCCGTCCACGAGCTCAACCACAACCTGCGGTACGCGCCGGGTGGGGTGGTGTGGGATCCGGCGACCGTCGTGGTCGGCGAGCAGGTGGTGTCGGAGGGGCTCGCGGACGCGTTCGCCCGGCAGCTGCACGGGCCGTCCGGCTACACGCCGATCGGTGTCGCGCACCTCGACGACGACGCGGTGTTCGACCGGGTCGTCGAGGGTCTCGACGTCGGAGGGATGCAGCACTTCGTCTCATGGGTGCACGGTGACGAGGCCGCGTTGCGATACGGGGGCGAGCCGGTCGGTCTGCCGATGGGTGCCGGGTATGCAGCGGGCAACCGTCTCGTCGACGCGTACCTGGCGGCGACCGGGTCGACCGCCGCCGAAGCGCTGTACGTCCCGAGCGCGACGATCATCGAGGCGGCACTCCGCGAGCTGGGCTGAGGCGGTTCGGACTCACTCCCAGACGGCGGTCTCCGGGTCCACGCCGTGGCCGCGGGCGTTCGCGTCGATGACCTGTGAGAGCCACGCGGCGAGGCCGGGCTCGATCCGGTCGTAGGTGTCGGCCATGCCGGGCTCGGTGAGCGCGAGACGACCGATGATCACGTGCATGGACGGCGTGCAGTGGAAGTACTCGCCGAGGGCGACGCGATGCCGTTCGGCGAGGGTGTTCGCCGTCTCGCTCCCGGCGACGACACCGGCGCGCTTGGCCTCGGCGAGTTCGTCGACCAGGTCGCGCATGGGTCCGACCAGCGCACGCCAGTCGTCCGACGTGCGGGTCGCGGACCGCTCGGCGTACTCGGCCCACTGCGCGGAGTCGCCCCAGCGGGCGCGGGCGGTTTCAACCATCGTGGGGTTCCAGTCGTCGCCGAACACCGCCTGACGCTCCTCCTCGGGGACGAGCACGCCGACCTCGTCGGCTTCGAGCAGGCGGTCGACGGACCGGGCTACGGCTTCGAGTCGTTCGATGGTGTCGCCGAGTTCGCGTCGACGCTGTGTGAGCTCCGCCCGTCGTTCGGCGGCCGGAGCGCTGAGGAGGGTGGGGATGCGAGCGAGCGGGACACCGAGGTCGCGGAGGAGCACGACGCGGCGGAGGCGGGCGATGTCGACGGGCAGGTACGAGCGGTAGCCGCTCCGGTTCCTTCCGGACGGCTGCGCGACGCCGATCTCGTCCCAGTGGTGCAGCGTCCGCACACTCACCCCGATCTCGGCCGCCGCCCGACCGACGGTCTCACCACCCTCGGCCCTCCCGTGCTCGTCCATCCCCCCAGCATCGCACCCGGTCCTGATCTCCGTCCTCTGTCTGCTTCCAGCGCGGTGCGCTGACGCGAATGCACCCGACCCGGCGTGGGCACGGCCCACCCGCGCGAGCGCGCCCCTCCGGAGACCCGCGCTCACGCTCTGGGCCCGCGCTCACTCCCAGCGCACCGCGCTGACACCTGTACCGAACTCGCCAGCGCGGTGCGCTGGCGTGAGTGTGCCCCCTCGGCGCGAGTGTGCATCTCCCGGCTTGAGCGCACCCCACCCGCGCGAGCGCACCCCTCCGGAGACCCGCGCCCACGCGCCAGACCCGCGCTCACGTCAGCGCACCGCGCTGGCACCAGGCCCGACCGGTGACGCGAACGGCCCCGGAAGCTGTGTGCTCCCGGGGCCGTCGGACGTTCAGACGATCAGGCCGCCCGGCGACGCGCACGCATCGCGACGAGGACTCCACCGAGAAGGACCAGCAGGACTCCCGCACCGATCGTGCCGAACGGCAGCTCCGTCCCGGTCGTCGCGAGCGCCCCACCCGACGCCGCGCCGTCGACGCTCGTCCCGTCGGCCGCGACGATCCGCACCTCGGTCCAACCGATGAGCGAGCCGTCCGCCGCGTAGACCGCGACCCGGTGGTCGCCCAGCGTCGCGTCGGCCGGGATCGTGGCCAGCAGGTCACCGGCGGCGTTCGTCGTGCCGGTGGCGATCCGCGCCGGCGTCGAGTACAGCCACACCTCGACCGCTGTCGCGGCGAAGCGGTCCTCGAGGCCGACCGTCACGGTCTCGCCCCGCCGCACCGTGTCCGCCAGCGTGATGACACCACGGTTGGCCTCGGTGAGGCTCGTCCCGGGCAGCGGCGTGACCCCACCGGTCGGCGGCGTCACGGGCGGCGTGGTCGTTCCGGGCAGCGACCCGAGACGCAGGGCCTCGGAAGCGTAGCCGTCGGCGAACCAGTACACGGGACGCTCACCGTCGACCGACAGGGAGGCCGGCGCGGTCGCGAAGCCCTCGTTGTTGAGGTTGGGCAGTCCCGCCGGACGCTCGACCTGAGCGATCCCGGGCTGCTCGGTCCCGTTCAGCGTGATCTGAGCACCGGTGCCCGCGCAGCCGTCGTCGCACACGGCCCACAGCACGCCGAGGGTCGTGTCGTAGTCGAGCGCCATGACCGCCGGGAGGCCCGGGTCGATCGTCGAGATCAGCGTGGCCGAGCCGTCGGCGTTCAGTGCGAACGCGTAGACGTCTCCGGTGTCCTCGACGCCGACGAAGAACAGTCCGTCACCGTGGCCCGCGTAGTTCGCCGGGTCGTACGTCGCCTTCGTGTTGTCGTCGAAGAGCTTGCCGGCGAGGTCGCCGTCGGCCACCCACTCGACGGCCTCGACACCGAGGTTCGCGCCGACCGTCGGCAGCAGGGCCGTGAGGTCCCACTCCTGGGAGGCGACGACGTCGGGGCCGGGCGCGTTCGGGTCGACCTTGAGCACGGCGTTGAGGGTCGTGCCCTTCACACTGTTGTCGCGCTCGACACCGACGTAGACGGAACCTGCGCCGTCGACGGTGATGCCCTCGGTGTCGGGGCCGGCAGCGGAGGGGTTCGACGCGTCCTTCTGGAAGCGGGCGCGCTTGCCGTTCTCCCAACCGTCGACGAACGAGACCGATCCGTCTGCGGCGATCGCGAGCTTCCAGAACGAGCCGGTGCCGTTGTCGACCGCCCAGAGGAACGCGCCGTCGGCGGTGACCTGGGTGTCGAGTCCAGAGCTGTCCTCGAGGAACATCGGCGTGGTGTCGAGCACCGTCACGTCGGGCGAACCGGGCCACGGACCGACCGGGATCTCACCGGCGCAGACGTTGGCCGTGCCCTTGGTGGCCTCGGCCGTCGCAGCGAAGGCGCCGGTCGCGTCGGGGCAGCGTCCCCAGGTGTTCGCCGGGTGTCCCTCGCCCCAGGTGGTCGAGTCGAGCAGGGCGTCGCCCTCGAAGAGGCGGACGGTGTCGCCGCCGCCGAGACCGAAGCCGAGGGCTGCGCGCTCGATGACGAGATAGCCGCCGGCCGCGATGCTCGTGCCGGTGGGGATGGCGTAGGCGTGGGTGTCGTCGTCATCCTTCACGACGATGCCGGAGACGTCGAGCGCCGTGGTCGTTGGGTTGACGAGCTCGATCCAGTCGTCGGGCGATCCGCCATCGGACTCGACCTCGTTGATACGCACCGGGTTGCCGCACGCGTTCCGCAGTCCCTTGGTGGAGACGGCCGTGTCGACGAGCTCGCCGGTGCCGTCGGGGCAGCGCGCGAAGACGCCGTCCGCGTGAGCCGAGTAGCTGTACTCGGCGACCGTCGCGCCGGCGGCGTTCCGCACGGTGGTGGTGTCGCCGTTGCCGAGCCCGAACGCGAAGTTCACGTTCTGGTCGAAGACGAAGTACGCGCCGGGCTCGAGGATCGTGCCCGCGGGCAGCGGGGTCGTGTCGGCGGCGTGGCCCACCGGGTCGTTGTCCATGAGCGTCCAGCCGGAGATGTCCAGCGCGGTCGCCTCGAGGTTGACGATCTCGACCCAGTCGGTCGCGTCGTTGTTCGACTCGACCTCGTTGATCGCGACGTTCGGGAGGACGCAGTCGTTCGCGGCACCCTTGGTGATACGTGCGAGCGTGAAGTCGCCTTCACCGTCGGGGCAGCGGGCGAGCGTCGCGGCGATGAAGTCACCGTCGATTGCCGCGTGGCCGCTCCACGTTCCCGAGCGGTCGATGAGGGTGCCGGTCGCGTCGAACAGGCGGATCTCGTCGGCGCTGCCGATGCCGATCGGGTCACGGAACGCGCCCTGCGTCTCGGTGCCGCCGACCAGGCCGATCGTCGCCTCGTCGACCACGAGGAACTCGCCGGGGGCGATCGATGTGCCGGGCAGGAACTGCCAGCGGTGGTCGTCGGAGTTGTCGCGGATCTCGTAGCGCGAGATGTCGATGGCCGTCGTGCCGGGGTTGAAGAACTCGACCCAGTCGGACGGCTGGGAGTCGATCTCGTTGATGCGGATCGCACCGTCGGTCTCGGGAACCTCGGGTGCGGTGAAGACGTTCGCGACGCCCTTCGTCGACTCGGTGGTCTCGGCCCAGCCGGCGCGGTCGGCGGTGACGCCGTAGGTGACCGGAGCGTGTGCGGTCCACGAGTACTCGTCGGCGATCGCGGCGGTCGGGTCGAACAGGCGGACCGAGTCCTCCTTGCCGAGGCCGAACCCGAGCTGGTCCTCGTCGACGACAAGGAACGCACCGGGGTCGACGACGGTGCCGGCCGGGAACGCGTAGTTGCTGTCGTCCTTGTTGTCCTTCACGACCCAGCCGTCGAGCGTGACCGCGGTCGACGCGGTGTTCGTGAACTCGATCCAGTCGCCGGGGACGCCCCCGGAGGACTCGACCTCGTTGATCTGGAGCCCCGGCGCTGGGGCGGCGATGGCGGCGGCTGGCGTCGCGATGAGGGCGGTCGCACCGATGGCGCACGCGGCGGTCATCGTCAACACACGGTTGAGGCGGGGCATGGGTCTCCAGGGCACGAAGGGACGGGGATCGTGTCCCATCCCATCGGCGCGGGGTGGCCGGGTGGAGGAGCTGCGGTGACCGGGAGGTGAACGACAGGTGGCTTCCCAGGCGGCGCGGTGGTCGGGTTTCGTCTCCTCGCCGGAACCTAACTCCCAGGTTGTTGTCGCGAAACGACCCTCACGAACTCAGCAGTAGTTTCGTCGTTGAGGAGGGCAGGATTTGCCTCGATCATGCGCATGACACGGCTAGCGAACTGCGGAGGGGTCATCGCCTGCGAGTCCTTCGTGCTATCCAGTTCCGCTCCGACTGCGACGATGCGCGCCCGGGACAGGATTCGAGCCTGCTCGTCTCTGAAACGTCCGGCACTCACCATCGCGCGGAAACGGCTCTCCCATTCACCAATGCTCATACTGAAGGCAGGGTCGACGATGACGACGCTCGAACGAGGCTCGGGGGGCGAGGCGTCGTCGTGAGAAAACTCCATCTGGTCGTTCACCGATTGACGCTTTGATGTCAGGCGCGATCGAGCCGCAGCCGACCGCATCGCCTTCCAGCCCGACTTTGCCTTCGGAACCACCATCTCGGTCCACCAGCGCATGATGTGTGGTCGTGCTGCTTCGACCGCCGCAAGGATACCGATGAGGATCGCAGCCGCCAGCGCCTCTGCCGCAGCCCGCTCTTCCGGAGTCAACTCGCGCTGCGGCTCCGGCTGCCAGGGATCTGCGTACGACGAGTCGACGTCGTACTCGACGTCGTACTCGACGTCCTCAACCTCGCGCCAGACGGCGTGACCCATAAGTTCGTTTGCGTCGTCAGAGAACAGATGGCCAACGTAGGCTCCCTCCTCCGTTCTCGAAAAACCAAGGTGTTGCCCTTCGGGAATTACGGGTTCGTAGGGCATTCGTCGATCGTACTGACGACGGCGCGAAGGCGACATCCCCCGTTCGTGGCGTCGCTATCCAATGGCTTCGAACCCGCATATGAGCGCACGCGACCCTCAATTGCGTTTGCAGAGCAGCCTCAGGACTACGCTCACCCCATGACCGACGATGCGACCACCGACACCGCTCCGCGCGCAGACCTCACCGGCTGGGTGCGGACCCCGTTCACCGGCGGCGGCGTCACGCACGACCGCTTCGAGAAGGGGTCCGGGCCGGGCGTCGTCCTCATCCCCGAGCTGCCCGGACTCACGCCCGAGGTCCTCGGGCTGGCAGAGCATCTCGTCGCGGAGGGCTTCACCGTCGCGATCCCATCGCCGTTCGGAACCCCTGGCCACGATGGGACCGTCGGCTACACGCTCGCCAGCGTCAGCAAGGTCTGCGTCTCCGCCGAGTTCAAGGCGTTCGCGACCGGTGCCCACCGACCCGTCGCCGACCACGTCCGGGCACTGGCCGCCGACCTTGCGGCCCGCACGCCTGGTCCTGGCGTCGGCGTCATCGGTATGTGCTTCACCGGCGGTTTCGCGCTCGCGGCGGCCGTCGACGAGCACGTCCTCGCCTCCGTCATGAGCCAGCCGTCCACGCCGTTCCCCGTCAGCCGTGCCCGCCGCATCGACCCCGGGATGTCCGCCGCCGAGTTCGACGCCGTCGCAGCCCGTGCGGCTCAGGGCTCGGTCTGCGCACTCGGCCTCCGCTTCAGTGAGGACCGGGCCGTCCCGCGAGAGCGCTTCGCCACCATCGCGGCCAAGCTCGGCGACGCGTTCGAGGTCATCGAACTCGACTCCTCCCCCGGCAACGCAGCCGGCTTCGCGAAGACCGCGCACTCGGTCCTCACCGGCGAGGTCCGCGAGCACGACGGTCACCCGGCGTTCGAAGCACGCAAGCGCGTGGTCGCCTTCCTCCGCGAACGCCTCGCGACACCGACCACGTCGGATTGACCTTCCCAGCCGGCTGACACGCTGCGATCATCGACTCCATGACCTCGACACGACACGACCGCGCGACACCGAACCTGCCGTCTCGCAACTTCGACGCGACGGAGATGTTCTATTCGGCGTTCGGCTTCGAGCGCGCGTTCCGAGACGACGGCTGGCTGATCCTCGTCCGCGGCGGCCTGCAGCTCGAGTTCTTCCCGGCGCCCGACCTCGACCCCGCGTCGAGCAGCTTCATGTGCTGCCTGCGTGTGGCTGACGTCGACGAACTCTACGACGCGGTCCAGCGATCGGGAGTCGTCGAGGCGACCGTCGGCGCGCCGCGACTCCACCCGGTCCGGATGCAGGACTGGGGACTCCGGGCCGGATTCCTGATCGATCCCGACGGCACGCAGCTCAGCCTGATCGAGCAGCGCACCTGACCTGCGACCCACGGGCCCGCCCAGCACGCTCAGGCAAGGGGGTGGGCGATGTTCCAGAAGCCGATGGCGATTACTGGGACTCCTGGACCGATCATCCGTGATGAAGCTATCGGGCCAGCATGCCCTGACGGTTCAGGGGAACGACTGCACCATGTTCGCGATCCCGATGGCGATGATGGCGAGACCGGGGATGATCATCGAACTGGGCCGGGGAGCCTTCCTCCCACGGAGACGCAGCCAGGCCCTTCCGTAGATCCGGGTGGTCTCGCGATCGCTCATGCGGGCGAACTGCTGCCGGAAAACGAGCGTGGCACCACCAAGCAGGATCATCATCACGCCTCCGAGGATGAAGCGCGCGACGTTCACGCCTTCCCTCTTGTACTCGTCGTCACCTGATGACCATATCGAGTGACCGAATCTCGGCGAGGCTTCGGGACCGCCCCTAGAAGAAGGTGATCCCGTGCGGCGCGCGCGGCGTCTGGAGCATCGACCGCAGCAGGAGCGGCGCTGCTGGGTCGGCCGCCTGCAGCACCCCGGCTGCGGCGAGCGACACCGGGGAGACCGCGCCGAGCAGGAGCGAACCGAGGTCGGCGACGTCGAGCGCGAGGTCGGCGCCGGCAGCGTCGGTCTCGTCGCTCAGCTTCGTAGCCGTGCCGCGGCCACCGGTCACCTCGAGGCGGAAGGTGCCCGCCGCGTAACCGAGCGCGTCGGTGACGGCGATCGTCAACGTGCCGTCGACCGCGAACGGACGCGAGGCGAGGACGGCCGGAAGATCAAGGACGCGCAGCCACACGTGGTCCTCTTCGTGCTCGATGTCGTAGGCGCGGTTGTCGCCGAGGGCCGAGACGATCGGGTCGTCGAGCCGGGCACGGTTGTACTTCACGACGTCGTTGAGGTCGATGGAGAGCAGGAACTCCCACAGCGACAGGTAGGCCGCGTCGGTCGCGTAGACGAGGTCGATGATCTCGATGCCGGTCTGTCCGCCGGGCTGCTCGACCATGCGCCACGTGACGTAGCCGTCGACCTCCTCGCCGTCGGCGGGACGGTGTACTGCGGCGCGGGTGTCCTTCGCCGGTTCGCCGTCGCGGCCCAGGGTGCCGAGGACCAGTGGCCACGATCCGGTGTTGCGGACCATGGACCCGATCGAGCGCTCGTCGAAGCGGTCGAACACCTGACGCGCGACGCCGTCGACCAGGTACTCGGGGGTGACGACCGACACGATGCCGCTCGTCGGCGCGAGGAACGGCAGCGCCTTCGCTCGCTTCACGACGACGTTGCGCTCACGGATCGCGGAGCCGAACCCGAAGCGACGGTAGATCGTGCCCTCGCTGGCGGTGAGGGCCGCGATCGCATAGCCGTCGGCGACGCCGCGCTCCAGAGCCTGCGTCATCATGCGGCGCAGGATGCCGCGGCGTCGTTCGGTCGGGCGGACCGTGACGTCGGAGATCGCCTGCGTGTCGATGCTGGTGCCGTCGCCCCAGCTGAGCGCTTTCGGGAACCAGGAGAAGGTGCCGGCGGGCCAGGTCTCGTCGACCGAACCGGGCTGCGGCTTGCGGACGTAGGCGCCGAGCAGCACCGCTTCGTCGGCGATGAGGTCGTTCACCTTGCGCTTGCGCGCCTCCGGCTTCGGGGTGGGCTCGTGGAAGCCGAACCCGATGGCGTCGAGCGCCGCGAGGCTCTCGGGCGTCGGTTCGCCGTCGGCCCCGTTCGCGAACGGGAACTCACGGAGCTCGTAACGGGCGTCGAAATCTTTGCTGTTGGCCACGAGTCCACCCTAACGACCCGGCCTGACACGCCCCCGGGAAGCGCGTTGGGACCGCGACCTCACGGCAGGGTGATCGACACCTCGACCGTGTACTCGTCGGCGGTCTGGCCCAGCACCCGCTGCCGGAGCTCGGTGGTCGGCATCGTGATCCCCCGCTCCGCGATCGCATCGAACAGGGCGACCACCGCGGGGTGCGTCGATCCCTCCGGAAGCTCGACGCCCGGTTCGGGTCGCCAGACCGCAGCGAGTTCGGCCCGCTCGGGCAGTACGTCGACCGTGGTCTCGTCACCACCCCACGTCGGTTCGAGCTGCGACGAGGTCGGCCAGCAGCAGACGATCTCGACCGCCCCCTGCTCACCCGGTCGGAGCGCGGTCCAGAACGGCCCCGTCGGCCCGACGCCGGCCTCCTGCACGGCGACGTAGAGCTGCGAGAACTGCTCGTTCGCGTCGTCATCGGTCACCGAGTCCTCGTCGCCGCGCGGCACGGTGAGCACCCGACCGACATAGGGCTGGGGAGGGAGGGAGCGTTCGACGATCTCGACCGGTGCCGCGAGCGACGCGACGACCGCGCGGGCCTGCGCGAAGGCGTGGTCCTCCTGCTCCCGCTGCTCCAGGACGAGGCGGTGGTGCACGTCGATCGCGGTCGACGGATCCGCGCCGGCGACGGTCACGCCTACGGCGGCGAGCGGGACGCCGGCGTCGCGGAGTGCCTTCACGATCACGCCGGAACGCACCTGCTCCTCGCCGTAGCGGCGGTAGCCGGAGTCGGGATCGACCTCGGCTGGAACCAGCACGCCCTTCTCGTCGTAGTGGCGGAGCGCCTTCACGCTCAACCCGGTCATGCCTGCGAACTCTCCGATGTGCAACATGTTTCAAGCATCCCGTCTCCCCCTACGGGAGGGTCAACTCCGGTCCGAGCGGCCGTGAAGTTGCACCTAACAGGTTCCTTAGTGAAGGATAAGCACCTAAACTTCACTAAGAGCCCTCGTGACTGCAACTTGGGCCGATTCAGGAGGGGATGATGACGACAGCCGTCGCGTATGAGCAGCGGCCCTGGCAGTCGCGCATCGCCCCCGACGCGTTGCCGAAGCGCCAGCGACTACTCCTCGCACAGCCATACGACGCCGCGGTCCCGCCACAGATCGCCGATCTCGACATCCGTCTGTCGGACGATCTCGTGGAGCTGCTGGGCGAAGCGCAGGAACGGATCATCCGTTTCGACAGCGAGGTCGGTCACGTCACCGCACCCTTCTCGTCGATCCTGCTGCGGAGCGAATCGGCGTCGAGCTCGCAGATCGAGAACCTGACGAGCAGCGCGAAGGCGATCGCCGAGGCCGAGTTGGATGAGCGCGACACCGGGAACGCGCCGCTCATCGTCGCCAATGTCCGAGCTCTCGAGGCGGCACTCGCGGCATCGGACGAGCTCTCCAACACGACGATCATCGCCATGCAGGAGCAGCTTCTCGGCACATCGGCACCGGAGATCACCGGCCGGTATCGCGACGAACAGGTCTGGATCGGGGGCGGAAACTACAGCCCGCACGAGGCCGATTTCGTCCCGCCGCACCACGAGCGTGTACCGGCAGCGATGGACGACTTCATCGCCTACTCCCTCCGACCGGCACCGCTCCCGCTCGCAGCCATCGCGGTCGCACATGCGCAGTTCGAGACCATCCACCCGTTCCCCGACGGCAATGGGCGCACCGGTCGAGCGCTGGTGCAGGCCGCCCTCCGGCGCGTCGGGCTGACCAGCGGGGTCACTGTGCCCATCTCAGCCGGCATCCTGCAGCAGCGTGACGACTACTTCGCTGCACTCACCAGCTATCGGCAGGGCGACGTCGAGCCGATCGTCCGCGTGTTCGCCGATGGTGCGTTCCTCGCGATCGCCAACGGCCGGACGCTGGTGGAGGAGATCGAGACCATCCGGACGGCATGGCAGGAGGCCTTGCGCGACGTCCGCGCCGATTCGGCCGCGCATCGCATCACGGCACTGGCACTGGAACATCCGGTGATGAACAGTCGGCTCGTGCGCGAACATCTCGACGCCTCAGATCGCACGGTCTTCAACACCCTCGACACCCTCGTCGACCGTGGCATCCTCACGGTCGGCTCGTCGCGACAGCGGAACCGTCTCTGGACTGCGCCTCCCGTGCTGGCAGCGCTCGACGGGTTCGCTGCGCGCAGCATGCGACGCGGTTGACGGGAGCCCCCTCAGCGGGTCGATGGCGAAGTCACGCTTGAGGTCGAACGTCGCCCGCCTTCAGCGACGCCGATCACCCCGCCGAGTAGCCGTCGCACCTACCCCCGCGCCGCAACGAACGCAGCGACGCAGTCCTCGATGTCCTGCTCGCTGTGCGCGGCACTGATCTGCACGCGGATGCGAGCCTCTCCGCGGGGCACCACCGGGAAGCTGAACGGGATCACGTAGATACCCCGCTCGAGCATCCGTGCCGCGACCTGGACCGCCTGCTGCTCGTCGTCGAACATCACCGGGATGATCGGGTGCGAGCCGTCGAGCAGACGGAAGCCCTCCGCGGTCATGCGAGCACGGAACAGGTCCGCCTTGCGGAACAGTCCCTCGCGCAGCTCGTCGCCCTCCGCCGCGAGCTCGACGGCTCGACGCGCCCCGGCGACGAGCGACGGCGCCAGGCTGTTCGAGAACAGGTACGGCCGGCCCGACTGCCGCAGCACGTCGACGATCTCCTGCTTCGCGCTCACATACCCGCCCGACGCACCGCCGAGCGCCTTGCCGAGGGTGCCGGTGAGGATGTCGACGCGGTCCTGCACGCCGAACAGCTCGGGCGTCCCGCGACCGCCCGAGCCGACGAAGCCGACGGCGTGCGAGTCGTCGACGAGGACGAGCGCGCCGTAGCGGTCGGCGAGGTCGCAGATCTCGTCCAAGGGCGCGTAGAAGCCGTCCATCGAGAACACGCCGTCGGTGACAATCACGGTGCGACGAGCGTCGGCGGCGTTCATGAGCTGCTGCTCGAGGTCGGCCATGTTGCGGTTGCGATAGCGCAGGCGGCGGGCCTTGCTCAGGCGGATGCCGTCGATGAGCGACGCGTGGTTGAGCGCATCGGAAATG
Organism: Plantibacter sp. lyk4-40-MEA-4; assembly: GCF_030209415.1. Taxonomy (NCBI): domain Bacteria; kingdom Bacillati; phylum Actinomycetota; class Actinomycetes; order Micrococcales; family Microbacteriaceae; genus Plantibacter; species Plantibacter sp. lyk4-40-MEA-4. The sequence goes on from NZ_JARVSA010000001.1 coordinate 122,895, forward strand.
ATCGCGTCGTGCTCCCCGAACAGCGCACCGAAGACGGCCCCGTTCGCGTCGAAGCAGGAGGAGAACAGGATGGTGTCCTCCGTGCCGAGGAAGGCGCTCAGCTCCTCCTCGAGGTCTCGGTGGATCTGCTGGGTGCCGCAGATGAAGCGGACGCTCGCGAGCCCGTAGCCCCACTCGTCGAGCGCCTGCTTGGCCGCGTCGACGATGGAGGGCTCGTTGGCGAGGCCGAGGTAGTTGTTGGCGCAGAAGTTCCGCACCTGGCGACCGTCGATCGTCACGTGGCTACCCTGGCGGGACGTGATCGCGAACTCCCGCTTCGTGAGGTCGTCGGCCTCGATGGCGTCGAGCTGGTCGCGCAGTTGGTTCTTGATGATGCCGTACATGTCGTCTCCTCGGGGTCGAGTGGGCGGTTGAGCTGCGTCTGGCGGTCGCTCAGGCGGCGGTCGCGGCGTGGGCGGTGACCGGTGCCTGTTCGTCGACGACGCCGGTGATGACGACGTCGCGGGTGTCGGTCCAGTCGATGAGCACCTTGCCGGCCGCTCCCCCGCGCGATGTGTCGAAGGCGCCCTGCCAGGAGGCGAGCGGGAAGCGGGCGGTGACGAGTGACTCGAGGGCGTTGCGGAGCTCGGGGCTGTGGTCGACCATGGCGCTCGCGTGGTGCCAGGTGTCGAACATCTCGCGGCCGTAGATGCCCTTGATGGTGATCATGCGGGTGATGACCTTGGTCCAATCGATCTCGATGTTCGTCGAGGGCAGACCGAGGAGCGCGACCTTGCCGCCGGTGTTGAGGTTCTCGATGAGCTCGCTCGCGGCAGCGGCCTGACCGGACATCTCGAGGCCGATGTCGAAGCCCTCGAGCATGCCGAGCTCGGCCTGGGCGTCGGCGACCCGCTCTCTCGAGACGTCGACCACGCGGTCGGCTCCGACGGCGAGCGCCTTCTCAAGACGGTCGGCGACGACGTCGGTCGCGACGATGTTGCGCGCACCGGCCACTCGGCAGACGGCGATGGCCATGAGGCCGATGGGTCCGCAGCCGGTGATGAGGACGTCCTCGCCGAGGATCGGGAAGCTGAGTGCCGTGTGGACGGCGTTGCCGAGGGGGTCGAAGAGTGCGCCGAGGTCGGGGGTGACCTGGTCGCCGTGGACCCACACGTTGGTGGCCGGCAGGACGACGTACTCGGCGAAGGCGCCGTCGAGGTTGACGCCCAGGCCGCGGGTGTGACGGCAGAGGTGGCGGCGGCCGGAGCGGCAGTTACGGCACGTTCCGCAGACGAGGTGGCCCTCGCCGGAGACCGCTGCGCCGACCGGGATCCCCTCGACGCGGCTGCCGACCTCGACGACTTCGCCGGAGAACTCGTGGCCGGGGACGAGCGGGGCGTCGACCGCGCCTGCCGCCCACGGGTCCCACGACTCGATGTGGAGGTCGGTGCCGCAGATGCCGGTGCGGTGGACGCGGATGAGGACGTCGTCGGAGCCCATGGCCGGCATCGCACGCTCGACGAGTTCGAAACCGGCGGTGTCGGGTCGTTTCCAGAGGGCGAGCAACGGCGTTCCTTCCTGCGGGAGCGGCGGCGGCCGGTGGTATCGGCTGACGCGGACGGGCGTCTTCGCGCTGTCCTGGTGACCAACGTAGTCAGATCGATCCGTCATGAATATTGAGGGTTTCCACGCGACCAGTTAGCTTGAGCTGATGAATCTCTCTCAGATGCGGATCATGCGCGAACTGGCCGAGCGCGGCACGATCGCGGCCGTCGCACGGCACCTGCATGTGACGGCACCGGCGATCTCGCAGCAGCTGGCCGCGCTGCATCGCGAGCTCGGTGTCGCGCTGACGTATCGGGTGGGGCGCGAGATCCGCCTGACCGAGGCCGGCATGGCGCTGGCCGAGATGGCGGGGACCGTGCACACGCTGATCGACCGTGCGGCCGAGACGGTGCGTGAGTACGGTGACGACGCGGGCGCGCGGGTGCGGGTGGCGGCGTTCCAGAGTGCCGGGCAGGCGTTGCTGCCGGGATTGCTGGAGGACGCTGAGGGTGGCCCGTCGCTGGTGTTCGGGGAGCACGATGTCGCGCAACCCGAGTTCGCCGAGCTCGTCGACCAGTACGACCTCGTCGTCGCGCACCGAATGGACCACGACGAGCCGTGGGCTTCGGAGCAACTGTCGGTGACGACGCTGTTGAGCGAGCCGTTCGACGTGGCGATGTCGGTGGACCATCCGCTGGCCGGGCGGTCATCGGTGTCCGCGGTGGAATTGGCGGACGAGTCGTGGATCGCAGCGCACGCAGGCTTCGCGCCAGATGTCGCGCTCGGGGTGGTCGAGGCGACGGCGGGCGTGCGGTTCCATCGCGCGCATCGGGTGAACGACTACCACCTGGCGGCGTCGCTCATCGTGGGCGGGCAGCTGCTGGCGTTGTTCCCGAGGTACACGGCGCCGCGGGCAGACCCGCGGCTGGTGCTGGTGCCGCTCGCGGACGTGCGGATCGCGCGCAACATCGACGTGCTCGCGCGACCGCATGCGCTCGCGCGGGTGGCGGTGGCGGGGACGCTGGAGCGATTGCAGGACGGAGCTGATGCGCTGCAGCGGGATCGTCCGTCGGCGCCGGTCGGTCCCGGGCTGCATCACGTCGAGGTGTGGCTCGCGGACGTCGAGGCGGAGCGCGCGAGCTGGGCCTGGCTGCTGTCCCGTGTCGGGTTCGTCGCGGAGAGCGAGTGGCCGGGCGGCGAGTCCTGGGAGGCCGGCGACACCTACATCACGCTGACGGCGTCGCCGAACCTCAGCGCGGAGTCGCACGATCGGCGACGGCCGGGCGTGAATCATCTCGCGTTCCACGGCGGCACGCGGGAGGCCGTCGATGCGATCATGGCGGCGGGCCCCGAACACGGCTGGCGGCCGCTGTACCAGGACCGCTATCCGCACGCCGGTGGCGAGCAGCACTACGCGGGCTGGCTCGAGAACGAGGCGGGGTTCAAGGTCGAGGTGGTCGCTGGACCTGCGATCAGCGATGCGCGGGTTGACGTCGCCTGAGTAGCGTCACCCGCGTCTCGACGCTGACGATCGCGATGATGACCAGGCCGACGCAGCCGAGTCCGGCCGCCGTGTTGCCGCTGAGCAGGAAGATTCCGCCGAGCCCGAGGCAGACGAGCAGGAGATCGTTGAAGCTCCCGGCCCGGGCGGTGACGGATAGGTCCCGCTCAAGACCATCCGACTCGTCGACCCGACCCTTCGCGAGGAGGTGCTCCCGGAGCATCTTGGACCCCAGGCCCGACGACATGACAATCACTGCGTAAGCAGCGGCCACAATCGGCTGCGGGACCTCCTGCCAGAGAACCGTCTGGACCAACCACGTGAGCACGATGGCGCCTGCCACGGCGGCCGTGAAGATGTACCAGGGCTTACCCACCAGACTCCTCCCCTCACTGCGGATCGGCCGATGCCGAGCATCTCATCGAAGCTAGGCGCAGCGTGAAGTGACGTCAATGCACTGGTGACATAAGCCACACGCGTTACCTGTGAGAGGAGCTGCTCTGCCGCTGATCGCACGCCTCAGGACGACGCGACGCAGGGCCAGCTCGCGAGGACGCCAACGCCAGCGGGTCCGCTCGGCGTCGGTGGTCGGTCGCCCCGTCACCTCTTGCCGAGATAGATCTCACTGGCACAGAGCGCAGCGACCTCTGGAAAGGTGAGGCGCGATTCGGAGGAAGCGAGCTCTGGCACGCACAACATGACCTCCACCGGCTCGACACCGAGCTTGTCGGTGACAGCGAGGACCGAACTCCAGGCTCTGGAGAAGTCGTCGGTCGTGACCGGCGTACCGGTTGCGACCAGCGCCGCGGCAGTCGCCTGCTGCACTCGTTCGTAGGAGTACGAGCCGCCAACCACCTCGCGTGCTTATTCTATCGGATCATCTGCAGCTTGAAGCGAAGGAGCGTCGGCTGGCGGCGACTGCATCGACGATTGGCTGTCCGATTGCACGGCTACTGGAGGACGCGATCCGTCGACGACAACGCTGACGACGACGATCGCGCCGATCGCCGCGATGATCGAGCACGTGATCAGCAATCGTCCCGCCGTCGTTCGGGTGAACCTTGCCGGCGCGGGTAGGTCCCCCCTGGGATCCGTTTCGGGTAGCGGTTCAGACATGCGGAGGTCGCTCTCCATCGGGTCAAGCCGGGGTGGTCGATGCCGGGCGGACATGCCGGGCTCGTCGATCCGCCTTGCGCTACCCTCCCACAACTCGGGCGCGTGACCCATTCTGGGACTGATGACCCCCGACCCTCCCCCGCCAGACTGTGCTTGGCCCGGTTCGCGGGTCCGTCCCCTGCCGTCGAAGATCCGATGCCGCTGCGGGTCGCGTTGACCCGATGCAAGGACCGTTCCCATGAGCTCAACCACCCCGCCCTCTGCCACGCCCGTCGGCTACGTCCGCGCGTCCGCCGCCGTGCTTCGCGACATCGCTACTTGGGCGGTTTGATCATGAGCAGCGAGATCGAACTCATCGGCGATGACAATGGCTACGCCGTCATCGGGGATCAATCAGCCGTGGAGCGATTCCTGAACGCGCAGGGCTTGGCATCCAAGGACCTTGGACTGCAGAGGCTGAGTCCAGCTCTCGGCACCGCAGCTGCCACGGTGCAAGCAGGTGCAGAGATCGCTGCGAACTCCGGCCGCTGGGTGAAACTCACGAGGGAATCCGCGCAAGCCCTCAACCAGTTCACTGCGATGAAGGGGTCTGCTGCACACCTCAGCCGGGCCGTCGTGACCGAGAACGGCAGGATCAAGGGAATTCTGCAGTTCGTCAAAGGCTCGGGCGTTTCGCTCACCAACCCTGCAATGCTCGCCGGTGCCGCTGGAATCATGGCGCAGATCGCGATGCAGCAGGCGATGAACGAGATCACCGACTACCTCGCGGTGATCGATGCAAAGGTCGACGATCTGCTCCGCGGGCAGAGAGACTCCGTCCTCGCCGACATGATAGGTGTCGACCTCATGGTCGAGGAGGCAATGACCATCCGAGAGCACTCCGGGCGCGTCTCCGAGACCGGCTGGTCGAAGATCCAGAACTCGTCGGGCATCGTCGCTCGAACTCAGGCGTATGCACTGCTGCAACTCGATGCCATTGCGGAGAAGCTGGAGCGGGAGCGCGATGTCGATGACCTCGCTGTCCTGACGAAGACTGCTGAGACATCGGTAGGCGAATGGCTAGCCGTACTGGCGCGATGCTTTCAACTGCAGGACGGCATCGCGATCCTCGAGCTCGACCGGGTGCTTGATGCGTCACCGGCGGAGCTCGACTCCCATCGCGTGGGGCTCCAAGCTGCCCGGCAAAACCGATTGAATCGAATCGCGAAGACGACGGAAGCTCTGCTCGCCAGAATCAACGCCGCTGCAGCACTCGCGAATGGCAAGGTCCTGCTGAATCCGTTCTCGGCACGGAAGGTCGTGCGTTCAAGCAACCACGTGTCCGCGGGCATCGTGGAATTTGAAGGCCGGTTGGGAATCGAGAGCGACCATGAGGCACTACAGGCGAAGCGTTGGGGCGAGGCGGCTGCCGACGTTCGCGACAGCGCTCTCGAAACCGGCGCCGCCGGTGTCGGCGCAGCGGTCCGCCTCGGGAATGAAGGAGTCGACCGCGCTCGCGTCGCGGCGGGGACGCTGCTGGGCGGCATGTCCGAGCGGATGCTCCGTCGACGTGGCGGCGACGAAAAACCTCCATCGAAGGAGTTCTAGGCATCCTTGACGTTTGTGCTCCGAGCATCTTCGTTAGCGCATTAAGATCGAGGCAATCATCAATCGGGGGTTGGAATGGTTGCAGCGTGGGTTATTCGAGCGGGCAAGCACGGCGAGCGCGATGCCTGGGCAATAGCGAATGACTCGTCGGGCGGCGGATGGCAGGAACTACCAGATCTCTCCGGTTGCCGTTCCAGGGAAGACGTGGGCCAGATAGTCCGAGCCACCTACAACGAGTTCGGCCCAGCAGCGCTTGCGAACTACACCGGCCAAACCTGGGCACTCCGCTCCCGGATCAAGGTTGACGACATTCTTGTCATGCCCCTGAAGACGACCAAACAAATCGCCATCGGGCGGGTGACCAGTGGCTATCACTATCTTTCTGAGGAACCGGACCCGAACAGACGTCACGTCGTAGGCGTCTCTTGGGAACGCACTGACGTCCCGCGCTCTGCGATCAAGCAGGATTTGCTGTACACACTGGGGTCAGCTTTGTCGATTTTCGCTCCCACGAAGAACCATGCAATCGCTCGTCTCCAAGGGATTCTCGACAACGGCGAGGATCCCGGACAGATCCCGTACATGTCTGCTCCGATGCTCGCGCACCACGCCGGAGACGCTGTGATGCTCGAGGATGACGTCGACGAGCCAGAGCTGAGACCAGACATTGCCGAGGTTGCACAGAGCCAAATCACCGCGCGAATCGCCCAAGAGTTCGCTGGCCACGATCTTGCCCTGCTCGTCGCGGAACTCCTGAAGGCGGAGGGATTTGTAACGTCCCAGTCAGCCCCCGGTGCGGATAACGGCATAGACATTGTCGCTGGTCGTGGGCTTCTTGGGATGGACAGCCCGCGGATCATCGTGCAGGTCAAGTCGGGTGGCCAAGTAGGGGATCCGGTCGTGCGTGACCTTCTTGGTGTCGTCCACGATCAGGCTGCTGACCAAGGGCTCCTTGTAGCTTGGGGTGGCCTTTCGCGCGCTGCCAAAGACTCCGTGCAACGCCAGAGATTCAAGCTCCGGCTCTGGGATGACAATGATGTGGTCGACGCAGTTCTGCGCCTGTACCCTCAACTCCCCGAGGACATTCAGGCTCGCATTCCGCTCCGCACGGTCTGGATGCTCGCCGACACGTCTGACTGAACGACTGCTGGCGATACCCGGCGAAACCGCAGCGGCTTGTGCTCCCGATGACCGGGCTAAAAGGGCCCAACCACGACGGTGTGTTCCCCGCTCCGCGCCAGGCGTCCCGAGTCCAGCCCGAACTCCAACGCATCGTCGAGGCGGGCTCCGATCGCGGTGGTGACGCGCTTGCCACCGAAGATCGCGAGGGTCTCGCGGCGCAGTTCGTCGGGCGAGAGGCCGGCGGACTCCTCCGCTGCGATCGCCATCGCGTTCGCGATCTCCACCAGGGAGATGTGCTCGATCGCACGAGCCGCTTCGGCCGTCGACTGACGCGCACCGCGCCACGTGAGTGGGTCGATCGACGTCGGCCAGGCGAACGGTTCGTCGGAGCGGCCCAGTAATTCGGCCGGGACCTTGTCGAGGATGGACTTCGCCCGCGAACCCGCCACCCGGTCGAGACCGAACGCACCCGCGACCAGCTTCGCCAGACGCGTCACATGGATCGGCCCCTCGGCCTCAACCGCAGCACGGATCGCGCCCTGCACCGCGACGACCGACTGGCGCCCCGGCAACCGGTCGAGCACTTCGATCCCACCCAGCGTGGGTGCATCCCAGGGCTGGTACTCCGAGAGCTCCGGGTGCCGCGCGGACCTGTCCGCCACCGGCGCCGCCTCGACAGGCTGCGCCGCACCGACCTTGCGGTCGCGGAACTCCGACAGCGTCTCGAGCGACGCCAGCCGCTCCGACCACTCCCGCACTCGGGCGCTGCGAACCGGCGCGGGCGCATCCGAATCCTCGGGAGCGACATCGGCCTCATCGCTAGCCGACGCATCAGCCGCATCCGACTCCGCACCAGCCGCGACCTCCGCCACCGCACTCCCCGCAGCAGCCCGCTCAGCCGCAGCCTCCACCGCCGCGACCAGCCGGTCCAGCACCTCCTCGCGGTGGTGCAACCACTCCGGCAGCCACACGCGCTCGACGCCCGGCCACCGCATCAGGCCGCGCAGCACCTCGACCGGCAGTCCGTCGCGGTCCGCGACCGTCCGACGCTCACGCCACGACGCGCCGTCAAGCAGCACCGCCACCAGCGGTCGATCGGGCTCCGCCTCGGTCGCGATGCTGATGTCCACGCGGAAGTCCGACAGCCCAACGTCCGTCCGCACCGCGTGCCCGGCGTAGCGGAGCTCGTCGGCGATCTCGTCGCGGTGGCGGTCGATGATCGCCTGACGACGCCCGTCCTCGCCGGCCGCCTCACTCCCGCGCTGCGCCAGCTCCAGGTACGCCTTCAGGTGCTTGATGCCGATCGACGACGTCTGCTCCGCCCGTAGCTCCGACGGGTCGAAGCTCGCGAACAACACCACCTGTCGCCGCGCCCGCGTCACCGCGACGTTCAACCGTCGCTCGCCACCGGCGCGCGTGAGCGGCCCGAAGTTCAACGGGATCACGCCCTTCTCGTTCGCGCTGAACGCGATCGAGAACAGGATCGTGTCACGCTCGTCGCCCTGCACGTTCTCCAGGTTCTTGACGAACAGTCCGTCCTGCTCATCGAGAGCCAGCGCGATCCGCGGGTCGGTGCTGTCACGAAGCAGATCCTCGATCAACGTCCGCTGCTGGGCGTTGAAGGTGATGACCCCGAGCGACGGCGTCTCCTCCGGCGATGCCTCGAAGCGACGCGAGATCTCCTCGACGATCGCCTGCGCCTCCACCGGGTTGGTCCGCAGCGACTTGCCGCGGCCACCCCGCTCGAACTGCCCTTCGAGCCGGACAAATGCCAGCCCGTGACCCGCGACCCCACCGTCGCCCGCGCCCGCGAACGGCGCCGGGAACGACGACAACTGGCTGTCGTAGTAGTGGTGGTTCGAGAACGCGATGAGCGACTCGTCCTGGCTGCGGTAGTGCCACGACAGCCACTTGCTCGGCACCCGCGCCTGCACGCACTCGGACAGGATCGACTCCTCGTCCTGCAGCACCTCGCTCGCGAAGTCGGCGTCATCGTCGATCGTCGCACCCGCCTCGGCGAACGTCGTCGGCGGCATCTGCTTGCTGTCGCCCACGACCACGACCGAGCGCGAACGCCCCATCGCGCCGATCGCATCGGCGACCCGGATCTGCGACGCCTCATCGAACACGACGATGTCGAACAACTCCGCAGCAGCGGGGAAGAACCGCGCGACCGACTCCGGGCTCGCGAGCGTGCACGGCATGATCTGCGTGATGAGCTCGCCGAAGTTCTCGAGCAGCGCACGGACGCTCATGCCGCCGCGCTGACGGTCGATCTGGCGACGCAGCCCACCGACCTGACCGCTCTCCGACTGGGAGCTGAACGTCCGCAGCCCGAGCACCGACGCCGGGATCGCCCGCGGCAGCTCCTCACGCACGGCCTTCACGCTCGTGGTGAAGCGGGTGACGCTGCGGTTGTGGGCGGTGGCGTCGAAGGCGTCGAGCGTGGTGGTGCGCTCGCGCTCGTCGATCGACGCCTGCGCGAGGCCCTTCTCGAAGGCGAGCGTCGCGTCCTCGGTCTCGATGCGACCGGCGAGGATCGCGGCGCGGACGTCGTCGAGCCCGTGCGCGCGGAGCGGTTCGATGACCCGCACGAGGTCGAGCCAGCGTTCGAGGACGACAGGCTCGGCGGCGTCGAGGCGGCGGGCGTCGCGCGTCGACCACCAGGCCTGCAGGAAGCCCTCGCCACCCGACCACGCCGACAGGCGCTCGGTGCTGACGGCTGCGGTGCGCAGGGAGTCGCTCCAGGTGCTCGCGAGCGTCGTCAGCGCCTGGGCCGCTTGCTGCGACGGCTGGGTCGTGGCGTAGTGGTCGCGGACCGCGGTGATGAACGCGTCGTCGGGCGAGCCGGGGAGCCGGAAGCCCTCCGACAGCCAGCGGTACCAGCCGAGCAGTTCGCGGACGGGCTGGGTCGGCTCGACGAGCGGGTTCCAGCGGTCGCCCACGAGCGGGAGCGCGGTGGACCGGAGCGTACCGCGCAGCTGGACGAGGCGGTCATGGGCCGCCTTCGCGTCGGTGAGCTGCGGCACGAGCTGCTTGACCTTGAACGAGGTCGCGTCGACGGCGAGCACATCGCTCAGCTGCGCGAGCGCGGCCCGGAGCCGCTTCTTGCGACCGAAGAAGCTCGATGCGGCAGCCTGCTCGGCGGCGTGGAGCGGGCCGGCGATGTCGCGGTCGAGGATGGCCGGCGTGAACGTCGAGCGCCACTCGGCCTGGGCGTCGCGGAGCTGTTCGGCGGCGGCGAGGGCGTCGTCGAGCCGGGAGAAGTCCTCGGGCCGCGTTCCCGCCATGAGTGCGCCGATCGGCAGGCGCGGTGCGGTGACGGCGGTCGCCCAGAGTCCGAGGAGGTCGGGTCGCGACGCGAGGCGCAGCGCGTCCATCGGGAGGCCGGCGTCGAGCGTCGTCGCAAGAGCAGCGTCCATCGATTGGGCGGCCTGCTGCACGGTCGCGGCGTCGAGACCGGGGGCGGACGGGCCGTCGAGGAACGCCCACGGGTGGGTCGTGCTCGGGCGAGCGAGGTCGGAGCGCTCGGGGAGGTCGCGGAACACCTGCCGCAGCTGCTCGAAGGCCTCGGACGTTCCGGCGGAGACGAGCTGCTCGGGGATCGCCATCGGGACGAGGTCGTGGTCCATCGCGAGCAGGCGACTCCGCGCGGAGTAGAGCGAGAAGCCGGCGGCGTTGACCTCGTGGAGGCGGTCGGCGTAGCGGGTGAGGGTGCGGAGGCCGGACTCGGACAGCTCGCGGTTGGTGCTCAGCGCGTCGATGTCGGCCTTGGTGCGGAGGTCGAGGCCGGTCTTGATCTGCGCACGGACGACGTTGGGCCTGGCGCCCTTGTCGTGGAGGTCGAGCGAGAAGGCGCCGAGTCCGACGTCTTCGAGTCGCTGCTTGACGACGTTGAGCGCTGCACGCTTCTCGGCGACGAACAGGACCTTCTTGCCCTCGGCGAGCGAGCGGGCGAGGAGGTTGGTGATGGTCTGCGACTTGCCGGTGCCGGGAGGGCCTTCGAGCACGAAGGTGCGGCCGGCGACCGCCTCGGCGACGGCGTCGAGCTGGGAGGAGTCGGCGGCGACCGGGCAGTCGAGGCCGAGACGGTCGAGGTCGGTGTCGGTCTGTGCGGGCGTCGGGTCGGCGTAGGCCTCGAGCGGCGAGTTGATGAGGTGTTCGACGAGGCTGTTGGAGGCGAGCGTCTCCCAGTTCTCGTCGAGGTCCTTCCACAGCCGGTACTTCGCGAACTGGAGGATCGACAGCGACACCGTCTCTTCCACACGGAACGGCAGGCCGGCGTCGAGGATCGCCTGGCGCACGGCGGTGAACGCGGCCGGGAGGTCGATGCCGGAGCCGTCCTCGACGGGGTTGGCGAGTCCGGGGATCTCGAGGCCGAAGCTCAGGCGCAGCTTCTCGAGCAGGCAGTAGTTGGGCGTCGACGAGCCCGACTCGTCGAGGGTGAGGCGGTAGGACGAGCCTCGGCTCGTGGTCGTGAGCGTGACGGGCACGAGCACGAGGGGCGAGCGGAGGTCGCGGTCGCCGAAGCGCCAGCTCAGCATGCCGAACGCGAGGTAGAGGTTGTTGGCGCCGGTCTCCTCGACGATCGTCTTGGCCTTGTAGGCGAGCGCGCGGAGCTTCGTCGGGTAGGCGGCCTCGGTGACGTCGATGAAAGCGCTCTTCTTGTCGTCGAGGAAGGTGATGCGGTCGCTCTCGTCGAGGTCGCGGCCGAAGCGGATGCCGCGCTGCTGGTCGATCGTCGCGACGCTGTCGGAGGCGACGAGGGTGAGCGGGGTGCCGTGGTTGATGCTGTCCTCGAGGCGGCCGAGCGCGGGGCCGGGGACGGCGAGCTCGAAGCCGGAACGGTCGGTGTAGTTGATGAGCTTGTTGCGAAGGCTGAGGTCGAGGAGGGCGTTCTTCCAGGTGGAGACGCGTTTGGGGACGTCGGGGCCGTGGCCGGCGGCGGTCGACTCGGCGGTGGCCGGGGCGTCCTGCGTGAGGGCGCGGGCTTCGGGTGCCTGGTAGAGGGTGACGACGGGTTCGCCCTCGGCGTTGATCCGGCGGCTCGGCAGTGGGTAGATCTTGCGGAGGCGGGCCTGGACGACGTCGGTGACGCCGATGAAGTCGTCGAGTGAGCCGGCGAGGTGCTCGGTGTGGGGGCGGCGAGAGGCCTCGGCGAAGGTAGCGGAGGCGCCGGTGAGCATGGTGGTCTCGACGACGCCGATGCGGCCGAGTTCGAGGGAGTTGACGGCTTCGGAGACGTCGGTGCTGGCGACGACGTCGAGGGTGGTCTGGACGCGCCAGTAGCCGAGGAAGATGTGGTCGTTGAGGAGCCAGAGGAGGGGGTGGATGCCGATGGCTTCGAGCACGGACGCGAGCAGGATGGTGGTGTCGAGGCAGGTGCCGAGGTGGCTGGTGAGGACTTCCTCGGGGGTGCGGACCTTCTGGCCGCTCTGGCCCCAGCTGGCGGGTGGTTCGGCGTAGCGGATGTCGCGGGCGCGGGCGGCGTCCCAGACGGCGGCGACGATGGCGTCGATGCGGGCGGGGTCGTCGAGTTGGTAGGTGGCGAGGGAGCTGTTGCCGGTCTGCTTCTCGAGGAGGTCGGAGACTTCGAGCATGAGCTCGCTGACGACGAGGGCGTTGGGTTGCACGTGGGCGGCGAGGAGCTCGAGGCCGAGCTGCACGGGTGCGGCGATCCACTGGTTGGACGCGAGCACGGTGACGGGGCTCTCGACCATGCCGAGCTGGGTGCCAGCGGCGTCGCGCGCGGTGACGCGGATGACGCCGGGGCGCTGTTCTTCGACGAGGAGCATGCGGCGTGGGTCGAGGAGCACCTCGGGGCTGCGGAGGAGGGTGGTGCGGTCTTCGCCGAGGTCGGCGAGGAGCACCTTGGTGTCGGCGAGGGCGCCGTCGGCGGTGACGACGTCGATCTCGACGGACGCCGCCCGGCGTTCCCCGCCGTGGTTCTCGAGGACGATCTCGTCGATCACCGCGATGCTGCAGTGCGCCATCGCGTAGCTGAGCGTCGGCGTCGCGCTGACGCGGATGGAGACGGGCGCTTCCGACAAGGAACCTTCGGTGCTCTGCTGATCGTCCGCTTCGCGATCGCGGGCCTCTCCTGTCAACGCACCCCTTTCGGTCCCTGAGCCTGTCGAAGGGCCCATCTCGCCAACGCTCCCCGCCTCGCCCAACGCAACCCCCTCGGTCCCTGAGCTTGTCGAAGGGCCCAACACCCGCCCCTTCAACTCCCCCACAACCGCAGCCTGCTCCGCCGCCCCGACGCTCTCCAACAACAACTGCATTGAATCCAACGCCCGATACGCCGACTGCTCCGTGAACCCAGCGTTGTGGGCCCAGGCATTCCGAACCTCCCGAAGCTCGCTCGCGTACCCGCGAGCGCTTCGCGACAGCACGCGGTCGAACGGGTACCCCAGCTCCCCGATACGCTCGGTCATCGCCCTGAGCATCAGCGACACGTCGGTCGCCGAGTACCGCCCGTGCCCGATCCCGGCCGTGCGGTCCTTCTCCTCGATGATCCGAGTCCACTCGACCCCAGGAACCGCCTCGCCAAACGCACCCTCGACGATGGGCCGAAGCCCCAACCCGAGCTGCTCGAGCCCCTGGCCGACGGCGGAGTTGAGTTCAGAAGCGTCCACGTGTGCGGCCTTTCATTGGGGTGGTGCGTTTGACTCGGGCGCGGACCTCGACCATCAGATGGCCGCGACAGAACTACACCCTGTGGTGTCTGTCGCGACAGTGAGATGTTGTCGCCACGACCCCAGGAAGCCTGCCGGGCGCGCCTGTACGAACCCTAACGAACACTGGGGACACCGCTGCCTCGCGACCTTCCCGACCCATCGCAACGGACGGTCACTGGCCCAACAAGAGTTGGCCATTCACCCGATAAGCAACACATGGCCGATAGTGTCGGCTCATGCCGCTCATCACACCTGCAAGCCTCTCCCTCGAGCTCCAGGTGGATCAGAAACGCATTCGCGACGTCCTCCGGGAGCTGTACGGCACGCTTCCAACCGGGACGACGCGATGGGAACTCAACGATGGGCAAGCGGACGCCGTGCGTTCACGTTTTGCCGCAAGCGAGGCCGACAAGGGACGTCAGTGGACGCTCGAGATCGGCGACACTGTCCGTCGCCGCGAGATCCACAATGCCTTCCGTGGTCAGCAGCAGGGCGGCATCTCCACTCCGAAGAGCATCCCCGACATTCTGATCTTCACCGACCCGAAAGAGGGCTCGAAGTTCGGCTACGACCAATTCGAAGGGCTCCGCGAGGACGGCTCCTACTCCTACACGGGCGAGGGGCAAGAAGGACACCACGAGTTTCTCCGCGGGAACAAGGCTCTGCGTGATGCAGCTGCTGCTGGCAAGACCATCCGTCTGTTTCAGACGAGCGGGACGATGGCAACCTACGTCGGCGCGTTCACAACGGGTGAGCCCGTCTATCGAACAGAAACTATCCCCGACGTGAAGGGCGCTCAGCGGTTAGGGATCATCTTCAATCTGGTACCCCTTGATGCCGACACCACGCTCCTCCCTCCTTATCGCGGTGAGCGCTCGGCAAGTACCACGATCACCGAGTGGACGGCGCCGGATCACTCCGACATCGTTGTCGCCCAGGATGAGCTGGTCACCACCGGAGAACGACTGATTTCGCGAGTCGAATTCGAGCTACAGGCCGATTTCGGTCGTTGGCTCGAGAGCCAAGATCACGTCATCAAGCGGCTCACGCTTCCCACGGCATCGTCCACGGTCGTGCCTGATCTCTACGTCGAGTCGAACGGCTGGATCGTCGAGGCGAAGAAGTCCTCAGGACGCGCCTATGTGAGGACCGCAATAGGCCAGGTGCTTGACTACGCGCATATCGCGCGACGCGCGGGATTTACCGTGACCCCAGTCGTCCTTTTACCTGGCCGCCCGGAGCAAGAGCTCCTGGAGCTTATGGCGACTCTGGACATCACCGTTGTCGTCCGCAGTGGCGACTCGTTCCACACACTGGAACCCGCCGACTAACGCGCCGGGCCACCGCAACCTCAGTGGCGGCTAACGAGATCCCTCCGCGAACTGCGATGGCAGGACGCTACCGAGGTGCGCCCGCAGCGCGGGATCGCTCACATATACGTAGGTCCCGCGGATACCGCGAGTCAGCAGCACCGTGTAAATGTTCGTGACGTAGCGCAGAAGATCGTCGTCCGAGTAGGTCAGGCCGAGAGCCGGGTTGTTCTCCTTGCCCTTCTTGTCGAAGTAGGACTCTCGATGGAAGACGATGCGATTCGCCTCAACGTCGTACCGCAGATCTGGCCCGATGATCACTCCTGCGTAGTTCAGGTCGTATCCCTGAACGGTGTGGATCGAGCCGACCTCCTCGAGCGCCTTCGGCGACGCGATCCAGTCGGTCTGCGTGCCGTTCCAGCGCATGGAGACATCGTCGATGACGATGTCGTACGCGTCCTTGTCGTTCTTCGTCTTCCACTCCCAGGCGTAGCCCGCGACCATTCGCGCGAGCCCGAACTCGGCGTCCCGCTTGCGGATCTCCTCCCGCATCTCAGCGAGGTCGTCGAACAACCTGAGGTCGTACTCGCCGAAGTCCGGCGCCAGCTCGATCTCCACCTGGTTTCCAAGGACGTTTCGGACGTAGTCCACGTAGCCCGACCCCGCGCGCACGCGCATCTGCGAGGCGAGGCCGGCGTATCGATCAGCAGACTGCGCTCTGGCGACCAGCTGGTGCAGGTGCTCAGCTGGGACATCCGCGGGACGAACACTCTGTCCGGCGTCGAGCAGGAAGATCTGGTGCGCGCTCTTCGCGATGATCCAGTCGAGTTGTGTCTTCGACGTGTCGTCTTCGCCGAACAACCTGGTCGTGATTTCGCGGAACTGCTTGTTCTGTGCCGCGGATGGTTGGTTCGCTCGCCGATTGAGCCGGTGCGCCTCATCGACGACGAGGAGATCGAATTCCTCGTCGGATACCCCGACATCGAATGCGGTCATGACCATGTCCGGGTGTAGGCCAGGCGTCTTGCGGAACACCTGCTTGATCGAAGCGCGCAATGACTGCTGCGGGACGACGATCCCGACCTTGAAACCCTGCAGCAGCCCACGGTGACGCTCGGTGAAAAACGACGAGAAGAGCGTGTCATCGTCAGGTTCGTCGAGGGCAGCTGAGCCTCGGATGTCAGCGATCAGTTTCAGCAGGTAGATCGCGACGACCGTCTTGCCGGTTCCGGGATCGCCCTGAACGACGGTCGTGCTTCGTTGCGACCGGGTGAGGTCTTCGAAGAGCCCCTCGAGTACGCCTTCGACAGCGATGGTCTGATCAGGTGTGAGCGCTTTGAACGGCGACAGCTTGAAGAGGTCGCTGTTCTCGATCTCGGGAAGGGATCGAGTGAAGACACCATCCGCCCTGAGTCGATCGAAGACGTCCTCGAAGGACTCGCGGTAACGGTCGCGATCGAAATAGTTGGCGTCGACGATGCCGTCATTTCGATTGAGCACCTGGTAGGCGCCGTCCCCGGCGAGCATGCGGATCAGGAAGGATTCGAGATCGAGACAGACCGACTTGTTGAAGGTCTCATCCACGATCACACGAAGACCGGTAAGATGTTCCTTCGCTGTGGACTCGAAGTGCTGACGCATGCGCGCAGCGACGTTGAGGGACTCACCGACGTAGACATCACGCTCGGCGGCGACACCGGCCCGCTTCCGTCGCGGGGCCGAAGAAACGTTGGACGATCCGACCGGCCCATCCAACAGATACACGACCGGCCAATCGCTGAATCGGCGATCACCCGCCGCCCAGAGCTTGACCTCGGTCGATGTGAAGTCGAGACTCGTGATCTCAGAGTTCGTCATACTTCACAGACCGCCCCCGCGCCTTCTCCACCGGGTATTTTTCCCGCGTCCGTGCGAGCTTGTCGCGGACGATCGTCTCCGCATCGAGACCGAGCCGATCCGTCAACAACAAGCAATAGGTGAGGACATCGGCCAATTCGTCGCGCACGCGACCGGTGTCGGCATCCGCCCCCCACTGGAAGCATTCAAGTAGCTCGGCTGCCTCGATCGAGATGCTCTTAGCAAGGTTCTCCGGCGTATGGAACTGTGCCCAATCACGCTCGGCCACGAAATCGGCGAGCTCGTCGCGCAGTGAGGGGTCCGCCATCCGGTCAATCTATCAGCGGTACTCCATAAGCCGTGGCTCGAGCGTTCACGGTGCCGAGTACTGCCTCGACACTCTGGAACGCAATCTCCATAACACGCTGGCCGGGCTCCGCGGCACGCCACCTTCGACCCCCAGCTGCGCTCCCACGCGCCAGAAACGTTCCCTTCGGCGCCAGAATCACGCAACCCCGGCGCCGCCCTGGCTGCCGCAGTTGGCCTGTGTCCTAGACTCTCGCCGTGCCCATCTCGAATCCGCCCGCGCTGGCAGCGACGTTCTCACCAGCGGTGATGAAGGCCCTCGCCAGCGAGAACTTCGGGCCAGTGGCCGCTCGCGTGGAGCGCCTACTCGAGCCGCATGAGTCAGATGCCAAACCTCTCGGTCAGGCCTTCAATGACGCACACTCTCGCCTCCTCGCGAGCTACCAGAGCGAGTACTCCTACAAGAACCAGATCGTCTCGAAGATCGTCCTCGGTAGGCACTCTCTGACCACCGCATCTGCACTAATCGAGCAGCCCATGTCCGCTTCGGTGGCCGATGTCCTCGTCTTGAACGGAACTTCGACCGTATACGAGGTCAAGACAGACCTAGACTCCTTCGCACGCCTTCAAGCTCAAGTACGCGACTATATCCGGCACGCGGAGTACGTCTACGTGGTTGTCTCGGAGCGCCGCGCGAGTACAGCGAAGAAGAATGTGCCCGAAGAGGCCGGCATCATCACTCTGCGGCCACGAGGCAATCTGTCCGTTATTCGGCCAGCTCCGTCGAACCTAGCCACGTTGCGCCACACCGACATCTTCAGGCTCCTGCGGACCGGTGAGGCGTTGTCGGTGATGAGAGCGACCGGTGGGGACCCGCAGAAGAGCCCATCAGGTCACGCAAGGGACGTGGCGTACGCACACTTTCGCGCCCTGCCACTCCTACAAGCGCACGAAGCTGTGGTCCAAGCACTAAAGCTCCGGAGCACGAGCGCCCGTGCACTGCTTAGCGATCCTGGATTTCCATCTAGCCTTCGAAGCCTTGCTTACGCAACTGAACTTTCAGTCATTGGATCCAACAGGTTGTCCAACCGACTGAAGCTGCCCATCTCCGCCATTCTCGACAGTGTTTGACGCAGCACCGCTTTGACGGCATGATGAAGCAACCAAGCAAGGGAGCTTCATGTATTTTCCATACCTGTATAGCCGTCAAGCCGAACTGAAGGCAATAGCAGACGTCGCAGGTCATGTTGGGACACCCCAGCTAATCTTCCCGATTATCGAACCCGTGGAACCTGCCGCGAAGCTAGTCGCAGCACTGAGCGAGCTCAAGGCGAAGAGCGCCGCGGCCTACATCATCGTTAATCCACACCAGGGCAAGTTGGCAAGCACAGGCGCTGCCACGACCTGGCTCGGCGATTTTGGTGCCACCCTTGCAGATCCCACCCTGGTTCGCCCCACCTTCAAAGAAGATGCCGGGACTACAATGAAGGAAATATCTGATTTTGTGGCCGCTTATCCGTCACGAAAGATTGGCGTTATCCTCTCTACGAATAAGTTGAATGCAATGGACCTTGCTAAGACACTTAGCGGCGTGGATTGCGTCGTGTTCTTTTTGCCTACGGCGAGCGCAGTCAACTATATTTCAACGCTCGGCGCAAACAGGACTGTCGACGTGAGCGATAACTTTCGTAGCGAAGTCCGAAATAAGGATTACTCAGGCGAAGAGTGGTTGACGAATAACCATGCCACCTGGGCCACGAGCGGACGTGGTGGATTTGCTGATTTCACGATGCTGCCCGGCACATACAAGGACGGCGGTGGCCCCGTTGGCGCCATTGCTGTGCATCTCTCATTCTCCAATGGTCCAGACCTTTGGATCCAGCACTTCATCTCGCGGACTCAAGAGCAAACCGACCCCCAGGCCACCAAATTCCGTGAAGTTCTGGATGATCTACACAGTCAGAAGATAGCTACGCCAGCTCGCTTCGAAGAATCGCCTGGCGTCAAGAGCTACGAGGCACAGCGAACATCAGGAAACTACACCAATCTCTCTGAAAACAAGAGACAGCAGATCTCTCACCACATCTACACAGTGGGAAAGATCCTAGGCGTCTGACTCTCCAGAAGATCCCCGCATAGAGTCGTCGCTGCGGCAGCAGCAACTGACCACGCTAGCCGCGTCAACTCCCTGTGGCGAAGCTTCAGTCATGTTGGCAACATGCCAGTTCTGCAACAATCACCGCGATCGTCGATTCGGTGTTCTCGCGCATCAGCAAACGTCACCTCCCGCTCCACATCCAGCAACGCACCCATCTACCGCACCTCCGCGGCGAGGGCATCCCACCCACGATTCCCGCCACCGCGACTCGAACGTCAGTAAGTAACCACGGGGTGCGTACGTGCCCGATGACGTGTCCGACATTGCGCCGGTTGTTGTCGAACGCCCATCAGCGCGACGGCGCCACTGGCAGCGAGATCGCCGTCCTGTTGAGGAAACGTGTGCCGTCGCATCACGGTCCGAGCGCCGGTGGCACCCGTCAGTCGGTCGCGATCTCGTTGATCGGTATGCACGGCGCGAGCATCGCGGCACCCTATTGACATCGACGATGTCCGCGGCGAGCTCGATCCGGGCCCGGGTGACGTTCATGCGCCGGAACGCCGCGGGGGTGAGCACCGTCGCCGACCCATCCTCGGGACCCTTCTCGATCACCATCCCCGACGCTCCGACGCAACCTCGAACACAACCGCGTCCGAACCGAGGGCCTCGAATATGTCCAGAGGGAAGACTTCATCGCCACGGACGAGAGGGGCGTCGCTTCTCCGTTCCGGACTCGTGATGCGTATTCTCACTCACTAGTTTCGCCAGCTCAGACCACGTGCCCCCCAGGGGCGGCGATACTAGCGAGGCGTCTGTCTCTTGTGTCGCAGATGCGTTTGGCGATTGACCGTAGTGTCGCCGTTAGCCACATATCAGCTTCGCTACCTTCAGAGAAATCTGCCTTTGCAATACTGTTGACTCGCCCATCGTCCTGAAGCTGCTTCACGTTCGCGTAGTTGGCCGAGTCCGTCCATACGCCAAGGGTCCGTCCTCCGCTGCCGCCCACAACGGAGAAGACTGGCACATCGCTTGGACCGTCAGCAACGTAAATCATGTGCTGCAAGGGAACCCGCCGCTCATCCGGATCCATCCGCGCATTTACATCTAGAGAGGGCTCGACGTTCGACCCCTTATTGATCTCGAAGACAGCACGCGTCTTGGTCGTGTTATCTAGGGCATACCCGACTTGCGTCAGTTTGTCATTGAGCTCCAGGCGCTCCAAAGTTTGCAAATACCCAGCGGCGGGCGGGTCGGAAAGTAATTCACAAGCCCAGACTCCGTCTACATAGCGGCGAATCGGATTACCCTCAATCATCTGCCGCAGCCCGGTCGATACAATGTAGTGCTCGACCTTCAGTTCGTGATGGGCGAATCGTTCATCGTTCGCGACAATCGACCGCATACGGTCCATAAACTCCGGCATACCTGGAGCCAGTGGGACACCTGCTCCCAACTCCCTGAGCCGTGCGTTTGTCAGTCCGTCAAAGGGCCCTCCGTCAATGTAAGTCAACATGTGGCCAAGATAGGCGGTGTCCTTCGACACTTGTAGTTCTCGTCCTTGGTAGTGTTCGACAAGCGCGTTCACCTCCTGCCAGAAGGTCGAGGCATTCACCCCGTAAGCTTCGAATATTGGTTGCTGCATGTATCCAGGCGTCAAGGTCTTGTCAAAGTCCCAGATAAACGCGATGACATTCTGTGAGTTCAGCGGCGGCGGCATCTATGCTATCTCCGCGGGAGTGAACGACCAGCCAGTATCATTCCGCCAACAGCCCTGCAGATGTACGTCGGTTCCGGCCAGGACGTGATGGGCCGCACCGAGTGAGTGGAGAGCGGTCAACACTGTGACGCTCCATCCAACTTCTTGCAATGCCACGACGCCGTCAGCAACGCTCGACCAATCGCAGGTCGAACCTATGACCAACTCAATGGTGTCCGAAGCAGGGACCACAACAGCCTCATCGACTCCCGCACCATGGAGCTCGTCTCTGCCAAGCGAGCCGACGAGGTTTGACCAAGCAACTATTGATGCTTCACGCCCCGAGACCCTCCAGCGCTCAAGCGATTCATCCCCGGCGGTAAGATATTGAGACGTGATCATCGACATGAGCTAACCATATGGCTCCGGGCATGAATCTGTCACGAGACTCGCACAGACGGCGCTGACGTGGTCGCCCCCCGAGCAGCACGCTGTCAGGTGGGTATGCACGGGCTAAGCGTAATAGACGACAGATCCTCCGACGACCAGTAACAGCCGTCGACGAAATGGCGAACCCCATTGGGAAGACGGTCAGGGAAAATTCGCTCGGACTGAGCAAAGTGCACAGGATCGACTCTCGGGGCACTTACAAGTGTGTTCATTTCAGCCCTTGGACAGGCTCAGGAAGAGGAAGACGGACGGGTCGCGGATAGCCGTTCGGCAAGGGAACATATCTCTAGCCTCCTTCGAATCTCCTGCTCAGTCAGATCGCTCAACGTCCAACAACGCATCCAGCGACCCCACCTCGGCAACGAGCACATCCCACCCACGCTCCCCCGCGACCGCGGCCTCGCCGTCCGTGAGTAGACGCAGTGTCCGCACGTGCCCGACCACCTGGCCGGCCTCGTTCCGGATCTCGTCGAACGACGCTCCCCAGCGCGACGGCGTCACCAGGAGCGCGGAGATCGCCGTCCCGGTGAGGAACGGCGTGCCATTGCGCCACGGCGCGAGCACCGGGGGCACCCGGCGGTTGGTCGCGATCTCGTTGATCACGATGCGAAGCGCGACCATCGCGGCACCCTGCTGACCGTCGACGACCTCCACCGCGAGCTCGATCCGCTCACCGGAGTCGGTCGCGAGCCGTGACACCCCGGAGGTGAGGATCGTCACCGGGCCGTTCTCCGGCCGCTTCTCGATGACCATCACCGACCCGCCGATGCGGTCCTTGAACACCACCGGTTCCACGCCGAGGGCGTCGAAGATGTGAAGCGGGAAGGCGTCATCGCCCGGGACGAGAGGGACATCGCTGCTCATGGGCCGAGCCTAACGAAGCGTGCGGACGTCCGGCAGACCGGCGTGAAGCAGAGCCCTCGCCGTGCGTCGTCCGCACGACCCAGCCGTCACCAGCGTTCCGTCCACCCCTGCCCCTGAACGCCTGCCCTCGGTACGGTGGAACCAACGCAGTAGAGAGGCACCACGCGCATGTCGTATTCGAATCAGCCGCCCGCCCAGAACCAGCCCTACCCGCTGCCGGTGCCCGGCCCGGCTCCGGTGAAGACCGGCAAGCGCGGCAACGGACTCGGCATCGCCGCCCTCATCGTCGGTGGGTTCGCGCTCATCGGTGCGTTCATCCCGATCCTCAACTACGTCGCCGGGTTCGTCGGACTCGTCGGACTCGTGCTCGGCATCATCGCGCTGTGCCTGAAAAACCGGACGAAGGGCTTCGCCGTCGCCGGCACGATCATCTCGGCCGTCGCGATCGTCCTGAGCATCATCCTCGCGATCACCTACACGGCCGGGTTCGCCGGACTCATCAGCGACGCCGTCAAGACCGCCGAGGCGAAGTCGTCCGAAGCCGCCAACAGGGAGATCTCGATCGTCTACGAGGTCAACGGGACCGCCACCGACGCCTCCATCACCTACTCCACGTACTCGGCCGGCAGCAGCAGCACCGAGCAGTCCTCCGGCCAGGCGCTCCCCTTCATCAAGGAGCTGACCGTCAAGGCCGGTCAGCAGTACGACTTCGCCTCCTACTCCCTCCAGGCGCAGAACGGCGCGGAGGACACCGGGTCCGTCAGCTGCAAGATCACCGTCGACGGCGACGTGGTCGCCGAGCAGACGTCGACGGGCGCGTACGCGACGGTGTCGTGCTCCGCGTCGGGTGCCGATGGGGTGTCGGAAAACAAGTAGCGCGGGCTACGAATGCGCCTCCAGATCAGCAGACAGATCGCTATTAGTACTCTTGGGCCGGAAGCAGCTCGGCTTGGAGCACTTCGAACAGTGGGACGGTAGTGTTCCCACCAATCTGAGTGTCGTAGCTATAACTGCCCAGAATCGTCACCCACATTTTCACATGGTCTCCCTCAACAAGCGGATCGAAAATTGGGCAGTCGGATTCCCCGTCGCCTGAGGTCGCCAGAGTGTTCTGACCGTAGTCGTAAGAGAATTCGGTCTGAGCCGCTCCAGCGCTGACCAGCATGTTGCAGCGACCAGTGGCAGAGTCGAGCTGAGTGATGGACCCGAAGACGATGAGGTTGGTGCCGATGTAGGCGTCTGGGTCCTTAGCGATGAGCGCAAACGTGCGTTCGTCCGTAGGAGCGAACGTAGACAGATCCGGTGCCGCCGGCGCAGGCGGCGGAACCGCCGTCGGCTCTTCGGTGATCGCTGGTGCCTCTGCGTCAGGAGTTTCGCTGGCACTGGTGGAACTGTCAGGGGCCTTCGCTTGAGTGCTGTCGAACCCAGCCATGAATGAGCTGAAGGCAAGGGTGATGATCAACGCCGTAATGAGCCCAAGGCTGCCAAGAATGGTGCCCACAAGGGCCATCCATCGAGTCTGCTTCTTGACCAGCGCAACGATACCCACAACAACTGCGGCCAGCCCAAGCATGACCCCCAGGACCGGAACCCAGGGAAGGAGAAAGGCTGCGATGCCCAGAATGAAGGCTGTCAGAGCGAGACCGCTGGAGGGCTTTGGCTTCTGACCCGGCGGATATCCTCCGTACGGATGTTGAGCCTGCGGGTTCGGGGCATACGGCTGCTGCTGCCCACCATACTGTGACTGCCCATGCGGGTTCGGCGTGTATGGGGGAACCTCATTCGGAGTCGCCCCCGCAGACTCTGGTGTGCTCATACGCCGAGCTTAGAGGTGGTTGACCACCTTGCTCGGCCCCTGGATGGAGCTAGTCCTTGACGACAGGGGGAAACTCCCACCCCTGAAGCGAAACTGTCTCCGACGCGCAGATCGATCAGCCCTTCGAGACGGTGATCTCCACCGGCGTCGGGTTCTGAAACAGGTCGAGCACCGGGCAGTGCGCATCGACCGCGGCGCGCAGCTCCTGGTAGCGGTCCTCGGTCTCGGGGCCGGTGATGTTGATGTTCAGCCGGATCGTCGAGAACCCCGCGCGAACCTCGTCAGTGATGCCGAAGAGGTTGCGCACGTCGAGGTCGCCCTCCGCTTCGACACGGATGTCGTCGACCTGGATGCCCAACGCGCTCGCATACAACCGGTAGACCACGATCTGGCAGGAGATGAGCGCCCCGAGCGCGAACTCGACCGGGCTCGCCGCCACATCGTCCCCGGCCAGCACGGCAGGCTCGTCGACGAGGAAGCGGTGCTTACCCGCGGTGATCGCACTCGCGACCGAGCCCTCGCCGGAGCCGGAGACGCGGTAAGTGAGCGCCGCGCTCGATGGCGCGGAGGCGATCCGCTCGGACCAGGAGGCGCCCGCGGCAGCGAGGCGGTCCGCGCGCTCGGTTGCAGAGACGTCGGGGACGGTAGCGAGGTCGTTCGAGAGGAGAGTCATGCGGACAGTGTCGGCGGCACAGGCTGCTCGTGGCCAGAGGGCGGTGTCACGATTCGTCATGGACGTGCGGCCGTGAGTGCCGGACTTACGCCGCGGGATCGGGCCCCTCGACAGACTCGGGGCTCGTTATATGACGATGGTGCGCGCTTAACCGGCTGGGCAAGCATCTCGCAGACGGAAGAGTCCTGGCACCCGCTAGGACTTTTTCACAAATGCCGTCATCAGATCGACAACTTGGCCTGCGCCAAGATCTGAACCATCCTTGGCCGTCGGGCGCTCCGGTGGTGCGCCGAAAACGCGCGCCGCAAAGGCTCCATAGATCGCGTTCTTGGACTCTTCGTCCTGAATTGGCGCAATGAAGGCTGCAAACGCCAGAAGCTGTACCTGCAGAGCTTTCGCCCAGTTCGCGGTTCGTCGGTGCTGACCAGCCTGGCGCCCAATATATGCAGCCAGTCCAGCAATTCCACCAACGATCAGCAAGCGATACGCGAGTGCCACCCAATCGCCCACCGCACCGTGCGGGATGAAGAGCGAGACGGTGATTCCGGCGCCGATCAAGAGTACTGTGAGTACGCGGAAGAGATCGGCAGTCCGTTTTTCAGTCTTCGCGTACTCACCAAAATACTGCGAGAGGTTTCCGCCGGCGATTGTCCCCGCGGCCGTTCTCGCCGCATCTGCGACGTCTTCGATCTCGTTTAGCACGCGGCCACTCTCAGTCAATCTCAGATCCGTCTGCAACATAGCAATGCGTTGCAGAGACCTATCTGCGAGCCGCATCTGTTCGCGAGTACGCTCCAAGAGGTCATCGGAGAGGTTCCGAACCGACACCCGCCGGCCCAGTGCTTCGCCGAGATCCAACACGAGAGAAGCCGCCCAGTCAAGGACTGCAATGTCGCCCCTTCGCAACGCTTCCGGAAACATCGCCAGCACAGGCTCGGCCGAGCGCCAGAATGCGGACGCATATTCGTCTCCGGCGAGCATCTCGGGCCATAGCTGATGAATCGATTCGATCGAGTGAAGTACGTCGAGTACAACCTCTCGCGTGGCGTTCGTCAGGTGGTCCGCATTCGCGAACGCATGCAACAGCTGGGCCAGTCGATCTTCGTAAACGTCGCCGTTGTCCATACGCCAAGCGTAGGGCGAAACACTCTGTCCACCTTGCCGGCTTACGAGGTGAAGGTTGACCCAGCGGTCTTGAACACGCCGAGCAGTATTGCCCTTGTGACTCATCGCGGGCGTGTTGCGCAGTCACCTGCGGTGACTGCTGAGAGGAACACCTTGATGAGTGGACCAGGCAGATTCAGCTCGAGGAATATTCTTTTCCTCGGGCAGGACTCCCGGTAACCGCCCCAATAGTTCGAGATGAAGATCAGGCTAAAGGCCCGCCAGACCGAGCACCGCCCAGAACCCCGGTTACCGAACGACGCCAGTCGACGCGCTCCTGCGTTCCTTTCAACAAGCTCAGGGACCCGCAGAGAGGCCGCTCGGGGATGTCACCTCACATCGAGAGGCGACGCACGAGCTCCTCGACGGTCGAGAACTTGATCGACTCGACGCCCTCTTCGTCGTCGTCGTCGGGCTCGACCTCGACGGCCTCGAACGCGAGGTCCGCGTCGAGCTGCACGAGCACCGAGCTGTCGGGGAACTGCTTCGGCGCGTCGAACGAGAGCAGCACCGCGTCGATGAAGACGATCACCGAGCGCAGCACGAGGTCGTCACGCAGGTCGGCGGGCTCGATGACCTCGTCCGACTCGACGGCATCCTCGATCTCCGACGCCACCCGGTCGAGCAGCACCTTCCACTCCGCCGTGGGCGTCGACAGGACCCGCTGCGCCAAGTCGGCGAGCGCCGCAGGCTCCGGCTCGCCCTCCTGCTCCTCTGGTTCGGGGTCGACGTTGAGCATGACCTCGGCGTCGATCGCGTCGAAGCGGGCGAGCCCGTAGACGAAGGTGTCCTCGACCTCCGGCGAGGCGACGAGGCCCCGACGCGTCAGTTCTTCGGCCAGGGCAGTCAGCGATGCAGTCATGCGCGCCAGGCTATCGCGACCGGGTGAACGGAGGCGGAACGCTGGCCGCCGCTACTCCTTGGTGGCGTAGATCCGGAACCGGCGCTGCGTCACGGTGATGGGGGCTGCACCGTTCAACTCGGAGAGCCGCTGAGCATGCGCTTGCGCGGAGAAGGAGGGAGCGTCCCACGGGACGAGGCCGATGTAGGTGACGAGAGCGACAGCATCCTTGAACTGCATCGATCCCTCCCAACGGTCGACCTGGTCGATCCGCATCCCCACCTCCCGCAGGGCCTCCGCGTGGGCTTCCATGGTGACATCGGGGTGGGCGTACTCGCTCCCGAACCATTCATGGATCTCGGGCGCGTCGAAGCCGTCCACCTGTTGGGTCAGAAACCTACCGCCGGGGGCCAAGACGCGTGCGACCTCGGCCGCGTCGTAGGACTCGTGCCGAGACATCACCAGATCCTGGCTCTGATCGGGGAGGCCGAGGACGTCGCTGGCATCCGAGTCGTACTGCAGGACCTCTACACGCTGGGGCGCGAGTCGCGCTCGCGCGACCGGGACGTTGGGCGGCCATCCTTCAGTAGCGATGACCAGGGGCGGGCGTGCGGACTCTTGAGAGAGCGACTCCAGGAGCGCGGACAACCGCTCTCCGCCGCCTGTTCCCAGATCCACCGCTCCGATGCGTGAGTCACGCAGCGCGTGCAGGCAGTCCGCTTCGAAGTCCCACCACGGACTGTCGGAGATGAGTGCGCCATCCAGCCGCGAGAAGTCCCATCCGACCATCTGCGCTTCGGCATGTGCCGCGTTGAGGCGTTCGAGGAGGTCGTGATCGGCTCCGTGGAGCCCGCCGCTGAGCTGCTGGGAGTGCTGTTGTCGGTCGCCGATCGTCACGTTCCGAGTCTGACACTGGGCCGGTTCGGTGTCGACCCGGCCTCGTTGATGGCGCCGGAAGTGCCGAGTGCCGCGACGTCCTACCCCGCTGAGTTGCCCGAACGTGTTGTGAATCGGGCGGGTTTGGAACACATTCGGGCGACTCGGCACAGGCTGCGACGCCCCAGCACGTTGAGTCGCCCAGATCTGTCACAGATTGCGCGGATTCGGAACATTTTCAGGCGCCTCAGCACGGCATCAGCACCCCACCTGTCAGCGGCACACGCCATGATCGCCGTATGCCCTTCGCAGACGAGCTCCTCGGCACCGCCGTCGCCCGCACCCTCACCCGCTCGCTCCAGGAGGCCGCGCCGGGCAACCCGTTCGATGCCACGGCCCACGCTGCCGAGCACCTCGACGGTCTCGCGCTCCGCGAGCGCGCGGACCTCCTGCGCGACGCCCTGCTCGAGGACGTTCCCGGCGACTACGCGACGCTCGCCGGGATCATCCGCACCGCCCAGTCCGCGGACCCCGCATTCACCGGCTGGCTGATCTGGCCGGTCACCAGTGCGGTCGCAGCCCGCGCGGTCGAGGAGGGCACCCCCGATGCCTTCGACGACGCGATGCGACTCCTCGCCGAACTCACCGAACGCCTCAGCGCCGAGTTCGCCATCCGCACTCTCCTCCGCCACGACCTCGACCGCGCGCTCGCCATCGTCCTCGACTGGACCACCTCCGACAACGAGCACATCCGCCGCCTCGCCAGCGAAGGCACCCGCCCCTACCTGCCGTGGGCGGTGCGCGTTCGGGAGATCGTCGCGAACCAGGGCATCACCGTCTCGATCCTCGACGCCCTCTACCGCGACCCGAGCGGATACGTTCGCCGGTCCGTCGCCAACCACCTCAACGACCTCAGCCGCGACGACCCCGACCTCGTCGTCGCCACCGCGAACCGCTGGCTGGCCGACCCCGACGCCAACACTCCTGCGCTCGTCCGCCACGCGCTCCGCACCCTCGTGAAGCGCGGCAACCCTGGTGCGCTCGCGGCCCTCGGCTTCGGCGCAGCGACGACGGAGGTAGAGGGCTTCGCGGTCGATATCGCCCACATCCCGTTCGGCGGAACGGTCCGATTCGTCGCGACCGTCCGCAACACCGGCACCGACACGGCCCGCTTGGCGATCGACTATGTCGTGCACCACCAGAAGGCGAACGGCTCGCAGACGACGAAGACGTTCAAGCTGACGACGACCGAGCTGGCCCCCGGCGAGCACATCCTCCTCTCGCGGGAGCACTCCTTCCGCGCGATCACCACCCGCCGCTACCACCCGGGTGCGCACGGGATCGCGCTGCAGGTGAACGGGGTCGCGACCGAGCCGCTGGCGTTCGAGCTGCTGCCACCGGTGGAGTGAGGCGGGCGTCCCCACGGCCGAGCCCCGGTCATTGAGCTCGTCGGAGGGCGCACTTCGACAAGCTCAGTGACCGGGAAAGGAGCTCGGCGACCGGACGGGCGCTCAGCGACCGAGGAGGGTGCTCTGTCGTCGAGGAGCTACCCAGTGACCGGACAGGATGCTCAGCAACTGGGACCGGTGCTCGGCCGAACGGTACGGCGCTCGGCCGAACGTGGAGGGCGCTCGACCGAGGGACGACGTTCGGCAAACCGTCGCGCCGGTCCGAACCTGAACGGCGGCTCCGGATCCGAGCCGAACAGGAATGCTCAACCCCGCACGCGCCGTTCCCCTGAACATGACAACCATCGGAATCATCGGTTCAGGAAACATCGGCTCTCAGCTCGCACGCCTCACGGTGGCGCAGGGTCACGACGTCATCGTGTCCAACTCGCGCGGACCGGAGACGCTCACCGACCTCGTCTCGGAGCTCGGCGAGCACGCCACCGCCGGCACCGCCCTCGACGCGGCCGAGCGCGGCGACATCGTCATCGTCACCATCCCGCTGCACGCGATCGACACCGTCCCCGTCGCACCGCTCGCGGGCAAGGTCGTCATCGACACGAACAACTACTACCCCGAGCGCGACGGACACATCGCCGAGCTCGACGCCGAGACCACCACCACGGCCGAGATGCTCCAGGCGCACCTCCCGGAGTCGAAGGTCGTGAAGGCGTTCAACCACATCTACGCCGCGGACCTCACCACCAAGGGCAAGCCGTCCGGCACCCCGAGCCGCCGGGCCCTCGTCATCGCCGGTGACGACGCCGACGCGAAGGCCACCGTCGCCGCCCTCATCGACTCCTTCGGGTTCGAGCCCCTCGACATCGGCGCGCTCTCCGAGGGATGGCGCATCCAGCGCGACACCCCCGGCTATGGCCCGGACGTCGACGCCGACAAGCTGCGCGAACTCGTCGCCGAGGCCAAGCGCTACCGCGACATGTAGGTCACGCCGCGTCGCGAATCGCCCTGGACCGCTCCGAGCCACCGCTCGGCTCGCGGACCAGGGCGATTCGTCGTACTCGAGGAGTGGGCGAACGACCTTCGGATGAGCGCGTCCCGTCAGATGAGCGCGCCGACTGCCGCCCAGCCCGCCCCGAAGAGCACGGCGATCCAGCCGGACAGGGCGAGAGCGTCGCGTTCCCTGACGCCGAGCTTGCGAGCGTCCTCAGTCGCGTGGACGACCTGGAGCAGAGCCCCGACGAACAGCAGGAGCGGAGCGATTGCAGGGAGGATCGGCCACTGCTCGACGACCGCGAGTGCACCGACCACGAGGAGTCCGAGGGTCGGCAGGTTCGTCAGAACGAGGACGGCGAACGCCCGGCCCGACCAAGCCGGCTTGCGGAGGTACTTCATCCAGCCGGTGAGGACCACCACGACCGCGAGCGCAAGTAGGGTCAACCAGATCAGTTCTTGAGCCACCGTTGGAGGTTAGCGGGATCCGCCCGACTCGGCCCGCCACTCGAGGAGCAGTGGTGCCCGCTCGAACCCGGCACGGAGGTAGACCGGCGCGGCATCCTCGTTCGCGCTGACGGAGACCCGGCCGATGTCGCGAGCGCGTGCGGCATCGAGCAGTCCGTCGATCAGGCGACCCGCGATGCCGCGACCACGGAACTCCGGGCGGACGAACACGCTCTGCACGTCGCCCGTCAGCCGGCGGAGGGCCCCGATGTTGGGGGCGCGGGAGAACACGACCAGCCATGCCATCCCGACGACGCGGTCGTCCACGACGGCGACCAGGCACACCCGGGAATCGGGGTCGACCGCGATCCACGAGACGAGGTCGTGGGCGAAGAGCGCTCGTTCCCAGTCGGCGAGCGGGGCGGCCGGTGGCGACATCAGCAGCTTCAGCTCCGCCAACCCGGCGGCATCGGCCGGCGTCGCGACGCGAATCTCGACCTCGGGTTCCATGGGTCGAGTGTCGCATGGGCCGCTGTCATGGAAGGGAGGCGGCCCCTCCGCGGCGCCCTTCGACAGCCTGATCCTGAGCCTGTCGAACTGCAGGGAACGGAAGGGTGTCTCGAGCGGAGGGACCGCCGAGGCACCAGTGACCCGGAACCGAGTGACGGTCACTGAGCTTGTCGAAGTGCACACGAGGGACGCCCGCCCGGGCGAAAGCCTCCGAGCGGGAGGGGCGGACTCGTGGGCCCTTCGACAGGCGGATCCTGAGCCTGTCGAAGGGCAGGGAGCGGGATGGTTGTGACCGCCGCTAGCCGAGTGGCTCGAGACCGAGGTCCGCACGTCGAGCATGTCGAGGTGCTCGGGCGCCCTTCGACAAGCTCAGGGACCGGAAGGGGTGGCTCAGAGAGCGGAAGGGGCAGCTCAGGGACCGAGCGCCGCGAAGCGGTCCAGCGCCGCACGCAGCACGGCGCTCTCCTCGATGCCACCGTGGCCCTCCGTCTCGACGATCGTCAGCTCGCTCGCCGGCCACAGCTGATGGAGCAGCCAGGCGGTCACGGCCGGTCCGCTGATGTCCCGGCGGCCGTGGACCAACGCGCCGGGGATGTGCGCGATGCGGTCCATCCGCGACAGCACCGCCCGGTCGCCGGTGAGGAAGCCGTCGTGACTCCAGTAGTGGGTGACGAGTGTCGCGAACGCCTCGCGCACGGTCGCGTCGTCGAACAGCTGGCCGACGCGTTCCGGGTGGTCGAGTGACACGTGCGCACTCTCCCAGCGGTCCCAGGCGGTCGCGGCGTCGGTGCGCTCGGCCGCGTCGCCCTCGCGGAGACGACGCGCGTAGGCCTCGACGATCCGCTCGCCGTCCCGCCGACCGCTGTCAGCTTCGAACCGTGCCCACTCCTCGGGGAAGACGCGGCCGACGCCCTCGGTGATCCAGTCGACCTCGTCACGACTCGTGGTCGTCACCGCGACGAGCGCCAGCGCGATCACCCGGTCGGGATGCTCCTGCGCGTAGGCGAGGGCGAGCGTCGTCCCCCACGAGACCCCGGACACGACCCAGCGCTCGACACCCGAGGCGACGCGCACCGCCTCGATGTCGGCGATGAGTCGCTGCGTGGTGTGCTCGTCGAGCTGCTCGCGCGCGTCCACGATGTTCGGGGTGCTGCGGCCACTTCCGCGCTGATCGATGCCGATGAGGCGGTACCGCGACAGGTCGAAGTGCGAGCGGTACCAGCCGGAGCCGAGCGAGCCGCCGGGGCCGCCGTGCAGCCAGAGCGCAGGGACGCCGTCCGGGATGCCGGATTCCTCGACATAGATCGACGCACCGTAGTCGACGTCGACGAAACCGGTGGTGTGCGGGTCGGCTTGCTCCTCGGTCATCCGTGCCACGCTACACAGCTCGGGCCAGGCGTGCAGGCCCTTCGACAGGCTCAGGGACCGGGGTGGTGCGTCGGGCGGAGACGGCCGCGGGACTGCGTTGGCCCTTCGACAGGCTCAGGGACCGGGGTGGTGCGTCGGGCGGAGACGGCCGCGGGACTGCGTTGGCCCTTCGACAAGCTCAGGGACCGGGACATCCGTCAGAGGACCGGACGGACCGGAGAGCTAGGAGACGAGTCGCTCGCGCAGGCGTTCGCCGGACGGGGCAGTGTCCCGCCGGGTCGGGCTGATCGTGGCCCAGACCTCATCGAGGGAGAGGCCGAGCACCTCGGCGATCGCGGCGATGGTGGAGAACGCCGGCGTCGCGACCCGGCCCGACTCGATCTTCCGCAGCGTCTCCGGGGAGAGGCCGGCGTCGAGGGCGATGTCGAGCATCGACCGCTCACCACGAGCCTCGCGGAGGAGCGCACCGAGACGCTGACCGCGTTCGACATCGGTGGGGGTGAGCGGGAGGCGGACCATGCGCCCAGTGTAGTACGGGATAGTTTGACCGGTATAGTTATTGGCCGAGCGCCGTTCGCGGCACGAACACCACCGCACCACGAACGCAGCACGCCGATGGAAGGGCCCCGCATGATCGAGATCTTCACCCCCACCGAGGTCGCGAAGGCACGTCGCACCGGCGAGCTTGTCGCGAACATCCTCCACACGCTCAAGCACCGGGTGACGGTCGGCACCAACCTCCTCGAGATCGACCGCTGGGCCAAAGCGATGATCCTCGAGGCCGGCGCCGTCTCCTGCTACGTCGACTACGCCCCCTCCTTCGGTCGTGGCCCCTTCGGCCACTACATCTGCACCGCCGTGAACGACGCCGTCCTGCACGGCCTCCCCCGCGACTACACGCTGGCCGACGGCGACCTCCTCACCCTCGACCTCGCCGTCCTGCTCGACGGCATAGCCGCCGACTCGGCCATCAGCTTCGTCGTCGGCACGGCGACCCTCGAGGACCTCGCGCTCATCGAGACCACCCAGGAGGCCCTCGCCGCCGGCATCGCCGCCGCCAAGCCGGGTGCGAAGATCGGCGACATCTCCTTCGCGATCGGCACCGTGCTGCGTGCCGCCGGTTACCCGGTCAACATGGAGTTCGGCGGCCACGGCATCGGCACGACCATGCACCAGGACCCGCACGTCTCGAACGACGGTCGCGCCGGCCGCGGCTACAAGCTGCGCCCGGGCCTCCTCCTCGCGATCGAGCCGTGGGTCATGGCCGACACCGACAAGCTCGTCACCGACGCCGACGGCTGGACCCTCCGCAGCGTGACCGGCAGCCGCACCGCCCACAGCGAGCACACCATCGCGATCACCGAGGACGGCGCCGAGATCATGACGTTGCCGACCGTCTCGTTCTGAGCATCTGAAGGCCCGTCGAGCCCGCTCGACCGACGTGACAGACCGTGTCTAGGCTGGTGACATGACCGACGATCGCGGCACGGTCCTCCGGCGCCGGTACCTGAGCCTCGGACTCGGTGAGTTGTTCGCTGCCGTCGTGTTCATCTGGGTCGCGTCCGTGTCGGTGCTGCCGTTGCTCGAACGGCCGACCGATGCGCTCGCGTTCTGGTCGGCCCTCGTACCGCTGCTGGTGATCCTCGTGCAGGCCGGCGTCTACTGGCTGCTCGCCCGGCGATGGGTCAGGCAGGGCACGATGCCTCGCGGACTCGCCGCCATCTATCGCGGCCTTCGCGTGCTCGACGCGGCACTGCTGCTCTCCGGACTCATCGGCATCATCGTCTGGTTCCCCGCCCACCCCTTCGCGGCCATCGGGATCCCGCTCGTCTGGCTGCTGGGCGTCATCGAGTACGTGAACTACTTCGTCGTCCGGCTCGCCTACCCACCGTCCGCGTGGTTCCAGCGGGTCGGCGAGTGGCGCACGCCTCGACTCATGCAGGACGTCCGGGCGGCTCAGCGGAGCTGACGCTCAGCGAGCCGCGCCGAGCCCCTCGATCCACTGCGCGAACGTCTGCACACCGCGCTGCGCGTCCGGGCCGGCGAGGGTGGTGCCGTCGCGCATCGCCTTGCCGAAGCCGCCGGGCAGCGGGATCTCCACCACCGGACCACGGACGCCCGTCGCCGCAGTGTAGGCCTTCACCATCGCGGCCATCCGCAACTCCTCGGGCCCGGCGAGGTCGGCGGGGCGCCCCTGCGGCTCCCCCTCCGCCAGCTCGACCAGACGCTCGGCGACCTCGCGCGCGGCGACGGGCTGCGAGGTCATCGTCGGAACCATCGTGACGGGGCCGAAGCGGAACCGCTCGACCATCTGCTGCGCGAACTCGTGGAACTGCGTCGCCCGGAGGATCGTCCACGGGATACGCCCGGTGCTGACGAGCTCCTCCTGCAGCGCTTTGCCCGCGTAGTAGCCGAACGGCGCCCGGTCGCTTCCGACGATCGAGAGTGCGACGTGGTGGGGCACGCCGGCGGCACCCTCTGCCTCGAGCAGGTTGCGGGTGACCGCGCCGAAGAACTGGCGCGACCGCTGGGTGGACTGGGTGGCCGTCGACGTGACGTCGACGACGACATCCGAGGCCTCCAGCTGCTGCGCGAGCCCGGCTCCGGTGGCGAGGTCGACACCGGCGGCACGCGACAGTGCGACCACCCGGTGCCCGCGCTCCTCGGCCACCGCGACGACGTGTCGCCCCACCATCCCGCTGCCTCCTGCGACGACGATCTTCATGCGACATTCCCCTTTGCTCGGCCGCTGTCACTCTATCGGCGGAACGAAGCAGCCGTTCTCGACGGTGATCCGCAGCACGTCGGCATCGGATCGCAGCTCTCGTTCGAAGATGATGGCGTCGTCGCGGAGCTGCGTCGACAGCTCGAGCCCGCCGTGCGACGGCACGATGAGCATCGACCGGAACTCGTCCGAGTCGGCCGCGAGTTCGAGCGGCGGCGCGTACCCGTTGATGAGGTCGACGAGCACGTCGCGACTCGTTCCGACCGGCAGTTCGACCTCGACGGCCATGCGCGCCAGCCTCGTAGCGCGGCCGGACGGCGCCAGACTCCTGCAGGGCGCCTCCGAAGCCTGGGGCGAGAACGCGAACGGCTGTCCGCCCGACGCCGTATCGACCATCCGCCCGAGGAGGTCTGCTGCCACGGCGAACACCTCGTCTCGGGTGGGAAGCTCGTCGTCACGCTGAGGAGCGCTCGGGTCGATCGTCGGCGCCTCTGCCACCGGCGAAGCACGATCACCCCGTGACTCGCCGACCTGTGCCGTGCAGGCGACGACCAGTAGCGCGAAGACGCTCAGCTGAGCGACCACCGCGACGACGATCGCCACGATCGAACGCCGTCCGAGCGAGCTGGAACGGCCTCCTGGCGGCGCTTCCCCGAGAGAATCGGTGCCCGTGTCATCCGGGATCGTGTCCACACCTGCTCCTGTCCTGGCCTTGCCGCGACGATGGCCGTCGCAATACTGCAGCGACGGTATCGATCGGGAGCCACTCGACGGCTCGACAGTTGGTGGGCATGACACGGCGACCGCGGATCTGGTGCCTGTGGAGCGGTGTCACCGTTGTGCGCCGCCGACGATGCTGCATCGACGAGTTGCAGGCACGTTCACCACGGTGTATAACAAATCTGCACTCCGAGATACAGATCTCAACCCGACCGATCAGGCGTTCCCGGAGCGCACCTCCCGACCGAACCCGACCAGGAACCACCCGACCCCGATGACGACCCTGCAGCACCCCGCCACCACCGGCTCCATCCGCACGGCACGCCCGCAGCTCGCGGCACTCCCCCGCACCCTGCGCCGCAGCATCCCGGCCGAGCAACGCCAGCTGCTCCGCACCCTCGCCGCCACCATCGGTGGTTTCATCCTCGCGACCGGCCTGGTCGGCGCGTTCATCACCGGCTGGTTCGTCCTGCTCGGACTCCCCGCCGCGGCGATCTTCCTCAGCGCGACCGCGCCCTGAGCGATCGCGCCCTGAGCGATCACTCCCTGAGCGACCAGAGGAGTCGGCGCGGGGATCTCCCTAGAAGTGCGTCCGCAGGAAGGGCGCCTGCTCCGTCGCGAAGGCGAGGTCGAGCGCTCGCACCGCATCGGACGACCCGGTGATGAGCCCCGCTTCGGCGAGCGCCGACACGCGCGGGCCGCCGAGGAGGACGGCCGACAGCTCGTTGATGGTGAGACGCACAACGTCGGTGTCGTCGGCCGACTCCGGCACATCGCCGAGGCGTTCCGCGACCGCGGCACCGTGCTCGTCGATGCGGAGCGCGAACCGACCACCGGCGAGGCCGAGGGCGTCCTCGACGTCGAGCAGGTGCTCGCGAGGTTCGGATGCCCCGGGGACGGTGAACCGGCGCGCGCCAAGCACGGTCGGCACGTCGACGATGCGGAGCCAGAGCGAGTCGGCTCGCGCGGTGGTCTTGACGGCGCGGCGGTCGACGAGTCGCCACTGGATCGCTTCGACCGTCGGAGCCTGGTGGAAGGTGACCTTCGTGGTGAGGCTGATCCCGGTGAGGTGCCGCCAGAGCGCGTAGCGGGCTTCCGGGGTGGTGGCGACGAGGTCGTCGACGACGATCGTGCCCCACTCCTCGCCGACGCGGTAGAGCGCATAGCCCTGCGGCTCGCCGTCGGCGTCGTCGTAGCGGAGGGCGAGCGTGTCACCCTCACCGTGGCTGAAGTGGCGGATCGTCACCTCGCGGAGGGCCTGCTTCCACCACGCGACCCCGCGGTCGATGTCGCCGGTGCCGCGCGAGCGCTCGAACAGCGCGGGTGCGACGGTGGCGAGCGAGCGCGGGTCGAGCGTGTGGACGCGGCCGGCGGGCGGCGCACCCCGCCAAGCGACGCGCTTGGGGTCGACCTCGTGCGTGAACTCCCAGGTCGCCGGGGCGAAGCCGTAGCGACCGTAGATGGTCGCCTCACTCGCGGTGAGGGCGACGACTGCGGCGCCGGTGGCCTGGGCGTGGTGGAGTCGGTTCTCCATCAGCGATCGCGCGATGCCTCGACGCTCATGGGACGTCGAGACGGTCACCTCGGTGATGGCCAGGGCACGGACCGAGCCGCCGGGGATCGACAGGGCGGTCGGGAAGGAACCGAGCGTGCCGACGGGGACGAGCGGTTCGGCAGCGGTGTCGTCGTAGACCCCGAGGATTGAGCTGCCGACGAGGAGCTGACGCCGCTCGGCACGCACCGCCACGTCGGTGTCGGGCTTCGAAAGGAAGCCGCGGGACGCTGCACCCCACCAGAGGTCGAGGGCGGCGTGGTCCGTGTGGTCGAGCTCGACGGTGCGCAGGTTCATGCGCCAAGCCTATTGGGGTACTCGGAACGCAGGAGATCGGCGCGAGAGCAGGACGGACGGGCACGAAGCGTCCTGCTGTCGGGCGGATGTCCTGCTGTCGCGCCGGCGGGTCAGGCGACGTAGACCTTGCGGAGGGTCTCGCGGACGGTCCAGGTGGTGCGAGCGCCGGCGGCGAGCCGGCCGATGGAACCGGCACGGAGCTCCAGCGACGGGGTGCCGTCGGCGAAGTCGACCGTCGCCTCACCCGAGAGGACCACGAACACCTCGTCGATCTCGGTGTCCTGCACGACGCCGACACCCAACTCCCAGACGCCGACCTCGGTGTCACCGACGGCCGCGAGCGACACGATCCCGCTCCGCGGCGACCCCGAGACGACGTCCTCGGGCGCGAGCGGGTTGTCGGCGAGCGCCATGTCAGCGCCCTGGAGCACCGCGTTGGGGGCGAGCAGGTGATCGGTCATGAGGTACCTCTCTGAGCAGGTCGGAGACGAGCGGGGTCGGCGCAGGCCGACGGCCTACCCGACGCCCCAGCCGTAGGCGAGCTTGTGGGCTTCGAGCACGAAGAACGTCTCGGTCGACCGCACGCCGGGCGTCGGCTGCAGGGTGTCGAGGAGGAACGTCTTGTAGTGGTCCATGTCACGACACACGGCCTCGACCATCACGTCGAAGCCGCCGCTCGTGAGCACCACGTAGCTCGTCTCCGCGTGCTTCGACAGCTCCTGGCACACCCCGCGCGCCATCCCCGGCTCGCAGCGGATGCCGATGAGCGCCAGGTGGTCGAAGCCGATCGACAGCGGGTTCGCGATGCCGACGATCTGCAGGATCCCGGTGTCCTCGAGTCGCTGGATCCGATAGCGGACGGACGACGCCGGAAGCCCGGTCTCGGTGGCGATCTCGGAGAACGCCTTCCGTCCGTCCTGCTGCAGGATCGCGATCAGCCGACGGTCGATGTCGTCAAGGTCGTTCATGTGGCTCCTCCGGCAGCGGGCGGATGGTCATCTGGCAAGCGTAGCGAGGGAAGCCGTGCGGCTCGGGTGCGGTGTCCGCCCCACCCGAGCCACGAGCCCCGGCCGACCGACCCGAACGCGGGCAGTCAGCCGAGGCGACGCCGATCGAGCAGACCGAGGGAGGTCGACGATCGGCGGATCGGTCCGACTAGCGGACGTGGATCGCGCCGGTGCGGAGGTCGGTCATGTCGTGCAGCGTGTACATGCCGCCGATCCGACCCCAGCCGGTGCCCTTGCCACCCGCGCCACCGAACGGCATGTTGATGTCCCACCAGCCGTTGGAGTCGTTGACGATGACCTGGCCGGTCTCCAGCTCCTCCATGAAGCGGTAGGCCTTCGACAGGCTCTCGGTGAACACCGCGGACTGCAAGCCGAGCGCGTCGGCGTTGGCGATGCGGAGGATGTCGTCGTCGTCCTTGGCCGTGAGGATGGGGAGGACCGGACCGAACGACTCCTCACGCGACAGCAGGCTGTCCTCAGAGACGCCGTCGACGATCGTGAAGTCGTAGTAGAGGTCCGTCGGGTGGCCCGCGGCACGACCGCCGCCGAGCAGGATGTCGAAGCCGAGCGAGCGGGCCTCGTCGAGGTGGCGGTCCATCTTCGCGGCGACGCCCTCGTTGTTGAGCGGTCCGAGGTTGATCCCCTCGTCGAACGGGTTGCCGAGTCGTACGGTCGCCTTCGCATAGGCGAGGGCAGCCTCGACGAAGGTGTCGTGGACGTTGTGGTGGACGATGAGCCGCTCGGTCGCGCAGCAGACCTGGCCGCCGCTGTAGAACGCGGAGTCGACGGCGGCTTTCGCGGCGCGTTCGATGTTCGCGTCCTCGAGGACGACGATCGGGCCGTTGCCGGAGCACTCCATCAGGGAGCGCTTGAGGCCCGCGGTGCGGACGATCTTCGCGCCGGTCGCGGACGAGCCGATGAAGCCGATGGCGTCGATGCCGTCGTGGGACACGAGCTCGGAACCGAAGGCGCCGTCACCTGGGAGGACGCTGACGAGCCCGGCCGGGACGCCCGCCTCGACGAGGCAGTCCATCGCCGCGAGGACCGCGAGGGGCGTGTTGCTCGGCGGCTTGACGATGCAGGCGTTGCCGGTCGCGAGGCCCGGGGCGACGAACTCGCTGAACATGAGGAGCGGGAAGTTCCAGGGCGTGATGATGCCCCAGACGCCGACCGGCGCGCGCCAGGTGAACATGCGCTTGTCGATGTCGCTCGACGGCAGCGTCTCGCCGTAGAGACGGAGGGCGTCCTCGGCGTGGAGGTGGAAGAGCTGTGCGGCCTCGGCGATGTCGGCGATCGACTCGGCGAGCGGTTTGCCCTGCTCCAGCGTCTGCAGGCGGGCGAGCTCCTCGACGCGGGCGTTGATCGCGTCGCCGACCCGGTGACAGATCTCCGCGCGCTTGAACACGCCGAGCTTCCGCCACTCCCGCTGCGCCTCGTGCGCACGTCGCACCGCCTCGTCGAGTTCGGCGGTGCCGGCCACGGGGATCGACGCGATGACGTCACCGGTGACGGGGCTGATCACCTCCGAGCGCTCCGAGCTGGATCCGTCGGTGAACTCGCCGGCGATGAAGAGCTGGGTGCGAGTGGGTGTCGGCAACGTGGTCATTCCGGACCTCCTGGTGTCGTGGCTGGGCCGACGACGCCGAACAGCGTCGTGCGGATGTCGTCGGGAGAATGTGGGATCAGCCTAGGACCTTGCGATTCCTCGAACAAGCAGTATTGTTTCGTCAAAGTTACGATTACAACAACGAGACCGACACGATCTTGTCGTCACAACAATTCTTCGGCACATTGAGTGCACCAGCAGCGAGACAGCGACGTCCCGTCCCCCACGAATCGAGAAGAGCCCATGTCGACCGAACACGTCACCAGCACCGACGAGACCACGCACCTGCCGAAACGGATGCGCTGGTTCGACGGCTTCGCCATGGCGATGACCATGCCAGCCGCGCTCATCGCCACCCTCGGCGCCTCCATCACCGGCCTCGGCGGCTGGGGGGCCGCCGTCCTGTGGGCGATCTCCATGATCCTCGCGATGGGCGTCAACTGGATCTACACCGAGCTCGCCACCATGTTCCCGAACTCCTCCGGCGGCATCGCGCACTACGCGGCTGAAGCGTGGAAGTCGCGCGCACCCTGGGTCGCACCGATCACGGGCGTCGGTTACTGGCTCCCCTGGGGCACCAACCTCGCCACCTACGGCGCGGTGACCGGTGCACTCATCCAGGCGCAGTGGTTCCCGAACGAGGACTGGGTGATCCAGCTCGGCCCGATCTCCATCACCTTTCCGATCCTCATCGGGCTCGGCGTCATCGGCGTGATGTACCTCATCAACGTCATCGGCGTCCGCGTCACGATGGCGTTCGTCTACATCACCGCGGGCATCCTGCTCATCCCGCTGTTCGTGTTCATCGTCTTCCCGCTGTTCAGCGCCGACTGGGCACCGCTCGACCTCACCTGGAAGCTCGAGGGCATCGAGGGCCTGCACACCGCGATCGTCTGGCTGTACATCATGGCGTGGACCACCTTCGGCATCGAGGTCTGCGCGACCTTCGCCCCGGAGTACCGCGACTCGGTGAAGGACACGACCAAGGCGATCAAGGCCTCCGTCCTCTTCTGCCTGGGTGTCTTCTTCGTCATCCCGCTGACCCTCGGCGGCTACGCGGGTGAAGCGGCGATCGCCGACAACCCGGCGACCTTCTTCGTCGCGAGCTTCGCCTCGCTCGTCGGCGGCGCTGCGGACGTCATGGTGCTCTGCCTCATCGCCTCGCTGCTGCTCATCATGACCACCTCGGTGGCCGACGCCTCACGCGTGCTGTTCAACATGGGCAAGGAGCGCGTCACCGTCCCGTCACTCGGCGTGCTCAACCGCCGCGGTGTGCCGTTCCGCTCGCTCAACGTGATGCTCGTCATGAACGTCGTGATCCTCGTCGTGCTGCAGAACCCGCTCGCGATCATCGTGACCGGCAACCTCGGCTACATCCTCACGCATTTCTTCGCCGTCTCCGGCTTCTTCCTGCTGCGCAAGGACCGCCCCGACGCCGTCCGCCCGATCCGCCTGCCGCGCTTCTTCGTGCCGCTGTCGGTCGTGCTCTCGGTGCTCCTCGCGATCATCCTCGTCGTCGGCGCCACCGGGTTCTCCACCACGGGCTACGGCGGGTTCCTCGAGCTCGGTATCGCACTCGGGCTGCTCGCACTGGGCGTCGTGATCTGGCTGTTCGTGCAGCGGAGCACCAAGCGCGATTCGGGGCTCGGGACCGGCGGGGCGCCCACGGGAACCCCACGTGCCGACGCCGAACGCACCGACGCCGCCCGCACCGACTGACCGCGCACCACGCGACCGCACCGAACCACGCACCACAGGGGACCCATCATGAGAACCACCTACGAACTGGCTGAAGAGCTCGCCGACACCGCACGCCTGCGGGAACAGCTGGCCTCGGCCGAATCGGAGCCGTACTGGCTCGACGACCCGGCACGGCCCGCTCCGCTCCCCCGCCTCGAGGCGGACGTCGAGACGGACCTGGCGATCGTCGGTGGTGGGTACTCGGGCCTGTGGACGGCGCTGCTCGCGAAGGAGCGCGACCCGGACCGCCGGGTCGTGCTCCTCGAGGGCCGCCGCATCGCGTGGGCGGCGTCCGGTCGCAACGGCGGGTTCTGCGAGCCGAGCCTCACCCACGGTTCGTCAAACGGCAAGAGTCGCCTGCCGCACGAGTTCGACCGCCTGGAGGAGCTGGGGCGCGAGAACCTGCGCGAGATCGGCGAGACCATCACCCGGTACGGCATGGACTGCGACTGGGAGGAGACGGGGCTGCTGCAGGCGGCGACGGCTCCGCACCACGTCGACTGGTTGCGCGAGAGCGCCGAGGAGCACGGTGCCCGGTTCCTCGACCGCGAGGCGATGCAGGCGGAGGTCCACTCGCCGATCTTCCAGGCCGGCCTGTTCGAGCCGACCGGTGCGGCGCTCGTCAACCCGGCGAAGCTGGCGTGGGAGCTGCGACGCGTCTGCCTCGACCTCGGTGTCGAGATCCACGAGTACACGCACGTCCGCTCGATCCGGTCCGACGCGACGTCGGTCACCCTCACGACGACGCACGGCTCGGTCGTCGCGAAGCACGTCGCCCTCGGCACCAACGTCTTCAAGGCCCTCATCCCGAGCGCCCGGAAGTACACGGTGCCGGTCTACGACTACGCGCTCATGACGAACCCGCTCTCCGCCGAGCAGCTCGAGAGCCTGGGTTGGAGGGGCCGGCAGGGCATCTCCGACCTCGACAACCGCTTCCACTACTCGCGGCTCACGACCGACGCGAACGGGTCGACCCGTATCCTCTACGGCGGCTACGACGCCGTCTACAACTACGGCGGCCGCGTCGAGCCGCGGTTCGACCAGCGCGAGGAGTCCTTCCTCAAGCTCGCCGCCCACTTCGCCCACACCTACCCGCAGCTCGCCGACCTCGGCTTCTCCCACAAGTGGGGCGGGGCGATCGACACCTGCGGGCGGTTCTTCTCCTTCTTCGAGACCGCGCACGGCGGCAAGGTCGCCCACGCAGCCGGGTTCACCGGGCTCGGCGTCGGAGCCACCCGGTACGGCGCGAACGTCATGCTCGACCTCCTCTCCGGGACGCCGACCGAGCGCACGACCATGGACTTCGTCCAGAAGAAGCCGACGCCGTTCCCGCCCGACCCACTCGCGTTCATCGGTGCGCGCATCTCGCTGTCGGAGATGGCCCGGGCCGACCGCAACGAGGGCAAGCGTGGGCTCTGGCTCCGCACGATGGACGCCGTCGGGCTGGGCTTCGACTCCTGAGCGGGGTTCCGACGCAGGAGCCGCCGTCCAACCCATGACAGGCGGAGCGTGGTTCGATACGGTGCAGGTGGTGGTCCCGCTCACGTCGAACCCGCACAGCTCGCATCGGCCGGCAACGGACACCGCACCGCACCAGCAGCACCTCAGACAAAGGAGCACACCAGTGAGCGACTACGCCGTCGTCAACCCCGCGACCGGAGAGACTCTCCGCGACTACCCGACGATCACGGACGAGGAGCTGCAGCAGGCGATCACCGCCGCGTCCGCCGCTCACGAGGAGTGGTCGCGTCGCGCTCCCGTCGCCGACCGCGCCGCACTCATCGCCCGCGTCGCCGCCCTCCACACGGAGCGCCGTGAGCAGCTGGCCGAGATCGCCGTCCGCGAGATGGGCAAGACGTACGAGCAGGCGCTCGGCGAGGTCGACTTCGCCGCCGCGATCTACCAGTACTACGCCGACAACGGTGAGGCCTTCTCCGCCGACGAGCCGATCGAGCTGTCAGACGGCACCGGCTCGGCGTTCATCCGTCGTGCCTCGCTCGGGGTGCTGCTCGGCATCATGCCGTGGAACTTCCCGTACTACCAGGTGGCGCGGTTCGCCGGCCCGAACGTGGTCAACGGCAACACCATCCTCCTCAAGCACGCCCCGCAGTGCCCCGAGTCGGCGCTGGCGATCGCGCAGATCTTCGACGACGCCGAAGCCGAGCTGGGCGCCCACGATTCCGTGTACGTGAACATCTTCGCGACGAACGACCAGATCGCGACGGTCATCGCCGACCCGCGCGTGCAGGGCGTCTCGGTCACCGGTTCGGAGCGCGCCGGTTCCGCCGTCGCCGAGCTGGCGGGCAAGCACCTCAAGAAGGTCGTGCTCGAGCTCGGCGGGTCCGACCCGTTCATCCTGCTGTCGACCGACGACCTCGACGCCGCCGTCCAGGACG
This sequence comes from Plantibacter sp. lyk4-40-MEA-4, assembly GCF_030209415.1. Classification (NCBI taxonomy): domain Bacteria; kingdom Bacillati; phylum Actinomycetota; class Actinomycetes; order Micrococcales; family Microbacteriaceae; genus Plantibacter; species Plantibacter sp. lyk4-40-MEA-4. The sequence continues at coordinate 167,122 of NZ_JARVSA010000001.1, forward strand.
CCGTCAACGCCCGCATCGACAACAACGGGCAGTCCTGCAACGCCGCCAAGCGGTTCATCATCATCGACGAGCTGTTCGACGACTTCGCCGCGAAGTTCACCGAGGTCTTCACGGCGAACGCGCCGGCCGACCCGATGGCGGAGAGCACCCAGCTCGGCCCGCTGTCGTCGGCCGCCGCGACCGAGCGACTCAGCGAACAGCTGGGACGTGCGAAGGCACAGGGTGCGACGATCCTCGCTTCGGGCGAACCGGATGGGAACTTCTTCCCGCCGGCCGTGCTCACCGACGTCACGCCCGAGATGGACGCGTTCCACGAGGAGTTCTTCGGCCCCGTCGCGGCGCTCTACCGGGTCGCGTCCGAGGAGGAGGCCGTGCGCCTCGCGAACGACACCCCGTTCGGCCTCGGCTCCTACGTGTACACGACCGACCAGGAGCAGGCGCTGCGGGTCGCGGACGGGATCGACGCCGGCATGGTGTGGATCAACCTCGTCCTCGGCGACGCGGCGGAGCTGCCCTTCGGCGGCGTGAAGCGCTCCGGCACCGGCCGCGAGATGGGCAAGCCCGCGATGGACGAGTTCGTCAACAAGAAGCTCATCCGCATCGCGTAGGCGCTTCGGCCCCGGCCACCGACGCCCCCGTTCGGTCACTGACGCCCCACCCGGTCACTGAGCTTGTCGAAGTGCGGTCCCGCCCCATGTCGACCGCCCTTCGACAAGCTCAGGGACCGGGATGGGGTGCGCGCGAGGACCGGGACACGGTGCACCCGCTCACTGCGCTCCTCACCCGCGGAACGCTTTCCGGCCACTGAGCTTGTCGAAGTGCCTCGTACGCACCTCGACAAACTCGGTGGCCGAGCTGCGCTCGGTGGCCGAACGTCCCCCACAGGGCGTGCATCACTCCCGTTGTCCACAGGGCGCGCGCACCCGACCAGGTGCGATGACGTCGCGAGCTAGCCTTTCGAGGAGGGCGAGGCTCGTCAGTCTGGGGCACGGTCGAGTTGCGTCAGCGGCTTCAAATCTCTAGCCCCCTCTTCATCTTGCAATCAATGGTGGGCTTGAGTAGAATCATGCCGAGGCCACAGAAGTACCGCGATGTGGTGAGGTTCCTCAGCTCGAAAGGCTGGGTGCTGCTCCGGCAGCAGAAGGGTTCCCACGAGAAATGGGGCAATCCGGAGAACGGGCGCGAGTATCTGACGATTCCACATCACGAGGTGTCGGCCGGAATCGTGAAGCAGCTCATCCAGATGTTCCCGGATGCGCCGAGCGGGTGGAAGTAGCGCACCGCACCGCTCGACCGCCCCGACAGACAATCAGGAGGCCCGCGAATGACCGCAGCAACCGTGACCCAGACGCTCGACGTCGTGACCTACCTCGACGGCAAGTGGTGGACGTTCGAGATCCCCGCGCTCACCACCGACTCCCCCCGAGGCGCGGGACACCGGATCGTCGCCATGGGCTCAGCGAAGCGGTTCAAGGACATCGCTGCGGCTGCCCGCGACGTCGCGGCCCTGTGGCTCGATCTCGATGACTACGACGGGGACGTCGTTGTGACGGTCCGGGATGAGGCGGTCGGCCTCTGGGGCGAATCCAACACCCTTGAAGAGCAGGCACGCCAGCAGGTGCGCGAGGCAGCGCGCAAGCGCCGCGAGGCCGTCCTGAGCCTCATCGCCAAGGGAGCCAGCCAGAGCGACGCCGCGGCCGTCTTCGGGGTCTCGGTGCAACGTGTGAGCCAGCTCGTGCACTGACGCTCGTCGATCGGCAGTCCCCACCGAGAACCTCCCCGGTCGCTGAGCCCCATCCGGCCATTGAGCCTGTCGAAGTGCAGTCCCGCCCCGATGACCACCGCCCTTCGACAAGCTCAGGGACCGAAGGGGTGAATCTGGGAACGAGGGTGCACGACGCGCGAATCCGTCAGCCGTCGGCGAGCTGGAGGGCGCTCCACAGCTCGGCTCGGTCGCCGAAGCGCGAGAGATCGAGGTCGAGCAGCGACTCGAGCGTGCCGATGCGCGCTCGGAGGGTCTGCCGGTGGATCCCGAGGCGGCCGGCCGCCTGATCGGTCACGCAGTTCGCCTCCAACCACACCCGAGCCGTGGTCATGTGGACCGCACGAGCCTCGGCTCCGAGCCCGCCCAGCGGCTCCAGCAGCCGGTTCGCCAGCACCTCTCCACCCGACGCACTCAGCAACCCGAGCAACCCCTGCTCGGCGAGCGCCTCGTACCGCACGAGTCGCGGCGTCTCCCCCGCCGATGCGCGCGCCCGCTCGGCCTCGGCCAGCCCGTTCCGCAGCCCCTCCCAGCTCGTCCTCGCCGACACCCCGCCCGACAGCCCGTGGCGGCCGACGACGGCGTCCCAGAGCCCGGTGTCCGCGTCGCTCGACACGATGACGATCCGTTCGTCCTGCTCGGCGAAGAACAACGTGCCGCCGTGCGCCGCGGCCTGCACGTCGAGTTCCGAGAGGAAGCCCAGCTCACCCTCGGGGATGTCGACCACGGCGACGCGGATCGGGTCGGGCGGCAGCGGCCCCCAGAGTCGCTGGGCGGTGCGCTCGGCGACGGCGCGGTCCCCGGAGAGCAGCAGCTCGAGGAGCCCGGAGCGCAGCTGCCGGCGTGCGAGGTCGAGGGCGCTGTGCTGCTCGAGGGCGATGCTCGCGAGGCCGATGACGCTGGAGACGAGGTCGTGCTCGGCGTGGTCGAGCGGCACGCTGGACCCGACCGCGAGGATGCCACGCAGCTCGCCCCGGCGGCCGAGCGTCAGCAGCGTCGCGCCCTCCGCTCCGTCCGCGAGGTGCAGTCCGGCCCGCGACCCTCGCCGCAGCACCTCGGCGACGGCGGCCTCCACGCCCTCCGGCACCGGCTCGCGCGTCCTCGTGGTCACCCGGTTGCCGAGCGCGTCGTACAGCGCGACCCAGCAGCCGAGCTGCTGCCCCAGCTCCGCGAGGATCGCCGTCAGGCCGTCGGGTCGGAGCGCCGCCCTCGCGACCGCACGCTGGGCGGCGAGCGACCACTCCAGCGATGCCACGCGGGCGGCTGCGACCGCGTCGGCGACGAACCGGATGATGCCGATGAACGGGGTTCGCTCCCCCACCTCGAGCAGGGTGAACCCGTGACGGTCGCAGGCGTCGACGAGTCGCTGCGGGATGTCGGTGTGGATGATCCCGGTGGCGAACCCGAGCGCGAGCACGCCCCGGGCGGAGAGGCGACGGACGTACTCGTCGGCGCGGCGGTCGGCGAGCTCGTCGCTCATCTCGCCGGTGAACTGCATGCCGTCGGTGAGGAGCAACTGTCCGGGCTCCAGCCAGGGTGTCGGGTCGCCGAGGTCCGAGCTGTGCACCCAGGCGATGTCGCGGTCGAGGACGTCGGCGTCACCCTCGACGACGAGGCCGAGCTTGAAGACCGGCTCGGCCATGAGCGTGCGCAGGGACACGTTCGACGACGCACGGCCGACCTCGCCAGCGATCACTGAAGTGGTGGACATGAGCAGAAGTTACCACTGATCCCGCCATGTACATCGGCCGCGTCGATTGCCAGGCTGCAGGGGTGATCAATGACTTCCTCTCCGGCCTCGACAACGCCGGCGTCCGCGACGCCGACACCCAGCGCGTCCTGCACTCCTGGTCCGCCCAGAGCACGCTCAAGCCGCTCCCCATCGCGGGCGGCCTCGGCAGCACCGTGTGGGACCACGACGGACGCCACTACCTCGACTTCTCCAGCCAGCTCGTCAACGTGAACCTCGGGTACCAGCACCCGAAGGTCGTCGCGGCGATCCAGGAGCAGGCGGCGCAGCTCACCACGATCGCGCCCGCCGCGGCGAACGCGACCCGAGCCGAGGCTGCTCGTCTCATCCTCGAGCGTGCGCCCGAGGGCTTCGAGAAGGTCTTCTTCACCAACGGCGGCGCCGACGCGAACGAGAACGCGATCCGCATGGCACGCATCGCCACCGGCCGCGACAAGGTCATCTCGACCTACCGGTCGTACCACGGCAACACGGGCGCGGCCATCGTCGCGACGGGCGACTGGCGCCGCATCCCCAACGAATACGCGCGCGGTCACGTGCACGTGTTCGGCCCCTACCTCTACCGCACCGAGTTCTGGGCCACGACGCCGGAGGAGGAGTCGGAGCGCGCCCTCCGCCACCTCGAGCGCACCGTCCAGGCCGAGGGTCCCGGCTCGATCGCCGCGATCCTCCTCGAGACCGTCCCCGGCACCGCCGGCATCCTGACGCCGCCACCCGGCTACCTCGCGGGGGTCCGCGCGATCGCCGACCGCTACGGCATCATGCTCATCCTCGACGAGGTCATGGCCGGCTTCGCACGCACCGGTGAGTGGTTCGCGTTCGACGCGTTCGACGTGCGACCCGACCTCATCACCTTCGCGAAGGGCGTCAACTCCGGCTACGTGCCACTCGGTGGCGTCATCGTCTCCGAGCACATCGCCCGCGTCTTCGACGAGCAGGTGTTCCCCGGCGGACTCACGTACTCCGGCCACCCGCTCGCCGCCGCGAGTGTCGTCGCGACGCTCACCGCCATGGCCGAGGAAGGCGTCGTCGAACATGCCAAGGCGATCGGCGCCGACCACATCGGGCCCGCGCTCCGCTCCCTCGCCGAGCGCCACGAGCTCATCGGCGAGGTCCGCGGCAGCGGCGTGTTCTGGGCGGTCGAGCTCGTCGAGGACCGCGACACCCGCGCACCACTCGATGCGGCGGCGATGGGTCGGTTCAAGACGTCCCTGCTCGAGGCCGGCCTCCTGCCGTTCATCAGTGAGAACCGCATCCACGTCGTCCCGCCCGCCGTCGTGACCGCCGACGAGGTCGCCTCGGGTGTCGCCATCATCGACGCCGCCCTCGGGGAGCTGCGCGCATGAGCGGCGAGCCGGACCCGTTCTGGGACTCGGTGTCGGGACTCCCGACCCCGGCCCCGTCCGCCGCGGCACGACCAACACCCAGCACCCCTGCACCCCACGACGCCCAGGAGCCCTCCGCATGACCACCACCGCCACGAGCACCAGCACCACCACCGACGCCGGCACGCTGCCGGTCGTCCCGCACTGGATCGACGGAGCCGAGGTCCCGTCCACCTCCGGTCGCACCGCCCCGGTCTACGACCCGGCACTCGGTGTCGCGACGAAGCATGTCGCGCTCGCGAACCAGGACGAGATCGCAGCAGCCGTCGCATCCGCCGCAGCCGCCTTCCCCGCCTGGCGCGACCTGCCGCTCGCGAAGCGTCAGCAGATCGTCTTCAAGTTCCGTGAGCTGCTCGACGCGAAGAAGGGCGAGCTTGCGGAGATCATCACCGCGGAGCACGGCAAGGTCGTCTCCGACGCGCTGGGCGAGATCACCCGTGGGCAGGAGGTCGTGGAATTCGCGACCGGTCTCGCGCACCACCTCAAGGGCGAGTTCTCCGAGCAGGTCTCCACCGGCGTCGACGTGTACTCCACGAAGCAGCCGCTCGGGGTGGTGGGCATCATCTCGCCGTTCAACTTCCCCGCGATGGTGCCGATGTGGTTCTTCCCGATCGCGATCGCGGCCGGGAACACGGTCGTGCTGAAGCCGAGCGAGAAGGACCCGTCCGCGGCGATCTGGCTCGCGAAGTTGTGGAAGGAAGCCGGCCTCCCCGACGGCGTGTTCACGGTGTTGAACGGTGACAAGGAGGCCGTCGACGGGCTCCTGACCCACCCCGACGTCCGCGCGATCTCCTTCGTGGGTTCCACGCCGATCGCGAAGTACGTGTACGAGACCGGCACCGCACACGGCAAGCGCGTCCAGGCGCTCGGCGGGGCGAAGAACCACATGCTGGTCCTGCCCGACGCCGACCTCGACCTCGTCGCCGACTCCGCCATCAACGCCGGCTTCGGCTCCGCGGGCGAACGCTGCATGGCGATCTCGGTGGTCGTCGCGGTCGAGCCCGTCGCGGACGAGCTCATCGCCAAGATCGCCGAACGCGCAGCGACCCTGCGGATCGGTGAGGGACGCCGGAACTGCGACATGGGACCACTGGTGACGAAGGTGCACCGCGACAAGGTCGCGTCCTACCTCGACATCGCCGAACAGGACGGCGCCACGATCGTCGTCGACGGCCGCAACACGCCCATCGACGGCGACCCGAACGGGTTCTGGCTCGGCCCGACCCTCATCGACAACGTCCCGACCACCTCGAAGGTGTACACGGAGGAGATCTTCGGACCCGTCCTCGCGGTCGTCCGCGTGCAGTCCTACGAAGAGGGCGTCGCGCTCATCAACGGCGGGGCGTTCGGCAACGGGACCGCGATCTTCACCAACGACGGCGGCGCCGCCCGGCGGTTCCAGAACGAGATCCAGGTCGGCATGATCGGCATCAACGTGCCCATCCCCGTGCCGGTCGCGACGTTCTCCTTCGGCGGGTGGAAGGACTCCCTGTTCGGCGACACCAAGGCCCACGGCGCAGAGGGCGTCCGGTTCTTCACCCAGCAGAAGGCCATCACCTCCCGCTGGCTCGACCCCTCCCACGGCGGCATCAACCTCGGCTTCCCCCAGAACTGAGGTCGCCCGCGCGGAGGCTGGCCCTTCGACAGGCTCTGGGACCGGCGCGTGGCGTTGGTGCCTGAGCCTGTCGACGGGCGGTCCCTGCGCACGCCATCGGTCTCTGCGGGTGGCGTTGGTCCCCGAGCCTGTCGACGGGCGGTCCCTGAGCCTGTCGAAGGGCGGTCTCTGCGCGTGCCATCGGTCCCTGAGCCTGTCGAAGGGTCTCGCCTCCTCAGCTGGCCCTTCGACAGGCTCAGGGACCGGGCAGCCCCACGGTCCCGCCCTTGCCTCCGGTCGGCCGCAGCCGCGACAATGGCCACGCCGACCACGACCGATGAGGGGCGTCACGATGGCCATCGAACCGACCGAGCTCGACCACCGCTTCACCGCACCGATCGGCGTCGATGTGAAGGGCGACGTCTGGTCCTGCGTCGAGATTCCCGGCTCAGCCGAGTTCTTCGGCACCGGCAAATCCGTCCGCGTCGACGCGATCGTCGACGGTGTCGAGCTCCCGAACGTCGGCCTCATGCCGACCGGCTCCGGTGGTCACATGCTGTCCATCAGTGCGAAGCTCCGGAAGCGCCTCGGCAAGGACGTCGGCGACACCGTCGACGTCCACCTCACCCGCCGCCTGAGCTGAGCACAGGAGATTCGCGCGACAGCAGGAGATCCTGAGGGAGAACCTCCTGCTGCCGCGCGGATCTCCTGTGCTCAGCCGCCCGTGACCCGGCGGATGAGGTCCTGGATGAACGGAACGACGTCCGACGCCTGGTCGACGCCCGCGAAGGCGACCGCCAGCAGCGGCCACAGCGACACGAGGAGCGCCGAGATCACCGCGGCGACGGCGAGCACCCAGGAGAGTGCGCCGTTGCGACTGCGGACGCACCCGAGCAGGAACAGCAGCGCGAGGACGTACCCGATGAGGAGCGCGACCACGATGCCGCCGACCGGGACCCTGAGCGCACCGACCGTCGCGCCATCGGCGGCGCCGATGAGCCCGAGGATCGGGATCAGCACGCCGACGACGATGAGGACGAGCAGGACGACACCCGTGATCGCAGCGGCCCACACGGCACGCGGACGCGGGCGGGCGCCGTACGACGTGGTCCGGCTGAAGAGCGGCATGTCACTGCTCCTTCGCCGGCGCCGCGGCTTGGGTGGCCGTGACCTCGGCGGGAGCGTCCGTCACCTCGTCGACGTCGGCGACCTTCGGGGCAGACTGCTCGGGCGCGTCGCCGCCAGCGGACCCAACGGTGTCGCCGTCCAGCTCGGGGACCGAAACCGGGTCGGCATCCGGGCCCGTCGCGGCGGGCTCTTCCGCCGGAGTGTCCTGGATCGCGTCAGCCGCCCCGGCGGGCTCAGCATCGGCGAGGTTCGGGTCGGCGCCGTGCGTCACCTCCTCGGCGACGGTCGCGAGCGAGTCGGCCGCGGTGGCCAGCTGATGGGCGGCCTCGGCGAGTTCCGCCGACACATCGTCGGAGGAATCCGACACCACCGCATCGGTCGGTTCGCCGCCGACGTCGCCGTCAGTCACGAGCTCGCCGTCGGCACCGGCGGCCGCGCCCGGCTGCCCGTCTCCCAGCGACCGGCCGCCGTCGCCCTCGGACCGGCCGGTCCGCTGCTCGACCGCGTCACCAGCGGCGTCGGCCAGGTCGGCCGCTCCGGCTCGCGCCGAGTCCACCGCGTCCGATGCAGCAGCCTTCGCCGTGCCGAGGGCATCCCCGGCGGCCTCTGCTGCATCGCCGATCGCGGCACCCGCCGCGGACGTCGCATTGCCGATGGCGGCCTTCGCCTCGTCGATCGCTTCGCCCGGATCGGGCTCGATCGGGTCGAAGGGCCCGTGGATGTCCGTCACCGTGATGTCGATGTCGACCGGTCCCGGGTGGCGGGCCTCCAGCGCGGCCGCGACGTCGGCCCGGACGGTGTCCGCGACCTCGTCGATGCTGGCCGGGTACTCGGCCACCAGTGAGACCTCGACGTTCAGCACGTCCTCGTCGGCCAGGACGTTGACGCCGGGGACGGCGGTGCGACCGAGCAGGCGGGTGCGGGCGCTGTCGATGGCGCGGGCTGTCGGGGACCCGAGGGCGTGCACGCCGGGGACCGTCTCGGCCGTCGTGGCGATGACCTGGGCGAGTTCGTCGGCCTCCTGCTCACGTCGCCGGCCGGAGTCGAGCTCGACCACCGGTGCGTCCGTCGCTTCCGGCGGAGCCGCCGACTCCGACACCGACACCGTCGGCGTCTCGGCGGAGACCGCGTCGGCCACGGCCGGTTCAGCGGCCTCCGGACCAGCGACAGCCCCGTTCGCCGGCGCGACCACAGGAGCGGGCACGGTCCCACCCGCGTGCTCGCCGTCGTGCGACTCGATACGGCGGACTTCGTCATCGGGATGCGCGGGCACGAGCACCGTCGGGTGCTCCGCCCGGACCTCGGCCGGGGTGGGGATGTGGTGCTGGTCCGGGTGCTTCGTGTCGTCGCTCATGCGATCCTCCTCGCACCGCGTCGGCGGTGCATCGGTCCTACTGCTGTCGGTTCGGGTGCCGCGGCGGCACCGCGGGGTGTCGGGTCAGACGACCCGGTTCGTGCTGGCGAGCCGCGTGCGCAGCCCGCTGACGATCTGGATGACCACCGGGGTGGAGGTCCCGAGGACGCCGTCCCACTCGTGGATGGCCGCCTCGATGTCGCGCCGCAACTGGACGGGCGAGGCGCCGCGACGAGCGTGTGCGGTGAGGCGCAGCGTGGACTGCTTGCGGATCCGGAAGCCGGTGACGTCGACGGAGACCACGTCGGGGTTGCGCCCGATCGCCTCTTCGAGGACCTGCTCGGCGACCTTCACGTCGAGCACGACGCGACCACCGGTCGGCGTGTCCTTCGTCCGCTGCTCGTCGACCTGCAGCAGCGTTCCGGTGTGCCCGCGGCCCTGCCGGAACACGAACCAGAGGATGACGAGGATGAGCAGCAGGGCGACGACCGCCGCGACCCACAGGATCCACGGCTGGGCGTCGATGGTGTCGTTCGTCGGTCCGACGGCCCGCTCGGCGTTCTCGCTGATCGTCCGCTGCACGTCAGGCAGGAGCGCACCCACGGACAGGGCCGCGCCGGCCGCGAGGACGACGAGTCCGACCACGAAGATGAAGAACCGGTTGAGGAAGCGATTCGTGGAGTTCATCAGGCCACCGTTCCCTTGCTGCTCACGCGGACCTTGGCGCGGAGCGCCGGCCGGTAGTCGTAGGACGCGACCTCCGCGTCCACGGCCTGCTGGATCTCGCGCTGGTCGACGCGTCGACCGCTCGTCGGCGTGACGTCGACGCGGGCGCTCCTGGCCCCGACGCTGACGCTCACCTGCGAGGGGTCGATGTCCCCGGCGTACGAGGCGACGCGGGCGAGCGACTGCGCGATCACCCGGTCGTCCACGACCGCCGCCGTGCGCTCGGCGATCGACCCGCGACGCCCTTGGCGCGCGGGAGCCAGCGACAGGACGATCAGCACGAGGCCGACGATCGCCGCGACCACGCCGATGGCGACGAGGAGTGGGGCCGGAGCGGTCGCCGCAGTCAGCACCGCGGTGATGATGTCCTTCGGTGCGACGAGGAGCGCCGGCTGCCCGATCGCGGCCAGGACCGATTCGGTGCCGAGCCAGGCGAGCACGAGCGCGAGGATGATCGCGATCGCGATCGCGAGCGTCGACCGCGGCGAGTGGGTCTCGCGACGCACCGCACGGCGGTACAGGGCTGGGGTGCTCACAACACCCTCCTTCGTTCTTCGAGCTTCGCGCCCGTGATGTGGAGGTCGACGCGTCCGATCGTCGACCCGGTCAGGTCCAGGCACCGCTCTCGGATGCTGGTCTGTGCGCGTGCCAGGCGTTCGAGGACGGTTCCCGAGGTCCGGGATCCGGCGCCGAGCGGCGACACGTGGATGGGCGTGCTCGCGGTGACCGTGAGGGCCCCCTGGGCGTCGGAGAGCTCGACCGAGACCTCCGACGCCCGCACACCGAGTTCCTCCGCGGTGACGGCAGACACGACGCGACGCACGGCGCGGGAGCTGATCGTGTTGCGACCATGCACGGCCTGTTCGGCCGTCACCGCCGCGGTCACGACGACCGCCGCCCGCGGAGCGCGTCGGCGACACCGCGCAGGTCGAGCTTGCCCTCGAGCACGCGTCCGATGCCGAATCCGATCAGCATGAACAGTGCGACGAGGATCATGCTCCAGAACCCGAAGGCGACGGCCGCCAGCGCCAGGACGGCACCGACGAGGATGCCGCGATCGGTCGTGGTCACTGGACGCGGCTCTCGTCAGCGTCGTTGTCGTCGTCCGACGGGATGTGGACGTCGGCGACGGTCACGTTGACCTCGGTGACGTCCATGCCGACGACGTTCGAGATCGCGTCGGTGACGCTGCGACGGACGTCGTCCGCGACGCGCTGGAGGTCGACGGGGTACTCGGCGACGATCACGATGTCAGCGGCGACCTGCTTCTCGCCGACCTCGACCGAGACGCCCTGACCGCGGTCCTGAGCGTTGATGGCGTTGCGGATGGCGCCGATGGCGCGAGCCGCTCCGCCACCGAGGTCGTGCACGCCGGGGACCTCACGGGCTGCGATGCCGGCGACCTTCTGGACGACGCCATCGGCGATGACGTTCTTGCCCGTGGAGGTCGTTGCGGCGTGGTTCGCGGTGTCGGTGGTGTTCGACATGGTGTTGCTCCTTCGGTGTCTGGTGGTGCTGGTTCACGCTCCGGGTGTCCGGCGGCGGTGCCCGTGTCCCGGGCGACGTCTATGAGACTGCGCGTCACGCCCGAATCTCACGGTCAGTCTCGAACTTTTCCGGAAGCACTCATTTTTTGGATATCCGGCGACGGACGTCAGCCCCGCAGGGTCTGGCTCGGGCCCTCGCCGAAGCGGTTCCGGTAGGCGGAGGCGAAGCGTCCGAGGTGGACGAAGCCCCACCGCTTCGCGACCTCACCGACGGTCGTCTCCTGCGGCGAGCTCTCGGCGAGCTCGCGCCGGGTGCGGTCGAGGCGGATGTCGCGCAGGTAGGCGCTGGGCGACATGCCGAGTTCGCGACGGCAGTGGAGCTGCAGCGTCCTCGTGTGCAGCCCGGCCGCCTTCGCAGCGTCCGCGGGCGTGATGGGCTCCGCCGCGTGATGGTGCAGGTACTCGACCGCGAGGCGTGTGCGCGCCATCGAGGGCTCGCGGAGCGGCTCCGGCAGGTCGACCACCGCCCACGGTGCGAGCTGGAGCAGCGCGAGGGCGAGCGGTCGTTGGGCGTTCATACGGAGCAGCGGAGGCGCCGTCTCGTCGGTGAGCACCGGGGTGGAGGCGTTCAGCGCCACGCGCCAGCGCTCGATCGCCTCGGGTGTCGGCGTCGCCTCGAGATCGAAGGACACCTGCTGACTCGGACCGGCGTGGATCTCGGTCGCGATGTCTTCGAGGTACGGGGCGGAGAAGAGCACGGAGTTCTGCCGGTGCGGGGTGAGGTGCACCGTGTACGGCCGGTGGAACGGGAGGACGAACGGGTGTCGCGGGATCTCCATCCGTTGGCCGTCGCGGCGCACGATCCAGCCGCCGCCGGTCGTGACCCACGAGACCACGTAATCCGTGAGGCCCGGGGTCTCGCCGGTGACGTGTCCGGTCATCGTCGCGGTGCGGAGCGAGACACGGTCGTCGCCGATCGACACCCACTGGAACGAGAACGGCTCGGTTCCACGGGTGACGGTGAAGCGGCTGCCGTCGTAGGCGCGCTCGTAGTTGTGCCGGGCGGTGGCCGGGTCGTCGCCGCTGACCGTGACCTTGCGGACCGGAACCGTCGACGCCGTACTGCTCGCGGCGCCGAGCAGCGGGCTGGTGTCCGAGTCGCTCTCCGGATCTGATTCGGATGCGAGGAAGGAGTGTTGCATGGCCGTCCTTGTGCGAGTGGGGGTCTCTTCGTCGCGGGACGGGCCCCAGGGCCCCGTCGGTTTCCCGCGTCATTGGAGAGACGGACCGAGAGGAGGGAATCTCACGGTTCACTCAGCAGTTCGTCAGACAACGCCGTCCCGGATGCCCTGCGGCAGGCGTTCGGGCGAAAACTCAGTAGTCGGAACCTCCCGGTCCCTGCACCATTCCTCCCCGGTCCCTGCGCCACTCCTCCCCGGTCCCTGAGCTTGTCGAAGGGCAGCCGAAAGCGCCCGTTCCGTCGTCCTGAAGCCCTCCAGACGACGCAACGGGCGCTCTCGGTGATGTCCCCGTGCCGCCTACGCGGCGTCCAGATACCCGTTCGGGTTGAGGACGAACTTCTGTGCAGCCCCCGCGTCGAACTCGGCGTACCCGCGCGGGGCGTCGTCGAGGGTGATCGCGGTCGCGTTGACGTTCTTCGCGATGTGGACCTTGTCGTGCAGGATCGCCATCATGAGGCCGTGGTTGTACTTCATCACCGGGCACTGACCGGTGGTGAACGACAGCGACTTCGCCCAGCCGGTGCCGAGACTCAGCGAGAGCGCACCCTTCTTCGCGGCCTCGTCGATGCCACCGGGGTCGCCCGTCACGTAGAGTCCAGGGATGCCGAGCGCACCGCCGGCCGCCGTGATGTCCATCAGCGAGTTGAGCACGGTCGCCGGTGCTTCATGACCCGCGTCACCACCGTGACCACGAGCCTCGAACCCGACGGCGTCGACCGCGCAGTCGACCTCCGGGACACCGAGGATCTGTTCGATCTGCTCCCCCGGCTCACCCTTGGTGAGGTCGACGGTCTCGCAACCGAAGCTCCGAGCCTGCGCCAACCGGTCGGCGTTCATGTCGCCGACGATGACCGCAGCGGCGCCGAGGAGCATGGCGCCGGTCGCTGCGGCGAGGCCGACGGGTCCCGCACCTGCCACATAGACCGTCGATCCGACGCCGACGCCCGCCGTCACCGCACCGTGGAAGCCGGTCGGGAAGATGTCGGAGAGCATCGTGAGATCCATGATCTTCTCGAGCGCCTGGTCGCGGTCCGGGAACTTCAGGAGGTTCCAGTCGGCGTAGGGCACGAGGACGTACTCGGCCTGGCCGCCGACCCAGCCGCCCATGTCGACGTAGCCGTAGGCGCTACCCGGGCGGTCGGGGTTCACGTTGAGACAGATGCCGGTCTTCCGCTCCTTGCAATTGCGACACCGGCCGCAAGCGATGTTGAAGGGCACCGAGACGATGTCGCCGACCTTGATGAACTCGACGTCCGGTCCGACCTCGACCACCTCGCCGGTGATCTCGTGTCCGAGGACGAGGTTCGGCGGTGCCGTGGTGCGGCCGCGGACCATGTGCTGGTCGGAGCCGCAGATGTTGGTCGCGACGGTCTTGAGGATGGCGCCGTGCGGGACTTTCCGGCCGACGTTGGCCGGGTTCACCCCCGGTCCGTCCTTGAGTTCGAAGGTGGGGTAGTCGATGTCGATGACCTCGACGACACCCGCTGCTTTGTAGGCGACAGCTCTGTTACCTGACACGTGATCCTCCTTGATCGCGGGCGCCCGTTGTGGGGCACCCTGTGTCTGCTCGACCCTATCCCGCGCCTGCCGCGAGCGGCAGTCCCCCGGTCCCTGAGCGCACCTCCGCCAGTCCCTGAGCGCACCTCCCCCGGTCCCTGAGCGCACCTCCCCCGGTCCCTGAGCGCACCTCCACCGGTCCCTGAGCCTGTCGAAGGGCAGGGAGTGCCGGTCCCTGAGCTTGTCGAAGGGCTCGTGCAACCTTCGTGTCGGCGCCCGGCTCTACGCTGGTGGAGCAGACCTCGAGGAGAGCACCCAGCATGAAGAAGACTCCCTTGGCGTTGCTCGTCGCGCTCCTTGCAGCCGTCGTGGTGCTTGTCGCGACGCAGTTCGATGGCGGGATCGTGTTCGGCGAGCCGGGGTCACCAGCGCCGACGTCGCTCGCACCCACGCCCGCGGCGGTCAGCCCGAGCGCGCGGGCATCGCTCGAGGCCGCCGGTTTCGCCGTCGTGGACGCGTCCGGGCAGTTGGTCGTCTCGGCCGCCGCGGTCGAAGACGCGCTGGCCGACGTCGACACCGCCACCCAGGTGGCCACCGGCTACGACCGGGACCGGTTCGGTCAGCGCTGGGCCGACATCGACCGCAACGGCTGCGACACCCGCAACGACGTGCTGGCACGCGACCTCGTCGACGTCACCTACAAGCCGGGGACCCGCGACTGCGTCGTCCTCACCGGCGTTCTGCACGACCTCTACACGGGGTCGACGATCGACTTCCAACGCGGTGAACGGTCGAGTCAGCTCGTGCAGATCGACCACGTCGTGCCGCTCGCGTGGGGTTGGCGTCACGGCGGGAACACGTGGACGGAGCAGCAGCGGGAGCAGTTCGCGAACGACCCGATCAACCTGCAGGCCGTCGACGGCGCGACGAACTCGTCGAAGTCGGACTCCGGCCCCGGCGACTGGATGCCGCCGGCGGCCACCTCCCACTGCGAGTACGCGGCGCGCTTCGTCCTCGTGCTGATGGCGTACGACCTCACGGTCGACGACGCCGACCGCCGGGCACTCACGGGCACGTTGGGCAGCTGCCGGGCGTAGCGGCGTGTGGGCGCCGCACGAGAACAGGACGAACGCCCGAGAACCGGACGTTTCACGCGATTCCATCCGCTTCTCGCGCCGATATCCTGCTGGCAGGCGGCACGAAAAAAGCGGCCCACCGAAGTGGACCGCTTTCCAGAATGTGCGCCCGAAGGGATTCGAACCCCCAACCTTCTGATCCGTAGTCAGATGCTCTATCCGTTGAGCTACGGGCGCATTGCTTGCTGAGAGAAGAGAACTTCGGCTCGGCAGGCCGAAGTAGAGCCTACAACACGGAAGCCGAAGACGCGAATCGCCCTTCGACAAGCTCAGGGACCGGGCAGGGAGACGCCCTTCGACAAGCTCAGGGACCGGGAAAGGCGCCGCCCTTCGACAAGCCCAGGGACCGGGGAAGGTGCCGCCCTTCGACAGGCTCAGGGACCGGCAGAGGTGGATCAGGTACGGGAGGAGGTGACTCAGGGGCGAGTACGGCTCGGAGACCACGGAGGGGCTCCCCATCGACACGACGGGCGCCGACGTGGAACAGTCGATGCGACCACCTGCCGAGAGGACGACGTGAGCGCAGCACAAGGACCGACGAACGACGGCTTCACGATGATCGGCCGACCGCCCGTGCGGGCGAACCTCGTCCTCATCGTGATCCTGTCGGGCATCCTCGGCGGCGTCCTCGGCTGGATCACCGGCAGCGTCATCGACGGCATCTTCGACATCGCGCGCACAGCACTCATCGTCATCCCGGTCTTCTTCATCATCACCGCCGGCATCTGCCTGTCCTACCTCCGTACCGCCTTCCGCCCGGTCGGCGTCGACGCCGTCCGCGGCACCGCGCTCCTCCGGGGCGAGACGATCCCGTTGCGCTCGATCGTGAGCGGCGAACTCCTCACCCGCAATCCCGCCGCCACCACACCCGCCCTCAGCCTGCGACTCACGACCGACACCGGCGCACGCGCGCGCATCATCGTGAACGGCGGGTGGCTCCGCAGCCTCCCCACCTCCGATCTCGTGCCGCTCGTCGCACTCATCGCCGGCAGCGGCATCCCCGACGACACCGGCCAGGATCCACTCGATGTCGGCCGGGAACGCATCTCCCGCTCACTCGCCGGGAAGGGCTCGGACGTGATGATCGGTCGACGCGGGTTCATCGCCGACTGCATCGCCGCTGCGGAGTCCACCGGCGACGTGAAACTGCTCGAAGCGGTGGTCCAGGCCGCAGGGCCGCTCGGCCGGAGCATCCGGGACGAAGCGATGCGGGCCGCACAGGGCGCAGTGGAGGACGTCATGCGTGCGCATCAGGACATCGCTCCGGCGGCGCCTGATGCCCCGAACCCGACTCCCCTGGTGCCGCCTGCGCCGCAGTACGGGTCGGTCGTCGCTGACCAGGACACGGGGACGGCGGTCGACGACACGGACGACGACCGGTTCCGTCGACCGGACGACCCGGCCCGGCTGGCCGCCGAGCAGATCGTCGACCGGGTGCACCTCGACAAGCTCGGTGACCGGAATGGGGCGCTCGGCAATCGGGATGCGGAGCGCGGTGACCGGAATGCGGAGCGCGGCGATCGGGATGCTGAGCGCGTCGGCCCGGACGATGGACGCGAGTTGCCGTCGTGGATTCCGCCGCAGGATCGGGCGAGGGTCCGCTCCTGGCTCGCGGACGACGACGAGGTCGTCCACCTGCAACCGATCCCGGAGACGGTGGGCGCACGCACCCTCCGGAAGATCTGCGACCGGATCCTCATCGGCCTCGCCGGGATCGGCCTGCTTACGATCTTCGGGGCGGCCATCGCCGAAGGGGTCATCGACAGCCTCCTGCCGTCCGACGCGAACGCGCTCGTCGCCGTCGCCGTGGTCGGCTCGGCACTGCTCGCGTTCGTCGCGTGGATCGTCGGCGGCGTCGCGCGGGCGAGGGAGATCCACCTCGCCCAGCGGTTCTCCCTCGACTGGCTCGAGCGGCGCGGGCCGGAGCAACGCCGCCGCGGACTCCCGCCCGTGCTCCTGCAGCACTTCCTCGGCCCGATCCCCGCGTCGCGCCTGTTCGCGGCCGGAGCGTACTTCGGCACCTGCGTCGGTGGCGTCGGGGTCCTCGCGGGTGCTTTCCTGTCGGTCGACCCGGAGGAGCTGGGCGCGACCGGACCGGTCATGCTCGGCGTCAGCCTCGTCCTCACGGCCGTCGGGACGGTGCTCTTCATCGTGCGATGGCGACGGGTGAAGCGGCAGCGAGCGATGGCGATCGAGCTCGGCGGCGAGCGCCTGACCTATCTCGGGAACCTGTAGGCGAGAGGGCGGCTGGCGGGCCCTTCGACAAGCTCAGGGACCGGAAGAGGGCTCCCAGCCCCTCGACAAGCTCAGGGACCGGAAGAAGACACACAGCCTCTCGACAAGCTCAGGGACCGGACGAGGTCCGACCGCCCGTGGCGAGCTCAAGGAACGAGGAGTCCTAGCGAGCGACGACCTTGGCGAGCACCCAGCGCGCCTTGTCGAGGGTGTTCGCGGGTGCCGGCAGGTACTGGAACGCCCGAGCACCACGCTGCACCGGGACACCCTGCGCCTTCGCGGCCTCCTCCAGCTGCGTGGCGAAGCGCTGCCAGCCGTCGAGGCCCTGCGGGAAGCCGAGGTACTCGGTGAGCGACGTCACCACCACCTCGGAACCTGCGCCCGTCGACTGGACCTCGATCGTGACGTCGTCTTTGGCGACGTAGTCGATGCCCCACACGCCGGGCCGCAACGACTTGGCCTTGCGCTTCGGCAGCCCCTCGATGAGCGCGGTCGCACCGGCGGGGTCCGTGCCGAGGACGACCGAGCGCCCGAACTCCTGCAGCATCTCCGGCACCTTGGTGGCACGACGGTTCGTCGCCGTCTCACGCAGCTTCCGGCGGCCGAGTCCCTTCAACACCCCCAGCCCGACGATGGCGAGCAGGACGAGAATGGCGATGATCGCGAGCACGTTGCTGTCCACAGGAGCCCCCCCAAGGCTGTCGATTGCGGGCGGTTCGCCCAGGACGAGGATGCCTCAGTCCCGCCCCACGCTCAATGGGTACCGCTCCCCACCCTCGCGAGCGGGAGCGATCCGCGTGGGTCAGTGCGCCTGCGAACCGAGCTCGATGACGAGCACACCGACCGCGATCAGGCCGATGCCGACGATCATCTTCGGCGTCAGCTTCTCCTTGAAGAGCACGCGCGCACCGATGGCCGTGAGGGCGACCCCGCAGGCGGCCCAGATCCCGTAGGCGATCCCGACGGGCATCCCGTTCGCGAGTGCGATGGTCAGCAACCCGAAGGCGGTCACGTAGAACACGGCGACGGGAGCGATCCACCGCTTCTTGCGCAAGCCTTCCGAGGCGCGCAGGGAGAGCGTCGCCGCGACCTCGGTGACGATGGCACCGGCCAGGAGCAACCAGGTCATGCGCCGACCTCCTCGTTCGTCGCGGCGGGCTTCGGCGACTCCGGCGCGTGGCCCGTCTCCACGAGCACGACGCCGGCGATCACGATCGCGATGCCGAGCCCGATCATGAAGGTGAACTGCTCGCCGAACACGAGCGACGCGAGCACCGCGGTGAGCGCGACGCCGGCCGCGGCCCAGATGCCGTAGACCACCCCGATCGGCACCCCCATCCGGAGCAGGAGCGACAGGGCGACGAACGCGCCCGCGTATCCGGCCACCGCGAGGATCGACCACCAGGGGTTCTCGATGGCGCCACGGAGCGAGAGGGTCGCCGTGACCTCCAGCAGGATGGCGGCGGAGAGGATCAGCCACTTCTTCATCGGGGTTCACCTCCAGCGAGGGCCAGGAGTCGCGAGACGAGGTCGGCGCGCTGGTCGCAGCCGACGTCGAGCATGCCGGTCGCCTCGGCGATCCAGAGACCGTTCGCCGCCAACCAGACGAGGAGGAGCGAGGTCGAATCGGTGTCCTCACCGAAACCAAACCAGGTGCGAAGGTACTCGAGCCAGGGAGCGGCGAGTTCGGGACGCCTGACCGCCTCGGCGAAGACGACGAACTCGCCCTGGCTCGCACCGCCCTCCCCGGCGAAGGCGACGAAGGCCCGCACCCGTTCCTCGAGCGTCGACGTCTCGAGTGGCGCCCCCAGCTCCTCCACGAGCTCGCGCTGCCAGCGGGCGACGACGTGCTCGATCACCGCGATCATCATCGCGTCCCGTGAGGGGAAGTGGTAGCGCAGCCCGGCCTTCGTCAGACCGACCTCCTGCGCCACCGCCTCGTAGGTGATGTCGGCCTCTCCGGAGGCGTCGACGACGCGGACGGCCGCATCGAGGATCTCGTTCCGTGCACTGGGTCTCATGGGAGTTACTTTACCTTACGTAAGGTAAAGTAACTCTGGGAACGAACCGTGAGGAACGGAGGCCCGGCGGCCCATGTGACGCTCTGTTTCGGGCCCCTCGCGAGCACCCGAGCCCCCGAGTACCGTCGTGCTGGACGGCGCCGTGATCGCCGTCGGACCCAGCCTCGACGAGACGACCCGGTGGTATCCCTGTGAGCAAGCGCATCATCCTCAACGCGTTCGACATGAGCTGCGTGACCCATCAGGCGCCCGGCCTGTGGAAGCATCCCGACAATCAGGCGCACCGCTACAACGACATCGACTACTGGATCGACCTCGCCAAGCTCCTCGAGCGCGGCACCTTCGACGCCCTGTTCATCGCGGACGTCGTCGGCATCTACGACGTCTACCGTCACTCCTCCGCGCCCGCGCTCATCGACTCGGCGCAGCTGCCCGTCGGCGATCCGATCATCCAGGTGTCGGCCATGGCGAAGGCGACCGAGCACCTCGGCTTCGGCGTCACCGTCGCCTCCACCTACGAGCTGCCGTACGCCCTCGCCCGCCGCTTCTCGACGCTCGACCACTTCACGAAGGGTCGCGTCGGCTGGAACGTCGTCACCTCCTACCTCGACTCCGCCGCCCGCAACCTCGGCCTCACCACCCAGATCAAGCACGACGACCGGTACGGCATCGGCGAGGAGTTCCTCGACGTCACCTACAAACTGTGGGAGGGCTCCTGGGAGGACGACGCCGTCGTCATCGACCGGGAGAACGGCGTCTACACCGACCCCACCAAGGTGCACCCCATCAACCACCGGGGCGAGCACTTCCAGGTGCCCGGCATCCACCTCTCGGAGCCGTCGCCGCAGCGCACTCCGGTCATCTTCCAGGCCGGCGCCTCGGCCCGCGGTCGCCAGTTCGCGGCCACGCACGGTGAGGCGGTGTTCATCAACGGGCTCGTCCCGGAGCTGACGCGCAAGACGACCGACGACATCCGCGACCGCGCCGAGGCCCTCGGACGCCCGCGCGACAGCGTGAAGATTCTCACCCTCGCCACGGCGATCGTCGCCGAGACCGACGAGGAGGCGCAGGCCAAGTACGAGGAGTACCAGCAGTACATCTCGCTCGACGGCGCCCTCACCCTCTACGGCGGCTGGTCAGGCCTCGACCTCTCGTCGTTCGACCCCGACAAGCCGCTCAAGTACGTCGACACCGATGCGGCCCGCTCGGCGCTCGCGATCTTCACGCTCGCCGACCCGGAGCGCGAGTGGACGCCGCGCGACATCGCCCACTACATCGGCATCGGCGGCATCGGTCCCGTGTTCGTCGGCAGTGCCGCGACGGTCGCCGACGAGATCGAGCGCTGGATCGACGTCGCCGGCACCGACGGCTTCAACCTCGCCTACGTCATCACGCCCGGCACCTTCGAGGCCGTCGTCGACCTGCTCGTGCCCGAGCTGCGTCGCCGTGGTCGGGTCTGGGACGAGTACCCGGAGGGGACCCTCCGCGGCCGCCTGAACGGCACCGGCTCCCCCGTCGTGCCCGAGTGGCACCCGGCCCACCGGTACCGCGGCGCCTACGTCGGGCAGCCGTCCGCCGCCGACGACACCGCACCGTCCCTCTTCGACACCGACAACGCCGACGCGGCAGACGACAACGTCTACGCCACCGAAGGAGCCTCCGCATGAGCACCGACACGATCAGCACTTCGACCGGCTCAGTGACCGGGCAGCCGGTCCTTGAGAGACGCACCCACTGGTCCGGTACCGCCGACGACGCCGAGCTCGCGCACTGGGACGCCGTCGCCACCGAGGTCGCCACCAAGCTCGCCGTCGACGTCCTCGAACGCGACCGCGCGAACCTCGACCCCACCACCGAGCTCGACCTCCTCCGCGAGTCGGGCCTCGTCAACCTGCTCGACCCCGCCGAGTTCGGCGGCGGTGGCGGCCACTGGGAGAGCGCCTTCAGGGTCGTCCGCATCCTGTCGCGCGTCGACGCCTCCATCGGCCAGCTGCTCGCCTACCACTACATCAACGCGGGCAACATCGGCTTCACCGCCGACCCGTCCACGCAGGCCGAGTGGCACCGCAAGACCGTGGAAGGCCGGTGGATCTGGGGAGACTCCGTGAACCCGACGGACCCCGACCTCTCGCTCACGCAAGACGGCGACGCGTTCCGCCTCAACGGGCTCAAGCGATTCTCGACGGGCGCCTCGGCCGGCGACGTCATCCTCGTCAACGCGGTCGTCCGCGGTGGCGACCACGACGGCACGATCTTCCAGTTCGTCCTCGACCACGACCGCGCCGGCATCGCCTACCTCGGCGACTGGGACGCGCTCGGCCAGCGGCTCTCCGCCTCGGGGTCCGTGCGGTTCGAGGACGTGCTCGTCGAGCAGGCGGATATCCTCGGCACCGTCGGCGACGAACCGTTCTCCTCACTCGTGACGCCCGGCATCCAGCTCGCGTTCGGCAACCTCTACCTCGGCATCGCGGAGGGTGCGCTCGCGCAGGGCACGGAACTCGTCCGGGCGCGGAAGAACGCCTGGTTCCTCAGCCACGCCGAGACGTACCGCGACGACCCGTTCGTTCAGCGCGTCATCGGCGAGTTCGTGTCGTCGATCGCCGCCGTCGAGGCGCTCGCCGACCGCACGAACGCCCGCTTCGACCGCATCATCGAGCGGGGAGCGGCGGTGACCGCGGAAGACCGTGGCGCCATCGCCATCGAGATCGCCAAGCTCAAGGTCGTCTCCACCGAGCTCGGCATCGAGGTCGCGAACCGCATCTTCGAGGTCACCGGGTCCAGCTCGGCGAAGGCCTCCGTTGGACTCGACCTGTTCTGGCGGAACGTGCGCACGCACTCCCTCCACGATCCGGTCGACTACAAGAAGCTCGAGGTCGGTGCGAACCACCTGAACGGCGAGCTGCAGCCGATCTCGCTTTACACCTAGGGGCTCGTCTGGTCCCTGAGCACCTCCACCGGTCCCTGAGCACCTCCACCGGTCCCTGAGCACCTCCACCGGTCCCTGAGCTTGTCGAAGGGCCCCGCACGACCAGCCCACCGCCGCCTCCGGAACGGAACCACATGACCTCCGCCACCACCTCCACCACCGCCCGCCCGATCGGCTTCGCGGCCGCGCGGGAGCTGCTCCTGCCGCTGTTCGCCGAGATCCAGGCAGGCGCCGTGGAGCGCGAACTCGAGCACCGGCTCCCGCGGGACGAGGTGCGGAAGCTCGCCGCCGCCGGCTTCGGCGCGCTCCGGGTCCCCGCCGAGTTCGGCGGTTCGGGACTCACCTTCCCGGAGTTCACGGAGCTCCTGATCGAGCTCGCAGCGGCGGACTCGAACCTCCCGCAGATCTTCCGCGGCCACATCGCCCTCGTCGAGGACCAGCTGGTCGCGGCCCCGAGCGACCGCCGCACCGCCTGGCTCGAGCGGTTCGTCGCCGGTGAGATTGTCGGCAACGCCTGGAGCGAGGTCGGCTCGGGCGCGCTCGGCGTCTCCGGAACGATCGTCACCGAGCGCGACGGCCGCTACGTCGTCAACGGCCGCAAGTTCTACACGACGGGCAGCATCTACGCCGACTGGACGGACGCCACCGCGCGCCTGGTCGTCGACGGGCAGCCCGACACCGAAGTCACCGTGCTCGTGCGCACGAACCAGCTGGGTGTGACGATCGCCGACGACTGGGACGGCTTCGGGCAGCAGCTCACCGGCACGGGGACGATCGTGTTCGAGGACGCCGTAGTCGACGCCGACCAGCTGCACCCCTTCACCGACCGGTTCCGCTACCAGACGGCGCTCTATCAGCACGTGCTCATCGCCGTGCATGCGGGGATCGCGGCGGCGGTCGAGCGCGACGCCGGGGAGCAGATCCGTGCGCGCACCCGCGTCTACACGCATGGTCTCGCGCCGCTCGTGAAGGACGACGGGCAGATCCAGGCGGTCGTCGGCGAGATCTCGTCGATCGCGTTCGTCGCGAAGCAGACCGTCCTCGGGGTCGCCGCGGCGATCGAGCGAGCGTCGGAGACGGCCGCCGACCGGGATTCCGCGGACGACCTGCAGGCGAACATCGAGGCCGAGATCCGCTCAGCCCAGGCGCAGGTGGTGCTCTCGGAGCTTGTGCCACGCGCCGCGACACTGCTCTTCAACACGCTCGGGGCCTCGGCCGTCAGCCGCGCGAGCGCCCTCGACCGCCACTGGCGCAACGCCCGCACGGTCGCGTCGCACAACCCCGTGATCTACAAGACGCGCATCGTCGGCGACTGGTCCATCAACGGCACCCCGCCGCCCTTCGTCTGGGCCGTCGGCACGGCCAAGCCGGAGTAGCGCGCCGCCGCACGAGCGCGGGCGGTGCCAGCGGTCGGTGCCGGGCCACCCCTCCGGTCCCCAGCTTGTCGAAGGGCGACGTTCCCCGTGAGCCCTTCGACAAGCTCAGGGACCGGGGCGTGTTGACGCTCAGGGACCGGGGCGTCTTGATACTCAGGGACCGGGGCGTCTTGATACTCAGGGACCGGGGCGTGTTGGCGCTCAGGGGCCGGGGTGTGTTGGCGCTCAGGGACCGGGGCGTGTGCCGCTGCGCATCCGCCGACGGACCGCTCAGCGGTCGGCGAACGCGCCGCGGTAGGCGCGCAGCGGGTGCGTCTCCGGGAGGGTGGGCTCCGCACCGAAGAGTTTCTCGCGGAGCGTTCCCGGCGCGTACTCACGCTGGGCGAGCCCGCGCTCCTGCAGCACCGGCATGACCTCGTCGACGAAGACCTCATAGGAGTGCGGGATCATCCAGTTGGCGACGTTGATCCCGTCGATCCCGGCCGCGCGCCACTCGGCCAGGTGGTCGGCGATCTGCTCCGGCGTGCCGACCACGCGGCCACGCAGCTTCGCGGTGAGCTTCGCGAGGTCGCGGACGGTCGGCTCGCGGTCCGGCGAGAGGGCCTTCAGTGCCTCGAGCATGCTGTGCCCGCCCTGGGTCTCGACGTCCTTCAGCGGAGTGTCCGGGTCGATCGGCTTCCCGGTCGCCTGGTCGGTGCCGAGGTTCGAGTGCGCGAGGAAGGCGTCGGCCGACAGGAGTTCGTCGTACTCGGCCTCGATACGCTTCGCCTCCTCCTCGGTGCTGCCGACGATGAACGACATCGCCTGCCAGAACTTGACGTCGCGCGGGTCGCGGCCGGTCTCGGCGACGAGCGCGCGCGTCGACTCCGCGGACGCCCGCGCCGCCTCGATGCTGGGCGCCATCATGAACTGCACCTCGGCGTAGTTCGCGGCGAACGCCTTCCCCGCACCGGACGACCCGGCCTGGAACAGGAGCGGCGAGCGCTGCGGCGACGGCGACGACAGGTGCGGGCCTTCCACACGGTACCGTTCGCCGACGTGGTCGATCCGGTGCACCTTGGCGGGGTCGGCGAAGACACCGCTGGCCTTGTCGGCGAGGAGTGCACCGTCGTCCCACGACCCCTCCCAGAGCTTGCCGACGACCGCCACGTACTCCTCGGCCCACGCGTACCGCTTGTCGTGCTCGACGAGACGGTCGAGCCCGTAGTTGCGCGCGGCGTTCTCGAGGAAGCTCGTTACGATGTTCCAGCCGACCCGCCCGCCGGACGCGTGGTCGATCGTCGAGATCTTCCGGGCGAAGGTGAACGGGTGCTCCTGCAGGATCGACGAGGTGAACGCGAGCCCGAGGTGCTCGGTGCTGATCGCGAGCGCCGACAGCAGCATGGACGGATCGTTGCTCGGCAGCTGCATGCCCTCGCGTGCGTTCACGTCGAAGGACGCCCCGGCACCGCCGTAGACCCCGACGACGTCGGCGAAGAAGATCGTGTCGAATCGGCCGCGCTCGAGCGTCTTCGCGAGGTCGACCCAGAGGTTCACGTCGTCGAAGGTGTGCTGCTTCGCGTCCGGGTGGCGCCAGAGGCCGTGCTGCATGTGGGAGCCCGTGTTCATCACGAAGGCACCGAACTGGAGGCGGGAGGACTGAGCGGCGGTCATCCCCTCACGCTACCGGCAGCGGCTCAGCCGAAGGTGCCCTCGACGTACA
Organism: Plantibacter sp. lyk4-40-MEA-4; assembly: GCF_030209415.1. NCBI lineage: Bacteria > Bacillati > Actinomycetota > Actinomycetes > Micrococcales > Microbacteriaceae > Plantibacter > Plantibacter sp. lyk4-40-MEA-4. Next base: position 192,442 of record NZ_JARVSA010000001.1, read on the forward strand.
CGTCGCCGTCGGGGCCGATCGTGTGGATCTGGTACTCGGCGGGGTAGCCCGACGGGCTCGTCCCGGCAAGCGCCGGGTCCCGGAGGATCGCGTCGATCGCGGCTGCGGCCTCAGGGGTCACGTGGTTCACGTAGAGCTTCGGCTGTGCTGTGAGCTCGAACTCCGCGTTCGGGTTCGCGACGACGACACCGACGATCGCGTCGACCATCGCCGGGCCCAGCTCGAGCGGGTCGAAGACCATCGAGAACCGTTCTGGGACCGAGACGTAGGCCCCGTCGGGGGCGATCTCGGCCAAGGCGGCGACGACGCCCGGCAACGCTGCGATCGACGGGACAGTGATCGCAGGCCGATCGCCCGTGATGACCATCTGGACGCCGAGCGCCTCCGCGCGCAGCAGTCGATCCACCTGGGTGGCCAGGGTCTCCGCCGGGAACTCGGAGGGGACGAGCTGCAACCGCCAGGGCGCCGCCTGCGGGTCGTCGGCGGCGCGATCGGTGTTGCTCGACTCGCGGGCGAGGACGACCATGACGAGGGAGGGCTGGAGCCCGGCATCCTGCGCTGCGGCGGCTTGCTCCTGGGCGACCTGACGCGCGACCAGGGCGGCGGCGAGCACCTCGTCGGCGCCGGCGTCGGCGGCCATCAGGATCGTTGCGCCCGCACCGAGGACCTCGACGGACGCCACGCCGTCGAGCGGTTCAAGGGCCTGCGTGAACGCCGCGGCCTCCCCACCGATGGGCGGTCCGGCGACCGGTTCGAGCGCGGGCGGGCGGAACAATCCGATCGATCCGGCGACGACCGCGACCGCGAGGACGGCGGCGAGGACGAGCAGGAACCGACGATGTCCCTCGCGGTCGGCGAGCGCCGCGAGGCCGACGGTCGCCGCGACGACGATCAGGATCGGCAGCCCGTAGACCACCGCCAACCAGACGACGGTCCCGAAGGAGGTCCAACTCACGAGCCAACCGGGCGAATTGCTCCCGTCAATCCGGAGCGCTGCAACGACGCAGATCACGAGGCCGACGACGGCCACCGGGACGAGTCCGAAGAGCGCACCGAATCCGCGAGACCTGGCCCATCGTCCGCCGAGCTCGGTCGCCGGTTGCACGAGGAGGAGCACGACCGCGAGGGCGAACCACAGGTAGGTGCCGATGGCGCCGAGGACGCTGTACCACTCGCCCGCCGTTGAGAAGGAGACTGCGTCGGACCACGTCGCCGGGTTGCCGCCTCCCGTGATCCGGTACCCGTCACCGTCGCGGTACTTCATCTGCCGCGCGAGGATCCCCCACGCGGCGATCACACCGACGACGACCGAGACCACCACGGTCGTCGATGCGGCGAGCACGGCGCTCCGCCGCAGGTAAGCGCTCATGCGCGAGAGCCCCACTGCGAGGCGTTCGACTCTTGCTCGCCCGGCCGGCGTCGGCCTCCCGAACGCCGCCGCGTCAGGCTCGGCATCGGCGGTCTGCATGCCGGATCCGTCGTCGCTCACAGCTCCCCGTCCTCGAACCGCAGCGCACGGCTCCCCCGGTCGTCAGTCTGGCACGCTGACACCCGGCGGATCGAGGTCGTCTTCGCCGTCAGCGTGCATCGAGCGCCCGGAGCTGTCGCTGGAGGGCGACCTGCCGGTACGAGGTGTCGATGAGTTCGGCGATCAGCGCCCAGTCGACGTCGTCGAACGTGCGGCTGTCGTCGCCGTCGAGACCGGCGTCGAACGCGAGCTTGCCCGACGGGCCGTCGTACTTCGGCGACCAGAACCGCTCGTCCTCGAGCCAGGCGCCGCGCTCCTCCTCGGCCGGCGTGAACGTGATGCTGTGCGGGATGCGCATCTCCGACCCGACGGTCACGAACACGCGCTTGCCCGCCTTGAAGCGCGGGCGTCCGTGGCCGAACGTCTCGACGGCCTCGGGATAGGCGAGGCAGATCCGCCTGACGCGTTCGACGAACGGATCGTCGGGTTCGTGCACGATCGGATGCTCCATGCGCCGACGCTACTCCGCGCGGGCGTCACGGGACAGTGCTCACCGGATGCGGTGCCCCGGGTGAGCGGCGTCGTAGGCCGAGCGCGACGCCGCGATCACCGGCCGCTGCTCGAGCGACCAGTCGGCGAGCGTCTTGATCAGGTGGGAGAGCCCCGCACCGGACGGGGTGAGGGCGTAGGACACCTGCGCGGGCACCGTCGGGTACACGGTCCGGTCGACGAGGCCGTCGCGTTCGAGGCGGCGGAGGGTCAGCGTCAGCATGCGCTGGGAGATCCCGTCGATCGCCCGCTGGAGCTCGCGGAACCGGCGGTCACCCGACGCGAGCTCGACGACGACGAGGACCGACCAGGTGTCTCCGATGCGGTCGAGGACGTCCCGGATGCCGCAGTCCGGGTGGTCCTCCTTGCCGCAGGGTTCGAGGTCGGCGGTTACCGCGGTGTGCGTGAGTGACATGGAAGTGCCTTCTTGTGGGGCCGGAACAGGGGACACAGACTCGTCCGAGTCATCAATCCGAACACCGAAAGGCCCTGAAATGATCCTCGTCACCGGAACCACCGGCCAACTCGGCGGCGCGATCGCCGATGCGCTCACCACCCGTGGGGCCGCACCGCTCGCGAGCAACCGCAGCGGACAGGGCGGCGCACGACGGATCGACTTCGACGACCCCGACACCGTCTCCTTCGTCGGGGTCGACACGCTCGTCCTCGTATCGGCGGGCGAAACCGAGGACGACGTCGTGATCGCCCGACACGAGACGGCGATCACCGCGGCCGAGCGGGACAGGGTGCAGCACGTCGTGTACACGAGCCTCACCTCGGCCGGAGACCACCTCGCGTTCGCGCTCGCGCACCGGTGGACCGAGCGTCGGCTGCAGCGCAGCAGCCTGTCCTGGACGATCCTGCGGAACGGCCTGTACGCCGAACTGTTCGGGTCGCTCCTGTCCTGGTCGGGCGACTCGCTCGGCTCGGCGTTCGGCGACGGGGCGCTCGCCGCCGTCGCACGAGCCGACCTCGCTGAAGCCGCGGCCGTCGTCGCGATGTCCCCGTCGGACCACGTCGGTCGCGGTTACGACCTCGTGGGCGAACCGATCACGGCCGCGCAGGTGGCCGATCGGCTGGCCGTCCCGCACCGCACCGTCTCCCTCGCCGAGCAGCGTATGGCGCTGGCTGAGGCCGCACTCGAGCCGTTCCAGCCCGCCATGCTGATGTCGATCTTCACCGGTGTCCGGCTCGGATTCCTCGACGGCGCGGGCGACGACCTCCGAACCCTGCTCGGACGCGAACCGGCGGACACGGTCGCGGTCGCCGCCGCCTCCCTTCCACCCCGCTGAGTCGCCCGGAACTGCACGAATCCGAGCCGAAACCGCGCAGTTCCGGGCGACTCAGCGCTCAGGCGGCTGGCAGCGCAGCACCCCGCAGCGGGACGGCGCGACGCCAGGTGGCCATCCGCCAGACCCACTCGACCGGCCCGTAGCGGTAGTGCCGCAGCCAGAGACGACTGAGCACCGACTGCACCGCGATGAGCACGAGTGCTCCGACGCTCACCGCGGCCAGGTCGTCGATCTCCCGGAAGGGGACGAGCAGCCCGACGCCGACGAACACGACGCTCGCGGCGAGGTAGTTGGTGAGCGCCATGCGTCCGAGGGGTTCGAAGACGGCTGCGAGGACTCGACGCACCGGTGTCTGCCAGAGCAACGCGAATCCGGTGAGGTACACGACGGCCAGGATCCCGCCCGCGATCCCACCGGCGTTCGTGAACCGTGGGTCGCCGGGCTCGGTGGTCTGCCACACGATGGCCGGGACGGCGAGGGCCGTCGCCACGAGGAAGGTGAGCCACACGGGCCGTCCGCCGGCGTCGAGCACCTTCGGCAAGCCGTACGCCGCCGCCCCCGCACCGGCGAGGAACAGTCCGGGCAGGGTGGTGAGGCCACCACCGGTGACCGCATACGCGGCGACGGTGAGCACGACGCCGGACCAAAGCAACGCCCAGCGCGGCAACCACAGCATGAGGGGGAGCATGAGGATCCCGCAGATCGCGTACTCGCGGAGGATCTCCCCCGGGTAGAGGAACCCGTGCGCGATCCCGATGAGGAGGAGTGTTCCGAGACGCAGCAGCATCGGGACGAGCGCGCCGGTGCCGCGGCGGCGGGCGGACTGGATCACCAGCATTGCACTCAGCCCGAAGAGGAAGGCGAAGATGGGGACGAACCGCGTCTGCACCGCGAACTCGAGCACGGTGTCCATGAGCGTCGACTGTCGTCGGTCGAACGGGATGTCGCTGCCGAGCCGTGTGATGTCAGGGACGTTGACGAAGAGGATCCCGGCGAGCGCGAACCCACGGAGGGCGTCGATGAGGTTCCACCGACGCGATGAGGCGTCGGCGGTGGACGGGATCGGCGGCGCGGAGCAAATGTTGACCTGAGACATATATCACCAGTTCAGCAGCTGTGGTGGGGCACCGCATGCACCCACGGGATGACGTCCTGCCACCCGGGATGGAGATCGCCTCAGGCGGCCGGGGCCTTCGGGCAGTGCAGCTGCGTGCGCGGGCCGGTCGTGCGGTCCACGATGTGCTCCGACATGGCATGGCCGCAGATCGGGCACCCCGACTGTGCGGCCGGCGGCAACGGCTCCTCGTTGTAGGGACCGAGGGGCGGCGGTCCGAGCACCTTCCACATGCGGCCGTTCACCCAGCCGTACAGACCACCGGCCTCGCGCACGGACTCCCGGAAGGATCGTTTCTCGCTCATATTGATGAGTGTACTAATCATTTGGGTACGATGGGACCGTGACCGCCAACGAATCCACCACCGTCGCAACGGCCGACGATCTGCTCCAGCTCGAGAACCAGGTCTGCTTCGCGCTCGCCGTCGCGTCGCGCAGCGTCATCTCGCTCTACCGACCGATCCTCGAACCGCTCGGTCTCACCCATCCGCAGTACCTCGTGATGCTCGCGCTCTGGCAGCACAGCCCGCGCTCGGTCAAGGACCTCGGCGGAGCACTGCAGCTCGAGCCGGCGACGTTGTCCCCGCTCGTCAAGCGCCTCGAGACCGCCGGGCTCGTCCGACGCGACCGCAGCCGACTCGACGAGCGCGTCCTCGACGTCTCGCTCACCACCGCCGGCCGTGAGCTCCGCACCCAGGCGGAGGCCATCCCGCACCGGGTCATGGACGAGCTCCGCATGGACGCCGAGCACCTCACCCAGCTCCGCGAGATGCTCCACGCGGTGATCGGGGCGGCCACCACCGCGCCCGCCGTCACGGGTGCCGACCCGCTCTGATCGAGATCCCGGCGCCCGGCGAGGTCGTCAGGCCTGCGACGAGGTCGTCGTCTCCGGTGCGGTCGCGGTCCGCGGGTTCCGGATGCCGACGAACGACACCACGCCACCGACGAACATGAACACGGCGGTCGCCAGGACCACCCGCGGGAACCCGTCGACGCCGAGCGCGCCACCGGCGATGATGCCGACCAGGGCGATCGACACGAGGCCCGCCACGCGCGACACCGCGTTGTTGACCGCCGATCCGATGCCCGCATGGGCCGGGTCGATCGATCCGAGGATGCCCGCGGTGAGCGGCGCGACCGTGATCGCGAGGCCGAGACCGACGAGCAGGATGCCCGGGAACAGCTGCACCCAGTAGTTCAGATCCTGCTGCGCACCCATCATCAGGAGGAAGCCGACGCCGGCGATGATCGGTCCGACCGTCATGAACAGCCGCGGTCCGTGCTTGCCGGCCAGCTTGCCGAACCACGATGACAACGCGAGCATGACGAGTGTCGGCGGCAGCGTCGCGATGCCCGCCAGCGTGGCGCTGAAGCCCGCCGTCTGCTGGATGAAGACCGCGATGGCGAAGAAGCCGAGCGAGAGGGCACCGTAGATGAAGACGGTCGCGATGTTGCCGTAGCCGAAGTTCCGCACGCGGAAGAGCGACAGCGGCAGCATCGGGTCGGGGTGGCGGCGCTCCCACCAGAGGAATGCGACGAACGACACGATCCCGCCGATGAGCGGCACGAGCAGCATCGGGCTCGACCAGCTGTAGCGCTCCTGCTCGATGAGCGCGAAGACAGGGCCGCCGAGCCCGATGGCGCCGAGCACCGCGCCGACCACGTCGATGCGGGGACGGTGCTCCGGCTCGGGTACGCGATCGGTGCGCATCATAAGCCACAGGGTCACGAGGATCGGAACGATGTTGATGGCGAAGATGAGGCGCCAGGACAGCGTGTCGACGAGCACGCCGCCGAGCAGCGGGCCGGTGATGCCCGCGGCTCCCGTCCACGCCGTCCAGGTGCCGATCGCCTTGCCCTGCGCGACGCCGCTGAAGGTCGAGATGATGATGGCGAGCGAGCTCGGGACGAGCAACGCGGCGGCACCACCCTGCAGCAGCCGCGCGATGATGAGCACCTCGGCGGTCGGTGCGACCGCGCACAGGATCGAGGTGACACCGAAGCCGATGAGCCCGATGCGGAGGATGCGGATGCGCCCGAACGCGTCGGAGAGCGAGCCCGCGAGCAGGATGAGCGACCCGAGGGTGATGAGGTAGGCGTCGACCACCCACTGCTGCACGATGAGCCCACCGCCGAGTTCCTCGGTCATCGCAGGGAGCGCGACGTTCACGACCGAGCCGTCGAGGAACGCCACGAACGAGGAGAGGATCGCGATCGTGAGCACGAGGCGCTGCTGGCGGGTCATGGGTTCAGGGTAGCCCCGCGGACCGACGTGTCGAGCGCGATCCCGAGGAAGCTCGACAGGCGTCGGAACACCGTCGACGACCGACGCCCGACGCCACGTCCTTCCCAGCCGACGCCCGTTCCGCGTTCATAGACTGGAGCCCATGGACGACCTGTGGTGGCTCCCCTCGCTCATCGTGTTCGGCGGCGTCGGCATCATCGTCTGGTTGCTCGTCACCCTGCTGCGTCGGCGCAATCCGAAGACCCCCGTCGCCTCCATCGACGACCTCCACCGCCGCGCGGGCATCGCCCTCGTCCGCACCGACGACGCCGTCCGCGAGGCCGAGGACGAGGTCGGATTCGCCGAAGCGGAGTTCGGACGTGAAGCCGCCCGCGGGTATGCCGCCGACGTCGCCTCGGCGCGCTCGGCGCTCGGGGAGGCGTTCCGGCTCCGCCAGTCGCTCGAGGACGAGATCGCCGACACGGAGGCGCAGCGTCGGGCCTGGAACGAGCGGATCATCAGCGTCTGCGAAGACGTCGAACGCACCCTGAGCGCCCGACTGCGCGGCTTCGACGAGCGCCGTGGAGCGGAGCGTTCGGCCCCCGACCTCCTCGACCAGCTCGAGCGACGTATCGACCGCGCGCGCGAACGACTCACCACCACCGGCCTCGCGATCGCCTCCGCGGCCGAGCGCTATGCGGCGAGCGCCGTCGAGGACGCCCGGGTACTTCGCCGGACCGCGCAGGACACGGTCGACCAGGCGACCGACGATGCGACGACGACGAAGGATCGGATCGACACCGGCCGACCGGCCGCCGCGGCACTGCACGCCCTGGGGCGCGAGCTGCAGCAGGCGGAGGACCGGTTGGACGCCGTCGAGCGTTCGCTCGCGGGCATCGCCGCGGCGGAGACCGAACTCGCCGCAGCGGGGCGTGAGCTCCGCACGGTGATCGCCGAAGCGGAGGCGTTGGGTGCGACGGTGGAACGCGCGGAGACGGCCGCCGTCATCGCGACCGCCGTCGAGCGGGCGAACCGCGCACTTCTGGAGGCGGAGTCGACCACATCCCCGGACGGCGACCGCGTCCTGCCCGATCCGATGCGACGTCTCGAGGTGGTTCGCGCAGCCGACATCGACCTCGACGCAGCTCTCGCGACCGCCCGCAGCACGCAGCAACGTCTCGACAACGCACGCGAGGCGATGCGCGGGGCGTTGTTCACCGCGGACAGCAACATCCGCGTCGCCGTCGACGTGATCTCCGCGCACCGAGGCAGGGTCGGTGCCGACGCGAGGACCCGCCTCGCCGAGGCACAGCGGCAGCTCGCACTCGCGGAGGCGGCAGCGGTCGACGATCCGGTCGAGGCGCTCGACGCCGCCCGTCGGGCCTCTCGGATCGCCCAGGACGCGGACGCGCTGGCGCGATACGACGTCGGGTGACCCTCGCGACGTGCCGAGCCTGGCCGTTCACACCTCATTCATGTTCTAGAATATGAGTATCGCTGTCGTGAGGCGGGCCCACCGGATCGCGCAGTCTCCAATCGACCCCTGAGAGGATCCCGTGCCCAGCTCGTCCGCGCGCCAGCCGCTCTCCCCGTCCCCGATCTTCACGACGCTCACCCACGGGTTCGACGCACGGGCGGTGCCCACTCCTCCGGAACAGACCCGCCTGGCCGGAGCGACGACCCAGCACGGCTCGCCGATCCCCTCACCCGACTGCCCGATCTTCGATCAGCTCGCCGGGCGACGCCTCGCCCGCCGCCGCAGCAACTTCATCCACCCCGCCTGACCCCACCCTTCGACAAGCTCAGGGACCGGAGGAGGCGCGTCCAGGGACCGGAGGAGGCGCGTCCAGGGACCGGAAGAGGTGCGTCCAGGGACCGGAAGAGGCGCGTGCAGGAACCGGAAGAGGCGCGTGCAGGGACCGGAAGCGGCGCGTGCAGGGACCGGAGGTGCGGAGCGCCGCAGTCTAGGGATGATCGCCCGTCCGTGCTGCGCGTTTACGTTTCATCTCGAACGGTGACGGTCAGCGGTAACGCAACGGGCGTCACTCCGCATGCCTGTGGAGACTGGCTCCGTGCACGCACCAGTGCACCCACAGACAGAGCCGAGGACCATCATGAGTGAGCACACGGGACCAGAACCGAGCGAATTGCGGGCGTCGATCGCCTCCGGCAAGCGGAAGCGCCGGAACCTGCTGATCGGCGGTGTCGCGGTCGTCGCCGTCGCCGCGATCGCCGTCGTCGTCTCGGTCGTCGTCGGTGGCCAGAACGGTACCGCCGACGCGGCGACCGGTTCCGGCGCACCCGCCGAGCGCCTCAGCGTGAAGATCGCGGTGTCCGAGGACACGCAGTTCCAGGACGCCGTCAAGGAGGTCGCCGCCGAGAAGGGCCTCGACGTCGAGTGGGTGAACGTGAAGGACTGGGTCCTGCCCAACACCGAACTCGTCGCCGGCACCGTCGACGCGAACGCCTTCCAGCACATCCTCTACCTCTCGGCCTTCAACGCGGAGAACGACGCCGACCTGACGCCGGTGTTCTCGACCGTCATCACGCAGTGGGGGATCTTCTCGAAGACGCTCACCGACGTCGAGGACCTCGCCGACGGCGCGCGCATCGCGATCCCGGACGACCCGTCCAACGGCGGTCGTGCCCTGAACATCCTGGCTGCGGCCGGACTCATCGAGATCGCAGCGGACGCGGGGAACTTCCCGACGGTCGAGGACGTCACCGCGAACGACAAGAACCTCCAGTTCGTGCCGCTGCCGGCGACGAGCATCCCGCAGCAGTTCGACGACCCGTCGCTCGCGGCCGTCGTCGTCGGGACCTCCTACTTCGACCCGAGCCAGGGCATCACGAAGGACGACGCGCTCTTCCTCGACGACTCGCTCTCCGAGAAGAACCTGCCCTACGTCAACGTCATCGCCACCCGCGAAGAGGACAAGGACAACCCGGCCTGGAAGATCCTCGAGGACACCTACGCCGACCCGCGCGTCGCCGAGGCGCTAGACGACGAGTTCGCCGGGAACTCGATCCTCGTGAAGGTTCCGGTGAAGGACCTCCGCGACAAGCTCGCCGAGCTCCAAGCCGAAGCCGAGTAGGACGACGGCGGCCGATCATCGCCTCCCGCGATGACCGGCCGCCACCACGCAGTGGCCGTCCGGGGTCTCCCGGACGGCCCTCCCGCGAGAGGAGCAGGTGATGAACACAGCAATCGTCTTCGAGGACGTCAGCAAGACGTTCGAGGTGAAGGGCCGCGCCTTCGAGGCGCTGCGGAACGTCGACCTGACGGTCGAGCGGGGCGAGATCTTCGGCATCGTCGGGTACTCCGGCGCCGGGAAGTCGACGCTCCTGCGCACCGTCAACGCCCTCGAGCGGCCGACGAGCGGGCGGGTGGTCGTCGAGGGCCTCGAGATCTCCGCGCTCGCCGGGCAGGCGCTGTACGCCGCGCGTCAACGGATCGGCATGATCTTCCAGCAGTTCAACCTCCTGGAGTCTCGGACCGTCTACAAGAACATCGCCTACCCGCTCAAACTCGCGAAGGTGCCGGACGCCGAGATCCTCGACCGCGTCGAAGAACTGCTCGCGTTCGTCGGGCTGAGCGACAAGGCGCTCGCCTACCCGTCGCAGCTCTCCGGTGGGCAGAAGCAGCGGGTCGGCATCGCCCGCGCCCTCGCCACCCGCCCGGAGATCCTCATCTCCGACGAGGCCACCAGCGCCCTCGACCCGCAGACGACCGGCGAGGTCCTCGAACTCCTTCGGCGGGTGAACGAGGAGTACGGCGTCACGATCCTGCTCGTCACCCACGAGATCGACGTCATCCGCGAACTCGCCGATCGGGTCGCCGTCATGGAGGACGGCGAGGTGGTGGAGCAGGGCAGCGTGTACGAGGTGTTCTCGGCGCCACGCACCGCGACCGCGCGACGCTTCGTCTCGTCGGTGCTCCACCACATCCCCTCCGAGGAGGTGCTCGCGAAGATCCGAGCCGTGCACCACGGGCGCCTCGTCCAGCTGCACGTCGAGGACCGCGACACCAACCACCCGTTCCTCTCGCGGGTCGCCCGCGACAACGACATCGACTTCAACGTCGTGTTCGGCGGCGTCGACGAACTGCAGGGGCGACTGTTCGGCAGTCTCACGGTCGAGCTGCTCGGACCTGACGACCGCGTGGACGCCGCCATCGCGGGGCTCCGCGCCACGGCGACGGTCACCGCGATCGACCCTGCCCCGACCGCGCCGGCCCCTGAGCCTGCACCGGTCCCTGACTCCACGCCGGTCCCTGAACCTGCACCGGTCCCTGAGCCCACACCGGTCCCTGAGCCTGTCGAAGGGTATGAACCGCTCGCCGAGGACCCCGACACCCTGAAGGAGCACACCCATGCGTGACTTCGATCCCGACGCGTTCTTCCCGCGTCTCCTCAAGGCCATCGGGGAGACCGGCCTCATGGTGTCCGTCTCCTTCGCCGTCGCGACGGTCATCGGGATCCTGCTGGGCCTCCTGCTCTACGCGAGCCGGCCCGGCAACCTCCTGCAGAACCGCGTCGTGTTCGGCGTCCTGAACTTCATCATCAACGTCATCCGACCGGTACCGTTCCTCATCGTCGCGATCGCGCTCATCCCGCTCACACGGCTCGTGTTCGGCACCGGCCTCGGACCGCTTCCGGCGACGATCCCGCTCATCCTCGTCGCGAGCGTCGCCATCGGGCGCGTCTCCGAGTCGAACCTCGTCGCCGTCTCACCGGGCGCCATCGAAGCCGGCGCGGCCATGGGTGCGAGCCCCGTGCGGGTGCTGTTCACGATCGTCGTGCCCGAAGCGCTCGGCCCGCTCATCCTCGGGCTGACGTACATCCTCGTCGCCCTCGTCGATGCGACGGCCGTGGCCGGGGTGCTCGGCGGCGGCGGCCTCGGTGACCTCGCCATGACCTACGGCTACCAACGGTTCGACTGGATCGTCGTCGGACTCGTGGTCGTCACGCTCGTCCTGCTCGTGCAGCTCGCCCAGTTGCTCGGCAACGTGCTGGCGAAGCGGGTGCTGCACCGATGAGCGCCGACGACTTCGACTCCTTCCTCTCCGCCATCCGCGGCGGCGCCATAGCGCGCGAGACCGACCGGCGCCTCCTGTTCGACGAGGTCGCCGAACTGAAGCACCTGGGTTTCGCAGCAGCCAGGGTCCCCATCACATCCGGGGGTGGCGGACTCACCCTCGAGCAGCTCTTCGAGCGGCTCATCGACCTCTCGGCGGCCGACTCGAGCCTCGGGCACGTCTGGCGAGGGCACATCCTGTTCGTCGAGGCACTGCTCGCCTCCCCCGACGACACCTATCGGGAGCACTGGTTCGCCCGACTGAACGCCGGCGACCTGGTCGGGAACGCGCAGTCGGAGCGGCACGCGACCGCCCACCTCGAGACCGTCCTCGACCGCGACGGCGAGTCGCTCACGGTGACCGGCACGAAGTACTACACCACCGGCAGCATCTACGCCGATTGGATCTACCTGTCCGCGCTCGACGGGACCGACCGCGTCGCGGTGACCGTGTCCGCGCACGATCCGGGAACCCGCTCGGTGGACGACTGGGACGGCTTCGGGCAGCCGTTGACCGGGAGCGGGACGACCACCTTCGACCGCGTGCCGGTGGACCAGCGCGACCTCGTCGTCCACAGCGGCGACGCGGCCGCGTGGCACCGGACGGGCGCACTCCAACAGCTCATCCTGCTCGGTGTCGTCGCCGGCATCGCGCAACGCGCCCTCGAGGACACCGTCGACTACGTGCGCGCCAGGCGACGGACCGTCGGCCACGCGGGTGAGCACCTGCCGCGCGAGGATCCGCTCGTGCAGTCGATCGTGGGCCAGCTCAGCAGCGTCGTGCACACGGCCCGCGCGCTCGTCCTCACGTCTGCTCGGACCTTGGACGGGCCGGCCACCGATCCCGACGCCGCCCGGTCCGCGCTGCTGGAGGTCTTCCGCGTCCAGCAGGTCGTCCTTCCGCTCGTCCTCGACGCGCTCAGCCGCCTGTTCGAGGTCGGGGGTGCCTCCGCTGTCGGCCGGTCGACCGCGCTGGACCGGCACTGGCGGAACGTCCGGACGATCGCCTCCCACAATCCCGCCGTCCAGCGTTCGGCGGCACTCGGGCAGTTCGAGCTCAACGGCACCCTGCCCGAATGGCAGGCTCCGGGCGCACGGCCCGAGACCGAGCCCGTTCCGGCGGATGGAGAGCAGGCATGAGCGACACGGCGACGGTCGACCGCGACCTGGCGCAGCGCTTCGCGCCGCTCTTCGACGAGCTCGGGCGGGACGCCGTCGCACGGGAGCGAGAGCGCCGTCTGCCGTATGCCGAGGTGGAGGCGCTGCGTGCGGCGGGCTTCACCCGCGTGACGCTGCCGCGACGGTACGGCGGCGAGGACGCCACGCACGGGGAGCTGTTCGAGCTCCTCGCCGAGCTGGCCAGGCGCGACCCGAACCTCGCGCAGCTGTTCCGCTCCCACTTCTCCTACATCGACCGCACCCTGCACACGCCGTCGTCGGCGGACCGTGAAGCGCGTCTGGCCCGGCTGGCCGACGGAGCCATCGTCGGCAACGCGAGCCACGAGCGGTCGGCCGCGAAGGTGGGCTCGCTCGCCACCCGGCTCACCGAGACGCCGGGCGGTCTCCGACTGAACGGGACCAAGTTCTACAGCACGGGGACGCTGTTCGCCGACCTCGTCGGGGTCGCCGCTGAGCAGGACGGCGAGTTCGTCTCGGTGCTCGTGGAGACGGACGCCGCGGGTGTCGATCGGATCGACGACTGGACCGGGTTCGGCCAGCGACTGACGGGCAGCGGCACCACCGTCTTCACCGAGGTCCCCGTCGAACCGTCGACGGTGACCCGGCGCGAGCCGGAGCGCCCCTCGCATGGCGGCGCGTTCGTACAGCTGGTCCTGCTCGCGGCGGCGACGGGCATCGGCCGCGCGATCGTCGACGACGCCGGCGCGTTCGTCCGGACTCGGACCAGGACCTACAGTCACGGCGCGGCCGCGACCGCCCAAGCCGACCCGATCGTGCAGGAGGTCGTCGGCGAGCTGTCGGCGAAGTCGTTCGCCGCCGATGCCGCACTGGCCGCCGCGACGACTGCACTCGGTCGTTCGAGCGCGGCGATCCTCGGAGCCGACCCGGATCTCGTCCAGGAACGGATCGCCGACGTCGAACTCGCGACGGCGCGCGCGCAGCTGGTGATCCTGCCCGCCGTGCTCGACGCTGCGACCGCCCTGTTCGACGTCGGCGGTGCGAGTGCCGTCGAGACGCACCGGGCGCTCGACCGGCACTGGCGGAACGCCCGCACGATCGCCTCGCACAATCCGTCCCGCTTCAAGGCGAGGGCGATCGGCGACCACGTCGTGAACGGGACGCCGATCGCCTCCTGGTGGAGCACCGGCGAGGCCTGACGCCCCACCGGTCACTGAGCCGAACCCCGGTCCCTGAGCCTGTCGGAGGGCGGAGACCTGAGAGCCCTTCGACAAGCTCAGGGACCGGAAGGGACGCTCAGGGACCGGAGGGGACGCTCGGGGAAACGGGGCAGCACCTACTTCAGCCCGGAGAACGCCAGCCCGTCGATCACCCGGCGCTGGAGGACGATGAACAGGATGAGCACGGGCGCCATCGCGAGGATCGACGCCGCCATCATCACCGGGTAGTCCGTCGTCTTGTCGCTCGAGAGCGTCGCGAGACCGGCGGCGAGCGGCATGGAGTTGGCGTACGTGGACACCACGAGCGGCCAGAGCAGTTCGTTCCACGACCACAGCACGGTCGTGATGGCGAGGACGCTGATGCTGGGCTTGGCGAGCGGCAGCATGATCTTCCAGAAGATCTGGAAGGGTCCGGCGCCGTCGATCCGCGCCGCCTCCTCGAGCTCCGTCGGCAGGTTCAGGAACGCCGTCCGCATGAGGAATGTTCCGAACGCGCTGAACAGGCCGGGTGCGACGATGCCGAGCGTGGTGTTCAGCCATCCGAAGCCCTGCACGATCTGGTACTGCGAGATGAGGTACGCCTGCGACGGCACCATGAGGATCGACAGCGTCACGGCGAGCAGCACCGCGCGTCCGCGGAACCGCATCCGTGCGAACGCGTAACCCGCCATCGTGCAGAGGACGATCTGCGCGAGCGTCCTGATCACCGTGATGACGATCGACGTGCGCAGCTGATCGAGGAACGGAAGACGCTCGAACACCGCGGCGTAGTTCTGCCACTGCAGTTCGGCCGGCCAGAACGTGGGGACCACGCTCTGCACCTCCGCGTTCGTCGACAGCGACATGATGATCTGCCAGATGAACGGGAACGCCATGATGAGGCCACCGACGCCGAGCACGATATGGGCGACGACGTGCGACCCGCGCCGCTGGCCGGGCCGACCGACCTCGCGGCGTCGCGCGGACGCGGCGGACGGACGACCCGATCCCGGAACGGTGACGGCACGGGTGGTGAGCGGTGCTGTGGCGGTGAGTTGCTCAGTCATTGTTCACCCATCGTTTCTGGAGCCGGAACTGCAGGAGCGTGACGAGTCCGATGATCAGGAAGATCACGATCGCGATCGCCGCCGCGTAGCCCTTGTCGTTCTGGACGAAGCCCTGGTCGTAGAAGAAGTAGACGAGCGACATGCTCTTCGGGAGCACCGGGTTGGTGCTGCCGAGGATCGCGTACAGCAGGTCGAAGAGCTGGAAGCTCGAGATCACCGTGATGATCGTGACGAAGAAGATGCTCGGGGTGAGCAACGGCACCGTGATCGAACGGAACTGCCGCCACCGGGTGGCGCCGTCGAGCTCGGCCGCCTCGTAGAGCTCCGGCGCGATGTTCTTGAGTCCGGACGCGAGGATGATCATCGAGAAGCCGAGCGACGACCAGAGGCCGACGATCGCCACGGCGAACATCGCGGTGCCCGGCGTGCTGATCCAGTAGGGGCCGTCGACACCGACGAGCGACAGCGTGTAGTTGAGGATGCCGAAATCACCGTTGAAGATGATGCGCCAGACGATGGCCACGGCGGTCGGCATCGCGACGTACGGCAGGAAGAAGAGCACCCGGTAGAAGCTCGCGAACCGCAGGCCGGGGAGGTTCAACAGGCTCGCGAGGTAGACGGCGATCGGGATGCCGAGGAGCACCACCGCCGTGTAGATCAGCGTGTTGCCGAGGGAGGCGTAGAGCCGCGGGTCGGCGAACAACCGGACGTAGTTCTCGACGCCCGTGAACGTCGTTCCGCCGAAGACGCCCCACTCGGTGAACGAGTAGTAGGCGGTCTGGATCATCGGCCAGATGAAGAAGACGCCGATGCCGGTGAGGAGCGGGAGGACGAAGACCCACGGCCAGGCGCCGTCGCCGCGGGCGGCACCCCGCCGGGCCACGCTCCGCGAGGAGCGTGGCGCCGACGGGGTGCGCAGCACGGTCTGACCGGTCACTTCTTGGCCAGCGCGGCGTTCATCTGCTCGGCGAGATCCTTCGCCACGTCGGCGACCGGCTTGTCACCGCTGAACGCGTCGGGCAGGAGCTCGACCTCGAGGGCGTTCCAGGCGGCGGTGTTCTCCGACACCGGCAGCGGCTTGGCGTAGTCGAGCGCGTCGAGGAAGACCTGCAGGTTCATCGTCGGGTAGGAGTCGACGAACGACTGCTGCGTACCGGTGTAGGCGGGGATGACGGCGCCGAGGTCGCCCTGCTGCTGCTGGGCCTCCTCGCTCGCCAGGAAGACCTGCAGGGCCTGTGCAGCCTGCTTGTTCTTGCTCGCCGACGCGACGACGTTGGAGACGCCGTGGATGACCGTCGCCTGCTCCTTGCCGGTCGGCAGCGGGAAGGCCTGGGCGGTGGCGGCGACGTCGGACTCACCGACGAGTGGACGCAGCCAGCTGCCGCCCCAGTACATGGCGAGCTTGCCGGAGGTGAACCACTGGTCGGCCGGCGTGTCCGTCAGCTGCTGGATGCTGGGCGAAGAGCCGTCCGCGATGAGGTCCGTCCAGAACTGAAGCCCTTCCTGGGCCTCGGGGCTGTCGTACTCGGACTCGGTCTGGTCGGCGTTGATGACCTCGCCACCGGCCTGCAGGATCGTGTTGTAGTAGGTGGTCTGGCCGTCCATACCGCCGGCGGCACCATAGACGCCCTGGTCCTTCAGCTTCGTCGAGATCTCCTGCGCGGCGGTGTCGAAGTCGTCCCAGGTCCAGCCGTCGGCGGGCAGCGCGACGCCGGCCTGCTCGAAGAGCGCCGTGTTGACCCAGACACCGATCGTGTCGAAGTCCTTCGGCACGCCGTACTGGGTGTCGTCCAGCGAGTACAGCTCGTTCAGGGCCTCCGGGTAGTTCTTCGGGTCGATGTCGCCGGCCTTCACGGCCCCGGTGATGGGCTCGATCTTACCGTTCGCCGCGTAGACCTGGAAGTTCGGCCCGTTCAACCAGAAGAGGTCGGGCAGGGTGTCGCTCGAGGCCTGCGTCTGGAGCTTCGACCAGTACGAGGCCCAGGGCGTGACGTTCACGTTGACCGTGATGTCGGGGTAGACCTTGTTGAAGGCCTCGATGTTGGCGTCGATCGCCTCGACCTGGGCCTGGTCCCAGACGCCGTAGGTGATCTCGGCCTTGAGGTCCTTCGGGGCGGCGGCGTACTCGCCACCGGTGGCGCCCCCGCCACCGGTGCTGCAGCCGGCGGTGAGCGCGGCGGCGGCGAGGAGGCCGATGCCGCTGAGGACGGCGCGGCGGCGGGCGCGACCGCCGGATGCGGTGTTGCGGTTCATGAACGGCGAAGGCATGACTGGAGTCCTTTCGAGGTGCGCTACCGGGTGGCGGCGTCGAGGGAGTGCGGTGCGGTGCGGGCGGTGAGGGAGGAGAAGTACTCGACGAGTGCGGGGTCGAGCGGCGGGACGTCGAGTGGGATCGAACCGTTGCGGAGGGAGTGTGCGGCGAGGGCTCCGGCTGCGACGGCCTGTCGCGCGGCGACCGGCGACAGCGTGGTGGGGGTGCCCTCGGCGACGAAGGCGAGGAACTCGTTCATCGTGTCGAGGTCGGCGTCGGCATGGCCCTCCTCGACGCCCGCGATCGGGTACTCCACGTCGCCCTCGGTGCTCCAGGTACGACGACGGTTCCAGACCTTGACGGTGCCACCGGCGGTGTCGCCGATGTTCTCGAGCCTGCCGTGCGTCCCGATGACGGTGTAGTTCCGCCAGTAGTCGGGGGTGAAGTGGCACTGCTCGTAGCTGGCGGTGATCCCGTGCTCGAGGGTCATGAGCATCATCGAGACGTCCTCGACGTCGACCACGGGGTTCAGACCGCGCTGCGCCTCGGGCGGCCAGTTGTCGTAGGAGAACCAGTCGGCCATGGTCTGGCCGCTGCGGTCCTCGTGGTCGTCGATGTCGCCGTAGACCGCGAGGTCGCCCATCGCGACGACGCGCCGCGTGTACGCGCCGGCGAGGAAGTGGACGACGTCGATGTCGTGGCTCGCCTTCTGCAGGAGCAGGGTGTTCACGCGCGAGCGGTCGGCGTGCCAGTCCTTGAAGTAGTAGTCGCCGCCGTTGCCGACGAAGTGGCGGACCCAGACGGACTTGACCGCGCCGATCTCGCCGCGCTCGATGACCTCGTGCATGAGCCGGACGACGGCGGCATGTCGGAAGTTGTGCCCGACATAGAGCGGCGTCCGCGACTCGTAGGCGGCCTGGAGGACCGCGTCTGCGTCGTCGAGCGTGATCGCGAGCGGCTTCTCAAGATAGACCGCGATGCCGGCGCGCAGCAGGTCGACCGCGATCTCCTTGTGGGTCCAGTCGGGCGTCGTCACGATCGCCGCGTCCACGCCGCCACGCTCGATGAGCGCCTCGTGGGAGTCGAGGACCTCGATGTCGTCACCGAACAGCTTCCGAGCCCGACCGCGACCGATCTCGGTGGTGTCGACCGCCGCGACGACCGAGGCGGACGTGGGGCTCGTGGCGACGTGTTCGGCGATGTAGGCCCGCTGGCCGGTGCCGATGACGGCGACCCGGAGGCCTTCGGGGGTGGTGGCTGGTGCAGTGCTCACTCGATCACATCCGCTTCCTTGCGTGAAGTTGATTCATATGATGCCAAAACGATCATGAAATGACAATAGGCGATCACAGCGCTGACGCAAGCGCGGGGTGGCTGATGTGGAGAGGTTTTACCGCGCCGAAACATGGGGAGCGCACTTCGACAGGCTCAGTGACCGGGAGGGGGCGGCTCAGTGGTCAGGAGCAGGGTGGCTCAGTGGTGGGGAGGGGCAGCTCAGCGACCGGGAGGTGGATGGCTCAGTGGCCAGGAGGGGGCGACGCAGTGACCGGGAGCGGAGGACTCAGGCGGCGATGATGAGCTCGACGCCGGCCGCGGCCAGGGCGTCGGCGAACGCCGGATCCACCGGCTGGTCGGTGACGAGCACGTCGATGCGGTCGAGTGGGCAGATGCGGGCGAAGGTCGCCTTCGTCATCTTGGTGCTGTCGGCGACCACGATGACCCGCTTCGCGACCTTGACGAACTCCTGGCTCACCGAGGCCTCACCCTCGTGGAGGGTGGTGGCGCCGAACTGCGCGCTCAAGCCGTCGACGCCCAGGATCGCGACGTCGAGGGCGATCTCGGCGAGCGCCCCCGCGACGAGCGAGCCCACGAGTTCGTAGGACTGGCGTCGTGCGACGCCTCCCGTCACGACGATCTTCACGTGCGAGCGCACGGACAGTTCGAAGGCGATGTTGAGCGCGTTCGTCACGATCGTGACCGAGGCGTCGCCGTCCGAACGGACGAGGTGCTCGCTCCGCCCGATCACCCGCGCGACCTCGCTCGTGGTGGTGCCGCCGTTCAGTCCGACGGCGTCGCCGACGTTGATCAGGGCGGCCGTGGCCTTCGCGATGGCCATCTTGGCGTCCGCCTGGCGGGCGATCTTGTACTGCAGCGGCAGCTCGTAGCCGGTGCCGAGGGCGGCGGCACCGCCGTGGGTCCGCGTGACGAGTCGCTGCTCGGCGAGCGCCGTCAGGTCGCGACGGGCGGTGGCCGCGGAGATGCCGAGCGCTTCACCGATCTCCGCGATCGTCACATTGCCGCGTTCGCTCACGAGCTCGAGCAGGGCGTTGAGTCGCTGTTGCTGCGTCATCTGTCCTGCTTTTCCGGTCGGGTCGGGCGTACTGTGACCATCATATGGGCGCTCAGCCAGCGCCAGTCTGATTGATTCTGACGATTTGCACTGGTATCGATCAGATTCGATCCGGTATGGTTGCGGCAACGCATCGCCACGCTGCGATCGCGTCCCCTCACGTGAAAGGCACGTCATGCCCGAGACCTTCGTCGCCGCCGAACTGGCGTCGCAGCCCGAATCCTGGCGCACCGCCGCCGCCCTCGTGCCGGAGGCCGTCGCCGTGCTGCCGCAGCCGGGAGAGCGGGTCGCGGTGGTCGGGTGCGGCACCAGCTGGTTCATCGCGATGAGCTACGCCGTGTTGCGCGAGCAGGCGGGGCTCGGTGTCACGGACGCGTTCGCCGGCTCGGAATTCCCCGGCGTCCGCGACTACGACCGCATCGTCGCCATCTCACGCTCCGGCACGACCACGGAGATCGTGCACCTGCTGGAAGCGGTGGGCGACTCGGTCGCCACCGTCCTCATCACCGCGGTCGACGACTCCCCCGCGACCGTTCCGGCGGCACACGTGATCGCCCTCCCCTTCGCCGACGAGCGTTCGGTGGTCCAGACCCGCTTCGCCACGACGACGCTCGCGCTCCTCCGCGGCTCGCTCGGACACGACGTCGAGGCACTCGCCGCGGAAGCCGAGCGGGCGCTGCAGATCCCGATCGACGAGTACCTCGGCGCTGACCAGGTGTCCTTCATCGGACTCGGGCACGCTGTGGGCCTCACCTTCGAGGCCGCGCTCAAGACCCGGGAGGCGGCACAGTTCTGGGCGGAGTCCTACCCCGCCATGGACTACCGCCACGGCCCCATAGCGATCGCGCAGCCCGGCCGACTCGTGTGGTCCCTCGGACCGACGCCCGCCGGCCTGCCGGAGGACGTCGCGGCCACCGGAGCGACCTTCGTGCAGCACGACCTCGACCCCATCGCCGGGCTCGTCGTCGCGCAGCGCTTCGCGGTCGCGTTGGCCGAGGCCCGCGGCCTCGACGCCGACCACCCCCGTTCGCTCACGCGCTCCGTCATCCTGACGCCGTGACCGAGCGGGCGGTCCTCGGCATCGACGTCGGCGGGACCGGGATCAAAGCCGCACTGACGGATGCCGACGGCACGGTCCTCGGGCGCTGGCGCGAAGCGACGCCCTCGGGCGACACCTCAGGCGTCCTGACCCGCGACATCGTCCTCGGACTCGTCACCGCCGCGAGCCGCGTCGCGGCCCCGGCGGCCGTCGGGGTGGTCGTGCCCGGCGTCGTCGACGAGGAGCACGGCGTCTGCATCCACGCGGTCAACCTCGGTTGGCGCGACCTCGCCTTCCCCGAGCTGCTCCGTCCCGCACTCGACGTCCCGCTCGCCTTTGGGCAGGACGTCCGGGCCGGGGCGCTGGCGGAAGCGGTCTCGGGCGCTGCAGCCGACGTCACGGGCACGATCGCGTTCGTACCGGTCGGAACCGGCCTGGCCTCGGCACTCGTCATCGACGGGGTCCCCTTCGCCGGCGGCGGCTGGGCCGGCGAGATCGGCCAGCGCGTGATCCAGGACGGCCCGCACCACGGACTCCGGGTCGAGGAGCTCGCCTCAGCGGGCGGCATCGCACGTCGTGCGGGTGCCCGCGACGCGAAGACCGTCGCCGACGCGGTCGCCGGCGGTGACGCCGCCGCCAGCGCCATCTGGAACGACGCCGTCGATGCACTCGCCGAGGCCCTCGCCGGCATCACCGTCGTCGCAGCACCCACCGCCATCGTGATCGGCGGCGGGCTCGCCCTCGCCGGAGCCGCCCTCTTCGAGCCACTCGAGCACGGACTCCGCGAGCGGCTCGACGTCGTCCGCGTCCCGCAGCTCCTGCCCGCTCGTCACGGCGACGAGGCGGCAACGGTCGGTGCGGGGATCCTCGCCCGCCGACTGGTGACGGCGCGATGACGACCACCCCCGCACCGCGTCGCATCGTGGTCGTGACGCCGAACCCGGCCGTCGACATCACCTACACGGTCGCCGAGCAGCAGCTCGGGGTCACACAACGCGTCCAGTCCGTCGTGCGGCGTGCCGGCGGGAAGGGCGTGAACGTCGCTCGCGTCCTGGAGTCACTTGACGTCCCGACCCTGCAGGTACTCCCGCTCGGCGGCGCCTCCGGCACCTGGCTCGGGGACGCCCTCGCGGCCGACGACCTCCCCGCCCAGGTCGTGGAGCTCCGCGCCGAGACACGCTCGACGGTCGCGGTCGTCGACGGCATCCAGCATCCGACCCTCTACGCCGAGGCCGGACCGGCGGTGACGCCCGAGGAGTGGGCCGCCCTGACGACCGAGCTCAGGCGCTCATTGCAGGACGCGAGCGCACTCGTCATCTCGGGCTCGCTCCCGCCGGCCACGCCCGACAGCGTCGTCGAAGCCCTCGTCCGAACCGGGCACGACGCCGGCGTCCCCGTGATCGTCGACGTCAGCGGCACGGCGCTCCTCGCCGCGGCACGCGCCGGTGCGACGATCCTCAAACCCAACCTCGACGAGGCCCTCGAGGCGACGGGCGCGGCCGACCTCGCATCGGCTCGCGCGTCACTCCTCGCACTCGGCGCCCGCGCGGTCGTCATCTCCCGCGGCGCCGACGGCCTCACCGCCGGCGACACCGATGGCGCCCACGAGGTCCCGGCCGTCCCCGGCGTCAGCGGCAACCCGACCGGCGCCGGCGATGCCGCAACGGCCGGCCTGGTCGCAGCACTCCGCGCGGGAGCCACACTTCCCGAGGCACTCCGCACAGCGGCGGCTGCAGGTGCGGCGGCCGTGCTCGAACCGATCGCCGGCGCGATCGACCTCGCCGCCTTCCACCGATTCATCGACGCACCCGCCGCATCAGACCCCATTGGAGCAACCGAATGACCACCGCCCTCGACTTCACCGCGCTCCTCGCCAACGCCTCGGACTCGAACGCCGGCATCGCGGCGTGCAACGTCGTCCTCCTCGAGCACGCGGAGGCGATCGTCGCCGGCGCCGAGGAGGCCGGGCTGCCGGTCATCCTGCAGATCAGTGAGAACTGCGTGCGGTACCACGGGTCGCTCGCGCCCATCACGCTCGCCTCGCTGGCCATCGCCCGTGCAGCGACGGTCCCGGTCCTCGTCCACCTCGACCACGTGGAGTCGGCCGAGCTCGTGCACGAGGGCGTCGATCTCGGCGTCGACAGCGTGATGTTCGACGCCTCGACCCTGCCGTACGACGAGAACGTCCGCGCGACGAAGGAGATCGTGGACTTCTGCCACGCTCGCGGCGTGGCCGTCGAAGCGGAGCTCGGCGAGGTCGGCGGGAAGGACGGCGTCCACGCTCCGGGCGCGCGCACGGTGCCTGCAGAGGCCGTCGCGTTCGTCGCAGCGACCGGCGTCGACGCCCTGGCCGTCGCCGTCGGCACCTCGCACGCGATGACGAGCCGCGAGGCAGCCGTCGACCACGCGCTGATCGCGCAGCTCCGCCGCGAGGTGCCCGTTCCGCTCGTGCTGCACGGCTCCTCCGGACTCCCCGACGACGAACTCCGCGCGGCAGTGCGTTCCGGGATGACGAAGATCAACCTCTCGACGCACCTCAACGGGTTGTTCACCCGGGCGGTGCGCGACGTCCTCGACGAGCAACCGAAGCTCGTCGACCCCCGCACCTATGTCCGGGCCGGTCGCAGCGCGGTCGCGACCGAGACGGCGCGGATCCTGCGCCTCCTCGCCACCGACTGAGCACTCCCAGGAATCCCACAGCAACACGCAACGCTGAGCTGTTAATATATATTGCGTTGGAGTTCTTCCAGCGTCTCCACCGGTAACCGATCGTCCCCCGCGATCACCCTCCGGCCTCCCGAGCCCGATATCCCTTCGGGTGCGCGGGAGATACGGCCACCCCTCCCCTAGGTGCGGTGGCCCGAAGCTCTGCGACACCGCCGGTCGATGCTCGGGTCTGACCTCGGGCATCGACCCGCGCAAGCAGTGAAGCCCGTTCTTCCCAGGTCGTTCTCAGCTTGGTCGCGTACGTTCATTTCTTGAGTGCCGATGTCACAACCGGCTTCCGTGTGCAGAGTCCACACCTCCACGGATACGCCGATGCTCCCGACACGTCACCACCAGCCGCCCTCCAGAACGGCGAAGAACGATCCACCGGACGGCCCCAGCCGACCAGCGCAGCCGAATCTCGGCGCAGCTGCACTCCGGACGGTCTCGTCGCTCCATCCATGCGACCTGCACCGATCGTCATCGCATTCCCCTTCTGGAACCGGCCCATCCATCATCCGCAACACCAGAATCGAGAACCACCATGTCCATCACCCAGACTCGGACCCCAGCGTCCTCCAACCGTTCCGCGGGCACCGCCGTCCACGGCCGCGGTCACTCCACCGAGAAGCTCACCTACCGCTTCGGTCTCCGCACCCGCGAGACCGGCGCGGAGCAGCGCGGCTCCAGCAGCGCGGCCAACCGCCGCGGCTGAGCCGCCTCACCGTTCCAACCGACGCCCCCGCACGGCTTGACCGTGCGGGGGCGTCGTGCGTTCGGAACCGGCGCCGCTCACGGCGGGTCCGGAGTTCGGACGATCGTACGGACGACCACGGCCTCCCAGGTGGGAGAATCCCCACATGGATCCCGTCGCGCTCATCTCGTGGATCGTCGTGTTCGTCGTCGTCACCGTCATCGTGTCGGGCCTGTCCGGCCGAGCGGGCGTCTCCGCCCCGGTGGCCCTGGTGCTCGTCGGCGGCGTCGCGTCGTTCATCCCCGCCGTCCCGACCGTCGAGATCGAACCCGACCTGATCCTCTACGGCCTGTTGCCGCCGCTGTTGTTCGCGTCGGCGATCCGGATCTCCCTCATCGACATCCGTGCCCGTAACGACGGCATCATCCTGCTCTCGGTGGGTGCCGTCGCGTTCACCGTCGTGTCCGTCGGATTCGCCAGCTGGCTCCTCATCCCGTCGATCACCCTCGCAGCGGCGTTCGCGTTCGCAGCGGTCATCGCGCCGACCGACGCCGTCGCCGTGAGCGCGATCGCCGGACGACTCGGGCTCCCCCGCCGTGTGCTGACGATCCTCGAGGGTGAGAGCCTGCTCAACGACGCCACCGCTCTCGTGGCACTCAACGCCTCGATCCTCGCCATCACGAGCGTCGTCAACCCGGTCATGATCGCCGGCGAGTTCGTCATCGAGGTCGTCGCCGGCGTCGGTGTCGGTCTCGCGGTCGGTTGGGTGCTGTCCGAGGTCCGCCGACGCCTGCGCGCCCCGGTCCTCGACACCTGTCTCTCCCTCATCACCCCGTTCCTCGCGTTCCTCCTGGCGCAGGCGATCCACGGTTCGGGTGTGCTCGCGGTCGTCACCGCCGGGCTGCTGCTCGGCTACCGGGCGCCCATCGTGCAGTCGGCCGAGGCGCGCATCGCCGAGTCCCTCAACTGGCGCACCATCCAGTTCCTGCTCGAGAACGCCGTCTTCCTGTTCATCGGGCTCAACCTGGCCGGCATCCTCGAGGGGGCGATCCAGACCGGTCCGGGGCTCTGGCCGACCGTGTTCATCAGCATCGGGGTCCTCGCGGCGCTCATCGTCTCGCGATTCGTGTGGGAGATGACGGTCACGGCGATCTACCGGCTCGGACCCAGACGGCTCCGTGAGCGGAGCTGGTCCTGGGGCAACGGGATCGCCGTCTCCGCAGCCGGCGTCCGTGGCGTGGTGACCCTGGCGGCGGTGTTCCTGCTGCCCGAGGACACCCCGTCGCGCGAGTTCCTGCAGTTCCTGGCGTTCGTCGTCGTGGTCGGCACACTCCTCTCGGGGCTCGCGCTCCCCCGGATCATCCGCGCGCTGCACCTCCCGCCGCCGAACCACAGCCAGGAGCGCGTCGAGCAGCTGATGCTCATGGCGGAGGTCCAGACGGCCGGCCTGGACCGCCTCGACGAGCTGACGACCGAGGCGGACGAGGAGCAGGTGCTCAACCGTCTGCGGACCAATGCGAGCTTCGTGGCCAACGCCCTCGAGCAGTACACCGGTGACGGCTCGGAGCTCCGGACGGTCGCGTTCGCCCGACTGCGCCGCCAGATGATCGCGGCGGAACGCGAGGCACTCCTCTCGGCGCGCGCCGAGGGTCGCTACCAGGAACCGGCGGTCGCGGCTGTTCTGGCCGCGATCGACGCCGAGGAGGCGACGCTCAAGGCGATGACGCCGAAGCCGCCGCGGTCATAGCACCCCGACCGGTCCGCTCGCACGCCCCGTCCACCAGGCCCGCGCACGACGATCGGTCGGGCAGGATGAGCGCATGATCATGTTGTTCCCGGCCGCCGTCTTCGCGGTGCTCTACGTCGTGAGTCGACGCAGCGACGCCCGCCGCCTGCGCAACGGGGTCTTCCTGGTCTCCGCGATCGCCTGCGGGCTGGTGGCGCTCCTCTCGGAGGCGTCCCGCACGACGCCGTTCACCGTGCTCCTCGCCGCGTTCGGCACAGTCCTACTGGTGGGTGTGCTCGGGGTCCTCCTCATCGGCAACGGCATCACGATGCTCCGGCTCGAAGGACGCAGCCTGGGCAACCTGCTCTCGCTGTTCGCCGGGGTCGCGATCCTCGTCCTGCCCGTGCTGGCCGTGCTGCTGGTCCTCGGAGCGCACCCGCAGTCCCTGCCCTCGTGGCTGACGATCGTCCTCGTCGCGCTGGGCCTCCTGCTCGGGTTCGCCTGCTTCTACGCGGCGGCGACGTTCGCTGCCTTCGGCGTGTACTCACTCGTCTACAGCCGCTATCGGCACACGCGGACGCCCGACGCCCTCGTCGTCCTCGGGTCCGGCCTCATCCACGGTGAGGTCCCGCCGTTGCTGCGCAGTCGCCTGGACCTGGCGCTCCGCATCTACCGGGCCACGTCACCGGGGGCGACGCGGCCGCTCCTGATCCCGTCCGGCGGACAGGGCGACGACGAACCCCGCCCGGAGGGCACCGCCATGGCCGAGTACCTCGTCGCGAACGGCGCGGACCCGTCCGACGTGCTGCCGGAGACCGCGTCCACGAACACGCGCGAGAACCTGGTGCTCTCCCGCGACCTGCAGCAGTCGGTCGGACGGGACGGCGAGACGATCGTGGTGACGAACAACTACCACGTCCTCCGCGCGGCCCTCCTTGCACGTTCGATCGGGAGCGAGGCCCAGGTGATCGGCTCCCCGACGGCCGCCTACTACGTGCCGAGCGCGTTCCTCCGCGAGTACGTCGCCATCATGGTCGAGCACCGCCTGCTCAATGCGCTGGCGATCGCCGGCGTCGCGGCCCTGATCGCGCTCGCGGTGGTCTGGTCGCTCCTACCGATCTGAGCCGCCCTCCCAGCCCGAGGCCGACGACGCCCGCAACGCGCGACGGGCCGTCGTCCGAATGGATCGGATGACGGCCCGTCGGTCGTGTGGTGTCCGACTCAGTCGGGTGCGGTGTCGTAGACCTCGCGGGCGTCGTCGGTGGCCTCGGAGGCCGGCCCGGAGTCGGGCTGGTGGTCGGCCGAACCGTCGGCGTCGCCACCCTCGCCCTCGGCCAGCGGTGCGTCGAGTTCGGTCGAGGGCTCCGGGGTCTCGACGGCCTCCTCGGTCGCCTGCTCCTCGTCGGGAGCCGCGTCCTCCGAGCCGGTGCCGTCGACGGTCTGACTCGACCCGTCCGAGCCCGGTCCTGCGGTCGTCTGGTCGGAGCTCACGAGCTCTGCGGTGTCGATGTCGGCACCCTCCCAGGCTTCCTGGTCCGCTCCGGCCGCACCGGTCGCGAGGTCGTCGCCTGAATGCTGGTCCTGCTGATCCGTCATGATGCACTCCTCTCCGCGGAACGCGTCGCGCTCCGTGTCCTCGGACTCTACGACGTGATCCTCCACGGTCTCCCGGGGTTGACAGCCGCCGACGGGCGTCCGGGCCGGTCGCGATAGCGTGGGGACATGAGCCTCCCCGTCACGGACACGCGCGTCACCTATCCCACCGGAGCCCTCGTCTCGACGGGCACGGTGCTGCACGTCGAACCCGTCGGCGATCACCTCGCCGTCGTGCTCGATGAGACGGCCTGCCACCCGGTCGACGCCGCGTGGCCCGACCAGCCCGCCGACTCGGCGACCATCACCTTCGGTGAGGGCACCAGCGCCGTGGAGGTCGCCGTGACCGACTGCGTCGTCGCCGCGAGCGACGGGACCCGGCTGTACCTCGGCGCCGACATCCCTGTGAAGAAGGGCACCGAGGGGTGGGCCTTCCTCGTCGCCCACCTGGTCTCCATCGAAACGGCCCGGAGCGCCGTCGAGGGCGCGACGGCCCGCATCGAGGTGGACGCGTCCACCCGACACGCGCTCTCCGCCGGGCACACCGGGTGCCACCTCGCATCACTCGCCTTGAACGCCGCGCTCGCCGACGCCTGGCGCAAGGAGGTCGTCCCCGATGCCCTCGGAGCCCCGGATTTCGACGCGCTCGCCTGCGAGTCGTCGCGGATCGCCCCCAACGCGTCGACCGACCGTTACCGCATCGGGAAGTCGCTCCGACGGAAGGGGTTCGACCCGGCCGCCCTCGACGACCTCGACGCACTCGGGTCACGCATCCGGAACACCCTCGACGGCTGGCTGGACAGCGGCGCCGCCGTCCGGATCGATCGCGAGGGCGAGCTGCTCACCGATCGGCGCAGCTGGCACTGCGAGCTGCCGGGCGGCCCTGCGGTCATCGCCTGCGGCGGCACACACGTGGCGTCGTTGAGCGAATTCTCGAGCATCGCGGTGTGGCTGGAACGCGAAGAGGTCGACGGCGCCGTGGTGCTGTCGATGATCAGCACGGTCGTCCCGGCCGGCTGACCGGCGGCTCGACGGCTGACCGGCGGCTAGGCGGCGATGCCCGTGGAGGCCGCACCGCCGACGCCGGCGAGCAGGCCACCGATGACGAACACCCAGAGCAGCACGAGTGCCGCCCAGACGAGCAGGAACAGCCCGTTGAGCACGACGCCCGTGATGGCCATCGCCCGACCGGCGGGCTCACGGCGGAGCCCCATGAGGCCGAGGACGAATCCGACGACCGGGAGCACGAAGGTGAACCCGAAGAACAGCGACACCAGGCCGATGACCATGCTGGAGATGCTGAGGCCCTTCGGCGGCGACGCCGGGTACGGGTAGGGCGCAGGGTACACGGGCGCGTACGGCTGCATGCCGTACTGCGGCGGGTAGGGCGCCTGCTGGGCGTACGGCTGCACCCCGTACTGCTGCGGCTGGAGCTGATCTTGCGGGTACTGCTGCGGCTGGAGCTGCTGTTGCGGGTACTGCTGCGGCGGAACCGACTGCTGCGAGTGTGCCTGCTGCGGCGCAAGGGGCTGCGGCTTGGATCCGTCCGGTGTGCTCATGCCCGTCAGCCTATCGACGAGCAGCCACTCGGTGCCCGAATCCGCGCCCCGACGGCAGCCTCCAGCTCTCTGGGAGCTCACGCTCAAGGGCGGTGAAGGGCCCGGAAAGCGACTACCGTATTCGTGCGGTCCTTGCAGGGAACCCGGAACACGGACCGCGCCACACCCAGAAGGAGCACCGTGCAGAACGACGCGATCGCCGAGGAACAGGACCATCTCGATCGGCTGCACGACGTCATCCGGTCGCAGTCGGACCTCGAGGAACGGCGCTCCGAGCTCGCCCTCCGCGCCTTCGACGGCGACGACGACTCGAGCTTCTCGGAACGCGACGCCCTGGTCGCCCACCACCGCCAGCGGATGGTCGAGCTGCGTTCGTCCAGCTACGGACTCCTCTTCGGCCTCCTCGAACGCGAGACCGACGAACGGCACCACATCGGCCGCATCGGGCTCCGCGACCCGGAGAGCGGCGACCAGCTCCTGTTGGACTGGCGCGCACCGGCCTCGCGCCCGTTCTACACGGCGACGCCACTCCGCCCCGAAGGCCTCCGCCTGCGCCGCCGCATCGGCACGGCCGGTCGCCGCGTCACCGAGGTGCACGACGAGGTGCTCGACACGACCATGCTCAGCGACGACGAGCCGAGCGGCATCGGCGAGTCCGGTGCGCTGCTGGCGGCCCTCGGTCGCGCTCGTACCAAGCACATGGCGGACATCGTCGACACCATCCAGGCCGAACAGGATGCGATCATCCGGGCGCCCCTCCCCGGCACGCTCCTCGTCCAGGGCGGTCCGGGCACCGGCAAGACCGCCGTCGCCCTCCACCGTGCCGCCTATCTGCTCTACGAGCACCGCGAGCGACTCATGCGCAGCGTCGTGCTCATCGTCGGGCCGAACTCGACGTTCCTCGACTACATCAGCCGTGTGCTGCCGTCACTCGGCGAGACCGCCGTCGTCCTCGTCACTCCGGCGACCCTCGTGCCGGGCCTCGACGCGCACGCCGAGGACTCGCTCGAGGCCGCCGAGCTCAAGGGCCGGCTGCGTATGGCCGACGTCGTCGCCCGGGCCGTCCGCGAGCGTCAGGTGCCGCTCGACCAGCCGGTCACCATCCGCATCGCCGGCGACGGCCCGCTCCGCGTCACGCCGGGCGTCCTCCGCCGAATCAAGGCCGGGATCGAGCGATCGGGCACCCCGCACAACGAGGCCAAGCTGCGGTTCGACCGCGCCGTGCTGACGCACCTCATCGGGCTCGAAGCGAAGCGCGACGGCTTCGAACCCCGCACGGGTGAGGACGCCGACGAGCGGCGACAGGAGCTGAGCGAGGAGCCCGAGGTCGAAGAACTGCTCGACACGATGTGGCCGATCCTCGAGCCGGCCGAGATCATCGACCGCCTCTTCACCGATCCCGAGCTGCTGGCTCGCGTCGCTCCCGACCACACCGAGGAGGAGCGTCGCCTGCTGCTCCGTCAACCCGCCGCCGGAACGGACGGCGCGGGTGAGGTCGACTGGGCCGCGCGGCTCACGCCCGGCGACATCGCCCTCGTCGACGAGGCCGCCGAGCTCATCGGCGAGGATCAGCGCCCCGAGCTGGAACGGCAGCGCCGCGCCGCCTACGAACGCCGTCACGACGTCGAGTACGCGCGCAGTGTGCTCGAGATGATCGGTGACATCAGCATCGACGACGAGGCCCAGGACGACGACTACCTCCGTTCCGCCCAGGACCTCGCCGACCGCCAGACCGTGGAGGACGACCGCAGCCCCGCCGAACGCGCCGCGAGCGACCGCACCTGGGTCTACGGGCACGTCATCATCGACGAGGCGCAGGAACTCACCCCCATGCTGCTGCGCGCCGTCCTGCGACGCGGTCCCAACCGCTCGATGACGCTCGTCGGCGACATCAACCAGCAGAGCACCTCCGCCACCCGATCCAGCTGGCAGCAGCTGCTCGGCCCGCAACTCCCGCGCTGGACGGAGGAGCTGCTCACCGTCAACTACCGGACGCCCGAGCAGATCATGGCGCTCGCCGATCCCGTCCGGCTCGAACTCGACCCGGACTCCCCGGCGCCCGTCTCGATCCGACGCGGCGAGGAGGAGCCCGTGCAGCTCACGGTCGAACCCGCCGCGCTGGCCCCGACGGCGGTCCGCGCCGCCGTCGACGCGATCACCGCACACGCCGGCATCGCGGGCGTCATCGCTCCCCGCTCGCTCCTGGCGGAGATCGACGCCCTCCTCGCCGAGACCGGAGCCGATCGCGCCCGGGTGTGGACCGGCACCGCGCGCGAGAGCAAGGGCCTCGAGTTCGACAGCGTCGTCCTCGTGCAGCCCGACGCGCTGGGCGGGACGGGCCACGCGGCCCTGTCACTCCGGTACGTCGCACTCACCCGCGCAACCCAACGGCTCACGGTCATCGACTCGTCGAGCTGACCGTCGGCAACCGGCGACGCACCGTCGTCCGGACCCCTCCAGAGCACCAGGCGACGGGAAGGACCGTAGGCTTGGGCTCTGCCAACAGAATGTGAGGCTGGGATGAAGGTCATCAGCTACAACCTCCGCAAGAACAAGGCCAGCGGCGAGCTCGTCGCACTCACCGAAGAGTTCGGCCCGGACGTCCTCGCGTTGCAGGAGGCCGACACCCTGCAGCTGCCCGCCGAACTCGGCGGCCTGCACCTCGCCGACAGCACCCACCGCAACCGGCTCGGCCTCGCGATCTACTACCGCCGCGACCGGTTCACCGCCGAGTCGACGCAGACGTTCGCGCTGAAGAAGTCGCTGCACGACATGGTGCTCGCGCCGGCGCACGAGCGGCTCATCGGCACCCGCCTCACCGACGTCGAGGCCGGGCGCGAACTCATCGTCGCCTCGTTCCACGCGGCCCCGCTCACCGCGCTCAACTCACTGCGTCGGCACCAGATCAAGGCCGCGCACGAGCAGCTGCACGCGATGGGCGACGTCCCGACCCTCATGGTCGGTGACTACAACTACCCGCTCTTCCAGAAGGGCCTCGGCACCAAGATGCAGGAGAGCGGCTACGATCTGAGCCTCAGCGACCGCAGCACCTACACGCGCTACAAGATGTTCCGTGGACACTTCGACTTCGCGACGTCCGTGGGCCTGAAGATCGACCGGGTGCAGACGCTCCGCCGCGGTATCTCGGACCACCTGCCGATCCTCGTGGACGCCA
Organism: Plantibacter sp. lyk4-40-MEA-4; assembly: GCF_030209415.1. NCBI lineage: Bacteria > Bacillati > Actinomycetota > Actinomycetes > Micrococcales > Microbacteriaceae > Plantibacter > Plantibacter sp. lyk4-40-MEA-4. The sequence goes on from NZ_JARVSA010000001.1 coordinate 224,661, forward strand.
CCTACGGTGCGGCCGTGCCGGTCGACGACGACGCTCCGGAGTCCGCCGCCCGCTGACCCGGTCGCCTGCCTCTGCGCGCGCCCGGTCCGGTTCGCAATTCAGGATGCGCTCGGCGCGGCGCCTGTCCGCCGCGGCGTGCCGCGCGGGACACGCCGCGCTCGTCCTGAGTTGTGAACTCGGAAGCGACGTCAGATGAGGCCGCGGAGGAACTCCTGGACACTCGTCCCGGCCTCGCGGGCGCGGCGGACCAGGCGCTCGTGCTCGTCAGTCGTGAGGTCGAGGGTGAGCTGGTGCCACGTCGGCTCGACGTCGAGTGAGAACAGCGCGCCGTCGTCCTCCGCGTCGAACACGGGGGCGGTGCGTTCCTCCTGGACCTCGAGCTCGGCGAAGAGCTCCGGCTCGGTCGTCTCGGGAGCGTCTTCAGCGTCGGCATCAGCCTCGGGGGTGGACAGGGTCTCCGCAGCTCCGGCGCCGGTCCAGCCTGGTCCCTCCGGGACCGGCGTCTTGCGCTGGAACGCCTCGGCGGCCGTGCGGGCACGGATGTCGGCGGCCTCGTTGAGTCGGTGACCGACGTGCCCCTTCACCCACTCGAACCGGTAGCGCCTCCCGGCGATGGCGGCGTCGATCTCCTGCATGAGTTCGAGGTTCATGACGGGCTTGCCGTCGCCCTTCTTCCAGCCCTTCTTCTTCCAGCCCGGCATCCACTTCGTGATGGAGTCGATGACGTACTTGCTGTCGCAGAGGATGTGGAGGTCCTCGTCGAGGTGCTCCGTGGCGCGGAACAGTTCGAGGACGGCGCGAAGCTCGCCCATGTTGTTCGTGCCGTGCGGCCATCCCCCGGCTGCCCAGCAATCGTCGTCGACATACCAGGCCCAGCCGGCGGGTCCGGGGTTGCCGAGGGCGGAGCCGTCTGCGGCAGCGGTGATCGTCATGAGCGCCTTTCGATGAGTGCCCTCCATCGTATCGACGCACCACCGACGCCCCGACGCCGGCCTCGCGGTGCCGGAGTCGCGCCGGCCGGCGTCAGGCGGGCGCGAAGACGCTGAGCGTGACGGCGACCGTGACCGTCGTGTAGCCGGGTAGGTCGGCGATCGCCTGCTCGAACACGTCGTCGTCGAGGTGGTGGGCGCTCGGCCCCATGCGGACCTCGTCGCGCACCTCCTCCGGCATGAGTTCGACGGCGTAGTCGAGCGTGTCGCGGGAACGGAGCGTGAAGCCGTCGAGCTGCGCGTCGAGGCGGGCGTCCTTGCGCTCGGCGATCCCGATCATGCCGAGTCGGTCGCGCAGCTCGGCCAGGTGACCGGGTTGCGGTGTCACGACGGTGAGCAGTCCGTCCGGGCGCAACACCCGACGCATCTCGGGACCGTTCCGCGGGCCGAAGATGCTCAACAGATGGTCGACCGACGCCGCCTGCAGCGGGAACGGCGCCCAGGCGTCAGCGGTCGCCGCTGCAGCCCGGCCGTGTGCGCGCGCGGCGCGACGTGCTGCGAGCGGCGACAGGTCGAACCCGAAGCCGCGCCAGGCGGGCCGGGCGTCGAGGATCCGGCCCAGGTAATAGCCGGTCCCCCCGGCGATGTCGACGACGAGGGGCGACCCGCTGTCGTCGACCGTGCCGTCCGGGTGCAGGCGCGCCTGCGGCAGCGTCTCGGCGACGTGGTCGGCGATCGGTTCGTAGTGCTCGGCTTCGAGGAAGGCCGCCCGGGCCGCGACCATCTCCTGGGTGTCGCCCGTCTTCGGGGTCCGGCCACCGACGACGAGCGACGCATACCCCTGGCGGGCGATGTCGAAGCTGTGGCCGGCCGGGCAGCGGAGCACGCGATCTCCGAGGGTCAGCGCCGCCGAGCAGATGGTGCAGGCGAGATCCGGGGCGACGAGCGTGAGCCGGTCGTGCTGCGGGACCTCCGCGAGCGCCGGCACGTCGACGAACCGCTCCGATTCCAGCTGCGGCGATCGCTGTCGTCGCATCGTTTCCGGTTGTCGCACGTCACCCACACGGTGAGTCTAGGCGCGCCGGGCACCCCCGTGCGACGCCGCGTCCCTCAGTCGTCCAGCGCGGAACGCAACCGCTCCGCCTCGTCGCGGGTGGCCTCGCCCGCGCGCTGTGTCCGGTCCGCCTCGCGCTGTCGGCGGGCCAGCTCCCGGGTGGCGTCCGCAAGCTCCGCGTCCAGCTCGTCCAATCGACGGGCCAGGTCCTCTCGCTCACGGAGGAGCTCCGAGCGACGCACCGCGGACTCGTCGAGCAGCGCGGTGGCCTGCTCGCTCTCGCGATCCGCGGACTCCTCGGCACGCTCGGCCGCCTCGAGCCGCGTGCGCAGTCGGCGACGACGGTCATCGGCGTCGGCGGATGCGCCCGTTCCGGCGGTGTCGTCGCCGCTCGGGCCGCCGTCCGACCGTGCGGTGGACGCGTCCTCGTCTGAGGCTCCGGCCCCGCCGACCACACCGCCCCACCCCGCTCCACTCGACGTCGGGGCGTCGGTCAGTCGACCGGACGACACCTGCGCGGCGAGGTCGGCGTCGGCACTCGCCGCTTGCAGACTCTGGCGGACGGTCTCGATCACCGCTCCGGAGAGGGACGCCCCCTCCGCTGCTGCGGCTTCGACGGTGGCGGTGACGAGCGTCGCGATCAGCGAGCGACGTTCGGTGCCGAGCGTGCGGAGCGCTGTGGCGTCGCCGGAGCGTTGGGCGTCGCCGAGCGCGGAGCCGAGTTGTTCCAGTTCGCTGAGCAGGTCCGGGCGATGCGCCGTCAACACGTTGAGCGCCCAGGCGGCGACCGACGGTTTGCGGAGGGCGAGGATCGCGGTCGCCAGCTCGTCGTCCCCGTCGTCGCGCGCTGCGACGGCCAGGCGTCTGCGCTCCATCACGAAGCCGCTGAGCGGGACGCGCAGTAGCTCGACGGCGGCAGACGCCAGGCCCGTCGGGGCCGGCGTCCCGGTGTCGCGGTCGTCGGGCACGGTGCCGCTCCCTCGCATCATTTCACGTCAGGCTAGCGCCCTCTTGCGCCAGAACGGCGTCCGACTGTCGCCTTTTCGGGGGTCGATACCGACAATGTGGACATGGATGCCAGACCTTACCCCGACACGGCGGAGCCGCCTGAAACAGCGGCCTGCGCCGATTTGAAGTCACTCCTCAGGACCGTGGACTTCCCGATCTCACGCCGCGAACTGCAGTCGATCGCCGTCCGTTCCGGACTCGACCGCGGGACCCTCGCCGCGCTCAACACGCTCACCGAAGAGCACTACGCCGGCTCGTTCGGCGTCCTCCGCGAACTCCGCCACCACGGCGAGCTCCGTCGCTCCGCCTGACCGCCCCGTCCGACACCTGGTGGACTCCCCAGCGCGGTGCGCTGACGTGAGCGCGGGTCACAGACCCGGGCGCGGGTCTCCGGAGGGGCGCGCTCACGCGTGCTGGTCGCGGTGACGTCAGCGCACCGCGCTGGCGATCCGGCCGGGCATGGTCGACTTTCGGTGTGCGATGTCCCGGCTGCTCACGTTCGGGCTCCTAAACTGGCTCGATGGGGAATCGCACATGGTCTGCAGCTGTCGGAATCGTCATCGCGCTCGGAGTCGCACTCACCGCCTGCGCGCCGAGTGCCCCAGCACCCACCGGTACGCCGGTCGGTTCCCCGACCAAGTCGGCCGCACCGGAACCGGCCGCCACTCCTGCTGAGGACGTCGTCGCCATCGTCGTCGGCCCGCTGGCACTCGAACTCGTCGACACGACCGGGACGCCACTGGAGAGCTTCGCCTATGACGACCCGTCGGTGGAGGCGCGCGCCAGGCTCACGAACCTGTTCGGACAGGAACCCGTCGTCGAGGACAACTCGCCGGGCAAGATCCCGAACACCAGCTACCAGTGGACAGGTATCGGCATCTTCGACCGACAGGGCGACGGCGGCGAGTTCAGTCCTGACTGGTCGATCACCGTGACGGCGTCGGCTCTCGGCGAGGTCGATTTCCGGTCCATCGACGGGACGATGGTCGGGGCCTCGGTCAGTATCGTCCGTGAGCGCTATCCGGAGCACCCCGACCAGGTCGATGCGAACGGCGGACGTCACTTCAGCATCTCGGTGGCGGAGACACCGGTCGGTACTGACGACCAGGGCAACGAGCACACGTACTCCGTCTTCATTTCTGCACAGGATACCGACAGCCCCATCGAGAGCATCGGCGCACCGTACACGAACTTCGGCGACTGAGCTCACCGCCACCTGGTGGATTCCCCAGCGCGGTGCGCTGACATGAGCGCGGGTCACAGACCCGGGCGCGGGTCTCCGGAGGGGCGCACTCACGCCTACGGGGCGCGGTGACGTCAGCGCACCGCGCTGGCGATTCCGACAGACATCGTGCAACGCAGAAACCCCCGCCGAGGCGAGGGTTTCGAGCTGAAATCCAGTGCGGAGACGGCGGGATTTGAACCCGCGGTCCCCGTGAGGGGACTCCACCTTAGCAGGGTGGTGCACTAGGCCGAACTATGCGACGTCTCCATGTGCGCTCGCAAGCGGACGCACGACGACCAGCATAACCGGAGATGGGCGTGGTGACGAATCCCCGGGTTAGAGACGCCCTTCGACACGCTCAGGGAACGAGGCCAGGACGCCTACTGGTCGTCGAGGGTGCGGCCGCGGGAGCAGGTGCGCTGGTCGGCGGTCTGGCCCGTCACCGTCGACGGAAGGACCACCGCACCCCCGGCGGACGTGTCGGACGCATCGGCAGGCGGAGCCGTCGCGGCAGGATCGCCACCTGCATCCGCACCTTCGGCGGGATCGACCGCGGTCGGGTCGGTCGGATTCGTCACCGCACCGGCGCCGGTCGCGCCCGACAGCTGGATGGGCTGGTCGTTACCGAGGGCCTCGAAGAGCGCGGCGGCCGCGTCGTCGATCGGTTCGACCCCGCCCTCGACGGCCGCGTTCGGGTACTGCACGAACGCGATGTTCGACAGGTCGACGTCGCGCAGCGTCATGGCGATCGCGATCATCGTGTCCAGGCTCGTCAGGCTGTCGGACAGCTGCATGTTCTGCGCCGCCGCCTTGGCCAGGGAATAGAGGGTCCCAGGGTTGGTCAGCGTCTCGGCACTCTTGACCTGCTGCATCATCGCCGACAGGAACACCTGCTGGTTGCTGATGCGACTGAGGTCGCTGCCGTCCCCGACACCGTGCCTGGTGCGGAGGAACTGCAGCGCCTCGTAGCCCTCGAGCGTGTGTTCGCCGGCCGACAGGAAGGTGTTCGTGTACTCGTCCTCGATCGGGTCGGCGACGCACACCGTCACCCCGCCGAGTGCGGTCGACATCGCCATGACGCCGCTGAACTGCACCTCTGCGGCGAACGGGATCTCGAGACCGGTGAGCTGCGACACCGTCAGCGCCGTGCACGCGAGCCCGCCGTAGCTCAAGGAGGTGTTGATCTTCTGCCGGCTCATCGAGTCGAACGAGCCGCCGGCCGGGTCGGGGCAGGACGGGATGGGGACGAACATGTCGCGCGGGAAGCTGACGACCGTCGCGTTGCTGTGGTCCTCCGAGATGTGCACGAGCATCGTGACGTCGTTGAGGTTGCCGGTCTCCTCCTCGGCGTCGCCGAAGACGGGGTCCTGGCCGGCGCGGGAGTCGCTGCCGACGATGAGGAGATTGACGCCGCCCGGATACGCTCCGATCGCCGGCAGGTCGGTGACCGCCTCACCCTGCGAGTCGACGAGCGCGACACCGGGCTTCACCGAGGCGGCGACGTCCCAGAGGGCGATCCCCGCGACGATGCCACCGCTGACCAGCGCGACGGCCAGGGTCGAAGCGATGATCTTCAGGCCGGTCCGCACGGCGCTCGGTCGCTGCAACCGCCCGTGACGGGCGATGGTGCTGAGCTTGCGGGAACGTCCCTCACGACCGGTTGCGCCACGGCCCGTGCGGTTCCGCGCGGGCTCGACGGCGTCAGACGTGATCGGGGGCATCGGAACAGTAAAGCAGGTCCGGCTGTGAACGAGGGTGCGCGACCGGGTTTCCGCGACGCATCAGTCCCAGCGCACCACCGGGGTTCCCGAGGTGAAGTCCACCTGCGGCGAGCCGAGCGAGGGACCGAACAGGATGTCGCAACCGCCGGTCGCTCCGTTCTGCGTGCAGCTCGTCGAGGACGCCTTGACGCTCCCGATGTAGTCGCCATAGACCTGGAGCGGGTTGACGAACGTCTCGCGGGGTTCGAGGTTGGCGAGGTTGGCCTGCGCGTCCGCACTCAGCGTGCGCGTGATGGTGCCGTCCGCGACCGCCGTGCCGTCCGACAGTGTGGCCGGGATGTCGAGACCGCACCCTGCGGTGAGGCTGGTCGAGGCGATGCAGGCGTTCACCGCTTCCGTCACGGCGTCGCGGAACTGCTTGACGCCTGCCTCGTTGAGCTCGACCTTCACGTCCGAGAGGAGGTCGTAGGAGTCACCGGCGGCGACGAGGTCGTCTGCTCCGGAGATCGAGAACGATTCCTCGAGTGTCTTGGGGAGCGCGAGTTGGTAGGCGCCGGGGAACACCGTCCAGGAGTCGCCCTTCGCCTCCTGTCCGTTGACCGTTACGGTGACGCCGTCGAGCATCGACGGGTACAGGCTGACCGTTCCCCCCGAGAGGATGGAGTAGCCACCTTTGTACGCCTTGTAGACGGAGAACTCCTGGGTCACGGGGGTGGAACCGACCGAGAACGTCGCCGTGACCGTGGTGGTGGAACTGGATTCCTTCGCGGAGGTCAGCTTGACCTTGCTGATCTTGCCGAGCTTCGCGGACGCTTTCAGGACGTCGTCGGTGAGCAGCGTCTTGTCGCTGATCGACTCGTCGAGGTAGCTCAGTGCCTGCTTGGCGTCGCCGTCCTGCAGGGCGGTGAAGTAGTCGGTGACGATGCTCTTCGGGTCACCCTGCGCCCCGCGGATCGCGGAGCTGATGCCGATACCGGCGGCCGTGACCACGATGATCACGAGGACGACCGCCCCCGCGATGATGCCGATGAGTCCGCCGCGGGACAACTTGCGCCGCTTGGCGGGACCGGCGACTCCGGGGGCGTAGGGGGACGGTGCACCGGCGTAGGGGTTCTGGGACGCACCGTACGGATTCTGCGGAGCGCCCGCCGGGCTCTGGGACGCGCCGTACGGGCCCTGCGGGACACTGACGGGATACTGGGACGCACCGTACGGATACTGCTGAGTCCCCGCACCGTTCTGCGGTGCATCGGCACGCGGCGTGGATCCGTCGGTCGACGGGTGCTGTGGGACGGGGCCCTGAGGCGGCGGCACCTGCCCGCTCGTCTCCTGGGAGTTCTCAGGCTGGTCGGAGGGCTCGGTCATCGCTGGTTCTGCTTTCGAATCGTCTGCCGACACGAGTCGACGAGTACGCACTCGAGCCGCTCCATGTCTGCATATCAGTCGATGAATATCATACCGATGAACGGTGCAGCGCAGGCCCACCCAGCCATTCCGAATACGTGCGGAGGGCGTGGGATTCGAACCCACGAGACATTTCTGCCCACCAGTTTTCAAGACTGGCTCCATCGGCCGCTCGGACAGCCCTCCTGATGGTCGATCGCCCGCCATGACGCAGCTGACGACCAGGATCGAGTGTATCGGATGGGGCCAGCGGCGAAGCGGCCCCATCCGATCACGCGGTGGCTACTGGTCTTCCTCCGGACGACCGGCCGTGCAGGTGTTCTGCGCGGCGTTCTGGCCGGTGATCGTGTCGGGCAGGGCGACGGGGCCGGCGGCGGACGGGTCCGCGGGCGCAGCCGGGTCCGCCGTGGCAGCGGGATCCGCCGCCGCGTCGGTCGTCGCCGGGTCTGGCGTGACCGGTGCGTTCGGGTCGGTCACGACGTACTTGCCGGTGGCGGACAGCGCGACGGCCTGATCACTCTGCAGCGCCGTCCACAGGACGTCGGCATCGGACGTCGCCGCGACCCCGCCCTCGACCGTGGCCGTCGGCGTCTGGACGAACGCGACGCGGTCGAGCGGGATGTCCTTGAGCGCTGCGGCGATCGACACCATCGTGTCGATGTTGTTCAGGCTGCTCGACAGGGTCACGTTCTTCAGCGCCGCACGGGCGATCGAGTAGAGCTTGATCGGGTCGGAGAGCGTGTCGCTGCTCTTCAGCGTGCGGACGAGCGAGGAGAGGAACACCTGCTGGTTCGAGATGCGCGAGAGGTCGCTGCCGTCGCCGACGCCGTGACGCGAGCGGAGGAAGGCGAGCGCGGACGCACCCGAGAGGTCGTGGGTACCGACGTCGAGGTTGATGCCGCTCCAGGCGTCGTTCAGCGGCTCGGTGATGCAAACGGGAACGCCGCCGACCGCGTTGGACATCGAGATGACACCGTCGAAGCCGATCTGCGCGGCGAACGGGATGGAGAGCCCGGTGATGCCTTCGACCGTGGAGACCGCGCAGGCGAGCCCGCCGTCGGCCCCGCCGTACATGAGGGCGGTGTTCATCTTGTCGCGACCGTTGCCGCCGTCGGCGCAGTCGCCGATCTGCACGTACATGTCACGCGGGAAGCTGACCACGGTCGCGCTCGAGTGGTCTGCCGAGATGTGCATGAGGATCGTGACGTCGTTGAGGTTCTCCTCGCGATCGCCGTACGCCGCATTGCCGTCGCCCGAGTCGCTGCCGACGAGGAGCAGGTTGACGCCGCCCTCGATCGCGCCGATGTTGGGCGGCGGTGCACCCGGCGTCTCGTTGTCGAGGTGGGCGACGGGCTTCACGCTGTTGGCGAGGTCGAGTGCGGCCACACCGGCGACCGCGATACCACTCACGCCGACGACGGCGGCCGTCGCGGCGACGATCTTCGCGACGGTGACGAACGGGTTCGACTTGCGGAGTCTGCCGTGACGGACGGCGGCGCGCGGTTTGGACGCGTCGGCGTTGCGGGTCATGGATCTCGCTCTCGTCTCAGGAACAGGGGTTGCCGGAACCCTGGAGACCGGGCTGCGGCGAGTCGTCCGGCGGACACCTGCAGCAGGCTCGCACCGACGCCCCGTGCCCACCGGAAACGGCGTGACGACACGGAGCTTTGGACGATGCTAACCCGAAATGCTCCTCAGGAGCTGAGAGAGACCGTCGTCGGTGACCGTCCCGGTGACCTCCGACGCGACCGCGAGGACCTCCTCGGGTGCCTGGCCCATGGCGACACCACGTCCTCCCGCTGCCGCCCAGCCGAGCATGTCGACGTCGTTGCGGCCGTCGCCGACGGCGACCATCTGCGAGCGCTCGAGCCCCAGCCACTCCCGGACACGCTCCAGCGCGGTCGCCTTGTTGACGCCCTTCGGCGCGATGTCGAGCCACGCCGTCCACCCGATCGCGTAGCTCACCTGGCTGAGCCCGATCTCGTCGACGATGCGGAGGAACTCCTCCTCGTCGTGGCTCGGGGACACGACGACGACGCGCGTCACCGGGCTCGTCACGAGTTCCTCGAACGGCACCTCGATCGCGTTCTCGAGGTTCCAGTCCTCCATACCGACCGTGTACTTGCGGAAGCCGTCGGGGTACTCGACCATGTAGCTGCCCTCGGAGAGGTGCGGCTGGATGAGCCCGAGGACCTCGGTCGGGTCGAAGGTCTCCGTGAAGAAGCGCTCGTAGGAGTCGGGCTTCGACTCGTCGCGCTTCATGATGAGCGCACCGTTCGCGCAGACGACGTACTGCGGCGTCAGCTCGAGCTCCTCGAGCACCGGGCGCGTGCTCTCCCAGCTGCGACCGGTGGCGAGCGTCACGATGTGGCCGAGGGAGACCACGCGACGCACCTCGTCGGCGACCGACAGGCTGAGCGAACCGTCCTCGTGCAGCACGGTGCCGTCGATGTCGAGGGCGATGAGCAGCGGGGTGGCGGTGGTGGTCACCTCGTCCGTCATCGGATCGGCCTCGCGACCTCGATGCCGCCCAGGTACGGACGCAGCACCTCGGGGATGACGACGCTGCCGTCCTCCTGCTGGTGCGTCTCGAGGATCGCGACGATCCAGCGAGTGGTCGCGAGCGTTCCGTTGAGCGTCGCGACCGGCGTGGTCTTGCCCGACTCCGTGCGGTACCGGGTGTCGAGGCGACGCGCCTGGTAGGTGGTGCAGTTCGAGGTGCTGGTGAGTTCGCGGTACGCGTCCTGCGTCGGCACCCAGGCCTCGACGTCGAACTTGCGTGCCGCGCTCGACCCGAGGTCGCCGGCGGCCGTGTCGATGACCCGGTAGCTGAGGCCGAGCGACTGCAGCATCGCCTCCTGGTACGACAGCAGGCGCTCGTGCTCGGCGGCGGCGTCCTCCGGCTTGGTGTAGACGAACATCTCGAGCTTGTTGAACTGGTGCACCCGGATGATGCCGCGGGTGTCGCGCCCGTAGGATCCGGCCTCCTTGCGGTAGCAGGTCGACCAGCCGGCGTAGCGGAGCGCGCCCTGCTCGAGGTCGAGGATCTCGTCGGAGTGGTACCCGGCGAGCGCCACCTCGCTCGTGCCGGTGAGGAAGAGGTCTTCGCCGGCGATCTGGTAGACCTCGTCGGCGTGTTCTCCGAGGAAGCCGGTGCCCTTCATGATCTCGGGGCGCACGAGCGTCGGGGTGATGAGCGGGACGAAGCCGGCCTCGATCGCGCGGTCGAGCGCGAGGTTCATGAGGGCGATCTCGAGGCGGGCGCCGATGCCGCGGAGGAAGTAGAAGCGCGAGCCGCTGACCTTGGTGCCGCGCTGCATGTCGATGGCGCCGAGGAGTTCGCCGAGCTCGAGGTGGTCGCGGGGGGCGAAATCGAAAGACGGGCGTTCGCCGACCTCGCGGAGCGTGATGAAGTCGGCCTCGCCGCCGGCGGGTACGCCCTCGAGGACAGGGTTCTGGATGCGGCCGGCGACGTCGGCGAAGTAGGCCTCGGCCTCCGTCGCGACCTGCTGGGCCTCCTTGACGCGGGCGGCGAGCTGCTGCGCCTGGGCGACGAGGGCGGCCTTCTCCTCCTTGGGGGCCTTGGCGACCTGCTTGCCGAACGCGTTCTGCTCGGCACGGAGTTCCTCGAACCCGGTGATCGCGGCGCGGCGTGCGGTGTCGGCGTCGATCGCCTGGTCGACGAGGTCGACGGAGGACCCTCGCTTCTGCTGCGACGCTCGGAGGACTTCTGGCTGTTCGCGGAGGAGTACGGGATCGATCACCCGGCAAGTCTAGCGATCGAGGTCGGTGACGAGGCCCCGGGACAGTACCGTTGGGCCATGCCGACTCCCGCGCACGCCGCGCTCGTGTACAACCCGGTGAAGGTCGACGCCACCAGGCTGCGGAGCGCGTTGGAGGCGCGGTCGCAGGAGGCGGGATGGGCGGCTCCGCACCTGTATGAGACGAGTGTCGACGACCCCGGTGTCGGTCAGGCGCGGCGCGCGGTCCTCGACGGCGCCCGGGTGGTGCTCGTGGCCGGCGGCGACGGGACCGTGCGGGCCGTCGCCGAGGGGCTGCGCGGGAGCGGTGTGCCGCTGACCCTCATCCCCTCGGGGACCGGCAACCTGCTCGCGAGGAACCTGAAGCTGCCGCTCGGCGACCAGGTGGCCGCGATCGGGACGGCGTTCACCGGCGACACGCGCGCGATCGACATCGGCGTCGCCATGATCACCCGTGCCGACGGGTCGGAGGAGGAGCACGCGTTCGTGGTGATGGCCGGCATGGGCATCGACGCGATGATGATCGCCACCGCGAACCCCGACCTCAAGAAGTCGCTCGGCTGGCTCGCCTATGTCGAGTCCGGTCTCCGCTCGATCGCCACGGCCGCGCCGTTCCGCATCCACTACCAGTTGCGCGGGCACCGTCAGCATGCGGCGACCGTGAGTTCGGTGCTCGTCGGGAACTGCGGCACGTTGCAGGGCGGCGTGCAGCTCATGCCGGACGCCGAGCTCGACGACGGCTTCCTCGACGTCGCGGTGCTGCAGCCGAAGGGTGCCTTCGGCTGGCTGCTCGTGTGGCGGAAGGTGACGTGGGAGAACCGGGTCCTGCGGCGGACGGCCGTCGGGCGGCGGATGATCCGGTTCACCGAGGGCCGAGGTGGGAACACCGTGACGAACCTGCGTGCTGAGGCGTTGACCGTGCGGGTCGACGAGGCGCAGGACCTCGAGCTCGACGGCGACGCGTTCGGTATGGCGACGATGGTCGCGTTCGACGCGCACCGCGGCGGGCTGCTCGTCAAGCTCCCGTAGTCACCACGTGTCTCCGTCCCGACTCGCTTCGGGCGGGGTGTCAGCGCGGTGCGCTGGCGGTCCAACGGTGACCGGAACACCTGGATGTCTGGCGGGCCAGACAGCCACAGCCCGGTCACTCTCGCCGTGTGGCCCCCGGAGGAGTGGACTGATCGCATGACCGACATGCCGACCACCACCCGGACCATCCGTGCCGCCCGCGGCACCACCCTCACCGCCAAGAGCTGGCAGACCGAGGGCCCGCTCCGGATGCTCATGAACAACCTCGACCCCGAGGTCGCCGAGCACCCCGAGGACCTCGTCGTCTACGGCGGCACCGGGAAGGCCGCGCGGAACTGGGAGGCGTACGACGCGATCGTCCGCACGCTCGAAGGGCTGGAGGCCGACGAGACCCTGCTCGTGCAGTCCGGCAAGCCCGTCGGCGTCTTCCGCACGCACGAGTGGGCGCCCCGCGTGCTCATCGCGAACTCCAACCTCGTCGGCGACTGGGCGACGTGGCCCGAGTTCCGCAAGCTCGAGGCCGAAGGTCTCACCATGTACGGGCAGATGACCGCCGGCTCGTGGATTTACATCGGCACGCAGGGCATCCTCCAGGGCACCTACGAGACCTTCGCCGCCATCGCCGACAAGCGGTTCGGCGGCACCCTCGCCGGGACGCTGACCCTCACCGGCGGCGCGGGCGGCATGGGCGGGGCACAGCCGCTCGCCGTGACGCTCAACGAAGGCGTCGTGCTCATCGTCGACGTCGACCCGAGCCGCCTGGAGCGTCGCGTCGAACACCGCTACCTCGACGAGATGACGGACGACCTCGACGACGCCGTCGCACGCGTGCTCGCCGCCAAGGCCGAACGGCGCCCGCTGTCGGTCGGTCTCGTCGGCAACGCCGCGACCGTCTTCCCCGAACTGCTGCGGCGCGGTGTCGCCATCGACATCGTCACCGACCAGACGAGCGCTCACGACCCGCTCGCCTACCTGCCCGAGGACACGGCGCTCGCCGACTGGCAGACCGAGGCGGCGGCCGACCCGGTCGACTTCACGCGCCGCTCGCGACTCGCCATGGCGAAGCAGGTGCAGGCGATGGTCGACTTCCAGGACGCCGGCGCCGAGGTCTTCGACTACGGCAACTCCATCCGCGCCGAGGCGAAACTCGGCGGTTGCGAGCGCGCCTTCGACTTCCCCGGCTTCGTGCCCGCCTACATCCGGCCGCTCTTCGCCGAGGGCAAGGGCCCGTTCCGGTGGGCGGCCCTCTCCGGCGACCCGGCGGACATCGCCGCGACCGACCGCGCCATCCTCGAACTGTTCCCCGAGGACGAGAAGCTGCGCCGTTGGATCACCTCGGCCGGCGAGAAGATCGCCTTCGAGGGGCTGCCAGCCCGCATCTGCTGGCTCGGCTACCAGGAGCGCCACCTGGCCGGCCTGAAGTTCAACGAGATGGTCGCCTCGGGTGAGCTGAGCGCACCCGTGGTCATCGGCCGCGACCACCTCGACTCCGGTTCCGTCGCCTCGCCGTACCGCGAGACGGAGGCCATGGCCGACGGCTCCGACGCGATCGCCGACTGGCCGCTGCTCAACGCCCTGCTCAACACGGCGTCCGGCGCGACCTGGGTGTCGATCCACCACGGCGGCGGGGTCGGCATCGGCCGGTCCATCCACGCCGGTCAGGTGATCGTCGCCGACGGGACGCCGCTCGCCGCCGAGAAGATCGCGCGCGTGCTCGTCAACGACCCGGGCACCGGCGTCATGCGTCACGTCGACGCCGGCTACGAGCGGGCGGCCGAGGTCGCCCGCGAACGCGGCCTGCGGGTGCCGATGTGGGAGGGCGAGTGACCGACGGCCTGATCGCCCACGGCCGGCTCGCCGGGCTCGACGAGATCACCGGCGTCGGGGTCGATCCGGCACGCGGCGGGTACTCCCGGCATGTCTGGACGCCGGCAGCGTTCGAGCTGCGCGAGTGGTTCACCGCTCGCGCCGCCCGACTCGGTCTCGACGTCGAGACGGACCGGAACGGCAACCTGTGGGCGTGGTGGGGCGCGCCTGGGCCCGACGCGGTCGTCACCGGCAGCCACCTCGACTCCGTCCCGGGCGGCGGCGCGTTCGACGGGCCGCTCGGCGTCGTCTCAGCGCTGGACGCCGTCGCGCGTCTGCAGGCCACCGGGTTCCAGCCGTCGCGTCCCGTCGCCGTCGTGGTGTTCGCCGAGGAGGAGGGGTCCCGGTTCGGCGTCGCCTGCCTCGGATCCCGGCTCCTGTCCGGGGCGATCACCGCGGACGCCGCCCGAGCGCTGACGGACGCCGACGGAGTCACCGTCGCGGAGGCCGCAGCCGCTGCCGGGCTCGCTCCCGAGCACCTCGGCCGTGACGACGAGGCGCTCGGCCGCATCGGACTCTTCATCGAGTTGCACGTGGAACAGGGTCGCGGCCTCATCGACCTCGGCTCGCCCACCGCCGTCGCCTCGTCGATCCTCGCCCACGGCCGCTGGCGCCTCCGGGTGAGCGGTCAGGGGAACCACGCCGGCGCGACCGGCATGCGCGAGCGCCGTGATCCCGTGGTCGCCGCAGCACGCGCCGTCCTCGCGATCGAGCAGGCCGCCCTCGCGACCGACGACGCCCGCGCCACCGTCGGTCGCCTGCGCATCGTGCCGGGCGGCACCAACGTCATCGCCTCCGAGGTCGACGCCTGGGTGGACGCCCGCGCGGCCACCGACGCCGGCACGCGCGCCCTCGTCGCGGACATCGAGGGCCGGGTGCAGGAGGCCGTCGTCGACTCCGGCTGCGTGGTGGAGCTGATCGAGGAGTCCTGGTCGGGCGTCGTCGAGTTCGACCCAGAACTCGCCGCACGGCTCGCCGGCACCCTCGGCGGGGTCCCGCTGCTGCCGACGGGCGCAGGCCACGACGCCGGCGTCCTGAGCGGCGCGGTGCCGACCGCAATGGTCTTCGTCCGGAACCCGACCGGTGTCTCGCACTCGCCGGAGGAGTTCGCCGAGACGGCCGACTGCGTCGCCGGCGTCGAAGCGCTCGAAGCCCTGCTCCGGAGCGTCCTGTGACGGTCGCGAGCGTCGACCCCGGCGCGGCGGACGTGCGGGCTCCCATCTGGGCCGCGACGGCGATCATCGACGGTCGCCCGACCGGCCGCGTGCGCTTCACGTCCGACGACTCCGGACGGATCGCGACCGTCGAGCGCGGCGTCGAGCCGGAGGCGGGCGACCGCCGCCTCGGAACGGTCGTCCCGGGCATGGGGAACGCCCACTCCCACGCGTTCCACCGTCTGCTCCGCGGACGCACCCACGCCGACGGCGGTGACTTCTGGCAGTGGCGCGAGGCGATGTACGCGGCGGCCGCGAGCCTCGACCCGGACCACTACGGCCGGGTCGCACGTGCCGTGTTCGGCGAGATGCTCGTCTGCGGCTGGACGGCCGTCGGCGAGTTCCACTACGTGCATCACCAGGCCGACGGCACCCCGTACCCGACCGCCCACGCGATGGAACTGGCGGTCGCCGAAGCCGCCGCCGACGTCGGCATCCGGCTCACCCTCCTCGACACGGCCTACCTCGCAAGCGGCCTCGGGCCCGCCGGGGGCCCTGCCGCACCGCTGCTCACCGAACAGCTCGCGTTCGGCGACGGCGACGCGGCCGACTGGCTCGCCCGCTGGCATCGACTACGCGACGCACTGTCCGGCTCCGTCGGTACCGCCGGACTCGTCACGCTCGGTGCCGCGCTGCACTCGGTGCGTGCCGTGCCCGTCGACGCCATGCGCACGATACTCGCCGGCCTGACCGACGACGTCCCGCTGCACGTCCACCTGTCGGAGCAACCGCAGGAGAACGTCGACACGCTCGCGAAGACGGGCAGGACGCCGACGGGCGTGCTCGCCGCGCTCGGAGCGCTCGCCCCGCGCATCAGCCTCGTCCACGCGACGCACCTGACCGACGCTGACGTCACGGCGATCGGACGGTCCGGCGCGACCGTCGTCATGTGCCCGACGACCGAAGCCGACCTCGGCGACGGCATCGGACCGGCCCGCCGCCTCGCGGACGCGGGGGCCCGGATCGCCGTCGGCTCCGACCAGAACGCGGTGGTCGACCCGCTGCTCGAACTGCGTGGTCTCGAAGCCGGGGAACGGCTCGCCTCCGGCAGACGCGGCCGGTTCTCGCCCGCCGAGCTCCTCCAGGCGGGCACCGACCACGGCTACCGTTCGCTCGGACTCGGGCGGCACGCGCTGGATCCGGGTGATCCGCTCGACCTCGTCGAGGTGTCGACGTCGAGCCTCCGCACCACCGGCATGGACCCGGCGCAACTCGCCCTCGTCGCGACCGCGTCCGACGTCGAGCGTGTCGTCGTCGGCGGGCGGCTCGTGGCGGAGCGAGGTCGGCTGCTTGCGACATCACGGGAGTCGACGCCGGAACAGCTCCTCGCGGTGGCGCTGACAGAGCTGGCAGCATCGACGGAGACGCCCCGGGCGGCCGCCTCGCACCCGACACCCGATCACCCCTCGCAGGAGAGGCAGCCATGACCAGCGAACTCATCACCGGCATCGCCGAGCTCACGACCAACGCGGGCTCCGGGCCGGGCGACGTCGACGGCAACCGGATCACCGCTGCGGCGGTCGTCATCGAAGACGGCCGGATCGCTTGGCTCGGCGCAGCGGCCGACGCACCCGACGCCGACACGCGGACCGACGTGGGCGGACGCGCCGTGCTCCCGGGTTGGGTCGACACGCACACGCATCTCGTGTTCGCGGGCGACCGCTCGGCGGAGTTCGAGGCGCGCATGGCCGGCGGCCGGTACGCGGCGGGCGGGATCGCGACGACCGTGGCCGCCACTCGGGCCGCATCGGAGGAGCAGCTCGTCGCGGGTGCGCAGCGGTTGCGAGCGGAGGCGCTCGCGCAGGGGACGACCTTCCTCGAGGCGAAGACGGGCTACGCGCTCGACGTGGAGGGCGAGGCGCGATCCGCTCGGGCGGCGGCCGAGGTCGCCGACGTCGTCACCTTCCTCGGGGCCCATCTCGTGCCGGCCGGCGTCGACCGCCGCGACTACCTCGACCTCGTGACCGGACCGATGCTCGCGGCGGTGGCCCCGTTCGCGTCGTACATCGACGCGTTCTGCGAGGTCGGGGCCTTCGACGTCGAGGAGTCGCGTGAGGTGCTGCTCGCCGGTCGCGCTGCGGGCCTGGGCGTCCGGGTGCACGGGAACCAGCTCGGCGAGAGCGGCGGGGTGCGCCTCGCGGTCGAGCTGGAGGCTGCGAGCGTCGACCACTGCAACCACCTGTCGGACGTCGACGTCGACCTCCTGGCCGGTTCGTCGACGGTCGCGACCCTGCTCCCGGCCTGCGACCTGTCGACGCGCGAGCCGTTCCCGCCGGCGCGCGCGCTCATCGACGCCGGTGCTTCGATCGCGCTCGCGACCAACTGCAACCCGGGCACCTCGTACACGACGTCGATGGCGTACTGCGTGGCGACAGCCGTGCTGCAGATGCGACTGACGATCGCCGAGGCGGTGTGGGCGGCGACGCGGGGGGCCGCAGTGGCGATCGGTCTCGAGCACGGTACCGAGGCCGTCGGATCGCTTCGCGTGGGTGGTCTTGCGGACCTGCAGGTGCTCGACGCGCCCTCGGTGTCGCACCTCGCCTACCGGCCCGGCGTGCCGTTGACGGTCGGCGTCCGGCACCGCGGCGAGCGTGTCACGGCTGGGACGACGCAGCGGTGAGCGACACGACGGAGGGCCGCGCACTCGTGCTGCTGCCGGCCGACCGGCATCGGAGCTACCGCTGGCGGAACGGGCTGGGGACCGCGACGGAGATCGCCGTCGAGGCCGTCGGGCTCCGGACCGATGGTGGGCTCGACGACGGTGTCGGTGACGCACCGGCCGCTCCGGGGTGGACGCTGAGCATCGCTACGGTCGAGTCGGACGTCGCCTTCTCGTCGTTCCCGGGCGTCGACCGTCAGCTGATGGCGTTGTCGGCGGGCGGACTCGGACTCGTGATCGACGGTGAGCCGGTCGAGTTGGACCGGTGGCGGGTCGCCGCCTTCGACGGGGCCTCAGCGGTGTCGTCGCGGGGCGTGGTCGGGCCGACGCTCGATCTCAACCTGATGGTGTCGCGGGACCGGTTCCGTGGATCGCTCGAGGTCGGCGTCGTCGACGGCTCGAGGCTCGTCACCACGCCCCCGGGTGCCACCACGTTCGTCGTGTTCCTCGATGGGCTGCTGTCGGCGGAGGGGCCAGGTCTGGACCCTCGTGCGCTCCAGCGGCACGACACCCTCCGACTCGAGGCCGGCACCCTGTCCCTGACCGGCGACGCCACGATCGCGCTCGCCCGGATCCTCCCCCGTCGGTGATGGGCGCCAGCGCGGTGCGCTGACGCGAGCGCGCCCCACAGCCGCGAGCGCGGGTCTCCGGAGGGGTGCGCCCACGTCGCTGACCCGCACTCACGCCGACTCGACAGCTCTCGCGCCAGCGCACCGCGCTGACCTGAGACCTCCCCTCCGGGTGCCGGCGCGGTGCGCCCACGTGAATGGCGCACACCCGGCGTGAGCGCTCCCCGCGCGCGTGAGCGCGGGTTCCCGGAGGGGCGCGCTCACGTCACAGACCCGCGCCCACGTCAGCGCACCGCGCTGGCGCAACCAGACCGGGCTACTTCGTTCGGTCGAGGACCGCGAAGCGGAAGGTGTAGGTGGCGTCGAGCGTGTCCTCGAGGCCCGTCACGTTCTTCTGGGCGAGGACCGTCTCGGTGCCCTGGAGGAGCGGGATGATCGGAGCCGCGGTCGCGGTCAGCGCCTGGATCTGCTCGATCGCCGCGATGCGCGCCGCCGGGTCGGTCGCCGTCGCCTCGGTGTCGATGAGCGCGTCGACGGCCGGGTCCGAGTAGCCGTTGGCGACGGACGCCCCGGTCGTCGAGTACGCCGAACGCAGGAAGTTGTCGGGGTCCGGGTAGTCCGGGAAGAACCCGAGCTGGTACGCCGGGTAACCGGACTCCGGGTTCAGCTCCTTCACGTAGCTCGTCCACTCCGTCGACTGCAGGTCGACGGTGAACAGACCGGACTCCTCCAGCTGCGACTTGATGAGCGCGTACTCCTGGTCGGAGTCGGGGCCGTAGTGGTCGCTCGTGTACTGGATCGGCAGAGCGACGGGGGTGCTGACGCCCGCGGCCGCGAGGATCGCGGCAGCCTTCGCCGGGTCCGGCGCGTCACCGTACGCGGTCTGGAACGCGGGCGTCGCACCCGTCTGCCCGTCGAGGACGACCGAGTAGGCCGGCGCGTACGTGCCCTTGTAGACCTGGTCGGCGATCTCCTCACGATCGACGAGCGACGCGACCGCCTGCCGGATGGCGAGCTTCTGCGCGTCGTTCGCGCCCGGTTGGGTGTTCAGGTTGAACGTGAGGAACCGCACCGAACCGCCCGGCCCCTCGACGACCTGCAGGTCGGAGTCGCTCCGGAGGTCGGCGACGTCCGTCGCGGTCAGCGAGCGGTAGGCGATGTCGACGTCGCCCTTCTCCAGGTCGAGCCGCAGGTTCGACGCCGTCGTGTACGGCTTGAGCACGACGTGCTGCGTCTTCGCGCGGGTCCCGGAGTAGCGCGAGTTCGCCTCGAGGGAGAGCAGCCCGCCCGCCTGGTAGCTGTCGACCGCGTAGGGGCCGGAGCCGATCACGTCGTCGTCGCTCAGCAGCTTGTCAGCCGGGAAGACCTCTTCGTCGACGATCGGCCCGGCCATGCTCGTGAGCACGTAGGGCCAGGTCTGGTCGTTCGGCACCGTGAGGTGGAAGACGACCTGGTTGTCGTCACCCTCCTCGACGCTGTCGAGGTTCGCGAGCAGCGGCGACGGGCCGTTGTCGGCGGCGATCTCACGGACGCGGGTGAAGGAGTAGACGACGTCCTCGGCGGTGAGCGCGTGACCGTTGGAGAACGTCAGCCCCTCCTTGACCGTGCAGACGTAGGTGGTCTCGTCGGTGAAGTCGCACGATTCCGCCGCGTCGGGCGCGGGGACGACGTCGCCTTCGTCGTAGCTGAGGAGGTGCTGGTAGATCTGGTTCTGCGGCGTGAAGGATCCGCGATCCCAGGCACCGGCCGGGTCGAGCGAGACGATCTGATCGGTCGTGCCGATGACGAGCGCGGTGGTCGTGGTGGTGCCGCCCTGGGCCGTGCAACCGGTGAGGGCGGCGACGACACCGAGGCCGACGGCGACCGTGGCGAATCTGGCGGATCGGTTCATGGAGCGGTTCCTTCGGGTGACTGCGGGAGTGCTGTTGCTGATGGCGCGACGGGTACCGCGTGCGCGGCGAGCGCGAACCTCGGGTGCGGTTCGGCTCCGTCGACGAGATCGGCGATGAGGCGTCCCAGCACCGGGCCGAACTTGAACCCGTGACCGGAGAATCCCGTCGTGACGATGATGCTGTCGATCCGGTCGATCACGAAATCCTCGCTGGGGCTCAGATCGTAGAGGCAGCTGATGGTATGGGGTTTGGACGCGTCGACGCCGGGCACCCATTCGGCGACGTAGGCGGTGAGCCGCGCGAGTTCCTCGGGTTCGGCGAGGCCGTCGCGTTCGTCGGGGTGGACGTGGACGGCACCGCCGTGCAGCCCGACCTTGACCCCCTCGCCCGGCGTCAGCAGCCCGTACACGCTCGACCCCTCGGCGGGGTAGTGGACGAAACTCGGCCAGGCGTCGGCGCGCAGCCCGCTCGGGAAGTGTGCGGGCTGGACCTGCGTCACGACGATCTCGGGCAGCGGACGACCGACGCTGCGAGCGAGCGCGCCGACGAGGTCTGGCGTCCAGGAGCCGGCCGCGACGACCACGTGGTCTGCGACGACGTCGCCCAGCTCGGTGCGGACGACGGCACCGCCGACACCGGCGGTCGCATCGTTCGACCCAGTCGGTTCGACACCCGACACCCGCACGCCGAAGCGCAGGGTCGCTCCGGCCACCTCGGCGAGGTCGAGCAGGGCCTCGATCGCTTCGGCGGAGTACAGTCGCCCGCCGGTCGCGTGGTGGAGGACCTCGCGGTCGAACCGCAGTCCGGGCCAGCGGTCGCTCGCCTGATCCGGGGTGAGGCGCTCCGACGCGACCCCACCTCGGGTCATCGCCGTCTCGATGGCCGCGAGCATCTCGGGGCGGCCGTGGTCGAGCGCGCCGGTGAGGTCGAGCAGCGTCCGCCCGCTCGCCGATTCGAGCGCCCGCCAGGCCGCGAGCGCCTCCGACGTCAGGGCGACGTAGTCGTCGGCGTCGTAGCCCTGACGGAAGATGCGGGTCGCTCCGTGGGAGGAGCCGTGCTCGTAACCGCGCGGGTACCGCTCGAGAAGCAGGACGTCGCGGCCCTGCTCGGCCAGCGAGCGCGCAGCCGCCGCACCGACGATCCCGGCACCGATGACGACGACCTCAGCGCGCGCCGGCAGCGCGGTCGGCGTCGCGTCCGCTGCCGGACCCGGCGCGGTCATCGGCCCGACTCCGCAGGCAGGCCCGACTCCGTCGTCACGCGCTTCGCTGCGGTGCCGCGCGCGTCGACCGCCCGACGGGCCGGCATCGCGGCGGCCACGGCGGCTTCGTCGGCGAACGGACGGGACGGGAACCGACCGGGGGCGTACCGCGACGCGTCGACGAAGGGGCTCTCACCTGTGACGATCAGTTCGGCGAGCATCCGGCCGAGTCCAGGGCCGTGCGTGACCCCGGACTCGTTGTCGCCGGCCACGACGAACAACCCGTCGAGCTCCGGGACGGACCCTGCGATGAAGCGGCGGTCCGCGGTGTACGACACGATCCCCTGCACGGCTTCGGCGTCGTCGACGACGGGCGCGGCGGCCGGGATGAGCTCTGAGACGATCGGCGACAGGTGCTCGCGCATCGCCTCGACGAGGTCGGGGCGGTCCGGTCGGCGATCCGCGGGGCTGTCGCGCACGGCGAGCGCCTCGTAGCCGACGCCGTTGCCGTACGTGAGACCACCGAGGTGTTCCCTGATCCACAGTCCGTCCAGCTCCGGGATCATGAGGGTCGGCACCTCGCCGAGACCGAACGGGGCGGTGGTCAGGCGGCTCGCGATCACCCGCGCGAACGGCAGCACGCGGTCCGTCGCGGCGAGGAGCTCGTTCGTCCAGGACCCTGCGGCGAGGACGACCTCGTCGCCGAGGACGCGCTCGCGGGTGGCGGTCAGCACGCCGACGGCTCGGCCACCTTCGGCGAGGAGATCGACGACGGGCGTCTGCTCGATGATCTCGACGCCCTCGGCCCGGGCGAGCGCCGCGAGCGCGATTCCGGCGTCGGGCGCGCTGATCTGGATGCCGTCGGGATGGATGAACGCCCCGACGATCGCTTCGGGGTCGAGACCCGGAACGAGCTCGGCGGTCTCGACGGCGGTGAGCAGGCGTGCGTCCTCGGGGCGGAGCGGGTGCTCGGCGAACGGCAGCAGGTGGTCGAGCACGGCCTGCTCGGTGAGGGCGAGCCACACGTTGCCCGTGTTCCGCAGCCCGATGTCGTATCCGGCAGCGTCGAGCCCGCGGTAGAAGTCGAGGCCGGCCTGCTCGAGGGCGAGTTCCGACTCGTCCCAGTACCAGGCGTAGCCCGCCGCCCAGAGGCCGACGAAGCCCGCTCCGGCTGCGGTGGTCGCACCGGCGGCGGTGCCCGACTCGAGGATCGTCACCCGTCGACCGGCGCGGGCGAGGTGGACGGCGGTCGCCAGGCCGAAGAGGCCGGCGCCGACGATGACGGTGGTTGCGGGGCGGGGGTCGGTCACCCTTCGAGGCTAGTCACTCGCCGTCCAGGGGCCGACCACCCCGTCGCAATCCGACACCCGCCGCGTCCCTCGCCGGCGGGTTCCGCGTCCCCGACTCAGGAGGTGTGCGGCGCGCCGGGCCCGTCAGCGGTCGACGCGCCGGAGGACCCCTGAGTCGGGGACAGGGCGGGGCTAGATGACGCCCTGGGCGAGCATCGCGTCCGCGACCTTGACGAACGCGGCGGTGTTCGCCCCGACGACGTAGTCGCCCGGCCGGCCGTACCGTTCGGCGGCCTCATAAGCGGCGCGGTGCACGCCGTGCATGATGCCGCGCAGTTTCACCTCGCTGTCGTCGAAGGACCACCGCTGCCGGGCCGCGTTCTGGCTCATCTCGAGCGCCGAGGTCGCCACGCCACCGGCGTTCGCCGCCTTCCCCGGGCCGAAGAGGACGCCGGCTTGCTGGAACACCCGCACGGCCTCGGGCGTCGACGGCATGTTCGCGCCCTCCGCGACCGCGATGACGCCGTGTTTCACGAGGGCGATCGCGTCGCGTTCGTGCAGCTCGTTCTGCGTCGCGCTCGGCAGCGCGATCTCCCCTGGGACGTCCCACACGCTGCCGCCGGCGACGAAGTGGGCGCCCTGGCGGCGGGCGGCGTACTCGGAGATCCGGCCGCGCTCGACCTCCTTGATCTGCTTGAGGAGCTCGAGGTCGATGCCGGCGTCGTCGACCACGTACCCGGAGGAGTCCGACGCCGTGACGGCGGTACCACCGAGCTGGTGGACCTTCTCGATCGCATACGTCGCGACGTTCCCGGAGCCCGACACGATGACGCGCTTGCCTTCGACCCCGCGGCCGTCGACGGCGAGCATCTCGTCCACGAAGAAGACCGTCCCGTACCCGGTCGCCTCGGTGCGCACCTCGGCGCCGCCCCAGCCGACGCCCTTGCCGGTGAACATGCCCGACTCGTGACGGTTGGTGATCTTCCGGTACTGGCCGAAGAGGAAGCCGATCTCGCGCGCGCCGACGCCGATGTCGCCGGCCGGGACGTCGGTGTGCTCGCCGAGGTGGCGGTAGAGCTCGTTCATGAAGCTCTGGCAGAAGCGCATGATCTCGGCGTCCGATCGCCCGTGCGGGTCGAAGTCGCTGCCGCCCTTGGCGCCGCCGATGCCCTGCGCGGTGAGAGCGTTCTTGAAGATCTGCTCGAACCCGAGGAACTTCACGATCGACAGGTTCACACTCGGGTGGAAGCGCAACCCGCCCTTGTACGGGCCGAGCGCCGAGTTGAACTGGACGCGGAAGCCGCGGTTCACCTGCACCCGGTTGCGGTCGTCGGTCCACGGCACGCGGAACACGACCTGCCGCTCGGGTTCGACGAGGCGTTCGAGGATGCCCGCCTCGAGGTACTCCGGGTGTTCCTCGAGCGCCGGGCGGATGGACTCGAGGACTTCGAGGAGTGCCTGGTGGAACTCGGGTTCGCCCGCGTTGCGCCGCATGGCGGCCTCCGCGACGGCGTGGACGGGGTCGGTGGACATGGTGGTGCCGGTCACTGTGGTGCTTTCTGATCGGCCGACCAGGCGTCTCCGGCTGTCGTTCGACGGTGGTCGGAGGCAGTGGAGCGCGACTCGCCGGCGGGGAGGTACACGGGCCGTCGTGGGGCCTCGGCAAGCCTGGCAGCCGCGATAGATATCCGTCAAACGTCGACTAGACGAGCCGACCGGACCGGTGGGACGACGGCCTAGAGGTGGTCGCGCTCCGCGGCCTCGCTCGGGATGATCGGGATCGCGAGGGCCGGGAGCACCGCGACCGCGAGGAAGGCGAGCGGATAGCCCACCAGGCCGATGAGCGCGCCGACCGCCGGGCCGACGACCGACGCGGCGATGAACTGGCCGGTGTTCTGCGCTCCCAGCGCCCGCCCCGCCCAGGTGGGGCCTGCCATCTCCGCGACCGAGGTGAAGGCGAGCCCGTTGTCGGCGACCGTCACCGCACTGGCGACGACGAGCGCGACGGCGACCGCCACCGGCCACTGCAGCAGCCCGACACCGGCGAGGAGCAGCATGACGACGACCGCCGACACCGCCACCCAGCGCAGCGGCCGCACCCGGCTGCCGAGGCGGTCGCTCAACACCCCGACGCCGATCCGACCGATCGCTCCGACGAACTGCGCGACACCGACGAGCGCGCCCGCCGCGAGCGCGTTCCAGCCCTGATCGGCGACGAGCCAGACGAGCGCGAAGGTCGTGAGGGTGAACTGCGGCACCACGAGCAGGATCGACACGGCGTGGATGCGCCAGAGGAAGCCGTCGCCTCGGTAGGGGTTGCGGGGTCGCGCGGCCACAGGGTTCGGCGTCGTCGCCGTCGGGACCGGCTTCGACACCACGGTCCGTGGCGGATTCCGGAG
The DNA here is from genome assembly GCF_030209415.1 of Plantibacter sp. lyk4-40-MEA-4. NCBI lineage: Bacteria > Bacillati > Actinomycetota > Actinomycetes > Micrococcales > Microbacteriaceae > Plantibacter > Plantibacter sp. lyk4-40-MEA-4. Next base: position 249,881 of record NZ_JARVSA010000001.1, read on the forward strand.
TCCGATCGTGCAGGCCACGGCGAGGACACCCGTCGCGACGAGCGAGATCACGAGGGCGGCGGAGATGCCCGACGCCGCCGCCACGGATGGCACCGTCACCGCGGCCGCCGTGACGCCGAGGGGCTGCGACATCTGACGGATCCCCATCGCGAGACCGCGGCGGTCCTTCGGGAACCAGCCGACGACGATCCGGCCGCTCGCAGAGTTCGTGCTCGCTGAGGCGGCGCCACCGAGGAGGAGTAGCACGCCGAGCGGACCGTAGCCGAGCGACGGGATGAGGCCGTCCGCGGCGATCGCCCCGGCAGCGGCCAGAGCGGTGAGGGCGAGGCCGCCGGCGATGACGATGCGCTCGCCGACACGGTCGGCCAGCCAGCCCCAGGCGATGAGCGTCAGCACCATGCCGAGGGTGGGGGCGGCGGCCAGGACGCCGGCCTCGGCGAGCGACATGCCCCGCTCGGCGTGCAGGAGCGGGATGAGGAACGCCGGGGTGCTGACGAAGAGCGTGCCGGCGGTCTGCGCGGCGACACCGAGCCCGAGGACGGTCCAGGCCCGACCGGCGTTCGGCATCGGTGGACGCGCCCCGCGAGCGATCGCCGGGGCCTCGGGGGCTGGTGTCGATCCGGTCATCGTGCCGCTTCCTGCGGTGGGTGTCTCCCACTGCTAGCATGACGGTACACCATTTTGGTATACCAATTGTCACCGGCCGGATCGGGAACACGCATGAGTAGTCCGACGCAGACCACGCAGCTCTACGAGCGTCTCCGCGGGGCGATCCTGACCCTCGACCTCGCGCCCGGGCAGCCGCTCACCGAGCGCGGGCTCGAGCAACGGTTCGCGGCGTCACGGACGCCCGTGCGCGCCGCACTCACCCGGCTCGAGGCCGAGGGTCTGGCGCGTCGGGACGGCCGCGGCTGGATCGTGGCACCCATCGACCTCGAGGAGATCGGGCTCATCGCCGAGGTCCGCGAGGCGCTCGAGACCGCCGGCGTCCGGCTCGCCGCCGGACGCGCGACCGAAGCGCAGCTCGCCGCGATCCGCACCCTCCTCGACGAGCCCCGCCCCGACGACGAGCACACGGTCCTCCGCGTCGGCGGCGACTTCCACGAGGAGCTCGCGGCGCTGTCGGCGAACCACCTGCTCGCCGAAGGGGTGCGCGGCGCGATGGTCAGGCTCGCCCGCACCCGTTGGCTCGAGGTGCGGACGCCTGAGGCCCGAGAGCAGGCCGCCACGGAGCACCGCGCCATCCTCGATGCGGTCGCGGCGCGCGACCCCGAGCGCGCGGCGGACCTCGTCGCGCGCCACATCCGCGGGACGAACGAGCGGCTCATCGCATCGCTCACCGCCGACCAGCGGCGCCTCCGCGGTCACGGTGTCGACATCGTCAGCTGAACGCGACACCCGACCGCCACGGCGGCTCAGTCGTCGAGCGGCTCCGCCGACAGCAGCCCGCGCAACCAGTCACGGGCCTCGATGAACACCTCGTCGTTGTAGCGCGAGTGGTAGTCGACGGCGGTGCGGTCGGCGCTCGGGTACGAGCCCAGGAAGATCACGTTCGGGCTGAACCGCCGGAGCCCGAGCAGGGCGTCGGCCATCCGCTCGTCCTCGATGTGACCGAGGGCGTCGATCACGAAGCGGTAGCGGCCGAGCGCGTCGCCGATGGGCCGGGACTCGATGAGACTCAGGTTCACACCTCGCGTGGAGAACTGCTCGAGCATGCCGAGCAGCGAGCCGGACTCGTCGTTCGGCAATTCGACGATGAGGCTCGTCTTGTCGGCGCCCGTCCTGGCCGGGATCTCCCGTGAGCGACTGACGACGACGAAGCGGGTCACGGCGTTCGGGTTGTCGCCGATGTTCTCCGCGAGGAGGTCGAGGTCGTAGTGGTTCACGATGCCGGGCGGGGCGACCGCGGCGTCGGCGGTCGAGGTGCCGTCGAGCAGGGAGGCTGCGGCGGCGACGTTGCTCGACGCCGGGATGTGTCCGTGCGAGGGCAGCTTGGCGTCGAGCCAGAGGTGGCACTGCCCGTAGGCGACGGGGTGCGCGTTGACGACCGCGACGTCCTCGAGGCGGGTTCCGGGGCGGGCGACGAGTACGAAGTTCACCGGCACGAGCACTTCGCCGACGATGCGGAGACCGGGCATCGTGGCGAGTGCATCCTGCGCCACGGACACGCCCCCGTCGACCGAGTTCTCGATGGCGATGACCGCGGCAGTGCTGCGCCCCTCGAGGACGTCGCCGAGCGCCTCGCCGACGTTCGACACGGGCTTCCAGATCTGACCCTTGGCCTCCTCGACCTGGCCGAGCGCCACCTCGGTGAAGGTCCCGCTCGGACCGAGGAAACTGTAGCTCCGGAGGGCGTCGTCGGCGGGTGCGGCTGGCATGCCTCCGAGCGTACCGTGTGCTTTGCGACACGCTCTGGAACGGCCGTTGACTCCCATGCAGGTCACATTCGGGTGATTTCCAGGAAGATCGGGCCGTTTCGGCCCCGATACCCCCCGTTTTGAGCTATTCAAATCACGCCAATACCCGTCACAATGGATACAAGGGTGTATTGAGCGCTGCCGCTCGTCTCGGGAAGCGAGTTCACGGCCGTTCGTCTCCCCGATCTCGATGCGTGACCCATGTCGCGCGAGGCGCCACCCGACGGGCTGAGACAGGAACAGGAGTGACGTGACGAGTGTCTTCACCGACGCCGCCCCGCGGTCCACTCCCCGGCTGAACCTGGCGAGCGGCGGCGAGGCCGTGTTCAGCCTCGGCTCCTCCTGGAACCTCCCGTCGTTGTCGCTGCCGGCCTGGGTGCACCGGCCGATCTCGGCCGCCCGAGCGACACTCGTCAAGTCGCTCGTCATGACCGTCGCGATCGCCGCGATCCTGGCCGGCGTCGTCACGGTGACGCAGACCTCGACCGCCGGCGCGACCGCGATCTCCGCCGCCGACTTCGCACCGGCGGCCTCCTCCGTCCCGACGATGACGGCCGCCGCCTTCACCACCGCCTACGCCGGCGACCTCGCTGCGGCGGCGACGGCCCTCACGACGATGTCCTCATCGCAGGTCGCACAGCTGTGGACCGAGCTCGCTCCCGGCTACCGCGCACTGCTCATCACCGGTTACCCGGCGGTCATCGGCAACCTCGAGGGCGTCGCCTACACGGACCGGGCGACGGCCAACGTCTCCCGCCTCGCCGGCCTCCTCGCCGACACCGAGGCGAGCTACCGCTCGCTGACGGTGAGCAGCGACCAGGTCGACGGGCAGGCGGACTCGGCGGCGCTCGCCACGACCCTGTCGCGGCTGGACGCGATCAAGCTGCTCGTCGACCGGTACTCGCCGGACGCGATCGCCGCCCGCCTCCAGCCGGAGTACCTCATCACCTTGCAGGCGGGCGGCTCCGGACCCCCGCGGGTCGCTGTCGCCGTGGGAGACGTGGACACCGCCGCCTACGTCACGGTGTTCGTCCCCGGGATGAACAGCAGCGCCCTCGAACTCGACGACTACCTGCGCGGGGCGAAGCGCATCCAGAGCGCCGCAGCCGACAGCGCGGTCATCCTCTGGATCGGCGGACACAGCCCGAGCGCGCTCGAAGTGCCGTCGAACGACCGGGCGGTCGAAGGAGCACCCCTGCTCGCCGGAGTGCTCGCCGGATACGACGCCGTCCGTTCCGCGCGCGGCATCGTCTCCCAGTTGAGCGTCGTGGCGCACTCCTACGGCACGGCGACGGCCTCGCTGGCGTTGGCGTCCGGCGACTACCACGTCGACGACTTCGTCATGCTCGGCTCGGCCGGCATCCCGACGGAGATCGGGATCGAGGATCTGCACGTCCCGGCCGGCCGCGTGTACGCCTCCCAGGCGAGCGCCGACACCCTCGCCGGTCTCGGCCAGTTCCTGTCCGGTCGGGCCGATCCTGCGATGAGCTCCTGGGGCGCGACCATCTTCGGCTCCGACGGCCTGACGCTCGGCGACGGCGACCACCTCGGCGCCGTCGACGGGCACAACGCGGTCGGGTCGAGCAACGCCGACGACCGGGGGAAGTACCTCGGGCCGGCGACCGAGAGCCTCTACGCGATCCAGCGCATCGTCACGGGTCAGGCGTCCGCGGTCGACGATCTGACGACGCCCGGGTCGTCCCACCAGCGCGGCTCCGTGCCGGATGCCGCGGGCGTCGGGGCGGGCGCATCCACGACGAGCTCCTCCACGAACACCTCCGCTTCCGCCTCGGCCGCGGCGCTCCTCGCCACGCACTAGTCGACGGCCCTCCACAGGTACCTGGAGCAGCGCCCACTCCACAGATCCGTGTCGGCTCACCCCTGCGCCGATGGGAGAAGGTAGCGTGGTTGACATACCGGCATACGCCTTCGTCGGCTCGCAACCTGGTTGGAAGATGCCGTCCGATCGAGAGAGCCCCTGGGCGTCAGCGAAGCCGTGCTCGCGGGGTAGATCCGGATCGTGACCCAGCGTCGGATCTTCGTCGATCCCACTCCGATCTCCGTCGCGCTGGACCAGATGCAGCGACTCCGCGACGAGCCCGGGGTACAGGTGGTCCGCCCTGGCCCGTCGTTCTGGACGGTCTTCACCTCGCTGTGTGCAGCGGTCGAGGCCCGAGGCAACCTCGTCTCGGACGCGGCCCACGCCGCACTCGCGATCGAACACCGGGCGACCTTCGTGACGCTCGATGGCGACTTCGTGCGCTTCCCGGACCTCCGGTGGGAATCGCCGCTCGCCACGGGTCAAGCGCCTTCCTGACATCGGTCGTTCCTGCCAGACTGGTGCGATGAACGATCGCGCAGGTACCCCCGCCACCGAAGCAGATCTGATCGACGTCCCGTCGCTCATCGACGCCTACTACACACTGAAGCCGGACGTCTCGATCCCCGAGCAGCGGGTGGTGTTCGGCACCTCCGGCCACCGCGGCTCCTCGCTGAACACCGCGTTCAACCAGGACCACATCGCCGCGACCACGCAGGCGATCGTCGAGTACCGCACGAGCCAGGGGATCACCGGGCCGCTCTTCATCGGATCCGACACCCACGCGCTCAGTGGGCCGGCGCAGACGACGGCGCTCGAGGTCCTGGTCGCCAACGGTGTGCGCGTCCTGGTGGACGAGTTCGACGACTTCGTCCCGACCCCCGCGCTCAGCCACGCGATCCTCAAGTACAACGCCGAGGGCAACGGCGACCAGGCGGACGGCATCGTCGTCACGCCCAGCCACAACCCGCCGGCCGACGGCGGCTTCAAGTACAACCCCCCGCACGGCGGACCTGCCGACTCCGACGCGACCTCCTGGATCGCGAACCGCGCCAACGAGCTCATCGCCGGTGGGCTGCACGACGTCAAGATGGCGGAACCGTCCGCCGTCGAGACGTACGACTTCCGCGGCAACTACGTCGACGACCTGAAGCACATCATCAACCTCGACGCCATCAAGCGCAGCGGGATCCGCATCGGCGCCGACCCCCTCGGCGGTGCGAGCGTCCACTACTGGCAGGCGATCGCCGACCGTTACGAGATCGACCTCACCGTCGTGAACCCGCACGTCGACCCGGCCTGGGCGTTCATGACGCTCGACTGGGACGGCAAGATCCGCATGGACCCGTCGTCGCCCTCCGCCATGGCGGCGCTCGTCGCACGACGCGACGAGTTCGACCTCCTCACCGGCAACGACGCCGACGCCGACCGCCACGGCATCGTCACGCCCGACGCCGGGCTCATGAACCCCAACCACTACCTCGCCGTCGCGATCGACTACCTCTACGCGAACCGGCCGGGCTGGCGCGACGACGCCGCCGTGGGCAAGACCCTCGTGTCGTCGTCGGTCGTCGACCGCGTGGCCGAGTCCCTCGGACGCCGCCTCTGGGAGGTCCCGGTCGGCTTCAAATGGTTCGTCCCCGGTCTCGTCGACGGTTCGGTCGGCTTCGGTGGCGAGGAGAGCGCCGGTGCGAGCTTCCTCCGCTTCGACGGCTCGGTGTGGACCACCGACAAGGACGGCATCCTCCTCTGCCTGCTCGCCGCGGAGATCCTCGCCGTGACGGGCAAGACCCCCTCGGTGCTCTACCGCGAACTGACCGAGCGCTTCGGCGACCCCGTGTACGAGCGCGTCGACGCCGCAGCCTCGAAGGAACAGAAGGCGCGGCTCGGCAAGCTCGACGGCGACGCCATCACGGCGACCGAGCTCGCCGGGGACCCGATCGTCGCGAAGCTCAGCCATGCGCCGGGCAACAATGCGGCCATCGGCGGCGTCAAGGTCGTGACCGAGCATGCGTGGTTCGCCGCGCGTCCGTCCGGCACCGAGGACGTCTACAAGATCTACGCCGAGTCGTTCAAGGGCGCGGAGCACCTCAAGCTCGTCCAGGCGGAGGCGAAGCAGATCGTCGACGCCGCCCTCGGCGCCTAGCTCATCTCCTGGTTCCTGAGCCTGTCGAAGGGCGGTTCCTGAGCCTGTCGAAGGGCGCACTTCGACAGGCTCAGTGACCGGTCTTCCCTGACGCTACCCCGGTCCCTGAGCCGACGCCCGGTCCCTGAGCCGACGCCCGGTCCCTGAGCCTGTCGAAGGGCTAGTTCAGGTATCCGGGGGCCGCGGGGAGCCCGAAGAACTCTTCGAGCGTCGTCACGCCCGTGTTGTGCATCTCGGTCGCGAGCGGCACGCCGATGTAGCGGTAGTGCCACGGCTCGAACGAGAAGCCGGTGACGTCGACCTTGTCGGCCGGGTACCGCAGCAGGAAACCGAAGCGGTAGGCGTTCGCGGCGAGCCACTGGCCCTCCGCCGTGTCGCCGAAGCAGGTGTTGAGCGAGCAGTTGCCGCTCTCGGCACCGATGTCCATCGTCCAGCCGGTCTGGTGCTCGCTGTAGCCGGGGCGCGCGGTCGTCGAGTCGTCGGGTTCGCTGTCGTACACCGACACCTGGCTCGAGTAGCTGCGGTAGGCGCTGTTCGAAGCGAGCGACAGGCCGGCCTCGGCTGAAGCGGTGTCGAACAGCTGCACGATCGCGGCGGCGGCCTCGGCACGCAACAGCGGGTCCCAGGTGTGGGCGACGGGGACAGACACGAGGTCCGGTGGCGTGTAGTCGACCGGGTTCAGCGGCCGGGTCTTGTTGACGACCACCCACGGGCTCAGCGGGTCGTCGATCGAGTAGGCGGCCTTGTCGAACGCCGGCGGGGCGGGGGGCGCGACCGGCACCGTCTCCGTCGGTGTCGGCGTCGGCGTGGGGGTCGGCGTCGGGGTGACGGACGGGGTCGCGCTCGGCGTCTTCGTGGCGGCGGCCGGGGTGGGCGTGGCGCCGCCGGCGATGTTCACGACGAGCACCACCAGCAGGATCGCGAGCGCGGCGGCCAGGACGCTCAACGCGATCACGCGGTTGCGTCGGACGCGCCGCGAAACCGGGCGTCGGTGGGAGGGCTGGTGGGCTGCGGTCACACGTCGAGCCTAACCGCGACACGGCGCATGCGCCTCTGCCACACTGTCGACAGGCTTGCACACCGGACGAGGGGCCCGACCATGACCGCAGGGACGCCAGCACACCACGCGCCGACGCACCGGAAGCGCCCGCGGTTCCGTCGGCTCCTGACCGCGGCCGCCGTCGTGATCGGTCTCGGCCTCGTCGTCGCGGTCGTCGCGGCCATCACCCCGTGGCCGTCCGCGCTCCTCATCCGCTCGGTGTTCGAACGCGGCGGTGCTGCGACGGTCGCCGAGATGGAGCCGTACGTCCCCGACACGAAGCTCACGGAGTTCCGCGACATCGCGTACGCGGCACCGGACGGCGGCCGACCACAGGTGGACACCACCCTCGACGTCTTCACCCCGGCGGACGGCACCGAACCGCTGACCACGATCGTCTGGATCCACGGCGGCGCCTGGATCTCCGGCGAGAAGGGCAACGTCGAACCCTACCTCCGCATCCTCGCGGCTGAGGGGTACACGACGATCGCGGTCAACTACACGATCGCTCCCGAGGCCGTCTATCCGACGGCCGTGAACCAGCTCAACGACGCCCTCGCGTACATCTCGGAGCACGCCGCCGAGTGGAACGGGAACCCGGACCGCCTGGTGCTCGCGGGCGACTCAGCGGGATCGCAGCTCGCCAGCCAGCTCGCCGTCCTCACGACCAACCCCGACTACGCGACGCTGTCGGGCATGACCCCTGGCATCGCTGCGGACCAGCTCGTCGGGACGATCCTCAACTGCGGGGTCTACGACCTGCCGGCGATGGCCGAGCTCGACGGCATCGGCGCCTGGGGTCTCCAGACCGCCCTCTGGGCCTACGCCGGCACGAAGGACTGGTCGGAGACGTCGACCGGCGCGCTCATGTCGACGATCGACTTCGTCACCGCCGACTTCCCGCCGACCTTCATCACCGGTGGGAACGGCGACGCGCTCACCTGGCTGCAGTCGGTCCCGATGAGCAGTGCCCTCGAGGACGCCGGCGTCGACGTCACGAAGCTCTTCTGGGCCGCGGACCACGAGCCGGCGCTCCCCCACGAGTACCAGTTCCACCTCGACCTCGACGACGCCCACGTGGCACTCACCGCCACCCTGGACTACCTCGCGGCGCTCGACACGGACCTCGACGCAGCGCCGACCACCGCGCCCTGACCGAAGCGGTTGCCGCGCAACTTGCGCCGGGTGTAAGTTTGCACACTACGCAAAATCCCCAACGTCGGTGCGCCTGCAGACCGGCGCGCCCAGAGTCGAACGAGACCGCATGTCATCCAGTTCCCCCGCCTCGACCGAGCCGTCGGGATCCGCCCCCGTCCTCAGCCACCGGCAGATCCTCTTCATCATCTTCGGCCTCATGGCCGGGATGTTCCTCTCCGCACTCGACCAGACCATCGTCGGCACCTCGATGCGCACGATCGCCGACGACCTCGACGGCATGGCCCTCCAGGCGTGGGTCACCACCGCGTACCTGATCACCTCGACCGTCTCGACGCCGATCTACGGCAAGCTGTCCGACATCTTCGGCCGCCGCCCGCTGTTCATCATCGCGATCTCGATCTTCCTCATCGGCTCGCTGCTCGCCGGCATGTCCGGTTCGATGTACGAGCTGGCGATCTTCCGTGCCATCCAGGGCCTCGGCGCCGGCGGCCTCATGGCCCTGCCGCTGACGATCATGGGTGACATGCTCGCCCCGCGCGAGCGCGCCAAGTACCAGGGGTACTTCCTCGCGGTCTTCGGCGTCTCGAGTGTCATCGGCCCGCTGATCGGCGGTCTGTTCGCCGGTGCCCCCGAGCTGCTGTTCATCACCGGTTGGCGCTGGGTGTTCCTCATCAACCTGCCGATCGGCGTCATCGCGCTCGCGATCGTCCTCCGCTTCCTGCACATCCCGCACACCCGCCACAGCGTCCGCATCGACTGGTGGGGTGCCGCAACGGTCGTCCTCGCCGTCGTGCCCCTGCTGCTCGTCGCCGAGCAGGGCCGCATCTGGGGCTGGGCCTCGGCAGGGTCCATCGCCTGCTACGCCATCGGGGTCGCCGGCATCGTCGGGTTCATCCTCGTCGAACGGGCGATGGGCGACGACGCACTCATCCCGTTGAAGCTCTTCAAGAACTCCACCTTCCGGGTCGCCACCATCCTCGGCGTGCTCGTCGGGTTCGGCATGTTCGGCGCGATGATGACCGTGCCGCTGTTCCTGCAGCTCGTCGAGGGCGCGACGCCGACCGAGTCCGGTCTGCTGATGCTGCCGATGATCCTCGGCCTCATGATCTCGTCGATCGCGAGCGGCCAGATCATCGCCCGGACCGGCAAGTACAAGGCGTTCCCGATCGTCGGTACCTTCCTGCTCCTGAGCGGCTTCTTCTACTTCAGCTTCGCGACGGCCGACAAGCCCGTCTGGTGGATGATGGGCGGCATGCTGCTCGTCGGCCTCGGACTCGGCCAGCTGATGCAGACGCTGACGATCGCGAGCCAGAACGCCGTCGAGGCACGCGACATCGGGGTGGCGACGAGCTCGTCGACCTTCTTCCGCCAGATCGGTGGAACGTTGGGCACGGCCGTCATCTTCTCCGTGCTCTACACGCGGATCCCGACGACCATCGCGGCGGCGTTCGCCGACCCGACGCTCAGCGAGCGGGTCCGGGCCGCGGCGCAGGACCCGGCCGTGCTGTCGGACCCGGCGAACGAGGGCATCCTCAAGGTGCTGCAGCGTGCGCAGGAGAACAGCGGCTCGGCCGGTTCCGCGCTCGACGGCGACACCTCGTTCCTCGTCGGTGCAAATCACGACCTGGCCGCGCCGTTCCTCACGGGGTTCGCGGATGCGACCGTGACCGTGTTCTGGGTGAGCTTCGCGGTGGTCGCCGTCGCGTTCGTGCTGAGTTGGTTCCTCAAGGCGCCGCCGCTGCGGGCGAAGTCGGCGCTGCAGGAGCGAACCGATGCCCAGGCTGCGGAGGACGCCGAGGACGAGTTGTCGCTCGCCGCCCAGCGTGCCGCCGAGCTGGCGGGGTCGCAGCTGTCACCCGACACCGCGAGCAACCGCGTCGTCGATCCCTCCACCCGTCGCTGACCGTCGTTCGTCGGTTTGCCAGCGCACCGCGCTGGCGTGAGCGCGGGCTGACCGCCGCCAGCGCACCGCGCTGGCGGGGGCATCCGGGTGTCAGCGCGGCGCGCTGACGTGAGCGCTGTCGAATCGGCGCCACCGCGGCCCCAGCACGTGAGCGCGCCCCTCTGGAGGGGCGCGCTCACTCCGTAGACCCGCGCTCGCGTCAGCGCACCGCGCTGGCGCCACACCCCACCCACACGCGAGACCGACATGAGAGCGCTCTCAGCAGGCGATAGCATGGGCGTGCACCCAGCCACGAGGAGCTTCGATGACGCACGCCCCCCAGCCCACCACCCGCCCGGCCCTGATCCTGCCGCCGTTCCTCTGGGGTTCCGCCACCGCGGCCGCCCAGGTCGAGGGGGCGGCACACGAGGACGGCAAGGAGGACTCCATCTGGGACGCCTTCGCCCGGGTGCCCGGAGCGATCGCCAACGGTGACGACCTCGAGGTCGCCGTCGACCACTACCACCGCACCGCCGGCGACATCGCGATCATGTCCGAGCTGGGCCTCGACGCCTACCGCTTCTCCACGAGCTGGGCGCGCATCAAGCCGGGCGACCGCGACGTCAACCCAGCCGGCCTCGACTTCTACAGTCGCCTGGTCGACCAGCTCCTCGACGCCGGCATCCTCCCCTGGCTCACCCTGTACCACTGGGACCTTCCGCAGGCGCTCGAGGAGCAGGGCGGCTGGACGAACCGCGACACCGCCCTGCGCTTCGTCGACTACGCCGAGGCGACCTACGACGCGCTCGGCGACCGCGTCCGGCACTGGACGACCTTCAACGAACCGTTCTGCTCCTCACTCCTCGGCTATGCGGTCGGCGTGCACGCACCGGGTCGCCGCGACGAGGCCGCCGCGCTCGCCGCCATCCACCACCAGCACCTCGCCCACGGGCTGGCGACCACCCGCCTCCGCGAGCTCGGTGCCGAGCAGATCGGCATCACCCTCAACCTCACCAACGCGATCCCGGCGGACCCCACCGACCCGGCCGACGTCGACGCCGCCCGCCGCGTCGACGGCATCATGAACCGCATCTTCCTCGAACCGATCGTCCTCGGCGAGTACCCGGCCGACGTCGCCCAAGACCTCGAGGGCCTCGGCCTCGACACACTCGTCCACGACGGCGACCTCGAGACCATCTCCGCCCCGATCGACTTCCTCGGCGTCAACCACTACCACGACGACCTCGTGTCGGGTCACCCCGACGACTCCGGCGCCGACGGCGGCCACTCCGGCGCGACCGAGCGCGAGGCCGGTTCGCCGTGGCTCGCCTCCCCCGACATCTCCTTCCCGAGCCGCGGACTCCCGCGCACCGCGATGGACTGGGAGGTGCACCCCGCCGGCCTCCGCACCCTGCTCGTCCGGCTCGGCCGCGAGTACCCGACGCTGCCGCCGCTGTACGTGACCGAGAACGGTGCGGCCTACGACGACGTCGTCGCGGAGGACGGCCGCATCCACGACGTCGACCGCGACGTCTTCATCCAGGACCACATCGACCAGGTGGAGCTCGCGATCGCCGACGGCGCCGACGTGCGCGGCTACTTCGTCTGGTCGCTGCTCGACAACTTCGAGTGGGCCTACGGCTACGACAAGCGGTTCGGCATCGTGCGGGTCGACTACGACACGCAGGAGCGCACGATCAAGGACAGCGGACTGGCGTACGCACGCCGCATCGCCGCCTCGCGTGTGGTGCCCGCCGTGGCGGAGCTTCCCTGACGCAGGAACACTCCGGCGTGTCGCGATCGAGGGGCCGCGACACCCCGGTCGCCTCCTGAGGAGCGGCACCGGCCACGGACGTCCAGGCGCCCGGCGATACACTGCACTCGGCACGCTCACCCGCTCGGAAGGGGACGATGATGCAGTCCGGTCAAGGGGCCCCGACACTCGAGATGGTGGCGGCACGCGCAGGCGTCTCCCGCGCGACCGTGTCGCGCGTCGTCAACGGCTCGCCGAAGGTCACGGCCGAGGTCGTCGCGGTCGTGAACGAGGCGATCGCCGCGCTCGACTACGTCCCGAACCGCGCCGCCCGGTCCCTGGCCTCCCGCCGGACCCAGGTCATCGCGCTCGTCGTCCCGGAGTCGACCGCCCGGGTGTTCTCGGACCCCTTCTTCGCGGCGGTCGTGCAGGGAGTGGCCCTCGAGCTGGCGGAGACCGACTACACACTCAACCTCCTCATCGCGAGTGAGGCGAACTCCGAGAAGACCCGCCGATACCTGCTCGGCGGCAACGTCGACGGCGCGCTCGTCGTGTCACACCACAGTGGCGACCACTCGTACACGCGGCTCGGCCAGGAGCTCCCGATCGTGTTCGGCGGTCGCCCGATGGGTGCCGACGTCGTCGACAGCACCTACGTCGACGTCGACAACGTCGAGGGCGCGAGGACCGCGGCCCGTCACCTCATCGAGGCCGGCCGGACGCGGATCGCGACGATCGCGGGCCGTCAGGACATGCCGGGTGGGGTCGACCGACTCGCCGGGTGGCGCGCGGAGCTCGAGGTCGCGGGTCTTCCGCACGACCTCGTCGAGGTGGGCGACTTCTCCCCGGCCGACGGCGCTGCCGCGATGCGGCGTCTCCTCGCGCGCGGGGTGCCCATCGACGGACTCTTCGCCGCGAACGACCAGATGGCCGCCGGCGCCTACTCCGTCATCCGCGAAGCCGGCCTGACGATCCCCGGTGACATCGCCGTCGTGGGCTACGACGACGACCGCTACGGCGAGACCGCCGCACCGCCGCTCACGACGATCGCGCAGTCGCCCATCGACCTCGGTGCCGAGATGGCGAGGGTGCTGGTCCGTCGCCTCGCCGGCGAGCCGGTCGAGCGCGTCACGATGATGCCGACCCGCCTCGTCCCGCGCGCCTCCGTCTGACCCTCCCCACCAGCCCGCGAACGGTCACCAGACGACAGTCCCGGGCGCAGCGACTGTGCCGAACTGACAGTTCGCGGGCTAGGAGAGGCGGGAGCGGATGATCTCGATCGCCTGCGGGTTCTCGTCGACGAGGACGTAACGACGACCGAGCGCCTTCGCGACCGCCCCCGTCGTCCCACTGCCGGCGAAGAAGTCGAGCACCCAGTCGCCCTCGCGGGAGGACGCCTGCACGATGCGACGCAGGATCCCTTCCGGCTTCTGCGTCGGGTACCCGGTCTTCTCACGGCCGGTCGGCGACACGATCGTGTGCCACCAGACGTCGGTGGGGAGCTTGCCGCGCGCCGCCTTCTCCGCGGTGACGAGCCCGGGCGCCATGTAGGGCTCGCGGTCGACGGTCGCGTTGTCGAAGTGGTACCCCTTCGGGTCCTTCACGTAGACGAGGATCGTGTCGTGCTTCGTCGGCCAGCGGCTCTGCGCCTTCGCGCCGTAGTCGTAGGCCCAGATGATCTCGTTGAGGAAGCACTCCCGGCCGAAGAGGGCGTCGAGGAGCACCTTCGCGTAGTGCGCCTCGCGGTAGTCGAGGTGGAGGTAGAGGGTGCCGTCGGCGGCCAGGACGCGCCAGGCCTCGACGAGTCGCGGCTCGAGGAAGCCCCAGTAGTCGTCGAAAGCGTCGTCGAAGCGTCTGAGGTCGCCGCGGATGCGCTCGTACGCCTGCCCTTTGAAGCCGGCGAAACGGTTCACCCCCGTCTCAGCGGTGCGCACCGAGGTCGAGGAGTGGCGACGCTGCACGCGGCCGGTGTTGAACGGCGGGTCGAGATAGATGAGCGTGAACGCCTCGTCGGGCAATTGGGCCACGACGTCGAGGTTGTCGCCCTGGAGGACGAGGTCGGGGCCGTCCGGGGTCCATCGCAGCGGCACTTCATCGGCTGCTGCGGCGAGGGACATGTGCCTATTCTGGCAGCCCGCGGCCTGCACACCCGGGAAGGAACGACCGACCCCGCGCGTTGTACCGCGTATGACCACGGAGTTCGCCAACGAGACCGATGCCCAGCGCTACACCATGCACGTCGACGGCCAGCTGGTGAGCGTCGTCGACTACCGCATCTCGGGCGACTCAATCTCCTTCCCCCGCACCTTCACCACGCCGCCGTTCCGCGGCAAGGGGTACGCGGGCGAACTCGTCGCCTACGCGGTCGACGACGTCGAGCAGCACAGCGACCGTCGGATCGTCCCGATGTGCTGGTACGTGGGCGAGTGGTTCGACGCGCACCCCGAGCGTCAGGACCTCCTCACCCGTTCCGCCGGCTAGCACCGGCGCGTCACCCACCGGCCACCTGGCGATTACGCACGGGGACTAGCGTCCCGACCATGCAGCAGCTCGTCGCGCACTACGCCCCGCCGCCCGCACTCGACCAGGTCGACGGTTACCAGGTGGTCGATGTCGACGACGACGACCCCATCCTGCTCGACGCCGCCGGCAGCCACATCGACACCTGGCGCGAGGGCTACCCGTACGCGGAGCGCATGTCGCGTGAGCAGTACGAGAGCGACAAACGGCTGCTCCAGATCGAGCTGCTGAAGCTGCAGAACTGGATCAAGGCGAACGACCGTCGGCTGGTCGTCGTGTTCGAGGGACGCGACGCCGCGGGCAAGGGCGGCACGATCAACCGCTTCACCGAGCACCTCAACCCGCGCGGCGCCCGTGTCGTGGCGCTCGAGAAGCCGACCGCCCGCGAGTCCACGCAGTGGTACTTCCAGCGCTACGTCCAGCACCTGCCGGCCGCCGGCGAGATCGTGCTGTTCGACCGGTCCTGGTACAACCGCGCGGGCGTCGAACGCGTGATGGGGTTCTGCACCCCGGCGCAGTACGACGAGTTCATGCGCCAGGCACCGCTGTTCGAGCAGATGCTCGTCGGCGACGGCGTCGACCTCGTGAAGTTCTGGTTCTCCGTCTCCGCCGACGAGCAGCGGACGCGCTTCGCGATCCGGCAGGTCGACCCGGTGCGGCAGTGGAAGCTCTCCCCGATGGACCTCGCGTCACTCGACAAGTGGGGCGATTACACCCGCGCGAAGGAGGCGATGCTCGAAGCGACGGACACCGCCGACGCCCCGTGGACGATCGTCAAGAGCAACGACAAGAAGCGCGCCAGGGTCGAGGCGATGCGGCACGTGCTGCACCGCTTCGACTACGACAACAAGGACCACGAGGTCGCCGGCACGCCCGACACCAACATCGTCGGGCCCGCCGCCTCGGTCTACGAGCGCGGCGAGCGCAACGTCGGCGACTGAACCGGGGACGCAGGGCCGCAGTGCCCGCTATCCTCTGGATCATGCAGCCGAAACCGTCACCGTTGCGACGCCTCACCTCGTCGAGCGCGATCTACGGCACCGTCGTCTACGCCGGCCTCGTCGGCGCGTCGAGCGTGTACGAGGACGACGACGTCGAACAGGTGCTCATCACGAGTGCGCTGACCCTCATCGTGTTCTGGCTCGCGCACGTCTACTCGGCCGCCCTCGCACACCACGGCGACGATCGGCACGAGGCGTTGGTGACACTCGGAGCGTCGATCAGGCACGGGTTCCAGGAGTCGTCCGGGATGCTCCTGTCCGCCGTGCTCCCGACGATCCCGCTCGTGTTCGGCATCGCCGGTGTGCTCAGCCATGAGCACGCCGTGATCCTGGCGTTGCAGGTGTCCACGCTGATGCTCTTCGTGCTCGGCTGCGCGGCCTTCGTGGTGCGCGGGTCACGCTGGTGGTGGTGTCTCCTCGGCGGTGTCGCGACGGCCCTGTTCGGGATCGTCATCATCCTGCTCGAGGCCGGCACCCACTAGTCCGGCCCGCGACGGGTCCCGAATGGCTGGTGCCGAGCGTCCGGGACCGACCGCTCGGGCCCCTTCGCGAGCTCAGCGGCGGGCGGCGAGCGCTTTCGCCGACTGCTGCGCGGCGCGACGGACCTCGCGGTCGGGGTCACGGAGGAGCGCTTCGAGGAGCGGCTTGGCGTCCTCACCACCGACGACGGCGAGCGCCCGGGCTCCGGCTGCGCGCACGCGGGCGTGGTCGTCGCTCAGCAGTGGGGCGATCGCGGCGACGTCGCCGATCCGACGCTCGGCGCAGACGCGTGCGGCCATCTCGCGGACGCGCCAGGCCTGGTTGCCGAGTGCTCCGACGACGGGCGCGGTGGCCGAGTCGTCCCACACGTGCAGCAGGGCGCGGGTGCCCCAGAGCTCGGGCCAGTACAGCGCGGGCGCTCCGCCGAGGATGCCCTCGGCGTGGTGTCCGCCGACGACGCGGAGGAAGTCCTCACCCTCGTAGCGACCGGCGAGCAGGGAGACGCAGCGTTCGACGACCCGGGTCTCGCTCTCGGCGGCCACCGCGTCGGCGAGCCGTTGCTCGAGGGACGCCTGCGTGGCGGGGGTCGACGGGTCGGGTGTCTCGTTCTGCGCTGTCATCGTCCCCCCACCCTAGCCCGCGAGCTGTCACCAACGGTGGGTGATGCAGGCCTACACCCGCCACTGGTGACAGTTCGCGGGCTGCGGCAGGTTATGGGACGCGGGTGAGCCAGGCGTCGGTGGCGAACTTGTCGGTGACGAGCTGCTCGGCGGCGGCGCGCTCGGCATCGGTGACGTGGCCGGGGGTCGCGCCGGTGATCTCGACGAAGGTGTCCTTCATGCGGTCGATGATCTCGGCCCGCGAGAGCCCGGTCTGGCTGCGGAGCGGGTCGACGCGCTTCGCCGCAGAAGTCGTGCCCTTGTCGCTGAGCTTCTCACGCCCGATGCGGAGCACCCGGGTCATGAGCTCCCCGTCCATGTCGTAGCTCATCGTGACGTGGTGCAGGACGGCGCCGTTCCCGAGTCGCTTCTGCGCGGCACCGCCGATCTTGCCCGACGGGCTCGTGATGTCGTTGAGCGGCTGGTACGTCGCCTCGATGCCGAGCGAGCGGAGGGCGACGAGCACCCAATCGTCGAGGTAGGCGTAGGAGTCGGCGAAGGTCATGCCGTTGACGAGCTCGGCCGGGACGTAGAGCGAGTAGGTGATGATGCCACCGCGCTGCATCATCATCGCCCCACCGCCGGAGACGCGGCGGACGACCTCGAAGCCGTTCGCCTTCGCGTTGTCGAGGTCGACCTCGTTCTTGAGCGACTGGAAGCTGCCGATGACGACCGCCGACTGGTCCCACTCCCAGATGCGGAGCGTCGGACCACGGCGGCCCTCGCCGACCTCGTTCGTCAGGACCTCGTCGAGCGCGAGGTGGAGCTGGGGTGACACCGAGCCCTCGTGGATGAGCTGCCAGTCGTAGTCGCCCCAGCCCGTCGCCTTCGCGAGCGAGCGGCGGATCGCTGTCGCGACGGCTTCGGGCGTGAAGCCGAGGAGCACGGCGTCCTCGGGCAGGGCTCCGCGGATGGCTGCGGCGAGGCCTGCGGCGTCGGTGGTGGCGGGGAGCCCCGTGACGGCGCGGTCGATCAGCGCGAGTGCGTCGTCGGGTTCGAGGAAGAAGTCACCCGCGAGGCGGAAGTCCGCGATGCGGTCGTCGACCACCTCGAGATCGACGACGACGAGCTTGCCACCCGGGACCTTGTACTCACCATGCATGCCCCCAGCCTATTCCTGGACGGCGTCCGGATTCCCCGGAAGGGGCGTCGAACCGGGTCAGGAGTCGAAGCCGATACCGAAGCGGTCCATGACCTTCAGGAGCAGGCCGTCGCGGCCCTCGTTCGCGTCGGAACGGGCGACCGCACGGCGGACGGTCTGGATCGCGGGGTTCGCGATGGGCTCCGGCGGGATGGGGATCGGCTTGGACCGGACCATCTTCAGGCGGGTCAGCTCGGTCGACTCGCCACTCAGCAGATCGAGCATGACCTTCGCACCGAAGCGCGTGGCGCCGACCCCGAGTCCGGTGAAGCCGGCGCTGTAGGCGACGCGTCCGCCGAGTGCCGTGCCCTGGAACGCCGAGAGCCGCGAACACATGTCGATCATGCCGCCCCACGCGTGGGTGAACCGGACGTCGAGTTGCGGGTAGGTCGTGAAGAAGTGGTCGGCGAGGGTCTCGAACGTCTCGCGGCGCTGATCATGCTCCGGCCGGATCCTGCCACCCCGGTGGTAGACCGCGTCGAAGCCGCCGTAGAGGATGCGGTCGTCGGCGGACCTGCGGGAGTAGTGGAACTCGCGACTCGAGTCGGCGATGCCGAAGCGATCGGTCCACCCGATGCTCTCGAGCTGCTCCGGGGAGAGCGGCTCGGTCATGAGCACGTAGTCGTACACGGGGATCGTCAGGAGCTCCGTGCGCTTGAGGAGCGACGGGAAGCCGTTGGTGGCGAGCGCGACGTGCCGAGCCTGCACCCCGCCCTGCTTCGTGGTCACCGCGACGCCGTCGCCCGAGCGTCGCAGCCGGGTCGCCGGGGTGTGCTCGAAGACCCGCACTCCGAGCTCGATGCAGGCGCGCTTCAAACCCCAGGCGAGCTTCGCCGGGTGCACGAGCGCAGTGCTCTTCCACTCCCGCTGACCAGCCAGGTAGACGGGTGAGTGCACGAGCGCCTGGACGGCCTCGCGATCGAGGAAGACACCGTCGCCCGACACCTCGCGCAGCGCGTCGACCTGATGCGGCTCGGTCGCGACCGTGAGCACACCGGTGTGCTCGAACTCGGCGTCGATCCCGAGGCGGTCGAGCGTGGCGACGAACTCGTCGAAGTTCTCGTCCGCCAGGCGATCGAGCTCCGGCAGTTCTTCGGCGAAGTGGCGCTCGCCGTTGTCGACACCGTGGGTGAGGCTCTCCTCGAAGAAGCCGCCGTTCCGGCCACTGGCCGCCCAGCCGACCTCCTTGCCCTCGATGAGCACGACGTCACGCGAGGGGTCGGCCTCCTTGGCGATGAGCGCGGTCCAGAGTCCGGAGTAGCCGCCGCCGACGACCAGCAGATCCGCCGTGACCTGGCCGACGAGTCGGGGCTCCGGCGTCGGCCGGTCGGGGCTGTCGAGCCAGTACGGGACCGTACTCGCTCCCGCGAGCGACCGCGCGATGCGCTCGGCCGAGTTCCGTCTGCGGTGGCTGTAGGTGGGTCCGTCCGAGGTCACCGGGTCTCCTCTGCGTCGAGTGTGGGTGTCGCGACTGTACCCCGCGGCCCCTGAGCTTGTCACCGGTCCGGATACCCGGCGGCCCGCCCGCTCAGGTGCGCTGGTCGAGCCACTCCACGACGTCGCGCTCGACGTCCTCGCGGTTCAGCTCGTTGAAGATCTCGTGCCGCGCCTCGGGGTAGATGACGAGCGTCACGTCCGTCAGCTTCGAGCGCTTGACGTACGCGTCGCGGAGCAGGGTCAGGCCGCGGACGCCGCCGAGGGCATCGTCGGAGCCGCCGAGGATCAGCACGGGCAGCTTGCGCGGCAGGCGCTTCGGCGGGCGGCCGAGGAAGGCGAACGCCTGGATCGGGTTCCACACCGGGGTGACGCCGATGTCGAAGTTGCGCTCGTCGGCGGCGAACGCGGCCCAGGCGGCCGGGTCGCGGTTGAGCCACTCGAGACCGGTCTTCCCGGTCTTCCGCCAGCGCTTGTTGAGGTCGCCGGCGTTGATGACGCCGGGCATCGCGAGCGAGGTGCCGGAGAGGATGAGGAGTTCGTACAGATCGTGTTCGGCGACGACCTTCTGCGCCATGAGCGAGCCCCAGCTGTGACCGAGCAACGCGAGCCGCGACTCGGGGAAGCGGGTCCGCAGGTACCGGCCGACGGCGGCGACGGAGTCGATCGCGCCCCGGGTGGTCCGCGGGCCGAGCTTGCCGAGGCCGAGGTGCTCGAGGCCCGTGCGACCGTGGCCGCGGTGGTCGTCGGCCACGACCGTGTATCCCGCGTCGTTGAGCCGTGCGGCGAGGCGCCCGTACCGGAGGGCGTGCTCGCCCGCGCCGTGGGCGATGTGCACGACGGCCCGCGGGTTCGGCACCTCCCACAGGTAGACGTAGACCGTGACGCCGTCGTCGTCGACGATCGTCTCGGTCGCATACGGTCGTGGCTCGACGGGGCGGTTCGCGTCGTCGACGGGTGGCGGGGTGTGCTCGCTCATCCCGCCAGCGTATGCCCTCGGACCGTCGGCGTCGCGAGTCCGTTTGCGGTTCCCGGAGGGCAGGCGTACGGTGAACGAGGCCCGAACGGCGGGCCGGCAGGTTTCGACGGAAGCGAGGTGAGCGGCCATGGCTGGTGACAGTACCCGCGCCACCGCATCGACGAGCCGCCCCGCCTCCCTCACCCGGTAGGCGCTGCCACCGCCGGTGCCGAGGCGCCCTCACTCACACCTCCCCGGGTGCGATCCACCGAGATCGCCTGCACCCGCGCGGCCGCCGCACGTTCCCGTCGATCGATGGACGGAGACCTCATGGCACTCATCGACAACGGCATCTACGTGACCGGACGGCGCTCGGCGAGCCCGCGATCGCTCGACGCCACGTACGAGCTCCTCAACGAACAGCGCGGCATGGCCTGGATCGGTCTGTACCGCCCGGAACCGTCGGAGATCCGCTCCGTCGCTCAGGAGTTCGACCTGCATCCGCTCGCCGTCGAGGACGCCTTGAAGGGCCATCAGCGGGCGAAGCTCGAGCGGTACGGCGACACGCTCTTCGTCGTCCTGCGTCCCGCCCGCTACCTGGACGAGGAGGAGCGGGTCGAGTTCGGCGAGGTGCACCTGTTCGTCGGACCCGGGTTCGTCGTCACGGTCCGCCACGCGGAGAAGCCCGACCTCGGCCAGGTCCGGCGGCGACTCGAAGCCCGGCCCGACATCCTCGCACTCGGTCCCGACGCCGTCCTGCACGCGGTGCTCGACCAGGTCGTCGACGGCTACGGTCCCGTCGTCGCGGGGCTCGAGAACGACATCGACGAGATCGAGGACGAGCTCTTCGGCGACGCCGCGGACGTCTCGCGTCGCATCTACGAGCTGCTGCGCCAGGTCATCGCGTTCCAGCGCGCGACCACGCCCCTGCGGGCCATGCTCCACGGCCTGCTGCAGGGTGCCGACAAGTACGGTCTGGACGAGGAGCTGCGCAACGGCTTCCGCGACGTGCTCGACCACACCCTCCGGATCGCGGAGCGCGTCGACTCCTTCCGCCACCTGCTCCGGAACGCGCTGACGGTGCACGCGACGCTCATGACGCAGCAGCAGAACGAGGAGATGCGACGCCTCTCGGAAGCGAGCCTCGCGCAGAACGAGGAGTCGCGTCGGATGAGCGAGACGGCGCTGGCGCAGAACGAGGAGATCAAGCGGATCTCCTCCTGGGCGGCGATCCTCTTCGCCCCGACACTCATCGGCACCGTCTACGGCATGAACTTCGACGACATGCCGGAGCTGCACTGGCAGTTCGGCTACCCGGTCGCGATCGGAGCGATGCTCGTCCTCTCCGGCACCCTGTACGCCATCTTCCGAGCCCGCCGCTGGCTCTGACCCCCCCCTGCTCGCGAACTGTCACCAACTGCCAGTCCTGCTCCCCGTGCACTGTCGGTTTGTGACAGTTCGCGGGTATACTTAGGGTGGCTAATGAGCTAGGCTAATGGATCGTGGCAAGCGGAGCAGCGACGAAGACCAGGGCACTGACGATCGCCGAGCAGGCGTCCGAACTCCGGATGGGCACCTTCCGGCTCGCGAGACGACTGCGCGGGGAGAAGTCGGTCGACGACCTCAGCGACCCGCAGTTCTCCGTCCTCGGAGGGCTCTACAAAGAGGGCTCCGCAACCCTGCGGGCACTGGCCGAACGCGACCGCGTGTCCGCGCCATCCATGAATCGCACCGTCAACTGCCTCGAAGAGGCCGGGTACGTCACCCGAGAAACCGACGCGGCCGACCGCCGGAAGGTCACCATCGCCCTCACCGAAGCGGGCCACACCACCGTCACCGAGACCGTCCGGAAACGCGACGCGTGGATCACCCAGCAGCTGCGCGCGCTCACCCCGGACGAACGCGACACCCTCGCCCGCGCAGCCGAGATCATGAGGAGACTCGCCACCCAGTGAGTGCAATGTTCCGTTCCCTGTCCAGCGTCAACTACCGCATCTGGTTCATCGGCGCCCTCGTGTCGAACGTCGGCGCCTGGATGCAGGCCACCACCCAGAACTGGGTCGTGCTGACCGACCTCACCGACAACGACGCCGTGGCCGTCGGCGCCACCATGGCCCTGCAGTTCGGGCCGCAGCTCGTCCTCGTGCCGATCACCGGTCTCATCGCCGACCGCTTCGACAAGCGGAAGATCCTCATCCTCACCCAGTCGAGCCTCATGCTCCTGGCCGCAGCCCTCGGCGCCCTGCTCATCTTCGGTCACGCCGAGCTGTGGCACATGTACCTCTTCGCGCTGGCCCTCGGCATCATCAACGCCGTCGACGGCCCGGCCCGCCAGACCTTCGTGTCCGAGCTCGTCGACGAGCACAACATGTCGAACGCCGTCGCGCTCAACTCGGCGTCCTTCAACGCGGCGCGCATGGTCGGCCCGGCCATCGCCGGTCTCCTCATCGTCGCGATCGGCTCCGGGTGGGTGTTCGTCGTGAACGCCTTCACCTTCCTCGGCGTCATCGGCGCCCTGTTGGCCCTGCGCACCGGCAAGCTCCGTCGGGCGCCGCGCGCACCGCGGGCTCGAGGACAGTTCGTCGAGGGCTTCCGCTACGTCCGCGGACGGCCGGACCTCATGGTGATCTTCGTGATCGTGTTCATCATGGGCGCGTTCGGCATGAACTTCCCGATCTTCGCCTCGACCATGGCCGTCGAGTTCGGCAAGGGCGCGGGCGAGTACGGCATCCTCTCCTCGGTGCTCGCGATCGGTTCCCTGACCGGCGCGCTCCTCGCGGCGCGGCGTGCGCAGGCCCAGATGCGGATGATCGTCGGCGCGGCCGGGCTCTTCGGCGTCGCTGCGCTCACGGCCGCGTTCATGCCGAGCTACTGGTCGTTCGCCGCCGTGCTGATCCTCGTCGGCTTCTCGACGGTGACGCTCCTGACGACCGCGAACGGACTCGTGCAGACGAGCACCGAGGCCGCCGTCCGTGGCCGGGTGATGGCGCTGTACATGGCGATCCTCATGGGTGGCACCCCGATCGGCGCGCCCATCGTCGGGTGGGTGGCGAACACCTTCGGGCCGCGCTGGGCGCTCGGCCTGGGCGCACTCGCCGGGTTCGCGGCCTGCGCCACCGGCCTGGCCTACGGGGTGTTCCGTCATCACCTCCGTCTGCGCGTCGCACCGGACTCCCGTTGGCGCCTGCAGTTCACCCACGACGGGGTCGTGTCCCCGGTCACGCCGGAGGACTTCTCGGAGCAGATCGCGCTCACCTCGCCGATCCCGCTGCCGAAGCCGAAGTCGCGCGCGAAGGCGCCCGAGCCGCGTCCGGAGTCGCGTCCCGAGTCGTCGCCGGTCGACGAGTCGACGACCCTCACCGGCTCCCGCCGCTAGACGGTCCTCCGCTCCGACCCGCTCGGCGTCCACAACTCCTGCATCCTGCGACCGCCGGGGCTCCCGGCCGGGCGGGGCGGCGGGTGACGCGGCCGGTCGTCACGCGCAGCAGGAGTCACGAACGAGCCGCCACCGGACGAACACTCGGGACCCAGCACCGCAGCTCATCGCGGTAGCGGCGGTAGGGCTCGCCGAAGCGCGCCTCGAGGTCGGCCTCCTCGACCGGCCGGACCAGGACGTTCCAGACGACGGCTCCGAAGACCGCGTAGACGACCACGATCCAGGACGACAGCAGGAGTCCGACGCCGACGCCCTGGACGATGCTGCCGACGGCCATCGGATTGCGGACGAAGCGATACGGCCCGGCGATGACGAGTCGGTTCGGCATCGCGGCGGGCAGCGGCGTCCCACCCCCGGTCGTCGCCATCGCGGCCGCCGACCAGAGCCCGACGACGCTCCCGAGCACCACGACGACGATGCCGGCGACGACGGCGATCTGCTCCGCGCCCGGCGTCAGGGCGATCGCGACCTGCCACCGCAGCTCGAAGAACCGCAGGACGGCGGGGATCACCGCGAGGAAGACGCCCCAGAACGCGACGATCTCGACGGCGGTCCTCACGAGTTGCGAACCGGTCGACGCCGACGCGTCCGCCGGGCGGAAGGCGAACGGCCCGACGGCGATCCACGCTCTCGGGATCCCGCCCGTGAGGACGAGCGCGAGTGCAGTGACCGAGCCGACCGCGGCACCGACCATCAGCAGGGCACCGATGCCCGCCTCCTGGGTCACGGCCGCGAAGATCCCCAGTGACACGGTGACCAGCAGCGTCCATCCGGTCGCGAGGATCGCCGCCCATCGGATGGCGCATGCGGCGAGCGCCGAGGCGACGACGAAGAGCGGGACGTCGAGCACGGCCATGACGACGGGGTCGAGGCTGCCGAGCGTCGCCGCACGGACGGGCGGGACGAGGAACACCGACACCCACCACGCTGCACCGGCGATGGCCTGCACCGCGAAGTACCAGCGTCCCCAGCGCTCGGCGCTCATGTGCTCGTCGGTGTCGGGGTCGGGGTCGGGGTCGTCATCGGCGTCGGCGCGCGATGAGCCACGCGACGAAGCGCCACCCCAGGAGGAGTGCGGCGAGGACGAGGACGGTCACGATGACGAAGCTGAGTTGGACGCCTTGGCCGGAGACCGCGCGCAGCACCATCCCGACGACGACGGTCGACACCCAGACGACGACGCCGGCCCAGCGGACGGAGCGGGTCTCACGCTGGCCGAGGACGAGTGCGAGGACGTGTCCGACGAGGAGTCCGACGGCGAACGGCCACAGCGTCACGAGGAGTCCGAGGATGCCTTCGCCGTGGCTGGCGCGGCCGATGAGGACGAACACGATGACGGCGAGGAGGTCGATGCCGACGGTCGCGGCGAATCCGGCGGGGGTCCTGCTGGGGCGGTCCATCCCCTCACCCTATTGGCGTCGCCGCCGCCCTCCCTGGAGGGAGGCCGCATGGCGCGCTGCGAGGCCTGTCGCTCGGTGCCGTCGCTGGCTACGATGGCGCTGACACCCGATCGACGAAGGAGCCGTCATGTCGTTCCAGGCCTATCTCGATGCCGCCGAGGCGAAGACCGGCAAGACCCCGCGCGAGCTCGTCGACGAAGCGCACGCCCGAGGCTTCGACGCGTCGACCAAGGCCGGCGAGATCCTCGAGTGGCTGAAGACGGACTACGAGCTCGGCCGGGGTCATGGGATGGCGCTCGTGCACGTCATCAAGAACGGTCCGACGATCAGCGCGAAGCACGTCGGCACCGACGGGGTGCACCGCGACGAGTCGACCGAGCTCTGGCTCGACGGAGCGGCGACGAAGCCCGCCGCGGGCTGATTCCCCGTCCGGGTTGCTGTCAGCGCGGTGCGCTGACGCGAGCGCGGGGCTGTGGCGTGAGCGCGCCCCTCTGGAGACCCGCGGTCACCCGCCAGACCCGCGCTGGAACCCGAACACCGCCGCTCGCGTCAGCGCACCGCGCTGGGCCCGGAACAGCGACCTTCGCGTCAGAGCGGTGCGCTGGCGGACGGAGTCTTCGCTCAGTACCAGAAGATCGGGATCCAGTCGCGATGGTGGGCGTGCACGATCGCGAGGAAGACGATCGCGTCGAACAGCAGGTGGACCGCGAGGATGTACCCGAGCGACCGCGTCTTCGAGAACAGGTACCCCTGCAGGAGTGCGAACGGGAACGTCAGTAGCGGACCCCACGAGCGGTAACCGAGTTCCCACAGGAACGAGACGAAGATGACGGCCTGCAGGAGGTTGGCCTGCCAGACCGGGAAGTGCCGTCGCAGCAGGGCGAAGCAGGTGCAGATGAAGAACAGCTCGTCCCACGTGCCGACCGCGTTGACGCCGACGAAGAACCGGCCGAGTTCCCCGGCGTCGCTGATCACCGGCCAGTTCTCGTAGGCACCGGAGCGGATGAAGTAGAACGGGAGAATCGCCCAGCCGAGCAGCGGAACGGCGACGAGATAGGCGATCTCGCCCTTCGTCTTCTTCTCGCGGCTGCGCCAGGGGAAGGTGATCGCCTTCCGCCGGTAGACGAATCGGTCGATGAGGAACGGGACACCGACCGCCAGCAGCAGGACGGTGCCGATGCGGAAGAAGCTCGGCCAGGAGACGTCCGCCTCCACGGATGTGGTCGAGACGATCCCGATGCCGATCGCGATGAGGAACAGGTCCTTCGCGAGCTCACGGTCGATGAGGATCGCGAGCGCGAGCGCGGCGACGAGGAGCGGATAGCCGGCGAGCGGCTGCGTGAGGCCGAAGAGGCAGAACGCGGACGCGGCGAGCAGCACCGCGGGGATCAGCTTCATCGGGCGGCGGGCCGGGACGATCATCTCGGTCTGCATGCCGTCGATCCTACGGGTGCCGGCGCGGGGCGCTGACGTGACCGCTGGGTTGCGGGCGTCGGCGCGATGCGCTGACACGAGAGCGCCCGAACGGGCACGACCGCGGGGCTGGCGCGTGAGCGCGACGCTCCGGAGACCCGCGCTCAAGCGCATGACCCGCGCTCACGTCAGCGCACCGCGCTGACGCACCCACCGAGGAGGGTGTGCCCCACGTCGGCCGGCGGGTCAGGCCTCTCGGGTGATCTCGACCTTCACGAAGAGCTTCGAGCGGTAGGGGCCCGCGTACACCCCGCGGAGTGGGGAGACGTCACCGTAGTCACGACCCCGCCCGATGAGGACGTGACGCTCACCCACGTCGACCATGTTCGTCGGGTCGAACCCACGCCAGTCACCGCAGAACCACTCGACCCACGCGTGCGACTCACCCGTCACGGTCTCGCCGATCGCCGCGTGCGGCTTCGGGTGGAGATACCCCGACACGTAGCGGGCCGGGATCCCGACCGAACGCAGCGCCCCGAGGACGATGTGCGTGATGTCCTGACAGACGCCCTTGCGGTTCGCCCACGCCTCGGCAGCGGTCGAGTACACACTCGTGACGCCCTGCACGTAGTCCATCTGCTCGCCGATCTCCCGACTGATGGCCATCGCGGCCTCGCACGGGCTCTCGTGGCGGTCGGCGATGGTCCGGGCGAGCTCGACGAGGTCGTCCGGCGGCGTCGTGCGGCGCGTCTGTTCCAGGTGCTCCACCCGCGTCACGGCGGCCTGGGTCGCGATGTCGAGCTGCTCCCAGCCCGTCGGGTGCGGTTCGTGCTGGCGCGGCCGGACCTCGACGAGGCTCGTCGCTGTGAGCGAGAGCTCGTCGTGTGGGGTCAGCACCTCGAACGCCGAGACCTTCATGCCCCAGTAGTCGGTGTACGTCGACTGCGACGCTCCCGGCTGGATGTCGATGTGCGAGTACAGGACGTACTGGTCCTCGGTCGTCACCGGCAGCATGCGCGCCTCGTTGTACGACGCGTTGACCTTGCCGCCGTAGGAGAAGCCGGTGCTGTGCTTGATGTGGAGCCGGGTCATGAGTTCTCTCCGATCCACGCGGGCACCGCGTGAGTGGGGAAGTAGCGTTCGCGGATCGCCTCGGACACCTGGCTGGTGACGTTCTGCACGGCGTCCATCCGACCGGGGAGGTCGACGAGCGTGTCCTGGATGGGCCGGTATTCGAGGTCGCTCCGGATCTGTCCGAGCAAGCGCTGGGCGGAATCGACCGTCCCGACGCGGCCTCGGCGCGGTTCGAGGTCGCGCATGCACTCCTCGGCCCGACTGATGGAGAACATGACCGACCTGGGGAAGAGCTGGTCGAGCAGCAGGAACTCGGCCGCGTTCTTCGCGCTCGGCATGCCGCGGTACGTGCGCAGGTAGGCCTCGTAGGCGCCGCAGGAGCGGAGGATCGTCGTCCAGGACGGGCCACTCGCCTCGGTGAGCGACCGCGTCGCCAGGAGCCGGGCGGTCATGTCGGCGCGTTCGAGGCTGCGACCGAGGGTGAAGAAGCGCCAGGCGTCGTCACGACTCGTGGCGGAGTCGACGATGCCGACGGCGAGGGCCGAGCGCTCGCGCACCCACCCGAAGAACTCGTGCACCTTGTCGCTCGCGACCCGGCGCGGCATCCGGGCACGCGTCGTGTTGAGGCACTCCCAGAGCTCGGTCGACACGATCTCGCGGGCACGACGCGCGTTCTCGCGGGCTGCGCCGAGCGAGTAGGCGATCGACGCCGGGTGGGTGCGGTCGACGGCGAGCTGCGCGAGGACGTCCTGGCGGGTGAGCTCCTGGTCGGCGGGCGCGTCGCTCCCCATGACGGACAGCAGTGACCGGCAGGCGGTGTCCTCGTCGATCCACGGGTCCTCGAGCAGCAGCTGCAGGTGGACGTCGAGGATGCGCGCGGTGCCGTCGCTGCGCTCGATGTAGCGGCCGATCCAGAAGAGGCTCTCGGCGATGCGGCTCAGCATGATGCGTCCTCCTGCCCGGTGACAGCGGGCGTGGAGAGCGTCTGCTGCTGTTGCTCCTGCTGGTCCTGGTTGCCGACCGGACGGTCCTGGGGCGAGTGCTCCGGGGTCGTTCCGTGGTCGTAGATGATCGGGATCGACGTCGTCTCGGTCGTGGCCTGCTCGGCGACGAGGCCCTGGATGTCGTGTGACGAGGCCTCGGGCGCGGCGTTCGGGTCGAAGGCCCGGCCGACCACCCAGGTGTCCTTCGAGCCACCACCCTGGCTGGAGTTCACGACCAGCTGCCCCTCCGGCAGGGCGACGCGTGTGAGTCCGCCCGGCAGCACCCAGACGTCGTTGCCGTCGTTGACCGCGAACGGTCGCAGGTCGGCGTGGCGGGGACGCATGCCGTCCTCGACGAGCGTCGGGATGGTGGAGAGCATGACGACCGGCTGCGCGATCCAGCCGCGCGGGTCCTCCTGCAGCTTCGTCTTGAGGGTCGCGAGCTCCTCCTTCGAGGCGTCCGGGCCCACGACGAGGCCCTTGCCGCCGGAGCCGTCGACGGGCTTGATGACGAGCTCGTCGAGGCGGTCGAGGACCTCTTCGAGGGCGAGCGGGTCCTCGAGACGCCAGGTGTCGACGTTCGGGAGGATCGCGTCCTCGGCGAGGTAGTACTTGATGAGGTCGGGCAGGTACGTGTAGACGAGCTTGTCGTCGGCGACACCGTTCCCGACGGCGTTCGCGATGGTCACGTTGCCGAGACGTGCGGCGAGCATGAGCCCGGGCGAACCGAGCATGGAGTCGGCACGGAACGACAGCGGGTCGAGGAACTCGTCGTCGACGCGGCGGTAGATGACGTCGACGCGAGTGGGTCCGGCGGTCGTGCGCATGAAGACCTTGCCGCCGGAGCAGAAGAGGTCACGGCCCTCGACGAGTTCGACGCCCATGAGCCGCGCGAGCAGTGTGTGTTCGAAGTACGCGGAGTTGTACACGCCGGGGGTGAGGACGACGACGTTCGGGTCGTCGACGCCGGGCGGGGCCGACGCACGCAGTGCCTGCAGGAGCTTGTTGGGATAGTCGCCGACGGGCCGGACGCGCATCGAGACGAACAGCTCGGGGAGCGTCTGCGCCATCACGCGACGGTTGGAGATGACGTAGCTGACGCCGGACGGGACCCGGACGTTGTCCTCGAGGACGCGCATCTGACCGTGCTCGTCGCGGATGAGGTCGATACCGGAGACCTGGATGCGGACGCCGTTCGCAGCCTGGATCCCGTAGGCCTGCCGGTGGAAATGCGACGACGAGGAGATGAGCTTCGCGGGGATGACGCCGTCGCGCACGGCGAGCTGCGGGCCGTAGACGTCGGCGAGGAAGGCCTCGAGCGCCTTGACACGCTGTTTGATGCCGGCCTCGACCTGTGTCCACTCCTGCTGCTCGATCACCCGCGGGACCGCGTCGAGCGGGAACGGACGCTCCTCACCGGCGAAGTCGAAGGTGACGCCCTGCGCGAGGTAGGAGCTGGCGAGGGCGTCGGTGCGACCTCGGAGCTCCTCCTGGGTCATCCGAGCGAGGGAGCTGTAGATCTCCTGATACGCCCGCCTGGCGGTCGCACCACCCGCGTGTTCCGCCGCCTCGCCGAACATCTCGTCGAAGGCGGGGACGCCGCCCGGAGTCTTGCGCGGGGCGAGCGTGCCGCCATAGCCGTTGAACAGGTCACCCATGGGCCGACTCTACCGGGACACATGTTGCCGGGGTGTTTCGGAGCGCGGATCAGCAGCCCGCTCGATAGCACCGAGGCTGCCCGCATCCTGGCGAGAGAACCACGTCGTCGGAAAGCTCCGATGTCGCAGATGCGATGGCGTCGGCAATCAATCAACCCACCAGGCTGAAGATACTAGAAGCGAATAATGCTCTGACCATCCTCGGAGCCGCCTAGGAGGTTGAGCTCTTCGAGAAGCGTGGAGACGAGCTGCGGGCTTCCACTGGCGGATCTGGCCGCCAAGGTATACAGATCGTTAATCCAGTCGGACGTAGACCCATCATTGTCTTGGAACTCGTCCGTGAGGAATGACTCAACGGCATGGTAGGCGCCACTCGATTCACTCCGGCGACTGATTGTGAACCTGTAAGGCAGCCGACCGTCGTCGTCGTCCGCCCAAACGCGGTACTGCGTTTCAGCACCAACCTCAGCGAAATAGGTTGGGTCCGCCTCGATCTCGGGCTGCAACACGGACCATTGAAGCTTCTGCGCTTTGGTCAGATCAACCAATCGGCGCACGATCGTTTGCCACTCTTCATCATTGAGCATTGCTGCTAGCTCCCGTTCTAAATCGAAGTTCCGTCACCGCCGTGGCAATCTGAAGCCCAACCCTCCCCAGATCACTGCGGATTTCTGAGGTGGCACGAGCCACCTTGGGGCTTGAGCTTCGTGCGAGCAGCGCTTTTGCGTCCAACGCCTGCTCACTAAACTTGCGCAGATCATCGGCCAGGTTTCCAACGTCCTGCTCCTGCCTTGCTAGCAGCGTAGCCGCTTCAGCAGCCAGCATGCCGAAACGCAGCAGCAGAAACTGCGCAACAGGCTTGTTCTCGTTATCCGCCGCGTTTTCTAGGTCGCCAATTACTTGCTGAACAGCGCCGAGAACTAGGAGCAATTGACTCAAACTAAGCTTATGCTCCGTGGCGTCCACCGCGTCTTCAGCGGCCTCGGCAGCTTTCCGAGCTCGGCGCGCTTGCAGCCACGCGAGGAGTAAGCCAACAAGAGTCAATACGAGACCAACGACATCGAACCACCCGAAGGTTGTTTGCATATCGAACATCCCGCTCCATCCCTGCATAAGTGCTATGAGAATAGCCGACAATCAGCGGATCAGAGCCACTCGGGTTTGATTCAACCGTTAGCTGAGGGCGGCGATGTCCGGACCGATCCCGCTCGCACCGGCACTAGTGCGGGCCACGTGCACCATCGAATGCCCTACGCGACCGAGGCGGCGGTGAGGGCGGCCAGTTCGTCGGCGGAGAGTTCGAGCGTGGCGGAGGCGAGGAGGTCGGGCAGCTGCTCGACCGTGCGGGCGCTCGCGATCGGCGCGGCGACGGTCGGCTGCGAGCGGAGCCACGCGAGCGACACCGTCGCGACGGAGACGCCGTGGGCCGCGGCGACCTCGTCGAGGACGGGCAGGAGCGCGGCGTGGTCGGCGAGGTAGGCCTGCGCGCCCTCGGCACGGACGCTGTCGACGCTCGACCCCTCGCGGTACTTGCCCGTCAGGAAGCCCTTCGCGAGCGAGAAGTACGGCAGCACCGCGAGCTGCTCGCGCTCGGCGATCGTGCGCAGCTCGCCCTCGAACTCGCGCTCGACGAGGTTGTAGTGCGGCTGGAGGGCGATCGGGCGGTGGAGCCCCTTGGCCTCGACGATCTCGAACCACTCGGCGATCCGCGCTGCGGAGTAGTTGGAGATGCCGAGGTGGCGGACCTTGCCGGCGTCGACGAGCGACGACAGTGCCGTCACCGTCTCCTCCAGCGGGACGGACTCGTCGTCGAAATGCGCGTAGTAGAGGTCGATGTGGTCGGTGCGGAGGCGCTCGAGCGAGGCGTCGGCCGCCTTGAGGATGTTGTCGGCCGCGAGGCCTGTGAAGTCGGGGTGCTGGCTGACCTTGGTCGCGATGACGAGCTCGTCGCGGTTGCCTCGGAGTTCCTGCCACTCGCCGATGAGTCGCTCGGAGTCACCGCCGGTGTTGCCGGGCACCCACGCCGAGTAGCCGTCGGCGGTGTCGATGAAGTTGCCGCCGCCCGCGACGAAGGCGTCGAGGATGTCGAACGAGGTCTGCCGGTCGGCGGTCCAGCCGAACACGTTGCCGCCGAGGTTCAGCGGGAAGACGGACAGGTCGGACGTTCCGAGGGTGGTGCGGGCGTGAGTCATCTGATGATCCTCCTGGGTTCGGTGCATCACTGGTACTTCTCCTCACGCTAAGCCCGCGGACGGCTCGACTATTCCGTCGTGTCGTCCGATGACGAGCGGGCCACCGGAACCGGACTGGCTCTCCACGGCCCGGTGCCGGCCGTCCTACGGTGGCTCGATGGGCTATCGCATCGACGACTCGAAGGACCGCATCGACCGGGACGCCGTGTGGGCCCTGCTCCGCGAGGTCTACTGGGCGAAGTGGCGCAGCCGAGCCGACGTCGAGACGCAGATCGACGACGCCTGGCGCGTGATCGGCGTGTACGAGGAGGAGACGGGCGCACAGGTCGGTTTCGCACGAGCGGTGTCCGACGGACTCGGCTTCGGCTACCTCGCCGACGTCGTCGTGGACGAAGCGCACCGGGGCCACGGGCTCGGCAAGCGGATCGTGCAGGCCATGATCGACGACGGTCCCGGCGCGCACTTCCGGTGGACGCTCTTCACGAGCGACGCGCACGGCCTCTACGAGCAGTTCGGGTTCACCGACCCCGGCCCGACCGCGCTCGTCCGCCCAGCCGCGCAGCTGCCTGTCCACCCGACGCAGGTACCCACCGCCTGAGTTGCGGCACGTCGTCGCTGAACCGCGGCCCGGGCGACCGATCACCTCACTTCACCTCATCACTCTCGCCCGGCCTCCAGCCGCGACGGGCTAGCGTTGACGTATGTGGATCTCCGACGACGGCCGATACAACATCGTCGATGTGCCCGCGGAAGCGTATCCGGGGCGCGCCTATCTCCTCGAACTCGTCGCCGGACTCGATCCCGACGAGCTGCAGACGCTCGTGACCCGCATGCAGACGTTCGATGACGCGATGATCGACCGACTCGAGGTCCTCGTCGACGACGAGGCGCCCGAGGTCGCACCGGATCCGGAGCGTGAAGCGCCGTACGTCGATGAGATGATCCCGCGACGCGTCCTCGACTCGATCGACTGGGACGCGATCCTCACCCCACCGTTCCGGATCGAGGCGATCGACGTCGCCGGTGACCGCTGGCGCATGGATGCGTGGGCCTTCCTGGAGTCGATCGTCGAACCGCCCGTCACCCGACCGAGCGCTCGCAACCTCGGCTCCTCCCCCATCGATCCGGCGTAGACCCGCACCTGCCGAATAGGCTGGGTGTCATGACCGACGACGACGTCACCATGACGAACGAACCCTCGCCGCTGCTCGCCGAGGGAGCCGAACTCGAGCACCTGTACACGGGCGCGATCTGGAGCGAGGGCCCCGCGTGGATCGCCGAGACCCGCAGCGTGCGGTGGAGCGACATCCCGAACGACCGCATCCTCGAGTTCGACACCGCGACCGATGAGACGGCCGTGTTCCGGGACGGCGCCGAGTACACGAACGGCCGCACGATCGACCGCGAGGGCCGGGTCGTGCAGTGCAGCCATGGGCGTCGCGCGGTCGAGATCGAGGGGCCCGACGGCCCGATCACGCTCGTCGACCGTTGGGCCGGCGGCCGCTTCAATTCCCCGAACGACGTCGTCGTGCACTCCGACGGCTCGATCTGGTTCACCGACCCGCCGTACGGCATCGACGCCAGCGGGCGTGAGGGGCACCCGGGTGAGCAGGAGTACGACGGCTGCTACGTCTTCCGGTTCGAGCCGGACACCGGAGCGATCGAGCCGGTGATCACCGCCCTCGTCCACCCGAACGGGCTCGCGTTCTCACCCGACGGGTCGATCCTGTACGTGTCGGACACGGGTGACGGCGCACTCCGCATCGCCGCGTACGACGTCGCCGAGGACGGCGTCTCGGTCGTCTTCGGTGACACCCCGGGTCGCACCTTCGCGAGCACCGCGGTCCCCGCATCCGACGGCTTCAGGATCGATGTCGACGGCAACGTCTGGTCGTCTGCGGGCGACGGCGTCGAGGTCTTCGACCCCACCGGCGCGACCATCCTGCGCATCCCGGTCCCCGAGCGCACTGCGAACGTCTGCTTCGGTGACGAAGACGGCCGCACCCTCTACATCACGGCCAGCACGTCCCTCTACCGGATCCGAACCGCCACCCGCCAGAGCCCGCGAACTGTCACTCCAGCACAGTGACGGGGCGCTGGACTAGCCGTTGGTGACAGTTCGCGAGCTGGCTCGGGGGACGAGTTCGGGGGCGAAGACGATGTGGCGGGACGACGGGGGCGGGACGGGGGCACCGTCGGCGACCGCGAACTCCTGGAGGAGCAGCTCGACGGCCGCGACACCGAAGCCCTCGTGCGGCGCCCGCACCGAGGTGAGCGGGATGATCGACGACTCCGCGAACTCGATGTCGTCGTAGCCGACGATCGCGATGTCCTCGGGCACCCGGACCCCGTGCTCGACCACGAGCGTCTGCATGATGCCGAGTGCCAGCAGGTCGTTGACCGCGAAGACGGCGTCGGGACGTGCGTCGACCGGACGGGCGGCGATCGCCCGTCCGAGCTCGCGCCCCTCGGCGATCGTCCGCTCCGTGCCCGCGATCACCTCCAGCGTGGCTCCCGGAACCGCTGCGACGGCGGCACTCGCACCCTCGAAGCGGTCGGCGACCTGGCGGATGCCGAGCGGACCACCGACGAACGCGAGCCGACGACGACCGGTCTGCAGCAGGTGCTCCGCGGCGAGGAACCCACCCCGGACGTCGTCGACCGACACCGACGGCTGGTCCGGTGACGATGCGAGCTGCCCGACGAGGACCGACGGGATGCCCCGCTGCCGGATGCTCGTCAACCGCTCCTCGACGGACTCGTGGGAGGCGACGAGCATGCCCTGCACACGCTGCGCCTCGAACATGCCGAGATAGGCGTCCTCGCGCTCACGACTCCGGTTCGAGTTGGCGATGAACACCGAGAGACCGTCTTCGGCCGCGCGCTGCTCCACCCCCTCGGCGATGGTCGCGAAGAACGGGTTGCTGACGTCCGGCGCGATGTACGCGATGGTGCCGCTCCGACCGAGACGGAGCTGCCAGGCCGCGTTGTTCCGCACGAACCCCAGCTGGTCGATCGCCCGCTGGATGCGTTCCTGCTTCTCCGGCGAGACCCGATCGGGGTGGTTGATGTAGTGCGACACCGTCCCCATGGAGACGTCGGCGAGCGTCGCGACCTCGCGGATTCCGACTCGTCCCATGCTCAACCCCTCCTGTCGTCCTGCGGCGCTGCGGGCGCTCGCCCGCGGCCCGGCTCAGTCTAGATCGCCCGGTCCCGGGCGGTCCTGAGCGCTGCCGGGCTGCTGGTCGCGCGGCTCCGGGCCGGTCCGGTCCGGTCCGAGCGGCTCGGGGATCTCCACGCCGACCTCGATGAGGGCGTCGGTGACGACACGGATCGCGTTGAGGGCGCGAGGGAACCCCGCGTACTGCACGGTGTGGATGACCGTCTCGAGGATCTCCGTCGCGCTGCAGCCGACGTTGATCGCACCGCGGGTATGGCCGCGCAGCTGTGGTTCCAGCCCACCGAGCGCGACGAGAGCCGCGAGGGTGATGAGCTCCCGCTGCGCCAGCGTGAGCCCCGGCCGGGAGTAGATGTCGCCGAAGTTGAACTCGATACCGAAACGCGCGAGGTCCTGCGCGAGCCCGGTCTGCATCGCGACGAGCCCCTCCGACTTCCCCTCGCCGTACACCTCGTCGAACTTCGCCTTGCCGCGCTCGAGTCTCGTCATGTCCTCTGGTCCTGTCGTCATCGTCCGTCGCCTCAGATCGAGTGTCCGCCGTCGAGCGGCAGGATGAGGCCGGTGAGGTTCACGGCGGCGGGTGAGGCGAGGAAGACGACCGTCTCCGCGAGGTGCTCCGGCTCGCCGAGGAGCCGGGTGGGGATCTGCGCGAGGAGCGCCTCGCGGCGTTCCGGGGTGTCGTTGTCGCGGCCGGGGGTCGCCTGGGCTCCGGGGGCGAGCGCGTTGACGGTGACGCCCTGCTCGGCGACCTCGATCGCGAGCGCCTTCGTGAGTCCGACGACGCCGGCCTTGGCCGCGGCGTAGGCCGTCGCCCCGCGCACGAGGCGTCCGCCACTGACGGCGGCGATGGACGCGATGCTGATGATGCGACCGGAGCGCTGTTCGAGCATCGAGGGCAGGACCGCGCGCGTGACGTTGAACACCGAGTTGAGGTTGCGGTCCATCTGGGTCATCCAGGTCTCGTGCGTCATCTCGTGGAAGAAGCTGACCGCGCCGCCGCCCGCACCGTTCAGCAGGATGTCGACCCCGCCCCACTCGTCGACGACGCCGCCGACGGCAGCCTCGACGGCGTCGAAGTCGGTCAGATCGGCCGTCGCCGATGCGGCCCGCACCCCGTGCGCACGGACGAGTTCCGCCGTCTCCTCGAGCCCGGCGGCGTTGAGGTCGAGGCCGGCGACGTCTGCCCCCTCCGCGGCGAGCTTCTGGGCGATCACCCGGCCGAGCGCTCCTGCTGCTCCGGTGATGACGGCTCGTTTGCCCTGCAACCTCATGTGCGGTTCCGTTCCTCGTCCGGCGGGTCGAATCGCCGTTTATCGTCGTTGACTGTGGTCGTGCCGACATGATCGAGATCACGGGACGACGATCACCCATTCTCGTCGCCGTCTTGAAACGTGTCAATATGCATTCCGTCCAGCCGTCGTCATGCCGGAAGTGCCTCGCCGAGCGGAACTGATCCGACGCTTGACATGCGACCCGTGCGCGGTTAGCCTCGGCCATTGAAACGCTTCAACTTTGCTCGCGACCATCACCGCTCGCGTCTCAACATCACTGCCACATCTTCAAGGAGGAAATGTGTCCACAGCGCACCGGGCCCCGAAACGTCGGTCGGCCACCGCCATCGCCGCTCTCGGCGTCACCGCTCTCGCCCTGACCGCCTGCGCAGGGAACGGCGGCGCGTCGAGCGCCACGTCGTTCGACTACCTCGCGGCCGTCGAGAACTCGATCGTCCGCGACGAACTCACCGCTCTCGGCGACGGCGCGTGCGCCGCGAACGAGAAGGCGCTGCCGCTCAAGGTCGAGACCCTGCCCCAGGCCGACGTGCTCCAGCGCGTCACGCTGCTCGCCAGCCAGAACGCCCTGCCCACCACCTTCACCGCACCGACCGCACCGCTGCGGCCCGGCGGCACCCTCGGCGACGACGACACCGTCCTCGACCTCGAAGACACCCTCACCGAGCTGGGCGTCATGGACGACATCCTCCCCTCGGCCGTCGCCACCGTGAAGAACATCTACGGCGACCGGTTCGTCTCGATGCCATACCAGTACAACGTCGAGGGCTTCTTCTACAACAAGACGATGTTCACGGACCTCGGCATCGCGGTCCCGCAGACGTGGGACGAACTGCTCGACGCGGCCGACACCGTTCAGGCCTCGGGCAAGTCCGCCTTCACGGTCTCCGGTGCCCAGGGCTGGACGATCACCCGCTACATCAGCACCTACCTGTTCCGACTGCTCGGCCCGGACGCGATGAACGACATCGCCTCGGGCGACGCCAAGCTGACCGACCCCGAGTACGTCGAGGCGATCACCGCCGTCGCTGACCTCGGCAAGTATTTCGGTGCCGGCATCACGACGATGGACATGCAGACCGCGACGAGCGAGTTCTTCACCGGCAACGCGGCCATGATGTACAACGGCACCTGGATGCTCGCCGACGTCTACAACACCGAACTCAACCAGATCGGTGAGGACGCCGTGGGCTTCATGCCGTTCCCGACCGTCGAGGGCGGCAAGGGTTCGATCGACCAGTACCCGGCCAACACCGGTGCGGCGACCTCGTTCTCCACGAAGGGCTACGACGAGGAGAAGGTCGGCGGCTGGCTGAGCTGCATCGCGGAGAACTACGGCTCCAGCGTGCTGAAGAACCAGGGCGTCATCTCCGGGTTCAAGCTCAACGAAGAGGTGACCGACGTCCCCGCGCTCACCGCCGAGGTGCAGGGCATCATGGCCGACACCGATGAGACGGTCACCTGGTTCGAGACCTTCCTCCCCGAGAAGGCCGGCGTCGACGCCCAGACCAACGCCGCCCCGCTGCTCACCGGCGGCATCTCCCCCGAGGACTTCGCGGCGCTCGTCCAGGCCGGCGTGGACGCGGGTCTCAAGAAGTAACCGGCGATCCGGTCGCCGGCAGTCGCCCGGCGACCGGATCCGTCCGTCCGCGGACATCCACCTCTGCAGCGGGTCTCGCACCTCGCCGCCCAGCCTCACGGTCCCCCGACCGACTCAGGAGCACAGCATGAAAGACGTCCTCGGCGACAGGAAGGCCATCGCCATCCTGCTGGGCCCGGCCCTGCTCATCTTCACCCTGGTGAAGCTCGTCCCGGTGATGTGGTCGTTCGGCCTCACCTTCTTCCAGGGCGACCTGCGCGGCTTCGAGTTCGTCGGCCTCGACAACTTCGCCCAGCTGTTCGCCGACCCGACGGCACCGGAAGCGATCTTCTTCAGCATCAAGTACTCGCTCATCGCGACGGTCGCGCAGATCGCCCTCGGGTACGCACTCTCCCTCTTCTACGTCTTCGTCCTGAAGAAGGCGTCGACGCTCGTCCGCACGCTCGTGTTCTTCCCGGTCGTGCTGCCGACCGTCGCCGTCGGTCTGCTGTTCAAGCGCCTGTTCGAGGTCGCGCCGCAGACCGGACCGGTCAACGCCATCCTGAACGGCTTCGGCATCGACTCGGTGGACTGGTTCAGCTCGCCCGACAGCGCGTTCGTCGTGATCATCATCATGGACCTCTGGCGGTCGATGGGCTTCTACGCCGTCCTGCTCTATGCGGGGCTCCTCGACATCCCCGAGGAGGTGATCGAGTCGGCCCGCATCGACGGTGCCCGCGGCCTGAAGCTCGTCCGGTACATCATCGTGCCGCTGTCACTCCCCGTCCTGCTGTCCGCGGTGATCTTCAGTTTCAACGCGACGCTCAAGGTGTTCGACTCGGTGCTCGCCTTGACGGGCGGCGGGCCAGGGACGGCCACGACCCCGCTGACGCTGTACATGTACAACACGACGTTCACGTACCAGAACTACGGCTACGGCTCGACGCTCGCATTCGTGCTCACGATCATGTGCTTCCTCGTGACGCTCCTGATCTTCAAGACCTCCCGCAAAGACCTGACGAAGGACTGACGCCATGACGACCGCCATCACCCCGGCGCCCGGCGCCACCACACCGGCCTCGAGCGGCAGCGGCGACGGATCCGGCATCGCCGTCCGCCGGCCGAAGATGCGTCGCGCTCCCCGCTCGCGCGCCTACTACCTGCGGAAACTGCCCTCGGTCATCCTCATCGGACTCCTGCTCGTGATCGAGATCTACCCGATCGTCTGGCTGTTCCTGTCCTCGTTCAAGAACCAGCGCGAGTTCCTGCAGGAGTCCACCTTCTCCCTCCCGGAGTCGTGGAGCTTCGACAACTACGTCACCGCCTGGACGACCGGCAACATCTCGCAGAACCTGCTCAACAGCGTCATCGTGACCCTGCCGTCACTCGTCTTCATCCTCATCTTCGGCGTCGCCGCCGCCTTCGCCCTCGAGGTGATGGTGTGGAAGCGCCGCAACCTGACGCTGCTGCTGTTCATCTCCGGCATCATGATCCCCGGCCAGATGATCCTCGTCCCGCTGTTCGTCGCCTACTTCAACCTCGGCCTCACGAACACGTACTGGCCGATGATCATCACCTACACGGCGCTCGGGATGCCGCTGACGGTCTTCATGATGACCGCCTACTTCCGGGCCGTGCCGCGCGAGGTGTTCGAGGCGTCGACGATCGACGGAGCCGGCATCATCCGTTCCTTCTGGTCCATCGGACTGCCGATGGTGCGGAACGCGCTCTTCACGATCGGGCTCGTCCAGTTCCTCTCCATCTGGAACGACCTGCTCATCTCGCTGACCTTCACGACGAACGCCGACCTCCGCACCATCCAGGCCGGCCTGTTGAACTTCAGTGGGGAGTTCGGCCAGGTCGACTACGGGCCGCTGTTCGCGGGCATCTGCATCAACGTCTTCTCACTGCTCGTCGTGTTCGTGTTCCTCAACCAGCGGATCATGAAGGGGCTGGCATCCGGCGCACTCAAGGGGTGATGCCCGAGTGCCCGACGACTGCAGGATGGACGACATGATCAACGACGACACGACCCACACCTCCTCCACCGGCCGGACGACCGCGGCAGTGGCGACACCAGACGACCTCCGACCGCTCGGCTCGACCGGGCTCGTCGTGAGCCCGGTCACGGTCGGCACCTCAGGACTCGGCACGCCGGCGAGCGCCGACGGCTCCCCCGGCCCGGGCTCCACGGCGTTCGCATCGGCCGCCCTCCGTGGTCCGAATCTGCTTGTGGACACGTCGAACAACTACTCGGACGGACGCAGCGAGACGGCGATCGGCGACGCCATCCGTCAGAGCGGTCTGCCCGAGGGACGCGGAGTGGTGACGAAGGCCGACCAGGATCCGGCGACGGCGATGTTCGACCGCGACCGGGTGCTGCGGTCCTTCGAGGAGAGCCTCGAGCGGCTCGGCGTGGAGCGCATCCCGGTGTTCCACCTGCACGACCCGTACTCGGTGTCGTTCGAGGAGGCGTCGGCACCGGGTGGTGCGATCGAGGGCATGCTGGCACTCAAGGAGCAGGGCTTGGTCGACGCGATCGGGATCGCGGCCGGTCCGCTCAGCGTCATGCTGCCGTATGTGCGGACCGGCGCGTTCGACGTGCTGCTGTCGCACAACCGGTTCACGCTCGTCGACCGGTCGGCGACCGGCCTGCTGGAGGAGGCGCGCTCGCTCGGGATGGGCGTCTTCAACGCGGCTCCGTTCGGGGGCGGACTCCTCGCCGGGCGTCGTGGCCGTGACGGCAAGCCGGCCACGTACGCGTACCAGGCCGGATCACCCGAGTTGCTCGCCTGGGTCGACCGTGCCGACGAGCTGGCCACCCGCCACGGCATCCCGCTCGCGGCTGCCGCACTCGCGTTCTCGACGAGATCGGAACTCGTCGACTCCACCGTCGTGGGGATGAACCGGCCCGAGCGGTTGGAACAGGTCGAGACGCTGCGAACGACCCCCATCCCCGAGGACTTCTGGTCGGACCTCGACGCCCTCGGCACCCCGCCGAGCACCATCACCGACTGAGCCCGTTCTCCATCCATCCATCCATCCACCCGTCCACCCACCCGCTCACCCACCCGCTCCCCTCTCCCTTCCACTGTCCCTTTCTCAGGAGTCCGCCGGCGTGGCGTCCGCTGGCCGGGCCGGCGCGCCGATGACCTCCTGAGAAAGGGACGCCCGACGATGAAGGCCGCATCACGATGAAGGTTGCACGACGATGAACGACTCAGCAGGGCTCGCGGCGTCGTGGGTCGAAGACCCGATCCCGGGGACCGGTCGGCGGCGCCCCCGAGCCGACGAACTGAGCGACGCACGTCGGCTGTCCCTCAACGGCGACTGGGCGTTCACGCTCTCGCCCACGGCCGACGGGACGGGCGACACCTTCGGTGATCCGTCGCTCGACGACTCCTCCTGGGACCGCATCCGGGTGCCCGCGCACTGGGTCCTCGAGGGCCACGGGCAGCCGCTGTACACGAACACCGCGTTCCCGATCCCGATCGACCCGCCTCGCGTGCCCGAGGAGAACCCGACGGGCGACTACCGCCGTACCTTCACCCTGCCGGAGGACTGGCGTCGCGCTGACACGGTGCTGCGCTTCCAGGGTGTCGACTCCTGCGGGACCGTGTGGTTGAACGGCGTGCTCCTCGGCCACAGCAAGGGCAGCCGTCTCCCGGTGGAGTACGACGTCGGCGAGCACCTCGTCCCCGGTGAGAACGTCCTCGCCGTGCGGGTGCACCGGTGGTCGAGCGGCACGTACCTGGAGGACCAGGACATGTGGTGGTTGCCGGGGATCTTCCGCGACGTCGACCTCCTGGAACGCCCGGCCGGCGCGATCGACGACGTCCAGGTCCGCGCGAGCTACGACCATCGCGACGGCATCGGCGTCCTGCGCGTCGACACCGACGTCCCCGGCCTCGTCGACGTCCCCGAGCTCGGCATCCTCGACCTCCCCACCGGCACCGCGACCGCTCTGCCGGTCGAGCCCTGGAGCGCCGAGGTACCGCGCCTCTACACGGCGCAACTCAGGCCGCGGCCGACCGATGAGACGCCCGTGGCCGACGAGACCGTCGAGCTGCGCATCGGGTTCCGCACCGTCTCCATCGAGGACGGCCGCTTCCTCGTGAACGGCGTCCCGGTGCTGTTCCGCGGGGTCAACCGGCACGAGCACGACCAGGACCGCGGCCGTTCACTCGACACGGAGACCATGCGGCAGGACATCCTGCTCATGAAGCAGCACAACCTCAACGCTGTGCGCACGAGCCACTACCCGCCCCACCCGGACTTCCTCCGCCTCTGCGACGAGCTGGGGCTGTGGGTGGTCGAGGAGTGCGACCTCGAGACCCACGGCTTCATCTACACCGACTGGGCCGGCAACCCGCCGACGGAGCCGGTCTGGCGCGACGCGATGCTCGACCGTGTCCAGCGGATGGTCGAGCGCGACAAGAACCACCCGTCGATCGTCGTGTGGTCGATGGCGAACGAGAGCTGGGTCGGCGAGAACTTCGACGTGCTGGAGCAGTGGATCCGCGAGCGTGATCCGTCCCGGCCGATCATGTACGAGCGCGATCCGTCGTATCGGAACTCGGACTTCTCCAGCCTCATGTACCCCGACCAGGAGCTGCTCGAGGCCATCGGCCGTCGCGAGGAACCGACCCCCGTGGGCGTCGTGGCGGGGTCGCCGGACGACGTGCGTCGGCGGCGACTCCCGTTC
Source organism: Plantibacter sp. lyk4-40-MEA-4 (assembly GCF_030209415.1). Classification (NCBI taxonomy): domain Bacteria; kingdom Bacillati; phylum Actinomycetota; class Actinomycetes; order Micrococcales; family Microbacteriaceae; genus Plantibacter; species Plantibacter sp. lyk4-40-MEA-4. Next base: position 293,195 of record NZ_JARVSA010000001.1, read on the forward strand.
CTGCTCTGCGAGTACGCGCACGCGATGGGAAACGGCCCGGGGTCGCTCGTCGACTACCAGCGGATCCTCGAGTCCTCCGACCGGTTCTGCGGCGGCTTCGTCTGGGAGTGGATCGACCACGGCTTCCGCAGCACCGACGCCGCCGGGAACGAGTTCGTCATGCACGGTGGCGATGTCGCCTTCCGACCGAACGGCGGACGCTACTGCCTCGACGGACTCGTCTTCGCCGACCGCACGCCCTCCCCCGGCCTCGCCGAGCTGCACGCCGCGATCAGTCCGGTCGAGCTCCTGGCGGACGCCACCACCGGCACGCTGACGGTCAGGAACAAACACGACATGCGGTCACTCGATCACCTGGCGCTCCGGTGGCAGCTGGAGGACGACGGCCTCGCCGTCGCGTCGGGCGCGTTGACGACACCGCCCGTCGACCCCCGGAGCGCGGCGACCGTCGACCTGCCGGCCGAGGCGACCGTGCCGACCGCCGGTGTCGATCCCGTCTCCGGCGCACCCGTCGAGCGTTGGCTCACCGTGCGCGCGGTCCTGGCGGCCGACGAGCCGTGGGCGGCAGCGGGACACGAGGTCGCGTTCGGGCAGGCGCGGATCGCCGCCGACCGACCGGCGGATCCGACCGGCGTCACCGTTCCCGTGGCGTCCGCGGCGCGCAGACCCCTCGCTCACGCCGACCGCACGCCGGGCCACCGCATCACCCTCGGCGCAGGCTCCTTCGACGCCCGCACCGGCCGACTCCGCGCGCTCGGCGATCTCGAGTTCGACGGGCCCGTCCTCGACATCATGCGCGCACCCACCGAGAACGACCGGGGCCAGGGGCCGCGGAACACGGCCGCAGCCAGTTGGAAGCTCACGGGACTCGACCGCTTCCTCCACCGGACCGACGCCGTCGAGCGGATCGACGACGGGCAGGGCGGCGGCCTGCGGGTCTCCGGCCGCAGCGCCCCGGCCGCGCACGGGCTCGGCCTGCGCTGGACGTTCGACTGGACCGACGCGGGCGGCGCCCTGGACCTGTCGGTCACCGTCGTCCCCGAGGGGATCTGGGAGCACACCCCCATCGGCGATCACATGCTGACGCTGCCGCGCCTGGGCCTCCGACTCGGACTACCGGGCAACTACACGGATGCGACGTGGTTCGGTCGGGGCCCGGGCGAGTCGTACGTCGACAGCCTCGCCGCGGCGCGCGTCGGTCGCTTCACGAGCAGTGTCGACGGGCTCCAGACCGACTACCCGGTGCCCGAGGAGAACGGCAACCACGTCGGAACGCGGTGGGTGGAACTCACCGGCGACGGCCTGCCGACCCTGCGAGCCGAGCAGCTGCAGGACACCGGCTTCGACTTCACCGCCAGACGATGGACGAGCGAAGCGCTCGAGGAGGCCCGCCACCCGCAGGACCTCCGAGACTCCGGCCGTGTGTGGCTCAACCTCGACCACGCGCAGCACGGGCTCGGCAGCTCGTCGTGCGGGCCGGCCCTGCCCGAGCGCTACCGGGTGCCGGTGGCGGAGACGACCTTCGGTGTGCGGCTGCGGACGCTCACGCCCGACCCTGCAGGATGAGGTTCCAGTACACCCAGGGCAGGACGTGGCGGTCGGCGATGAACGTGAACCGGCGCTCCTTCGCGAGTCCGTTCCAGAACGGGATCGAGGGCTTCGGGCGGTAGCGGTCGTCGAACTCGGCGAACACCACCGTCCCGCGGGAGACCGTGAACGGGCACACCGAGTAGCCGTTGTAGACCGTGCTCGGCTCCTGGCCGGACCGCACGGCGACGAGGTTCTTCGCGAGGGTCTTCGTCTGTTGCCTGAGGGCTCCGCCGGACTTCGAGCTCATCACCGCGGCGGCGTCGCCGAGCGCCCAGACGTCCGGGAAGCGCGGATGCCGCAGGGTCAGCGAGTCGACCTCGACGAAGCCACCCGGGTTGCCGGGCTCGGCGAGCGCCGTTGCCGCGAGCCAGTCCGGAGCGGACTGCGGCGGCACCGCGTGGAGGACGTCGTAGGGGATCTCCTCCCGAAGTCCCCCCGTCACGCCGTCCTGCCCGCGATCCGGGCCGTCCTGCGGGTCGGTCTGCGCGATGGTCACCACGCGCTGCTCCGGGTCGACCGCGACGAGCTCGCGCGAGAACCGCACCTCGATGCCGTACTCGGCGACCTTGCGGTCGAGTTCGGCGTCGATCATCGGCATGCCGAACATCGTGGGTGTGGGCACGACGAGCACCACACGGATGTCGTCGAGGACGCCCGTCTGCCGCCAGTGGTCGCACGCGAGGTACATCGGCTTCTGCGCGGCGCCCGAGCAGCTCGCGGGGCCGGCGGGCTGCGTGAACACGACGGTGCCCGAGCGGACCGACCGGAGCACGCGCGAGGCCTTCTGCGCGTACTCGAACGTGTAGTTGGAGATCCCCACCGGCGAGGCCATCGCCTCCGTCAGACCGGGCACGGCGTCCCAGTCCTGCTGGATGCCCGGAGCGACGATGAGCTGGGCGTACTCGACGGCGGTGCCGGATTCGAGCGTCAGCGTCTTCGCGACCGGGTCGACGGACCGGACCCGGTCCTGGATCCAGGTCACGCCCTTCGGCGTCACCGCGCGCTGGGGCCTCGTGGCCGCCGTCGCGGACGCGGTCCCGCCCGCGACGTGCGAGAACATCGGCTGATACCGGTGGTGTTCGCGCGGTTCGATGACTGCGACGTCATCGACCCCGTATCGCCGGAGCCTGCCAGCGACGGACAGACCGGCGTTGCCGCCACCGATGACGACCACCTCGTGATGGAGCGGAGCCCTGCTGGAGTCGGTCACGGTGGCGGCGGCGCTCAGGATCCGGACTGACCGCGGCCGGTGGCGTTCTGCAGCCGGTCGATGTGCTCGGAGGCCTGCGCCTTCGTCAGGTCGGCGGGGAGCTCCTCGCCGGCCTCGCGCGCCAGGGTGTCGAGGTAGCTGCGCTGCGGGCCGGTCATCGGCTCGTCGCCGGTGACCCAGTCCTCGGGGTCCTTGCTCGCGCTCGTCGAGCTGTCGTCGCCCCGGGCCCCGAGGGTCTCCTCGGTGGCGCCGATCGTCTCGGGCGAGCCGGAGGTCGTGGCGTCGGGGGTCGTTGCGTCGGTCTGTTCTGCGTCAGTCATGCGGCAACGGTACGTCGAGCGGGCGATCGCGGAGGAGGGGTTGCGCGTCCACGTCGGACCGGTCTCGGAATAGCGATGGACGACCCCCGGTTGACCCAGGCGACCGCGTGCGGCCGCACCGTCCACGAAGGAGACCCATGTCCGACACCGCTTCCGGAACCGTCCGATCCGCCGACGACCCCGCTCCGTCGCAGGGCGTCGCCATCGGCATCCTCGGTGCCGGCAAGGTCGGCACGGTCCTGGCACGACTCGCGGTCGCCGCCGGCTATCGGGTGCTCATCAGCGGTTCGCGCGACGCCGCCCGGATCGCCCTGACGATCGACGTCCTCGCTCCGGGTGCCGTCGCCACGACCGCCGCCGAGACAGCGACCCAGGCCGACATCGTCATCCTCGCGCTGCCCCTCGGCAAACATCGCTCGGTGCCCGTCGACGAGCTGCGCGGCAAACTCGTCATCGATGCCATGAACTACTGGTGGGAGGTCGACGGCCACCGCGAGGACCTCAGTGCGCCGGAGACCTCGACGAGCGAGCTGGTCGCCGCCTTCCTGCCGGAGTCCCGGGTCGTGAAGGCGTTCAACCACATGGGGTACCACGACCTCGACGGGGAGCCACGTCCCACCGGCGCACCGGGCCGCAAGGGCATCGCGATCGCCGGCGACGCCCCCGCGGACCGGGCGGCCGTCTCGGCCGTGGCGGACGCCCTCGGGTTCGACCCGGTCGAGATCGGGCCGCTGCGGGCTGGCGTCGTCCTCGAACCGGGGCACGAGCTCTTCGGGGCGAACATCGGTGCCGACGAGATCCGCGAGGTCGCCGAGGTGCGGGCGTTGGCCGAAGCCGAGGCCGGCGTCCGCTAGGCGACGCGGCGGGTTCCCGCGCCGGACGGTCTCGACCGTTCGTACCACTCTCGGGTGCAGCGCCGACTTTGGGCGTGCCGACCCGGATCACCTCGTCGAGCGCGTCGTCAAAGCCGTACTCAGCGAGGAGGAACGCCCGACCGGCCTCGGATGCCCCGTCGCCGGTCAACGGCATCGCGCTCGCGCGAACCGGGGTGCACCCATCCGTCGATCGTCCGATCAGCGCCTCATTCGTTTCCGTGCCGATCAGCCCCGCACTGCCTGCTCGCGCTCGAACTCGTCCCGCCAAAAGTACTCGGGCTCGAAACCGAGTCGTGTGCGGGCCTTGTCGATGGACATGAGCGTCTCGAACTCGCCGAGCCCCGCCCGCAGCGGGACGCCGGGGAAGTGCGTCGCCGCGAGCTCCGCCGACGGCACGGTCGTCCCGTTGTCGGAGGCGCACACGTCGAAGACCTCGAAGCCGGGCTCCGCTCGGGTCAGCGCCAGCGCGACCGCCTGCGCACCGTCACGTGCGTCGACATAGCTGAACAGGAGATCGCGTCGGTACCCGGGCTCCGACGCCCGCGCGAACGTGCCGTACTCCCCCGGCGCTACGACGTTCGTGAACCGCAACGCGGTGATCGACGTCCCGTCGGCCCACCGCACCAGCTGTGCGGCCATCGCCTCCTCGGCGACCTTCCCGAGCGCATAGGTGTTGTTCGCGCGACTGACGGTCTCGTCGATCGGCAGGAACTCGGGCGCCTCATCGAACGGGAATCCCATGGCCGTGATGCTCGACGCCGTCACGATCGTCCGGATGCCCGCCCGCAGCGCCGCGTGCAGCACGTTGAACGACCCGGTCAGGTTGTTGTGGAACGTCGCCGCATCCGGCACGAGCCCGTTCACCGGGATCGCGGCCAGGTGCACCACGGCGTCGAGACCTGCGAACCTCGCCGTCACCCCGAGCAGGCTGTCGATCGTCTGCCCGTAGTCGGTCAGGTCCACACGGGTGAACCCCGGCCCGGCCGTGCCCGCGACGTCGAGTCCGTGCACGTCGTGGCCGTCCCGCAGCAGTCGTTCGACGGTGGCGGAGCCGAGCTTGCCCGAACTCCCGGTGACGGCGATGCGCATACGGACGATCCTAGGCTCGGGCCGGGAAGTCGGCGGGCAGCGGGAGTGCGGTCACCACGTGCCCGGCTGCGTCCTCCTCGTTCGCGTGCAGATGGCCGACGCGCCCACCGGCCGGGAGTCCCGTCTCCGTGAAGAAGCCGCGGATCGTCTCGTACACCTCGACGATGTCGTGGGTGTCGCCCGCCTGCGTCAGCACGATGTCGCCCGACTGCACGTAGCGCTCGCCACCGTCGACGAGCACCTTCCCCTTGCCCTCGGTGATGAACCAGATCTCGTGGTCGTCGTGGTGGTGCCGGTCGAACCGTCCGCCGTCGACCGACACCGCGAACCGCCCGATGGTGCCGATCTCGCTCCAGTCCGGCTTCGAACCCGGATGCACCCAGGAGCCCGGTTCGATCACCGGCATCAGCGGTCCTGCTTCCAGCTCGGCGCCGTTCCGGCGTCGAGGATGCGCGCGTCGGGCAGGCCGTCGAGCCCCGTCTCCGCGCCACCAGGGGTGTACACGACCGACAGTCGCAGCGGGCGCCACGTCGTGTTGTAGGTGGAGTGCACGGTGTCCTTCGGGATGTACACGGCGTCGCCCTCGCGGATCGGGAACGCGGGACCGTCGCCGACGGTCTGCACGCCCTCGCCGGAGATCACCGTGATGACCTCCTCCTCGCCCGGGTGCTGGTGGGGTGCGTGGCCCTGTCCGGGGTAGACGATGACCTCGCCGACCGTGAGTCCGGCGCCCTCGTCGAGGTGCGGGGTGACGAGCCACTTGATGGTGCCCCAGTCGAAGACCCGGGTGGGGACCTCGTCGGGGCGACGGCCGGCGGTGGCAGGGGTGATGGCTGGTTCGGTCATGAGATGCTCCTCGTCGAGTGGTCGGGTGGTCGGTCGTGCCGTCGGTCAGCGGGTCTGGATGGCCTTGAAGTCTTCGATCTGGCGTTTGATCGCCCGCTCGGTCGGGAGGCGTTCGGCCGAGGACGCGCCGAAGAAACCGGCGACGCCCGTCGTGTTGGCGAGGATGAAGGCGGCGTCCTCCGGTTCGGCGATCGGACCGCCGTGGCACAGCACGATGACGTCCGGGTTGATCGCGACGGCCGCGTCGCGCATCTCCTGCACCCGGTGCGCCGACTCCTCCAGCGAGAGTGCCGTGGTCGCGCCGATCGTGCCGGCCGTCGTGAGGCCCATGTGCGGGACGAGGACGTCAGCACCCGCCTCGGTCATCGCGACCGTCGACTCGACGTCGAAGACGTACGGGGCCGTGAGGAGGTCACGCTCGGCGGCGAGGCGTATCATGTCGACCTCGAGGTCGTAGCCCATGCCCGTCTCCTCGAGGTTCTGGCGGAAGACGCCGTCGAAGAGCCCGACGGTCGGGAAGTTCTGCACGCCGGTGAACCCCATCGTTTTGAGCTCGTCGAGGAAGCGCTCCATGATCCGGAACGGGTCCGTCCCGTTCACGCCGGCGAGCACCGGGGTGTCGCGGACGATCGGCAGCACCTCCCGACTCATCTCCACGACGACCTGGTTGGCGTCCCCGTAGGCGAGCAGGCCCGACAGCGAGCCGCGACCGGCCATCCGATACCTGCCGGAGTTGTAGATGATGATGAGGTCGACGCCGCCCGCCTCCGCGGACTTCGCCGAGATGCCGGTGCCTGCCCCGGCGCCGATGACGGCCTGTCCGCGCGCGACGGTGGCGCGAAGTCGTTCGAGTGCGATGGTCCTGTCCATGGTCAGTCCTGTTCCGTGGTGTCGGTGCGGTTCCTGTCGCCGTCTCGCTCGATCACAGCGTGGAGGGCGTCGGCGGCGAGCCTCGCGAACACCGGATCATTGAGATGTTCCGGACGGTCGACGACCGTGACCGCGCTGCCCTGCACACCCGCGAGCACGGCTTCTATGAGTGCAGCATCCGCCTCCGCGTCGCGGAAGGGCAAGCCCTCGGCGTCGAGCGCCGAGACGCCGCCGCGCGGGATCAGCAGCACGGTGGGGGCCTCGGCGCCGCTGAGCTTCGCCCCGATCCGCTCGCCCAGCTCGCGGTTCTCGTCGACCGTGGTGCGCATGAGCGTCACCGTCGCGTTGTGGACGAAGAAGTCGCGATCGGCGAACCGCTCCGGCACGGTGTCGCGAGGGCCGAAGTTGACCATGTCGAGCGCACCGAGGCTGACGAGCTGTGGGACGCCTGCCGCGCCGGCCGCGGTGAGTCGGTCCGGGCCCGCCGTCAGCACGCCGCCGACGAGATCGTCCGCGAGTTCGGTGGTGGTGAGATCGAGGACCCCTGCGAGCATGCCGCTCCGAGCGAGCGATTCCAGGGCCCGCCCGCCCGAACCGGTGGCGTGGAAGACGAGGACCTCGTAGCCGAGTTCGTCGAGCCGCTCACGGGCCACGTCGACCGCCGGCGTCGTGACCCCGAACATCGACGCCCCGACGAGCGGGCGGTCCGTCCGCTCGGCGGACGAGGCCGGACCGCGCGCCTGCGCAGCCGCCGCCATGCCGGCGATGGCCGCCACCGCGTTCCCGAGGACGGCACGGGAGATCTGGTTGATCCCGGCGATGTCGACCACGCTGTACATGAGCGTCACGTCGTTCGCGCCGACGTACGGCGCGACGTCCCCGGACGCCATCGTCGACACGAGGAGCTTCGGGGCCCCGATCGGCAGTTCGCGGAAGACCCGGGCGGCGATGGCCGAGCCGCCGCTGCCACCGAGGGCGAGGACGGCGTCGACCCGCCCGGTGGCGTGCAGCCGTCCGATCACCGTCGCGGCACCTTCCGCCATCGCGCTCACGGCGGCTCCACGGTCATCCGCGGCGAGCAGCGTGTCGAGATCGGTCCCGCCAGCGGCGGCCACCTCGTGGTTCGGGTGGTCCACGGCAGCGTCGTACCCGTGGGGCTCACGCGTTCCGGCGTCGACGACCACGACGTCCGCTCCCAGTTCGCCGAGACGCCCGGCGACCCATCGGTACTCGGCGCCCTTCGTATCGAGGGTGCCGACGAGGGCGACGGTCGGTCTGGCTGGTGCTTCGGGTGCGGTCATCGTCGCTCTCCATCGTCGTCGTCGTGAGCGCAGGACGGCCGTGTGTCGGCGCGCCCCACCTGACGGATCCGCTTCGACCCCGCCAGCGCCTCCATCCTGGTCCAGGTTTTGAAACGTGTCAAGAAGTGTTGCATCTTCCTCGCTTTCTCGCATACCAACGCTGTAGCATCGGGTTTTGAAACGTGTCAGAGTTGATCGCCGAGCGAGCTGCGACGCGCCCAGCCTGACGAAAGGACCAGCAGCCACGATGGTGACCACGAGCGCCCCCAGATTCGAGCACCTCCGCGAGGCCCGAGGGATCGGCGACGCCACCCCGAGGCTGAGCTGGACGAATCTGGCGCCCGCCGGCTGGGAGCAGCACGCCGCCGAGATCGAGATCACCCGCGACGGACGGGTCACGACCACGGGCCGGGTCGCCACCGGTGAATCCGTCCTCGTCGCCTGGCCCGCCGCTCCGCTCCGCTCGCGTGAGGTGGCATCGGTGCGCGTACGGGTGTGGGGCACCGACAGGGGCCCTGGCCAGGCGGTCGAGGTGTCCGACTGGAGCCCGGTGGCGACGGTCGAGGCCGGCCTGCTCGCACCGGGCGACTGGGTCGCGGTGCCGGTCGCAGCCGACTGGGATGAGGAGCCGGAGAGCGACACGCGTCGGCCACCGCTGCTGCGGCGGGGCTTCACCGTCGGTGCCGGCCTCGTGTCGGCGCGGTTGTACCTCACAGCGCACGGTGTCTACGAGGCGGAGATCAACGGTCGTCGCGTCGGGGACGAGGCGCTCGCGCCGGGTTGGACCAGCTACGCGAGCCGGCTGCGCACGGCGACGCATGATGTCACCGAGCTCCTGCACCCCGGCGACAACGCGATCGGCTCCTGGATGGGCGACGGCTGGTACCGGGGTCGACTGGGGTGGCGCGGTGGCTTCCGCAACCTGTTCGGCTCGGACCTCTCGCTCATCGCCCAGCTCGAACTCCGCTATGAGAACGGTCGCGTCGAGACCATCGCGACCGACGAGCACTGGCGCGCCTCGTTCGGCCCCATCGTCAGCTCCGGCAACTACGACGGTGAGCACTACGACGCCCGCGAGGAGCTCCCCGGATGGTCGGAGCCCGGCTTCGACGACAGCGGGTGGGTCGGCGTACGGATCGGCACCCGCGATCCGGCCACCTTCGTCGCACCGCAGGGACCCCCGGTGCGCGCGACGCAGGAGGTCGCGCCGATCGCGGTCCTCACGAGCCCGAGCGGCAAGCGCATCCTCGACCTCGGCCAGAACCTCGTCGGTCGATTGCGGATCCGGGTCACCGGTCCGGCGGGCGAGACGGTCGTGATCCGGACAGCGGAGGTCATGCAGGAGGGCGAGATCTACACCCGCCCACTCCGCGAAGCGAAGGCGACCGACAGCTACACCCTCGCCGGCCGCCCGGCTCCGGCGGACGGCGGTCCCGCGGAGGAGTGGGAGCCGCGGTTCACGATCCACGGTTTCCGGTACGCGGAGATCACCGGATGGCCGGGCGATCTCGACGAGGCGGTCGCGAACGGCGACGTCGTCGCGCGGGTCTACCACTCCGACCTCGAGCGGACGGGCTGGTTCGAGAGCTCCGACGAGCGGGTGGACCGCCTGCACGAGAACGTGCTCTGGAGCATGCGTGGGAACTTCGTCGACCTCCCCACCGACTGCCCGCAGCGGGACGAGCGCGTCGGCTGGACCGGCGACCTGCAGGTCTTCGCGCGCACCGCCTCGTTCCTGTACGACGTGTCGGGCATGCTCGGCTCCTGGTTGCAGGACGTCGCAGTCGAGCAGCACGAGGACGGCACCGTGCCCTGGTACGTCCCGTTCATCCCCGACGACGGCCAGTGGACGCCGAACCGACCCGGCGCCGTGTGGGGCGACGTCGCCGTCCTCACCCCGTGGGTGCTCTACGAGCGCTTCGGCGACATCGGCGTCCTCGCGGCCCAGTACGACAGCGCGAAGCGGTGGGTCGACCTCGTGCACCGCCTCTCCGGCCCCGACCACCTCTGGAACGAGGGGTTCCAGCTCGGCGACTGGCTCGACCCGGCCGCACCACCGGATCGGCCGGCGGAGTCGCTCACCGACCGCCACCTCGTCGCCACCGCCTACTCGGCCTGGTCCACAGCGCACCTCGCGAAGACCGCCGCCGTGCTCGGTCGCATCGACGACGCCGAGCACTACGCCGAGCTCGCTGAGGCGACCCGCCGGGCGTTCCTCGCGGAGTACGTCGGCGAAGACGGGCTGATGACGAGTGACGCGCAGACCGCGTACTCGCTCGCGATCGCGTTCGAGCTCCTGCCGGACCCGGCGGCAGTGGACCGTGCCGGCGAGCGGTTGAGCGCCCTCGTCGCCGCCGCCGGCAACCGCATCGCGACGGGCTTCGTCGGGACGCCGATCGTGAGCGACGCGCTGACGACGTCGGGCCATCTCGACCGCGCCTACGACCTGCTGCTCGAGGACGAGTGCCCGTCCTGGCTGTACGCGGTGGGCCAGGGCGCGACCACGATCTGGGAGCGCTGGGACAGCATGTTGCCCGACGGGACCGTGAACCCGGGGCAGATGACCTCGTTCAACCACTACGCGCTCGGAGCGGTGGCCGACTGGCTGCACCGGGTCGTCGCCGGCATCGCTCCGTCCGCACCCGGCTACCGCTCGATCCTGTTCCGGCCCCGACCCGGCGGTGGGCTCACCCACGCCTCGGCCGTGCACCTGACGCCCTACGGTCGGGCGTCGATCGCTTGGCGGATCGAGTCGGACACGTTGCACGTCGAGGTCGAGGTGCCCACGGGGACGACGGCCGTCGTCGACCTGACGGGCGCCGAGCCGGTGTCGGTGACGAGCGGTACGCACCGCTTCGAGGTGACGGTCGGGACGGTGGACGATCCATTCAGAGGAATAGAACCGCTCCGCGCGACGCTGTAGTCAGCGTGAAGAAGATCGGGTTCCTGTCCTTCGGACACTGGCAAGACGTTCCGGGCTCCAGCGTGCGCACCGGACGCGACGCACTGCTGCAGAGCATCGACCTCGCGGTCGCAGCAGAGGAGGTCGGCGTGGACGGCGCCTACGTGCGCGTGCACCACTTCGCCCGGCAGCTCGCGTCACCGTTCCCACTGCTGGCGGCGATGGCGGCGAAGACCTCGACGATCGAACTCGGCACCGGTGTCATCGACATGCGCTACGAGAACCCGCTCTACATGGCCGAGGAGGCGGCGGCCACCGACCTCATCAGCGACGGCCGACTGCAGCTCGGCGTGAGCCGGGGATCACCCGATACGGCCCTCCGCGGGTCGGAGTCGTTCGGCTACGTACCGGGCGACGACGAGACCGACGCGGACATCGCCCGCTCGCACACCGAGGTGTTCCGGGCGGCCATCGCCGGTGCGGGCGTGGCCCGCGCGAACCCGCAGATGACGGGGACGAACGGACTGCTCGCGATCCAGCCGCAGTCGCCGGAGCTCGGCGAGCGCATCTGGTGGGGTGCCGGCTCGCGGTCCACCGCGGTGTGGACAGCGGAGCAGGGCATGAACCTCATGTCGTCGACGCTCCTCACCGAGGACACCGGGGTGCCGTTCGACGAACTGCAGGCGGAGCAGATCCAGATGTTCCGTGACGCCTGGACCGAAGCCGGTCACGAGTGGCAGCCGCGGGTCTCCGTGAGCCGCAGCATCCTGCCGCTCATCGACGACGAGACGCGCCGCTACTTCGGACTGCGCGCCCAGGCCGACTCGAAGGACCAGGTCGGACACCTCGACGGCGGACTCGCGCGCTTCGGCCGCAGCTTCATCGGCGAGCCCGACGTCATCGCCGCCGAGCTCGCGGCCGACGCCGCCGTGCAGGCCGCCGACACCGTCCTCGTCACCGTCCCGAACCAGCTCGGCGTCGACTTCAACGCGCGCATCCTCGAGGCGATCGTCAAGGACATCAAGCCGTCCCTGGGGTAGCCCAAGGAGGCCAACGTCGAACCACAGTGGTACGCTTTTCTGTACCACTCCAGGAGGCTCTTCATGTCAGCGATCACCGCGACCGACGCACGCAAGAACCTGTTCGGTCTCATCCAGCAGGTGAACGACGACCACGTCCCCGTCGAGGTCGTGTCGAAGCGGGGGAACGCGGTCCTCGTCTCGAAGGACGATTACGACGCCATGGTCGAGACGGCCTACCTGCTCCGCAACGCCAAGGGTGCCGAACGCCTCCTCGCCTCGATCGAACGCGCGCGGAACGGCGAGTTCGAGAGCCACAAGCTGCTCGACGCGTGACCCGGCAGCTGGCCTTCGACCGCAGCGGCTGGGAGGATTACACCTCCTGGCAGAGCCAGGACCGCAAGACGCTCAAGCGGATCAATCTGCTCATCCAGGACGTCCTCCGGGATCCGTTCGTGGGCATCGGGAAGCCCGAGCCCTTGAAGCACATCCTCTCTGGAGCCTGGTCCCGACGGATCGACGACGCGAACCGACTCGTGTACCTGGTGACCGACACCCACATCGTCATCCTGCAGGCGCGCGACCACTACTGACGATCGGCGCCGGTCCCGCCCGCGCGCAGCCACGGCCCGAAGGCGCGCACGAGGAGCGGCATCACGACGAAGGTGAGCAGCGAGACGAGCGTCACCGACAGGATGAGCGTCACCACCGGGATCGGCAGGCCGAGGATGAGTGGCCCGAGCGCCAACAGCAGCAGCGTGATGAGCGGGTACACACCGAGCCAGGTGACGACCGCCATCTTCCAACGGGGCGGCGGCGTCATGCGGCGTACGCCCCGGCGGCGATGTCCTCGATCAGCGTCGGCCCGATGGGTTCCCACCCATAGGCGGCTCGGGTCGCCGTGTTGGACGCCGTCATCTCGGCACCGAAGAAGCGCCCGATGAACCCGAAATGCTCCACCGCGTCGTCCGGGTCGATGGACGTCGTCGGGAGGCCGAGCACCTCACCGATCGCCTCGGCGATCCGGCGGGTCTGCACGCCTTCCTCACCGACGGCGTGCACTCGGGCCCCCGCAGGAGCCTGCTCGAGCGCGAGTCGCACGAGTCGGGCCGCATCACTACGGTGCACGGTAGCCCAGGAGTTCGAGCCGTCGCCGATGTATCCGGAGACACCCGTGCGCTGCGCGGCCGCGACGATCTGTGCGATGAACCCGTGGTCGTGGTGGCCGTGCACGGTCGGTGCGAAGCGGAGAGCGATGCTCCGGACCCCGCGATCCTGGTAGTCGAACGCGAGGTTCTCACTTCCACCGCGCATCGACTCCGGCCCGACGGCCGGGTGTGGATCGGTCTCGAGTACCGGCCGGTCCGCGTCGGGTCGGAACAGTCCTGAAGCGAGGCCGAGTGTCTTCCCGGACCCGACCAGCGCTTCGGCAAGCGTCTCGACCGCCGCACGCTCAGCGCGGTTCGACTCCGCAGGGTTCGACCAGTCGTGCTTGTTCGCGAGATGGAGCGTCGCCTCGGACTCCACGGCTCCGCGACGAAGCGACGCGAGGTCGTCGAGATCACCGCCGAGGACGGTCGCACCCTTCGCTTCGAGGGAAGCCGCGGAGGCGTTGCTGCGGGCGAGGCCGAGCACCTCGTGACCCGCCGCGAGCAACTCGTCGACGGCGGCACTCCCGATCCAGCCGCTTGCTCCGGTAACGAAAACACGCATGGCGTGCTCCTTTCATGTCAGTGAATGACATCACTCTAGCACCTGATGTCAGCCACTGTCATCGCTAGGATGGATCCATGGCTCGTTGGCAAGCGGATACCGAGGGGCGGCTCAAGCTGGCCGCCATCGAACTCTTCGGGACGCACGGATTCGAGGCCGTCACCGTGAGCGACATCGCCGCAGCCGTCGGCGTCACCGAGCGCACCTTCTTCCGCTACTTCACCGACAAGCGCGAGGTGTTGTTCACGAACCAGGACGACTATCAGGCGCGGTTCCTGGACGCGCTCCTCGCATCCGAAGCCACGGCGCCGATGACACTCGTCGAGGCCGCACTCCACGGGGGCGCGGCGTTCTTCGCGGACGAACGGCGCTCCTGGTCCCGCGCGCGCCAGCGGATCGTCGACTCCAGCGCGGCACTGATGGAACGCGAGTCCCTCAAGCGCAGCTCGCTCACCGACGCCCTCACGACCGCGCTCATCGCGAAGGGCGTCGCCCCCGTGCCGGCGGCACTCGCAGCACAGAGCGGCTCTGCAGCCTTCCATCTGGCCTTCGCCGCCTGGATCGCCGACGACGAGACGAGATCGTTCACCGAACTGCTCGACGTCGTCCTCGCCGACCTCCACCGGCTGCTCGGCTGACGCCGAAGCGACGGGGAACGGCCCCGCCTCGCGCGACGTCCGTCGCTCAGGCCTCGGCAGCCGACCACCGACGCAGATAGGGCGTTTCGCGTTGCGCCGCGAAGAAGTCGGAGACGGCCGCCGCGTTCCGTCGGACGAGCGGGTCCTGCTCCACGCCGCCGGTCGACCAACCGAAGGGGAACGGGAAGCGGTCGGCGACATGGTCCATCAGGTACCGCACGAACGTCCAATCGTCGTCGAGCACGGCGTCGACACGGCTCACGCCGCGCTCGCGGAAACCAGCCGTCCATCGACCCGTGGCGTCGCGGCTGGCCGAGAACTCAGGGTCGCTGAAGTACCCGACCTGCGTCGCAGTCGGCTCCGCCCAGAGCATGCCTCCGCCGCTCGACGAGGCACGGACCGCCTCGACGAGCGACACCGGGGTCCAGGCGACGGGCAGTCGCGTCAGCAGCGCCACCCCGAGGACCACAGCCGAGGGATGATCCGGCGCTCCGGTGGCCCCGTCGCCACTCGAGGCAGAACGCTGCAGAGCGCCGGCCGAGGCGATCACCGAGCACAGCGCCAGGGTCTCGGCGAACGGCCCGCCGGACGCACGACCGATCTCGGCGACATGGACGGCGAGCGCGCGATGGAACGTCTTCGATTCGTCCAGGTCGCGGAACGGTGGGACCGGGATGCGGACATCGGGGACGATCTCGGGCCACGACTTCGACATGCCCCGATGCTAGTCCGCGGCCGATCCCGGGAGCGCCGAGGGAACCTGCCAGGCGCCGGCTCCGTCGCGCTCGAGCGGGAGCTCGGCGGTGATCGCCGGGCCGGCGGTCGGCAGCGGCGCGAGGATGCGCGGTTCCGGCTCCAGAACCACCTCGATGCCGGTCGCCTGCAGCTCCTCCACGTCGAGCACGATGAGCACGAGCGGCAGCTGGAGCGATCCGTAGACGCGCTCGAGCACTTCGGGCAGCCGGTCGGCGGTCGTCGCGTGGACGAAGCCGGCGTCGACGAACGGCACGGCTCGCGTCGACACCTCGTACTCGCCGAACGGCCGACTGGCCTCCCAGTCGTCGACGATCGCGACATGCAGGATCTTCGTCATCTCCACCCTCTCCATTCAATGAGACGTTACCGTATCATTAGAGCATGGAATCGAGACGTGGTCGCCCGACGGCAGCCGAACGCGACCGCCGCCGCGGCGCGATCCTCGACGCCGCCATCCGCCGGTTCACCGAGCACGGGTACGGCGGGACGACGATCGAGGCGATCGCCGCCGACGCGGGCGTGACGAAGCGGACCATCTACACCTGGTTCGGTGACCTCGCCGGCGTGCTGACGGCGGCGGTCGAACGCCAGCACGGGTACCTCCTCGCGGCCGACGATCCAGGCTCCGAGGCGGAGCCTCTCGAGGACGCGGCCACCCGACTGGTCATCGCGCTGCACTCGGACGTCTCGGTCGCGCTGCACCGACTCGTGATCGCGGAGTCTCCGCGCTTCCCCGAGGTCGCCGCCGGTTTCTACGCGGCCGGCCCGGCCCGCTCGATCGCGTTCCTCTCCGGCCACGTCGGCGAGCGGGCGGAGCAGCTCTACACCCTGCTCCTCGGCGAACCGCATCGACGCAGGCTGCTCGGCCTGGCCGCTGCGCCGACACCGGATGCAGCACGGGCGCACGCCCGCGCGTGCCTGGCGCTGGTCTCCAGGAGGAGCCACCCACCGCGCGCTCAGCGGTCGTAGACCTCGCGACGGTGCGCGATCCGGAACACGGTCACCAGCACGACACCGTCCAGGATTTCGTAGAGGACGCGATAATCGCCGACCCCAATCCGCCATGCGTTCTCGAACCCGACCAGCTTGCGCACACCAGTCGGTCGGGGGTCGGCCTCCAGCTCACCGATGGCGAGGAGCAGCCGTCGCCGCAACTGGGGATCGAGCTTCCTGACCTCACGAGCGGCAGCGGAGGTGAACTCGACCATGTACCTCGTCAAGCGTCGAGCTCGGCGCGCAGCTCGTCGAGTGAAACGCGGGTTCCGTCGTCTTCAGCCTGAGCCGCTCGGAACTCCGCCTCGTCTCGTGCCGCCTCGAAGGACTCCAGCAATTCGAGGTCCTCAACACTGATGACCACAGCCGCGAGTTTCCCGTGCCTCGTCACACCGATCCGCTCGTGCGCATAGCCGACCCGGCCGAAGACGTCTGCGAGGCCTTCACGAAGATCTCGCGTCGAGAGGGAGTGGGTGATCGTGATCATCGCCCCATGGTATCGAAATGTGTACACAATTACATCTGTTCACAGATGGTGTATTCGGGCATCAGCGTTCGGAAGTACGCTCAGCGGTCGAGCGTCACCACGTCGCTCAGGCCTGCGGTCGCGTCGGCGGCCAGGACGCCGTCCCGCGCGAAGTCGGCCCACATCTGACGCAGGAAACGTCCGCGTCGGTCGACCTCCTCCCAGGTCGCCGAGCCGATGAGCGCCGTCCGGCTCCACGATCGTTCGGTCCCGAGGAGAAGCGGCAGATCGGTGACATGGGACGCTCCGTAGGGACTACCGGGCGGCGCCCAGCTGAGCTCGTACCGCGTCGCTCGACCGCCCGACGCGCGATGCCGTTCGACGAACTTCCGGGCGTCGCGGGTGTAGGTCACGTGCGTGGTCGCGCCGACGAGCGCCCGCCGGATGGGGCCACCGACGAGCGGCGCCGAGGTCATGCGGGCGAAGGCCGGAATGAGCGGCACGTACAACCGGGTCTCCTCCGTCGTCGAACCGATGAGCACGTCGATGCGCGACGCCGCCTCACGCCAGGCGGTGTCGCGGTCGGCCTCCGCCGGAAGCGGCGCGTGACCGTACTGGGTGCCGAACGCCATGCCTCCGCGCAGTCCGAACCGACGAGCGGCTCGCTCCACCCGCTCCTCGAGCGCCAGCAACTCGACCACCGGCGTGTCCCGTGTCGGGCTGCCCGCCGCTCGCATCATCGCGCTCGCCATCTTCGCCCGACCACTGCTGATGCCGAGGGGCGCGCTCTGGATGATGGCCCGCTGGAAGAGCCCCGCGGTGCCGTCGCTGATCATGAGGTGCGCGATCGCATCGCCGCCCGCCGACTGCCCGAACAGCGTGACCGACGCCGGATCGCCACCGAACGCGCCGATGTGCTCGTGGATCCACCGGAGCGCGAGGACGAGGTCCAGCAGGCCGAGGTTCGCCGGCAGCGTCTCACCGTCACCGAGGAAGCCGAGGATCCCGAGCCGGTACGTGACCGACACCACGATGACCCGCTGCTCGACGACCAGGCTGATCGGATCGTAGACGTCGAGGTCACCGGCGCCCGTGACGTAGGCACCACCGTGGATCCACACCATCACCGGCAGCGACTCGTCCGGGCGCACGTCCGCAGGGATCGTGATCGAGAGCGCCTGGCAGTCCTCGGAGTCGACCATGCCCTCACCGGCGCCTTCGAGGACGGCCTCGAGCACCCGCGAGGAGCGCTGCGGTGAAGCAGGCGCCCGCTCGAAGGCCCGGAACGGCACTGGATCGCCGTCGGAGCCGACGGGAAGACCGATCTGCTCCGGCACCTCGAAGCGACCAGCACGCGCGTACGGGATGCCGCGAGCTCGCACCACCGCGCCGTCGACCCGCCCCAGGATCGTGCCGAGGGAGGTCTCGAAGCCGCGCACGTCCGCCTGCGGCATCGGAGGCGCGGAGGCCTCATTGCCAGGCGCTTCGGATGTCGGGCTCGCGTGCGACTCGGTCATCTGTCCACGCTATCCCCGAGCGGCCTGCGCACGACTCCTGCTCGACGGGCTCACACCGAAGACACGGCAGCCCGAACCGGGCCGAGCTGCTCAGTGATGGCCGGTCGAGCAGGAGTTGCAGACGACGGTCCTGTCTACGGGATGCGGATGTAGACCGGATCCCCCCAGATCGTCAGACGGTGCTGGACGTAGCGACCCCAGTCGGGAGAGTCGTACATGCCGCCCGCGCCGTCGTAGATCGCGATGTGACCTTCCGGCCAGTAGAGCAGGTCACCGGCGACGGCCTCGGACGCCGAGATCTGCACGCCCGATGCGGCCTGCGCACCGGCGCCGCGAGGCAGGGACACACCGAACGCCGCGAAGACGTACTGCACGTAGCCGTCGCAGGCGAAGCTGTCGGACGGGTCGTTGCCGTTGCCGTAGGGGACGACGCCGACGAACTGTGCCGCGTAGGCGAGGATCGCCTCGCCGGATCGGGCGACGGCTGGGGCCGCGTAGGTGCGTCCCGCCGAAGCCGACGCGGACGATGAGGAGGCGGCGGATGCACTCGCGGCCGCCTCGGCTGCAGCAGCTGCGGCGGCGGCCGAGGCGGCGTCGACCTCCTCCTGGCTGGTCGCGCCGTAGCCGTCGCGCACGAAGGGCACATCGGTTGCGGTCGACGGCACGGAGTACGACACCGACTGCATCGTCGCCGCAGACGGGATCGCGCCACCGGTGGCCGCATCGACGTCGACGCCGGCAGCGGCCGCCGGCAGTGACACCGACACGAAGAGCCCGGTTGCGAGCGTCATGACGCCGAACGTGGCGAACGGCTTGGCGCGCTTCGCGAAGGAGCTCTTGGCGCGTGGGGCCGAGGGCCGCTTGGTGGGCACGAGGTCGACGTGACGTCGCTCCTCCTCGGCGGAGGCGGTCCAGCTGGCGTCCTCGAGGCGAGCCGCGCGACGGGCGGCCCGCGGGCTGAGGGCCACGTGGCGGCCGCCGGTCCGGGCGGGGGCCGCGGGGGTCACGGCCGGAGTGTTCGGGTCGCGGCGCTCGAGGGCGCGCGCAGGGGTGGTGCTGGTCATGTGCGGGGTACCGTCCTGGGTCTCGGTCGCGTCGGGGGCGCGCTCGGTTCATGCTCGGTGGGTGCAGCATCGCCTCGGCAGAGCCGTCCCTCGATGACCGCGGTCGACCGGTTGCCCGATCCGAGGAAGGCGAAACGGCCACCCTACGTGGGCCTCCCTGAGAGGAACCTCCGCTCGGCGTGGCCTGCGGAGGACCGATGAAGCCGGACCCACTGTCCTGCTAGCATCGTGCTAGCACTCCATTTCCACGAGAGGTGACGACATGCCGACAGTGACCGTCCGCAATCTCGACGACGACACGAAGCGCGGTCTGCAACAGCTCGGCGCCTTGCACGGACGATCCATGGAAGCGGAGATCCGGGCGATCCTCGCCGCGGCTGTCAGGACGACGACGCCTGAAGACCTCCGCGCCTCCTCGGCCGCAGACATCGACCGACCCGGGCTGGCGGAGCGTATTCATCAGCGCTTCGTCGACCTCCACCTCGACGGTGAACTCGTCATCGAACTGCCCGAGCGCACCACGACCGTCCCACCGAATCCGTTCGAGGACGCTGCGAGCGCCGACGCGGATGACCAGACCCCGAGGTGATCATCCTCGACACGAACGTCGTCTCGGAACTGTTCAGACCACGGCCCGACCCGACGGTGGTCCGGTGGCTCGATCGGCAAGACGAGGCCGCCCTCCACCTCACGGCGATGACCGCTGCCGAGCTCCTCGAAGGAGCCCTGCGCCTCCCTGCAGGCGCTCGCCGATCGGCGCTCGTCGGGGCCGTGGCGACCGTGCTCGATGCCGACTTCGCAGGACGCGTCCTCCCCTTTTCTGCGGAAGCCGCGCTCGACTACGCGGAGCTCATGACGACGCGACGCCGCTCCGGCAACCCGATCGGACCTCAGGATGCGATCATCGCGGCCATCGCGCGATCCTCCGACGCCGCGCTCGCGACGCGGAACACGCGCGACTTCGCGGGTGTCGGTCTCCGCCTCATCGACCCGTGGGTCCCCGACCACCCGGCGTGACGCAGGGTGGCACCAGACTCAGGCCGGGTCGACGCCGACCGTCGACTGCCGGACGACGAGCTCCGGTTGGAAGACGATCTGCTCGGGCACGCGTCGAGCGCCAGCGTCCGCCTCACGGAGCAGGAGCTCGACGGCGGTGTGGCCGATGAGCGCGCTCGGCTGACGGATCGACGAGAGTGGGACGACCGCCGCCGACGCGAAGTCGATGTCGTCGTACCCGATCAGCGCGATCTCGTCCGGCACGCGCACCGAACCGAGCATGCTGAACGCCTGCAGGACCCCCATCGCGAGGAGGTCGTTGGCCGCGAACACCGCGTCGGGCCACTCGTCGCGAGGACGGTTCCGGATGGTCTCGCCCGCGGAACGGCCCTGCAGCACCGTCAACGCGGTGGTCTCCACGACCTCGAGGGTCACTTCGGCACCACCTGCCGCGGCTGCATCGACCGCCTGGCGCGCACCGGCGAGCCGATCGACGACCTGACGGAGCGAAGACGGACCGCCCACGACCGCGATGCGACGCCGACCGAGTCCGATGAGGTGCTCGACCGCGAGCCGCCCGCCCGCGACGTCGTCGACGGCGACCGATGAGAAGCTCGTGTCATCGGTCTGCCGGTCGACGAGGACCGTCGGCGTCCCGCGGTCGCGCAGCCGGCTGAGCCGGGTGAGATCGTCGCCGAGCGGGGTGATCAGGACGCCGGCGACCCGCTGCTCCTCGAAGAGGTCGAGGTAGGCGCGCTCGCGGTCGACGCTCTCGTCGCTGTTGCCGAGGAGGACGGACCATCCCTCGGCATCGGCTCGATCCTCGGCGCCGCGGGCGACGTCGGTGAAGAACGGGTTGCCGACGTCGAGCACGACGAGGCCGACACTGCGGCTGCGACCAGCCCGGAGCTGGCGGGCCGCGTCGTTCCGGACGAAGCCGAGCTCGTCGATCGCCGCGTGGACGCGGTCGACCGTGACGGGCGAGACCTTCTCGGGGCGGTTCAGCACGTTGGAGACGGTCCCGACCGAGACGCCGGCTCTCGCCGCGACGTCCTTCACGCTCGCGCTCACGGCTCCCCTTCGCCTGTCGGGCCCGCCGGGTGACGCCGGACGGGCTGGCTCATTGTTGCACGCAGGGCCTCCTCGCGCCCGCGCGGTCGGCTGTCCCCGGTCATCTCCGTCCCCAACTCAGGAGTTCTCCGGCGCGGCGCCCCCGCCCGCCCCCGACACACCGGGCAACTCCTGAGAACGGGCCACCCACCCACATCCGTCCCCGACTCAGGAGTTCCCCGGCGCGGCGCCCCCGACCCCGACACACCGGACAACTCCTGAGAACGGGCGACGATCAGGCGGGATCGCCCGGCCTGGCCGACGCGGCGGGCAGGGTGACGACGACCTCGAGACCGTGGCCGGGACGGTTGCGGAGCACGATCTCCCCACCCGCGTTGCGCGCGATGGCGGCGACGATCGCGAGCCCGAGACCGGAACCGTGCCCGGAGGACCGCGTCGCGTCCGAGCGACTGAACCGCTCGAGCGCCCGCGGTTCGAAGGCCGGGTCGAGCCCCCCGGCGTTGTCCGACACCCGCAGGGTGAGCTGACCACCGTCGTCGTCGAGCATGACCGACACCCGGCGCGGAGCACCCCCGTGCTCGGTGAACGCCTGCAGCGCGTTCCCTGCGAGGTTGTCGACGACCCGGCCGACCTCGTCGGCGCGCACGGCGTACACCGCCGCGCCGTCCCCCGGCCCGCTCTCGGCGATCGCACTCACGTACTCGACCTCGATCCCGGCCAGCGCGTCGTCCGAGGCGACCCGGAACCGTGCGCGCTCGACCGCTTCGAGCACGTCGGCCTCCAGCCTGGCCGCGCTCGTCCGCTCCTCCGGCGTCGCCGCCTCGATGCGGGACAACTCGAGCAGCGAGGTGACGAGCGCCGACAGCCGCGTCGCACTGCGCTCGGCCCCCTCGATGTCGGCGAGCAGTTGCTCGCGCGACGAGTCCTCGAGGCGCGCGAGTTCGAGCTGGGTGCGGAGGATCGCGAGCGGCGTCCGGAGCTCGTGACTCGCGTCGGACACGAGCTGCCGTTCGCGGTCGGCCGAGGCCCGCAGCCGCTCGATGAGGTCGTTGAGGGTGATCGCGAGCTGCGCGATCTCGTCGTCGGCACGGCCGACCGGCAGCACCTCGTCCGTCGACCGCTCGCTGAGACTCTGCGCACTCACCCGGAGCCGGGTGACGGGCCGGAGCGACACCGTCGTCAGGATCCACCCGCCGGCCGCCACACCGAGGACGAGGAGCGCGAAGGACCCGACGAGGAGGAGCCGCATCTGGACCAGGACGGTCGTCTCCTCGGCCTCGTCGCGCCCGGCGATGACGTACCAGGTGTCGCCACCGACGGTCACGGGCTGTGACAACAGGATGTAGGTGGCGGCACCGGCGTCGACCGTGGTGACCTCCCGCGTCGCAGCGAGCGCTGGGAGCGGCGCGGCGAGCGTCGTCGGCAGGCTGAAGACCGGGATGGAGCCGTCGGGGGCGATGACGGCGATGCGGGTCCCGAGGCCGGGCCCCTGGAGCGGGTCGTCGGGTCTCGCCTGCAGCGCGAACACGTATTGCGCGCCGTCACTGCGGAGCGCCTGCACGGTGCCGTCGCGGACGATGCGCTCCAGCTGGGCGTTGATCGCGAGCCCGGCGAAGAGCGACACGACGACGGCGATGAGCAGACTGCCCCCGGCGATCCGCGTGCGGATGCCGTGGTGCCGCGTCGACCGGCGACGGTCCGACGACACGCCGTCAGCTCCCTGCGGCGACGAGCGAGAACCCCACGCCGCGGCTCGTCACGATGCGGACGCCCGCCTCCGCCAGGTCGAGTTTGCGACGGAGACGACTGATGTACTGGTCGACGACGTTCGGGTCGATGTTGTCGAAGGTCTCCCAGACCTCCCGCAGCATGGCCGCCCGGGAGACGACGACGCCCGGCTCGGTCGCGAGCACCCGGAGGACATCGAACTCGGTCCCGCTCAGCGGCACGTCGTGGTCACCGACGCGTGCCCGGTGCCGGTGCAGGTCGAGCGTCAGCCCACCGACCTCCAAGCGCGGCTGCACGGTGAGCGCGTCCCGCCGCCGGACCGCGCGGATCCGGGCGGCGAGCTCGGCGAAGGCGAACGGCTTGATCATGTAGTCGTCGGCCCCCGCATCGAGCCCTCGGACCCGGTCGTCCACGGCGTCGCGCGCCGTGAGCAGGATCACCGCGAGCGTCGGGTCGAGGCCTTTGAGCTCGCGGCAGACGGCGAATCCGGAGAGCCCCGGGAGCATGACGTCGACGACCGCGACCTGGAAGCCCGCGTCGCCACCGGCCGCCGGCGCGATCGCCTGCCGCGCGAGGTCCAGTGCGGTCGGGCCGTCGAACGCGGTCGTCACGTCGTGGCCGTCCGACCCGAGACCGCGGGAGAGGAGGCCAGCCATCTCGCGTTCGTCATCGACGACGAGGATCCGCACGGTCGTCCTCCTTCGCCATCGAGCATCCACAGCCTAGGCGAGCCGACCTGGGCACCGTTTCTGAAGGTCCTGTCAGGAACGACCGCTTCGCCTTGCCGCCCGCGATCCGGCGGCCATACAGTGCAGGTGCTCCCGACCCTGAATCGATTCACATCTCGCCGGGAGCAAGCCCCTCACCGTGGAGGAACGGACCCTCAATGACGATCGACCATCCAGCGCAGCCGACGCGCACCGAGCCCGCCGGGCGCAGCGCCCAGCCGGCGCTCTCCCTCATCGGAGCCGCCAAGACCTTCGGCCCCGTCGTCGCCCTGGCCGACGGCACCATCCGGATCGAGGCCGGCGAGATCCACGCGCTCGTCGGTGAGAACGGCGCCGGGAAGTCCACGCTCGTGAAGATCCTCGCCGGGCTCTACACCCCCGATGCCGGCGACTTCACCCTCGCGGGGAAGCCCGTCGCGTTCCGCGGGGTCGCCGACAGCAAGGCCGCGGGCATCTCCGTGATCTACCAGGAGCCGACCCTGTTCCCCGACCTCACCGTCGCCGAGAACATCTTCATCGGCCGCCAGCCGAAGAACGGCCTCGGCCTCATCAGCACGGGCGCCATGCGGAAGGCCGCCCGCGCCCTGTTCGACCGCCTCGGCGTCCAGATCGACCCCGACCGCGTCGCCGAAGGCCTGTCGATCGCCGACCAGCAGATCATCGAGATCGCGAAGGCCATCTCGCTCGACGCCAAGGTGCTCATCATGGACGAACCGACCGCCGCGCTCTCCGGCGTCGAGGTCGACCGCCTCTTCCAGGTCGCCCGCTCCCTGCGCGACGCGGGCGCCGGCATCCTGTTCATCTCCCACCGCTTCGAGGAGGTCTTCGCGCTGTGCGACCGCATCACGGTCATGCGCGACGGCCGCTACATCGCCACGCACGTCACGAGCGAGACGACGGTCGACGCGATCGTCCGGCAGATGGTCGGTCGCGACATCGCCGCCCTCTTCCCCAAGCAGGACGCGGAGATCGGCGACGCGGTCCTCACCGTCGACGGGCTGTCGCGCGCCGGTGTCTTCTCCGACATCTCGTTCACGGTGCGCTCGGGTGAGATCGTCGCCCTCGCGGGACTCGTCGGCGCCGGGCGCACCGAGGTCGCCCGCGCCGTCTTCGGCATCGACCCCTACGACACCGGACGCGTCACGCTCGACGGCAAGCCGGTCAAGGCCGGCGACCCGCAGGCGGCGATCGACGCCGGCATGGGCTTCGTCCCGGAGGACCGCCGCAAGCAGGGTCTCGTGATGGACCTGTCGGTCGCCCGCAACGCGACCCTCACCCTCCGCCACCGGCTCGCGCGGTTCGGGATCATCTCCGGCCGCCGCGAACGCGAGGCGGCCGAGGAATGGTCGGCTCGCCTCCAGGTGAAGACCGGCTCCCAGGAGTACGCGGTCTCCACCCTCTCCGGCGGCAACCAGCAGAAGGTCGTCCTCGCGAAGTGGCTCGCCACCGAGCCGACCTTCCTCATCGTCGACGAGCCCACCCGCGGCATCGACGTCGGCACGAAGAGCGAGGTCCACCGCCTCATCTCCGAGCTCGCCGGTCGCGGCATCGCGATCCTCATGATCTCCTCCGAACTGCCCGAGGTCCTCGGCATGGCCGACCGCGTCCTCGTCATGCACGAGGGCCGGATCACCGCCGAGCTCACCCGCGAAGAAGCGACCCCGGAGACCGTGATGCACGCGGCCACCGGTTCCCTGGAAGGCGCACGATGACCGACACCACCACCAAGCCGGGAGGCGGCGGCCCCGTCACCGTCGCGACCGAGCGCACGACGAACCCGATCGCGTCGATCGTGCGACTCCGGGAACTCCCGGTCACCGTCGCCCTCGTCGTCCTCGTGCTCGTGACCTACCTCGCGAACCCGCTGTTCCTGTCGGCGCAGGGGGTGAAGGACCTCCTCCTCAACGCGACGATCATGATCATCCTCGCCGTCGGTCAGGCGCTCGTCATCATCACCCGCAACGTCGACCTGTCCGTCGGCTCGATCCTGGGGCTCGTCGCCTTTGCGACCGGCACGATGTTCGCGACGATGCCGCAGCTGCCGATCATCGCGGTGTTCGCCATCGCGATGCTGCTCGGCGCGGTGCTCGGTGCGATCAACGGTGCGCTCGTCACGATCGCGAAGGTCCCCGCCCTCGTCATCACCCTGGGCACGCTCTACATCTACCGAGGCTTGAACAACGCGTGGGCCGGTGGCACGCAGTACTTCGCGGACGACCGACCCGACGCGTTCGGGAATCTGTCCGTCGACACCGTCCTCGGCTTCCCGGTCATCACCCTCATCGCGATCCTCGTCGTGGTCGTCGTCGCCGTCTACATGGCCGGCGCACGGTCCGGCCGCGACCTCTACGCGATCGGGTCGGACCCCGACGCCGCGAAGCTGTTCGGCATCCCGGTCGGCCGCCGCGTGTTCCTCGCCTTCCTGGCGAACGGCCTGCTCGCCGGACTCGCCGGCGTGCTCTACGCCTCCCGCTTCAACTCGGTCGGCGCGACCACCGGGTCGGGCATGGAGCTCGACGTCGTCGCAGCGGCCGTCGTCGGTGGTGTCGCGATCTTCGGCGGCAGCGGCTCCGTCGCCGGGGCCGCGATCGGCGCGATCCTCCTCACCACCATCACGAGCGCCCTCACCGCCCTGCGCGTCGACAAGTTCTGGCAGCAGGCGATCGTGGGCATCCTCATCCTGGCCGCGATCGTCATCGACCGCGTCGCCAGCCTCCGTACGGCCAAGAAACTGCGAATGAGCGAGGCACGCGATGTCTGATCTGAAGACCCCGGCAGCCCCGAAGGCTCCGTTCACCAAGGGCTCCGGCCCGCTCGGCACCGACACCACCGGCGTGCTCGTGGCCGAACCGAAGGGCCGCACCGGCGCTTCGCGCATCCTGCTCGGCCGCGACGCCATCATGATCTACGCGCTGCTCGTCGTCGTCATCGGCGCCTGCCTGCTCATCCCGCGGTTCGCCTCCCCTGTCACCGTCGGCTTCCTCCTCCTCGACGTCATCCCGATCCTCCTCATCGCGATGCCGATGACGCTCGTGATCATCACCGGCGAGATCGACCTGTCCGTCGCGAGCACCGCGGGCCTCACGAGCGCCGTCATCGGTGTGCTGTGGGCCGGCGGCGGGATGGACATCGGGGTCGTCCTCCTCATCGGGCTGCTCGTCGGAGTCGTCGCCGGCGCGTTCAACGGCTTCCTCATCGCGGTGGTCGGACTCCCGTCGCTCGCGGTGACGATCGGCACGCTCGCGCTGTTCCGCGGTCTCGCGCTCGTCGTGATCGGCGACAACGCGGTCGCGAACTTCCCACCCGAGCTCACCGCGTTCTTCACGTCGAAGATCGGCTCGACCGGCATCCCCGTGGTCATGGTCGGGGTCCTCGTCGTCGTGCTCGCCTTCGGGGTCATCCTGCACCTGACCCCCTTCGGCCGCGGGCTCTACGCGCTCGGGTACAGCACGGAGGCGGCGAGCTTCGTCGGCATCAAGGTCGCCCGCTCGAAGTTCTGGCTCTACGTCGCGACCGGCGGCGTCTCCGCCCTCGCGGGGGTGTTCTGGACGCTCCGCTACTCGAGCGCCCGCAGCGACAACGCCTCCGGGCTCGAACTCGCCGTCATCGCGGCAGTGCTCCTCGGCGGCGTCTCGATCTTCGGCGGTAGGGGTTCCATCCCGGGCGTCGTCGCGGGTGTGCTGCTCATCGGCACCATCAATTACGCGCTCCGGCTCGGCCGCGTCTCCGACGTCGTCCTCATCATCGTGACCGGGACCCTGCTGATCGCCTCGGTGGTCGGCCCCAGTATCTTCGAATCCGTCAAGCAGTGGAACCACCACCGACGGATCCGACGCAGCCTGCCCCAGCACTGATCTCCCGATCGGCGCAGCCCTCGGGGCACCCCACGCCACAGCACCAGGCGTATCCAGAAAGGAACAGACAATGCAGTCGATTCGAAACCGCGCAGCAGGCCGTCCGGCCCGTCGCGCAGCGGCCCTCATCGCCGCAGCAGCCTCCCTCGCGCTGATCGCGACGGGGTGCGCCACCGGCGACTCCGCGGGATCAGGTGGTGGCGGCGGTGCCGCGGAGAGCATCACCTTCATCCCCAAGCAGCTCAACAACCCGTACACGGACGTCGTGCTCGGCGGCGGCAAGGACGGCGCGAAGGCGGCCGGCTTCAGCGCCACCGAGGTCGTCGGCCCGCTCGAGGCGAGCGCGTCCAGCCAGGTGTCGTTCATCAACGCCGAGACCCAGGCCGGCACGAACGTCATCGTCATCGCGGCGAACGACCCCGACGCCGTCTGCCCCGCCCTCAAGGAGGCCCGCGACGGCGGCGCGAAGATCGTCGCGTTCGACTCCGACACCAGCAAGGACTGCCGCGACGTCTTCATCTCACAGGTCGTCGCCAAGGACGTCGCCCTGATCCAGACGAAGCTCATCTCGGAGCAGATCGGTGGCTCGGGCGAGATCGCGATCCTCTCGGCCACGGCCAACGCGACGAACCAGAACGAGTGGATCAAGTACATGGAGGAGGAGCTCGCCTCCAACCCGGACTACAAGGACATCAAGCTCGTCGCCAAGGTCTACGGTGACGACGACGACACGAAGTCGTTCCAGGAGGCCCAGGGTCTGCTCCAGGCGCACCCGAACCTCAAGGGCATCATCTCGCCCACGACGGTCGGTATCGCCGCGACCGCCCGCTACCTCTCCACCTCGGAGTACAAGGGCAAGGTCGCGCTGACCGGCCTCGGCCTCCCGAACGAGATGCGTCCGTTCGTGAAGGACGGCACCGTCACCGCGTTCGCGCTGTGGGACCCGGCTCAGCTCGGCTACGTCGCCGCGTTCGCCGGCAAGGCACTCGCCGAGGGCACGATCACGGGCAAGGAGGGCGACACCTTCGAGGCCGGCGACCT
Source organism: Plantibacter sp. lyk4-40-MEA-4 (assembly GCF_030209415.1). Lineage (NCBI taxonomy): Bacteria > Bacillati > Actinomycetota > Actinomycetes > Micrococcales > Microbacteriaceae > Plantibacter > Plantibacter sp. lyk4-40-MEA-4. Next base: position 321,782 of record NZ_JARVSA010000001.1, read on the forward strand.
CGGTGAGCGCGAGGTCGGCGCCGACGGCACCGTCATCGTCGGCCCGCCGACCACCTTCGACGCGTCGAACATCGACAAGTACGACTTCTGACCCGTTCGCAATTCAGGACGGCCTCGGCGCGTCGCCCCCGGACCCTCGGATCCGGGGGCGACGCGCCGTTCGCGTCCTGAATTGTGAACCGCACGTGCATCCGATGGCGGCGATATCGTGAACGCTGTGCCTCCGACCGCCGAGCCCGACACGACCGAGCTGACGCGGCACCTCCCGTGGAAGGAGGTCGTCGCCGACCAGCCCTGGGTCTTCCGCGACGCCGCCGTCGGCGCGGGCGTGGTCGTCGCGAGCGGGCTGTACCTCTGGTGGGCGGCCACGAGCCTGCCGCTGCGTCTCCCGGACGGATGGGAGGGCCTCGGCAGCGGGATCGAGATCGTCGCCGGCATCGTCGCCGTGGTCGCCGTGCTGGCGGTCGTCCTCGGCGGTTTCCTCCTGACGCAACCGCTCACCGAGCGTCGCCTCCTCCGCGTTCGTCGCTTCGCCGCGGACAACGGTCTGGAGTACCGGGCCAACGGTGCGCCTCCCCCACCGGTCGGCGTCGTCTTCGGCACGGGCCTGCACATCGCGGTCGCGAACCAGCTGCGCAGTCCGGATGGGCGACGGATCCGCGGACGGACCGGGCCGGCGATGGTCGGCGTGACGATCGGCGACGCGACCCTCTCGGAGCGTTCGGCCTCGGGCGGTGCCGGCAAGACCCGCGGTTCGGTCGGTTTCGTGCACGTCTCCCTGCCCACGCGATCACCGCACCTGCTGCTCGACGGTGTCGCCAACAACGGCGGCGCGCGTCGCGGGATCGCACGCACCGTCGAACACGAACAGCTCGTCTCCCTCGAAGGCGACTTCGACCGGCACTTCGCCCTCTACGTCCCCCGCGACTTCCAGGTCGAGGCGCTGCAGGTGTTCACCCCGGACGTCATGGCGCTCCTCATCGACCACGGCCGGCGCTGGGACATCGAGATCGTCGACGACAACCTCTTCGTCACCACGAGCGGGAGCTTCCGGCTCTGGGACGCGTCGGAGATGCTGCGGCTGTTCCGGTTCATCGACCTGGTCGTCCCGAAGCTCGGTGGACGCATCGCCCGCATGAGTCCGGTCACCCCGCGTCCGTCGCGTTTCGACGCGGGGACCACCCGTGGGGCGCGACTGCGTCCGAGCCGGAACTGGGTGCTCGTCCCCGTCCTCGTGGTCGCCGGACTCGTCGTCGGTGCCGAGATCCTCGTCGCCGTCCTCGACTGACCGTCGTGCGGACCGCGTCGTGCGCAGCAGCGGTCAGCGGGGCTCGTCGCGACGGTCGTCGTCCCTCGCGAGCTCGGCTTCCAGCTTGCGGATGCGCTCGGCGTCCTCGGCGGCCTGGATCTCGCGCTCGAGGGCCGCGAGCTGCTCCTCGGTGCTGCTGACGGCGCGGTCGGGCTGCGACGGCGAGGGTGACGAGGATGCCGCGGGACCCCAGGAGCCGGTCGAACGGGACGCACTGCGCGGCCGACGCTCGGGGAACCTGATGCGGCTGTTCGACCAGTCCTTGCCGAGCAGGAACCACAGTCCGACCCCGATGAGCGGGATGAAGACGATGAGCAGCACCCACACGATCTTGGGCAGGTTGCGCACGACCGGTTCAGGCTGACCCACCACGTCGATGAGCGCGATGATCGTGAGCACGATGAGCAGCAGCGACAACACGAACATGTCGTCAATCCTAGGCAGACCATCGGTGGGTTCGGCCAGGATGGTCGGATGAAGACCATCCCCCTGCCCCAGACCGACCTGACCGCGTCCAGCATCGTCCTCGGCCTCATGCGCATCGAGCCCCTCGACGACGAGGCGATCCGCACCCTCTTCCACACCGCACGAGACGCCGGCGTCACCGTGTTCGACCACGCCGACATCTACGGCTCCGAGCGTCACGGCTGCGAGCGCCGCTTCGGCGATGCCGTCACCCTCACCGCCGCCGAGCGCGAGCAGGTGCTCATCCAGTCGAAGGTCGGCATCCGCCCGGGCTTCTTCGACTTCTCGGAGGAGCACATCCTCCGCACCGTCGACGAGTCGCTCGCCGCCCTCAAGACGGACTACCTCGACCTCCTGCTCCTGCACCGCCCCGACAGCCTCGTCGAGCCGGAGGAGGTCGCTTCGGCGTTCGACGCCCTGCAGGCCTCGGGCAAGGTCCGGAACTTCGGCGTCTCCAACCACACGCCGGCTCAGGTCGAGCTGCTGAAGGGCTCCGTCGAGCAGCCGCTCATCGTCAACCAGGTGCAGCTGAGCATCACCCACGCCCCGATCATCGCGTCGGGCGTCGCCGCGAACATGGCGGGCCTCGACCAGTCGATCGACCGCGACAACGGGATGCTCGACTACAGCCGCCTGACCGGCATGACCCTGCAGGCGTGGTCACCGTTCCAGGCAGGCTTCTTCACGGGCGTGTTCATCGGCGACCGCGAGCACTACGCGGAGCTGAACGACGTGCTCGACGAGCTCGCAGCCGCACACGGCGTGACGCCGTCCGGCATCGCGACCGCGTGGATCACCCGGCACCCCGCGAACATCCAGGTCGTGCTCGGCACCACCAAGCCGTCGCGCGTCGAGGAAGCGGCCGCAGGTTCCGACGTGACCCTGTCGCGAGAGGAGTGGTACCGCCTCTTCACCGCCGCTGGCCACACCCTCCCGTAGCGGTCGCCTCCGGACCGTTCTCAGGACTTCCACGGCGTGTCGGGTGGAGATCGTCCCACCACACCGGAGGAGTCCTGAGAACGGGACGAGGGTCGCGCCGGGTACGCTCGGAGTGGAATCGGAGGGCAGCATGGCGAAGCACGACATCGGGTTCGCCGCCGTCGCCAGACTCGCCGGTGTCTCGAACGCGACCGTCTCCAACACGCTCAACCGCCCCGAGATCGTCGCCCCCGCAACGCGCGAGCGCGTCCTCGCCGCGATCGAGGAACTCGACTTCGTCCCCAACCGCGCCGCCGCCACCCTGCGGCAGGGCACGAACCGGCTCATCGGCCTCGTCATCCCCGACATCGCGAACCCGTTCTACTCGGCGATCGCCCGCGGGGTCACCGAGGCCGCGGCCGAGCACGGCTACACGGTCGCGCTCTGTGTGAGCCATGACGACCCGGACCTCGAACTCCGGCACTTCGAGATGCTCGCCGAGCACCGGGCTGCCGGCGCACTCGTCGCTCCGTTGACGGCCGACGCCTCCCGGCTGGCCCAGCTGCGACGGGTCGGCAGCCGCCTCGTGCTCATGGACCGCACCGCCCCCGAGGGCACCGGCTGCTCGGTCGCGATCGACGACGTGCACGGCGGGGAGCTCGCGGTCGCGCACCTGCTCGCCGATCCCGCCCGAGTGTCCGCCGGACGCGATGCTCCCGCCCTCGCCGACGGGTCGATCGTGCTCGTGAACGGCGACCTGGCGATCCCGCAGTGCGCCGATCGACGCGAGGGTGCCCGGAACGCGTTCGTCGCGGCCGGTCTCGACCCCGACGACCTCCGCGAGGTCACCGTCGACGAGATGACCGTCGACTCGGGGCGCATCGCGGGCCGTCGGATCGCGGCAGAGACACCGCGTCCGACCGGCGTGTTCTGCACGAACGACCAGCTCGCGCTCGGCGTCATCAGGGGGTTGAACGACGGTGGTCTCGCGGTGCCCGACGAGGTGTCGGTGGTCGGCTACGGCGATCTCGCGCTCGCGGCCGACGGGCGGGTGCCACTCACCACGGTCGAGCAGCCGAAGGACGAGCTCGGGCGCATGGCCGTCGAGATCCTCCTGGCCGAGCTGGGCGCCGACCGCGCGGCACACGAGCACGTCACGCGGACGCTCGAGCCGCATCTCGTCGTCCGCGAGTCCGCTCCCCTGCCTGCCTGAGCAGCGGCGAGGCTGGACGCGGCGGTGACGCCCGGGTACAGTCGTCACCAGTATTTAATCGATTAAATAATCCCGTACCCGCACCCATCCAAGGATCGACGATGACCCACACCGCAGCAGCCGTCCACCCGCTCCTCACTCCGAAGGCACGGCGGAAGCCCCGCATCGGCCTCGTCGCCGGCGGCCTCGGTACCTACTGGCCGCAGTTCCCGGAGCTGCTCCCCCAGCTCCAGGAATCGGCCCGGTACGTCTCGGAACGCTTCCAGCAGATGGATGCCGAGGTCGTCGACGTCGGCTTCATCTCGGACGCGCAGGAGGGCGACGCCGCGGCGGAACAGCTCCGACAGGGCGACTGCGACCTCATCGTCCTGTTCCTCACCACCTACCTCACCTCCTCGATGGTCCTGCCGATCGCCCAGCGCGCGAACACCCCGGTCCTCGTCGTCGACCTGCAGCCGACCGAGCGGATGGACCACGCGAGCTTCGACACCGGCGCCTGGCTCGCCTACTGCGGGCAGTGCCCCGTGCCCGAGGTCGGCAACGTCTTCCGTCGGGCGGGCATCCCGTTCCGCTCGGTGTCGGGGTGGCTGCGTCAGGAGTCGGCGTGGGACCGCATCTCGCAGTGGATCCAGGCGGCGCACGTCCGCGCAGCCCTCCGTCACGCCCGCCACGGCCTCATGGGCCACGTCTACCCCGGCATGCTCGACGTCTCCACCGACCTCACCCTCCTGCCGACCACCTTCGGCTCGCACGTCGAGGTCGTGGAGTTCGACGACCTCCGGGTCCTCGTCGACGAGGTGACCGATGCCGAGGTCGCCGACCGCATGGCCCTCGCCAGGGAGATCTTCACCCTCGACGACACGGTGATCGAGGACGACTTCGCGTGGGGAGCGAAGGTGTCGGTCGGGCTCGACCGGCTCGTCGACGAGTTCGCGCTCGACAGCCTCGCCTACTACCACCGGGGTCGCGACGGCGAACAGCACGAGCGACTCGGCGCCGGCATGATCCTCGGCGCGTCCCTCCTCACCGCTCGCGGTGTCCCCACGACCGGCGAGTACGAGCTGCGGACGACGGTCGCACAGCTCGCGACCCAGGTCGTCGGCGCCGGTGGGTCGTTCTGCGAGATCCAGGCGCTGGACTTCGAGGACGGAGTCGTCGAGATGGGACACGACGGACCGGCGCACCTCGCCGTCAGCTCCCGCGACCCGCTGCTGCGCGGACTCGGGGTCTACCACGGCAAGCGCGGCTGGGGTGTGAGCGTCGAGTTCGACGTGCGGCACGGGCCGGTCACGCTGCTGGGGTTGGGGCAGGACCGCGACGGCTCGCTCGCCTTCGTCGCATCAGAGGGCGAGGTCGTCCCCGGCCCACTGCTCGCGATCGGCAACACGACGAGCCGCGTCGACTTCGGGCGCGACCCGGGGGTCTGGGTGGACGAGTGGAGCGCGACCGGTATCGGGCACCACTGGTCGCTGTCGCTCGGGCACCGGGCGGCGGACTACCGGGCTGCGGCCAGCCTCCTGGGGATCGACTTCCGCCAGGTGTGAGGCGCCGTCGGTCTCTGAGTCGAACGCGGACCTCGCGACAGGACGGATCAGAGCACGGCGCGAAGACGCTCCATCGCGGGCTCCACCACGGCGATCGGCGCCGGCCGCTGCAAGCCGTCCAGGGCGACGGCCAGCCGACGGGTGGCGCGATCGACATCGCCTCCACCCGCACCGAGCTCGCGGATCGGGGCGAGCAGCGCCGCACGTCGCAACCAGGGCTCGTCCTGCATCCAGCGGTCGAGGACGCTCTCGGCCTTGGTCCGGGGCGTCCCGTCGAGGCGCTCCAGGAGCGGTCCGATGACGTCGGCGGCCAGCGGGTCGGCGAGCTCGGGCACCCGACCGGCGCGGACGAAACCTTCGATCCGCGTCAGGTCGGTGTGCTTGAGCACCGGGACGCTCGACTGCAGCAGGACGATCGCGGCGAGCCGGCGCTCGAAGACCGGCACGGCCCACAGCTCCGAGGCGAGGGCTGTCAGCTCGTCGTGCTCCAGCCCGCGGAACTTCCGGAGCGCGTCCCGCACGGTGCCGCGGACCGCACCGACCGAGGACCCGTAGGACTGAAGTCCGTCGCCCAGCCGCTCGGCCACGTCCGCTGCGCGATAGCCGTCGCCCTCGTATTGGAGCGCCGCGTCGATGAACTCCCCCGCAGCACTCATCCCACCATTCTCACCCCTGGCGCCGGGTACGGTGGAGCGATGACCGTCGTGATCGTGGGACTCGGACAGCTCGGCTCGGACGTCGCCGGGAGGCTCCTGGCCCGTGGGGAGGACGTCGTCGGCGTGAAGCGCACGGCGCCCGAGTCGAACCCGGCCCCCGAGCCGAACCCAGCGCCCGGTTCGGTCGAGGGGCGCTTCACGCTCCAGCTCCGCGACCTCACGACCTCCGCCCCCGATCTCCCTGTGGAGACGACGGCGATCGTGGTGGCCCTTGCGCCCCGGGCACGCTCGGTCGAGGCCTATGACGCCCTCTACCGCGACGGTGTCGGGCACCTCCTCGCTGCCGTAGCCGCGCTCCCCGGCACCCCACCCCGCATCCTGTTCGTCTCGTCGACCGCGGTGTGGGGCGAGGACGGTGGGGAGACGATCGACGACACCACGCCGGCCGTCCCGACCACCGGCACCGCACGCGCCCTGCTCGCGGCCGAGGAGTCAGTCCTCGCCGCCGTGCCCGAGGCGAGCACCATCCGCTTCGGCGGTCTCTACGGCCCGACGGCCACGATGTTCGTCGACCAGGTCCGCGACGGCCGCGTCACCCGGCCGTCCGGCTGGACCAATCGCATCCACCGTGACGACGCCGCTGCCGTGATCGTGCACCTGCTCGACCTGCCGGCGGCATCGCTCCCGCCGGTCGTGGCGGGCATCGACGAGGAGCCGGTCCTGCTGTCGACGGTCGCCGATTTCCTCGCCGATCGACTCGGCGTCGCTCCCCCGACGCTCGACGACGCCGGACGCACCCCGGAAGAACCGCACCGCGGCAAGCGCATCACGGCGGTCGCCCTCCGCGACACCGGATTCACCTACCGCTATCCCACCTATCGCGAGGGCTACTCGGCGCAGCTCCCCTGACCGGACGACCGGAGCGGATCACGGCTGCTTCGTCACCTCGGCCATCGCCCGTCGCCCGGACGGCACGAGCACGGCGACGGCGAGCACCACGAAGGTGAGCACGCCGGCGACGACGAGGAGCACTTCGACGGACACGACGTCGGCGAGCGGCCCGAACACGATCATCCCGAGCGGCATCGACACCGCCATGACGATGCCGACGAACCCGAACACGCGACCCTGCCGCTCCGGCTGGACGCGCTCCTGCAGGAGGGTCATCGACGTCGTCGAGAAGAACGGCACCGCGAGCCCGAGCAGGAACATGAAGCCGAAGAAGACCCAGAGGTTCGTCGAGAGTCCGAGGCCGATGGACAGCGCCCCGAACACCACCGAGGAGCCGACGATGAGGAGCACGCGGTTCCTGGTGCCGCCCCAGATCGCGATGATCGCTCCCCCGCCGACCATGCCGACGCTGAAGGCGAGTTCGTTCACGGTCAGCATCCACACCTCGTCACCGAAGGAGCGGGCGATCATGAGCGGCGTGAGGTAGGACGGCGCGACGATCAGCAGGAACACGATCGCGAAGAGGATGAGCAACCAGCGCACGAAGCCGTGGTGCCAGACGTAGCGCACACCCTCGGTGAGGTCGGCGAAGTAGCCGGGGCGCTCGCCCGACCGGACGAGCGTCCGCACCGGCACGAGCAGCAGCAACCCGATCCCGATGGCGGCCGTGACGACGTCGACGAAGAAGATCGCGACGAGCGACGCGCTCGCGTACAGCGCGCCGGCCGCAGCCGGTGCGACGAGCATCATGGCCGACTGGATGGAGCCGTTGATGCCGTTGACCCGCATGAGCTTGTCGGTCGGCGTGATCTGCGGAATGAGTGCGGAGACCGCCGGCATCTGGATGCCCGCGCCGACCGAGCGGATCGCGAGCGTGAGGAAGATGAGCCAGAGCTCGGCGGCGCCGTTGATGAGGAAGATCGCGAGCGCGAGGGTCGTGATGGCGATCGAGCCGTCGGCTGCGATGATGAGCAGCTTGCGGTTCATGCGGTCGGCCCACACCCCGCCGAAGATCGACACGATCGCCTGCGGCAGGAACCCCGCGACGGCGGCGAACGCGAGCACCACACCGGACTTCGTCTCGAGCGTGAGGTGCCACATGATCGCGTACTGCACGAGCATCGAGCCGAACAGCGAGACCGTCTGGCCGGACAGGAACACCGCGACGTCGCGACGCCAGTGCGGGCTCTCCGAGGCGACGGTCGTCTCCTCCGAACCGTCGGAACCGTCGATCGTGGGTGCATCGGGTGGCGCGTCGTCGGCAGCCATGCGTTCCACGCTAGGGACTTCGCTCCGGGGTGTCCAGGGGTGATCGTCGCGGACGACGGGCACGCCCTGAACGCCGAACGGTCGATGCACCCTGTCCAGATCTTCAGACGTCCGGTCAGCCGGTCCGTTGACCCGCGGCCGATCGCCCGGATACGCTGCTTGCGATCCTCTGAATCGATTCAGAGTGTCCGTGAACCGAACCGAAAGGTGCGCCTCGATGACGAGTGCCCGACCCCTGCACCGCGTGTGCTTCCAGCTCCAGGTCAAACCCGAGCGCCTCGCGGAGTACCGCGAACGCCATGCCGCCGTCTGGCCGGACATGCTGCGGGCCCTCGCCGACACCGGCTGGCACAACTACTCGCTCTTCGTCCGCGACGACGGCCTCCTCATCGGGTACTTCGAGACGGCCTCCCTTGAAGCGGCCCAGGCCGGCATGGCCGAGACCGAGGTCAACGCGCGCTGGCAGGCCGAGATGGGTGAGTTCTTCGTCGACCTCGACCTGCCACCCGACCAGGGCTTCCTTCGACTCACCGAGGTGTTCCACCTCGAGGACCAGCTCGCCGCCCTGCACGAGTAGCATCATTGAAACGATTCACGTATGCTGCAGTCAGCGCCGTGAACGCGCCCAAGACCACCGGAACACGCACAGAGAAGTGACCATGACCAGTTTCGACACCATCACCCCCCTGCTCGAGAAGCAGGCGATCGAACTCCCCTCCTGGGCGTTCGGCAACTCCGGCACCCGCTTCAAGGTGTTCACGACGCCCGGCACCCCGCGGACGCCCGAGGAGAAGATCGCCGACGCCGCCAAGGTGCACGAGTTCACCGCCCTCGCGCCGAAGGTCGCACTCCACATCCCGTGGGACCTCGTGGACGACTTCAGCGCGCTCCGTCGCTACGCCGAGGACCACGGCGTCGCGCTCGGCACGATCAACTCGAACACCTTCCAGGACGAGGACTACAAGTTCGGCAGCCTGACCCACAGCAACCCGGTGATCCGTCAGAAGGCGATCGACCACCACTTCGCCTGCATCGACGTCATGCACGCGACCGGCTCGCAGGACCTCAAGATCTGGCTCGCCGACGGCAGCAACTACCCGGGCCAGCAGGACATCCGCGGCCGGCAGGACCGCTTGGCCGACTCGCTCCAGCAGATCTACGCCCGCCTCGGCGAGGAGCAGCGACTCGTGCTCGAGTACAAGTTCTTCGAGCCGGCGTTCTATCACACCGACGTCCCCGACTGGGGAACGTCCTACGCCCAGGTGGCCCAGCTCGGCGACCAGGCCCTCGTCTGCCTCGACACCGGCCACCACGCGCCTGGCACGAACATCGAGTTCATCGTCGCCCAGCTCCTGCGTCTCGGGAAGCTCGGCTCGTTCGACTTCAACTCGCGCTTCTACGCCGACGACGACCTCATCGTCGGTGCAGCCGACCCGTTCCAGCTGTTCCGGATCCTCTACGAGGTCGTCCGCGGCGGCGGCCTCGACGACGACTCGCCGGTCGCGTTCATGCTCGACCAGTGCCACAACGTGGAGGACAAGATCCCCGGTCAGATCCGCTCGGTGCTGAACGTGCAGGAGATGACCGCGCGCGCACTGCTCGTCGACCGCGACGCACTGACGGCGGCACAGGAGGCCGGCGACGTCCTCGGCGCCAACGGCATCCTCATGGACGCGTTCTACACCGACGTCCGCGGTCCGCTCGCCGCCTGGCGCGAGAGCCGCGGCCTGCCCGCCGACCCGTTCGGCGCCTACCTGGCCTCGGGCTACCAGCAGCACATCGCGGAGGAGCGCGTCGGCGGGACGCAGGCGAGCTGGGGCGCCTAGGCACACCCGAGCACGATGAAGCCCCGCGACCGACCCGGTCGCGGGGCTTCATCCACATCCGGACGTTCACAACTCAGGACGCGCGCGGCGTGTCACCACGGGCGCGCCGGCCGAGTTCGCCGACGCGCCGGAACGGACCTGAATTGCGAGCCGACCGAGCCGACTACTTCGCGAGGAAAGCGAGCAGCTGCTCGTTGACCTCGCGGTAGTGGGTCCAGAGCATGCCGTGCGGGGCGCCCTCGATCTCGACGTACTCGGCAGAGGGCAGCGCCTTCGCGAACACGCGACCGGTGGAGTCGATCGGCAGGACGCGGTCGCCGGTGCCGTGGACGATGAGCGACGGGACGTCGATCTTCGCGACATCGGCCCGGAAGTCGGTCAGCCAGGTCGGCTGCGCCGCGACCGACGCGTACGGCGACGCATTGTAGGCGAGCTGCGTGTTGGCCCGCAGCGCCTCCTCGCTCAGGCGCGAGCCGAGGTTCTCGTCCGTGTTGAAGAAGTTCTCGAAGAAGCTCGTGAAGAACGCGTAGCGGTCGTCGGTGACGGCGGCGAGGAGCCCGTCGAACACGTCCTGCGGGACGCCCGTCGGGTTGTCATCGGTCTGCAGCAGGTACGGCTCGAGCGATCCGAGGAAGACGGCCTTCGCGACGCGCTCCGAGCCGTAGGTGCCGAGGTAGCGGCCGACCTCGCCGGTGCCCATCGAGAAGCCGACCAGGACCGCGTCGTGGAGGTCGAGCCCGTCGACGACGGCCTTGAGATCGGCGGCGAAGGTGTCGTAGTCGTAGCCCTCGGTGGGCTTGGAGGACTTGCCGAAACCGCGGCGGTCGTAGGTGATGACGCGGTAGCCGGCGTCGAGGAGCGCCGCGGTCTGCTTCTCCCACGACGAGCCGTCGAGGGGGTAGCCGTGGATGAGGACGACGGGCTGGCCGCTGCCGTGATCCTCGACGTAGAGCTCCACGGAGGTGCTGTTCTCGGTTCCGACGGTGATGAACGACATGGTTCGATTCCTTTCGTCTTCGGCGTCCGGACTCGTCGCCCGGTTCCACGCCCCGAATTGAGAACGAGCGTTCTCTTCGGTGTCCCTCAGCATAGGGAACGATCGTTCTCAATGCAAGTACACTGATGGAATGACCAGCGAACAGACGATGACCATCGCGTCGCCGAGCCCGGCGGTCGCACCCGCTGCGCCGGCCTCCGTGCGCGACATCATCGTCGACGCCGCCGACCGCCTGTACTACGCGAAGGGCATCCAGTCCGTCGGCATGGACGAGCTGCGCTCGGCGGCAGGCGTATCGCTGAAGCGCCTCTACTCGGAGTTCCCGAGCAAGGAGGACATCGTCCTCGCGGTCATGGAGCACCGGCACGAGATCTGGACCACCGGCGTCAGCGCCCTCGTGGACGACGCCGAAACGCCCCGAGACCGCCTCCTCGCGATCTACGACTATCTGGCCGGCTGGTTCAGTGACGACTCGTTCCGCGGCTGCGGATTCATCAACACCTTCGGGGAGCTCGGGGGCGTCTCACCGGCGGTCGCCACCATCACCCGCGAACACAAGGCGTCCTTCCAGGACTACGTCGCCGACCTCGTCGCCGACGCCGGCGCGCCGGCATCACTCGCACCCCAGCTCGCGATCCTCGCCGAGGGCGCCCAGACCACCGCCGCCATCACGGGTTCCCCCGAGGCTGCGCTGCACGCTCGTCGCGCCGCCGAGACGCTCATCGACGCCGCCGCCTAGCGATTCGTTTGCCCATTTCCGGGCGAACGAAACCTCGTTTGCCCAGAAAGGGGCGAACGGCTGTGGTCAGGCCACACTCTGATATATTTTCTGCTCAGACTTCCCCCTGGTTCCCCGCGCCATCGTCGCGTCCCACCTCAATGGAGAGAGAGCATGTCCTCACCAAACGGCACACCTGCACCCAGCATCGAATCCCCCGGCACCCGACCACCGAAGGCCTTTCTCGGCCTGTCCGGCCCGCTGCTCTGGGGATACGTCGCGATCGCCTTCTTCATGACCGGCGACGGACTCGAGCAGGCGTTCCTCTCGGACTTCCTCGTCACCAGCGAGGGCTTCAGCACCGACCAGGTGGGCTCGCTCTTCACCGTCTACGGCCTGATCGTCGCGATCGGTGCGTTCGCCTCCGGTGTGCTGGCCGAGTACTTCGGACCGCGGCGCGTCATGATCGCCGCCGCCGCGGGGTGGATCGTCTTCCACGCCGGCTTCGTGTACTTCGGCATCATGCAGCACGACTTCGCGATGATGCTGGTGATGTACGCCATCCGTGCCGTCGCCTACCCGCTGTTCGTGTTCGGATTCGTCGTGTGGATCTCCTACGCCGCCCCGCAGGACAAACTCTCGTCCGCGATGGGCTGGTTCTGGTGTTCGTACTCGATCGGCGTCGGCGTGTTCGGGTCCTATCTGCCGAGCTTCACCATCCCGGCGTTCGGAGCCGTCGAGACGATGTGGGGCGCGATCGCCTTCATCGCCGTGGGCGGCGTGCTGGCGGCCGTCCTCGTGCGCGGCAAGGGACCGGAGACCTCCGAGCCCCGCACACTCCGCGGCCTGGGCGAGACCCTCGTGACCACACTCGGCCTCCCGTTCCGGAACGTCCAGCTCGCCTACGGCATGCTCCAGCGCGTCATCAACCAGATCTCGCTCTACGGATTCATCGTCATGCTGCCGATCGTCTTCGTCCGCGACATCGGCTTCGAGCAGGGCACCTGGCTGCAGCTGTGGGGGCTCGTCTACATCGTGACGGTGTTCACGAACCTCCTCTGGGGCATCCTCGGCGACCGCATCGGCTGGATCCGCACCGTCCGCTGGTTCGGGAGCCTCGGCATGTTCGCGTCCACGCTCCTGCTCTACTTCATCCCGCTCGTCGTCGGGCCGAACCCCTGGCTCACGGGGATCGGCGTCGTCATGTTCGGGTTCGCGGTCGCGGCCTACGTCCCGCTATCGGCGCTCATGCCGGCGCTCGAGCCGAACCACCGCGGCGGCGCGGTCGCACTCCTCAACCTCTCCGCCGGACTCTCCCAGTTCGTCGGGTCGCTGCTCGTCACCCTGCTCTGGACGTCCTTCGGCACCACGGCGACCGTCATCGCGCTCGCCTGCACCTATCTCGTCGGGTTCGCGGTGACGTTCCTGATGCGGGTCGACCAGGACGCCCTGGCGAAGGCGGAGACGACGCGGAGCATCCCGACGGTGTCGCAGCACTGAGCCAGGACGGCCCGACACAGCGACGGCCCGGCGCGCATCCCTCCGATGCACTCCGGGCCGTCGCCGTCACCGCCCGTCAGACGAGTGTGTATCCGCCGTCGATCCGGAAGCTCTGCCCGACGACGTAGGAGGAGCGCTCTCCGGCGAGGTAGACGACGAGGTCGCCGAGCTCGTCCGGCTCACCCATCCGGCCGGCCGGGATCCGCGACACCCAGTCCTCGGCCATGTCCGGATTGGCGGCGACGAAGTCGCGCGTCATGTCGCTCGCGAAGTAGCCCGGCGCGATGGCGTTGACCCGGATCCCCAGCGGCAACCACTCGATCGCGAGACTGCTCGTGAGCATGGAGACGGCGGCCTTCGAGGCGTTGTATGCGGCCTGCGTCTGCGGCACGTTCACGGCGAAGGCGGACATCGAGGACACGTTCACGATGCTCGCGAGGTGACCCGCGTCGCGACGGTCGGCGACGAAGCGTCGCGCGAACTGCCGGGACACGAGGAAGGTCCCGGTGACGTTCACCCGGAAGAGTCGGTCCCAATCGGCCACCTCGGTGTCGATCGCGCGGACGCCGTGCGTCATCCCGGCACTGTTGACGAGGATGTCGGGCGTCCCGAGGGTATCCGCGACGTGGTCGAGCGCGGCGTTCACGGACCCCTCGTCGGTGACGTCGACCGGGAGCCCGATCACCCCGGGCGAGACCTGCGCATCGAGGACCGACGCGGCATCGGCCACCGACTCCAAACGGTCGAGCAGGGCGACCTGGGCGCCGGCCTCGGCGAGCGCCGTGGCCATCGCGAGCCCGAGCCCACGGGCGCCTCCGGTGATGATCGCCGTGCGACCGGCGAGGACTGGTTCGTGTGTGGTTTCCATGGCGCCAGTCTAGAAGTTCCAGAAGCTCATATATTTTTGACTCGTCCGTAACTCAGGACGCTCGCGGCGCGCCGCGCACGCCACGCCGGTTCATATCGGCGACGCGCCGGAGTGCTCCTGAGTTAGGAACCGTTCGGCATCCTCCCCCGCTGTGACATCCTGTTCACACGGACACGAACGGACACGTCCGACACCGAAGGACAGGGGGCGGCATGGCCACGACCGGCACGCTCGGCGCCGAGGAACGGCGGACCCGGCTCACCGCGATCCTCGAACGCGACGGCAGCATCCGCCTCGACGACGCGGCTGCGGAGCTCGACGTGTCCTCGATGACCGTGCGACGCGACCTCGCCGACCTGGAGCAGCTCGGCCTGGTGCGGCGCGTCCGCGGCGGGGCGATACCGACCCTGCGCCCGAGGACCTTCACCGAGCGGTCCGCGACGGGCGTCCGCGAGAAGGGTGCCATCGTCGAGAAGCTCCGGTCACTCATCCCGACGGACGGCGCGATCGCGATCGACGCCTCCAGCACGGCCGGCGGCATCAGTCGACTGCTCGGCGAGTCGACGCTCACGGTGGCGACCAACTCCTACCCGAACTTCCTCCTCGCCGGCGCGAACCGCGAGATCACGGCCATCCTCGTCGGCGGCCAGGCCGAGCCGCGCACCGACAGCTTCATCGGCCCCATCGCCTGCCAGGCGGCGTCGTCGGTGCTCTACCGGCGCTTCTTCCTGTCGGCCGCCGCGATCGACTCGACCGTCGGCAGTTCGGAGGTCACCCTCGAGGAGGCGCAGGTCAAGCAGGCCTTCGCCCGCTCCTCGGACGAGACGATCCTCGTCGCCGCGTCCTCGAAGCTGGGACAGCGCGCGATGGCGGTCGGCTTCGCCCTGGCGGACGTCGACCTCCTCGTCACGGAACTCGACCCCACCGACCCTGCACTCGACGCCTACCGCGACGCCGTCGAACTCCTCTGAGCACCCGGCCCCACACGTCCCGTTCTCAGGAGTCACCCCGCGCGTCGCTCCGCGACGATCGTAACGCGCCACAGCCCTCCTGAGATCGGGACATCCGCCATTGCGAGATCTGTCACTTCGTGTGACACTTAACACGATCGAACACTGGGCACGGACGTGCCCCGACGAAGGAGTGCGAATGTCCGTGAACCCAACCGCTGCCGAGCTCATCGCCCGCAGCAACCGCCTCGGGAGCGACCCGAAGAACACCAACTACGCCGGCGGCAACACCTCGGCCAAGGGCACCGAGATCGACCCCGTCACGGGCGAGCCGGTCGAGCTCCTCTGGGTCAAGGGATCGGGCGGCGACCTCGGCACGCTCAAGCCCGAGGGTCTCGCGGTCCTCCGCCTCGACCGCATGCGCGCCCTGCAGGACGTCTACCCCGGCCTCGACCGCGAAGACGAGATGGTCGCCGCCTTCGACTACACCCTGCACGGCAAGGGTGGCGCGGCCCCGTCGATCGACACCGCCATGCACGGCCTCGTCGACGCGGCCCACGTCGACCACCTGCACCCCGACTCCGGCATCGCCATCGCGACCGCCGCCGATGGCCCCGAACTCACCGCGAAGATCTTCGGCGACAAGGTCGTGTGGGTCCCATGGCGTCGCCCCGGCTTCCAGCTCGGCCTCGACATCGCCGCCATCAAGGCCGACAACCCGCAGGCGGTCGGCACCATCCTCGGCGGGCACGGCATCACCGCCTGGGGCGACACCTCCGAGGAGGCCGAAGCCAACTCGCTGTGGATCATCGACACCGCGGCAGCGTACATCGAGGCGAACTCCCGCCCCGAGCCGTTCGGCCCGGCGCTCGACGGCTACGCGGCCCTCCCCGAGGCCGAGCGTCGTGCGAAGGCGGCGGCCCTCGCACCCACCATCCGCGGGCTCGCCTCCGCCGACCGCCCCGTCGTCGGCCACTTCACCGACAGCCCCGAGGTCCTCGACTTCCTGGCCTCGGCTGAGCACCCACGCCTCACCGCGCTGGGCACGAGCTGCCCCGACCACTTCCTCCGCACCAAGGTGAAGCCACTCACGGTCGACCTGCCCGCCACGGCGACCGTCGAGGAGGTCATCGAGCGTCTCGGCACGCTGCACGAGGCGTACCGCGAGGACTACCAGGCCTACTACGACCGCCACGCCACGGCCGACAGCCCGGCGATCCGCGGTGCCGACCCGCTCATCGTCCTCGTCCCGGGCGTCGGCATGTTCAGCTTCGGCAAGGACAAGCAGACCGCCCGCGTCGCCGGCGAGTTCTACGTCAACGCCATCAACGTCATGCGCGGCGCCGAGGGACTCTCGACCTACGCGCCGATCGACGAGGCCGAGAAGTTCGCGATCGAGTACTGGGCGCTCGAGGAGGCGAAGCTGCAGCGGATGCCGAAACCGAAGCCGCTCGCGACCCGCATCGCGCTCGTCACCGGTGCCGCATCCGGCATCGGCAAGGCCATCGCGACGCGTCTCGTCGCGGAGGGTGCGGTCGTCGCGATCGCCGACCTCTCACTGGAGAAGGCGCAGGCCGCGGCAGCTGAGCTCGGCACCACGGACGTCGCGATCGGCATCGCCGCCGACGTCTCGAACGAGGCCGCCGTCCAGGCCGCGATCGACGAGACGGTCCTGGCCTTCGGCGGGCTCGACCTCGTCGTCAACAACGCCGGTCTGTCGCTGTCGAAGTCGCTCCTCGAAACCACCGAGGCGGACTGGGACCTCCAGCACAACGTCATGGCGAAGGGCTCGTTCCTCGTCTCGAAGGCCGCCGCACGCGTGCTCATCGACCAGAAGCTCGGCGGCGACATCGTCTACATCTCGTCGAAGAACTCCGTGTTCGCCGGCCCGAACAACATCGCCTACTCCGCGACGAAGGCCGACCAGGCTCACCAGGTCCGCCTCCTCGCCGCAGAGCTCGGCGAGTACGGTGTGAAGGTGAACGGCATCAACCCCGACGGCGTCGTCCGCGGCTCCGGCATCTTCGCCTCGGGCTGGGGTGCGAACCGCGCGAAGACGTACGGCATCGACGAGCAGGACCTCGGCAAGTTCTACGCGCAGCGCACCATCCTCAAGCGCGAGGTCGTCCCCGAGAACGTCGCGAACGCGGTCTTCGCGATCTGCACGAGCGACTTCAGCCACACGACCGGACTGCACATCCCCGTCGACGCGGGCGTGGCCGCAGCCTTCCTGCGATGAGCGCGGCAGGCCGGAGCGGCACCGTCGCGGCGGTCGACCTCGGGGCCACGAGCGGGCGGGTCATGCTCGGCCACGTCGGCCCCGGCGAGCTGCGCCTCGTACCGGTCGCGCGGTTCCCGAACACGCCCGTCCGCACGCCGGACGGCCTGCACTGGAACATCCTCGAGCTGTACCGCTCGATCATCGCGGGGCTGTCGGGCGCAGCGAAGCAGGAGCCGCACCTGGCGAGCATCGGCATCGACTCATGGGCGGTCGACTACGGCCTCCTCCGGCATGGGCGCCTCCTCGGCGCACCGTTCCACTACCGCGACGAACGGACGGCTGCAGGTGTCGAGGCGGTCCACGGAACGGTCCCGTTCGCCGACCTCTACCGCGTGAACGGCCTGCAGTTCCTGCCGTTCAACACCGTCTACCAACTCGCGACCGAGCGCGACGCCGGCATGCTCGACGTCGCCGACACCGCGCTTCTGGTGCCCGACCTCATCGCGCACTGGCTGACGGGTGCCCGTGTCGCCGAGGCCACCAACGCGTCGACCACCGGCCTCGTCCGCGCCGGCGAACCGACCGCCTGGGACACCGAGCTCCTCGGCCGGCTCCACATCCCGGCGACGATCCTCCCGCCCATCGTCCAGCCGGGCGATCGCATCGGGACGCTCCTCGAAGCGGTCGCCGCCGAGGTCGGCCTGGCCTCCTCCACCCCCGTCACCGCCATCGGCTCGCACGACACGGCGTCAGCGGTCGTCGCCGTCCCGATGACGACCCCGGATGCCGCCTACATCTCCTGCGGCACCTGGGGACTCGTCGGGGTCGAGCTCGAACGCCCGGTCCTCACCGAGGCGAGTCGAGCGGCGAACTTCACGAACGAGGGCGGCGTCGACGGACGCACCCGCTTCCTGCACAACGTGATGGGACTCTGGCTCCTGAGCGAGTCGGTGCGCACCTGGGAGCGCGGGGGCGAGACGATCGACCTCCCCGGGCTCATCGCCCAGGCCGCCGCGGTCGACGCACCCGTCTCGGTGTTCGATGCGAACGACCCCCGGTTCCTCGCCCCCGGTGACCTGCCGGCGCGCATCGCCGGGTTCCTCACCGAGCACGGGCGGGCGGTCCCGCAGTCCCGTGCCGAGTTCGTCCGGTGCATCATCGAGAGCCTGGCGCAGGCGTTCGCGGACGCCGTCCACACGGCCTCCGAGCTGTCCGGGGTCCAGGTGCGCGCGATCCACGTCGTCGGCGGCGGATCCCAGAACACGCTCCTCTGCCAGCTGACGGCCGACCGTGCGGGGATCCCCGTCATCGCCGGCCCCGTCGAGGCGACGGCACTGGGGAACGTCCTCGTCCAGGCGAGGGCGGTGGGGATCATCGACGGCGACCTCGAGTCCCTGCGCGCCCTCGTCGCCCGTTCCTTCGAGCCGACCCGCTACGAGCCGCGCAAGCCTGCCGGCTCCACGACCGTCAGCCGGTAGCGTCGCAGCATGACCGCTTCTCCACTCATCGTCAGCCTGCCCTCCGACCTGCGCGAGGAGGTGCTGTCGCAGGGACCCCTCCCCGAGGGCGTCGAGTTCGTCGAATGGGATCTGCGCACCGAACCGCCGGTCGAGCACATCGACCTCGTCGTGCCCGTGTACCTCGGCTCGAACAAACCGCTCGCGAACGTCGGCGCGGTGACGCCGAAGCTCGTCCAGGTGCAGTCGATCGGTTACGACGGCCTTGCGGACCTCCTCCCGGAGGGCATCACCCTCGCGAACGCTGCGACCGTCCACGAGGCCTCGACGGCGGAGCTCACGGTCGGGCTCATCCTCGCCTCGCAGCGCGGCATCCCCGACTTCGTGCGAGCCGAGCGGACGGGCGAATGGCTGCAGAGCCAGCGCCCGAGCCTCGCCGACCGCCGCGTGCTCCTCATCGGGTACGGCGGGGTCGGCGCGGCCATCGAGGAGCGCCTGCTTCCGTTCGAGGTGGAGGTCACCCGGGTGGCGTCGAGCGCGCGGGAGGACGAGCGGGGGCCGATCCACGGCATCGACGAGCTGCCCGAACTCCTGCCGCACGCGGAGATCGTCATCGTCGTCGTCCCGCTGACCGACAGCACCCGCGGCTTGATCGGAGACGACTTCCTGGCGGCACTGCCCGACGACGCCCTGGTCGTGAACGTCGCCCGCGGCCCCGTCGCCGACACCGACGCCCTGGTGGAGCACGCGACGAGCGGTCGCATCCGACTGGCGCTCGACGTGACCGACCCCGAACCACTGCCCGCCGACCACCCGCTGTGGTCCCTGCCGAACGTGCTCGTCTCCCCACACATCGGGGGTGCGACGAGCGCCATGCTGCCGCGGATGGCGCGTCTCCTGCGTCGGCAGATCGAACATCTGTTGGCCGACGAGGAGCCGGAGAACATCGTCCTCCGCACCTGAGACGGGCGTCGATATCCGCCGAAACCCCCTCGCAGAGAAATCTGCGCGAAGGGCTCGCGTTGAATCGGTTCAAGAGGTAGGGTTTGTGGTCTGACCACACCGCAGTGTCGAAGGAGGATCGATGAACGCACCAGCGACGGCCGCGCCGGCCGCGGCCCCGGCGACGCAGCCCGCCACCCCAGCGGCGGAGCCCCGGGCCTGGGAGGTCGTGCTCGCCCGCATCGAGTCGGACCTCCTCAGCGGTGTCCTCACCCCCGGTGACCGCCTGCCCGGCGAACGACAGCTCGCGATCGACCTCGGCGTCGGTCGGTCCAGCGTCCGCGAGGCGATCCGGGTCCTCGAGGTCCTGGGACTCATCCGCACCCACACGGGATCCGGCCCCACCGCCGGCGCGATCATCGTCGCCACGCCGTCCGGCGGCATGGCCACCCTCATGCGGCTCCAGGTGGCCGCGCAAGGCTTCGCCGTCCAGGACGTGGTCGACACCCGGCTCGTGATCGAGACCGCGGTCGTCCACAGTCTCGCGTCGCGCGCCGGAACGACCGTCCCCGATCTCACACACCCCGAGGCTCTGCTCGACGCGATGGACCAGTCGACGCTCACGGAGGCCGAGTTCCTCGCCCTCGACGCGCAGTTCCATCTGTCGCTCGCCGAGGCGGAGGGCAACCAGGTCCTCGTCGCCACGATGTCCGGCCTCCGCGACTCGATCGAGCGCTACGTCCTGGCCGGTGTCCCGCAACTGGCGTCGTGGTCAGCCACCGCCGACCGCCTGCGCGCCGAGCACCGGGGCATCGTGGAGGCGATCCGCCACGCCGACGCCCCGCTGGCCCGCGATTCCGTCCGCTCCCACATCACCAACTACTACCAGGCTCGCGAACTGTCAGAAGACGACAGTCCGCACCCCTCGACACCCACCTCAAGCGACAGTTCGCGGAAAGAAGAGACAGACCATGGTTGAACGCCGCATCCCCAAGCCCCATGACCTCCTGCCGCTCATGCAGTTCAAGAAGCCGGAGTTCAACGCTCGCCGGCGACGCCTGGCGGCCGCCACCACCATCAGCGACCTCCGGGCGATCGCGAAGAAGGTCACGCCGACGGCGCCCTTCGATTACACCGACGGCGCCGCCGAGGGCGAGATCTCGCTGGCTCGGGCACGGCAGGCGTTCCAGGACATCGAGTTCCACCCGGCCGTCCTGAAGAACGTCGCGAACGTCGACACCGGCTGGGACGTCCTCGGCGAGCGTGTCGCGTTCCCCTTCGGCATCGCGCCGACCGGCTTCACCCGCATGATGCAGACCGAGGGCGAACGGGCGGGAGCCTCCGCCGCCGCGGCCGCGGGCATCCCCTTCACCCTGTCGACCATGGGCACGACCTCGATCGAGGACGTCAAGGCGGCGGCACCCGGTGGGCGCAACTGGTTCCAGCTGTACATGTGGAGCGAGCGCGAACGGTCGATGGCGCTCGTCGATCGCGCGGCCGCGGCGGGCTATGACACCCTCGTCGTGACGGTCGACACCCCGGTCGGCGGCGCCCGCCTGCGCGACGTCCGCAACGGCATGACGATCCCGCCGTCGCTCACCCCGAAGACCATCGTCGACGCGCTCCCCCGCCCGGCATGGTGGATCAACTTCCTCACCACGGAGCCACTGGCCTTCGCGAGCCTCGACCGCTGGTCGGGAACCGTCGCGGCGCTCATCGACACGATGTTCGACCCGACCGTCGGCCCGGACGAGGTCAAGTACATCCGCGAGCAGTGGAAGGGCAAGCTCATCGTCAAGGGCGTCCAGTCGGTCGCCGATGCGAAGCTCGCCGTCGACCTCGGTGCGGACGCCGTCCAGCTCTCCAACCACGGCGGCCGCCAGCTCGACCGCGCGCCGATCCCGTTCCACCTCCTGCCGAGCGTCGTGCGCGAGGTGGGCAAGGACGCAGAGGTGCACCTCGACACCGGCATCATGAACGGCGCCGACATCGTGGCCTCCGTCGCGCTCGGTGCGCGCTTCACCTTCATCGGCCGCGCCTACCTGTACGGGCTCATGGCCGGTGGACGCGAGGGCGTCGATCGTGCGATCCAGATCCTCTCGGGTGAGATCGTGCGCACGATGAAGCTGCTGGGTGTCGCGTCGCTCGACGAGCTGCAGCCTCACCACGTGACGCAGCTGTCGCGGTTCACGACCCTGCAGCCGCTGCCCGAGCAGTCGACACTGAGTGCCGGACGCTCCACAACAGCGAAGCCCGCGACGTCGCCCGCCCGCAAGGCTCCGGCGCGGAAGCCCGCAGCCGCGAAGGCGTAACCGCCTCCTCACTCGACCGGCCCCGGTCACCGCGCGCGTCGAAGGATCCTTGTCGACACGCTTGGTGACCGGGGCCTTGGACGTCCTCGCAGGCGCACAGTTCCGTCCCGCGCTCTCGCCAGACGGAACGCCGCACGACGCGAGCACGGGGCCGCCTCACGCTTCCGCATGAGACGACCCCGCCGCCGGCCTGGGCCGATCAGTCCTGCCCGAACCCCGGGCAGGACCGTCTCGTCATTCCGTCAGGTCCGAGCCGACCTCCTCACGCTGACGGCGGCGCACGATGAGGCCGAAGCCCAGGGCGATCCCGAGCAGCGCGAGTGCCGCTGCGCCTCCGAGGAAGGCGCCCTCGGCTCCGGTCTTCGCGAGCGGACCGTCCGTCGATCCGGACGAGACGACGGGTGCCGGCGTGTTCGGTTCGGGCGTCTCCGGTACGACGATTCCGACGTACCAGGACTCGGTGGAGGCGGATACCAGCGAGCGAGGCTGCACGCCGTCGTCGAACGATCCAGACCCGTCTTCCGCGGTCGCCGCGACGACCCGGTGGTGTGCGCCGAGCTCGGCGCGCTCCTCGAGATCGACGCTGACCGACGCACCTGGTGCCAGCGCACCGTCGACGGACAAGGCTGACCGGGGCTCCATGCCGTCGTCGAGGACGACGTCCGTGAGTGTCCGCGGACCGGTGTTCGTCACGATGTACGTCCACGTGATGCCGTCAGCAGCCAGGATCTCCGGCCCGGGAGCCTCCTCGACGATTTCGCCGTTCAGCAGCACCTCGACGCTGATCTCACCGGCGGTCGGCAGCTGCACTTCGGCCAGGTCGTCGTCGGAGACGCGCGATCCATCGGCAGCATGTGCTCCCGACGCCGACACCTCGCGCAAGACGAAGCCCGCGTCGATGTCCGACTGCGTGATCGTGGTCTCGAACGTGGTCACTTCGATCGAGCCGGGGGCCAGGGACTCCCAGGTCCCGATCGTCTGCTCGTCGTCGTGGACCTCGACGTTCCGCAGCGTCGGCAGGCCGGCGTTCTCGACCGTCACGGTCCAGTCGACCGTGGCACCGACCGCGACCTCGTCGCGGACGCTGCCCACGATCGACACCGCCACCGCCGCACCCGTTGCCAGATCGATCGTCACCGAGTCGCGATCCTCGACGGTCTCACCGGCGAGGTCGACACCGGACGCGACCGCATCCGTGGTCAAGGACCCTCGATCGATGTCGGCCTGCGTCAGCGTGTACTCCACCGTCGCGACCGCGGACTCGCCGAGCTGCAAGGTCCCGGGCTCGCCCGGCCACACCACGTCCGGTTCACCCATGCCCGCGAACCGGTCGCGGACCTGGACCTCCGTCAGCGCCGTGCCGGCGCTCGTGTTCGTCGCGGTGAGCTCGAACTCGATCACCGAGCCGACGACCAGGTCGCCGTCAGGCAGGATCGCCCGCTCGTCGACCGTGATCGAGGAGTCGATCACACCCTGATACCAGCTGACGTCCTCAGCACGCACCGGACCGACCGGCCGATCGCCTGCCTCAACGCCGGAGACCACGGCACGAACGAGCTGCTCGTCGAACACGGCGTTGGACGACACCGTGATGACCGTGCTCTCGCCAGGGGCGAGCGTCTCGATGACCGCCAGCTCCGACCCGAACGAATCCGAAACGGACAGGTCGGCAAGCGTGCGGATACCGGTGTTGGTGACCACGTACGTCCACTCGATCGACTCGCCGACCGTCACCTCAGGACCAGGAGCCGAAACGACATCCTCTCCGTTCAGCAACACCTCGATCGACACCGCACCGGCCACGTCCAGCGGCACCTCCGCACTGTCCTCATCGGTCACCGACGAACCGTCCGCAGCGTGGAACCCTTCCACCTCCACCGATCGGGATACCAGGCCGGCATCGATGTCGGACTGGATCAGGGAAGTCTCGAACGTGGTGATCTCGATCGCCGCGGGCGCGAGGGTGTCCCAGCTGCCGATCGACTGTTCGCCATCGCGAACCTCGACATCACGCAGCGTCGGCAAGCCGGCGTTCTCGACGGTGACGGTCCAGTCCACCGCGGCACCGACCGCGACCTCGTCGCGCACGCTGCCCACGATCGACACCTTCACCGCAGCCCCCGTGACGAGATCGACGGTGATGCTGTCGTCATCGCTGACAGCGCTTCCCAGCGCGTCGGTCCCGGCGACGGTCGCATCGTTGGTCAGGTGACCACGGTCGATGTCGGACTGCGTCACGGTGTAGCTCGCCGTCGCCTGCACGGTCGCCCCGGCAGCCAGCACACCGGATTCGGCGGGCCAGTCGAAGGTGAGGTCGCTCAGGCCCCGGAGGTCGTCGTCCAACTGGACGTCGCTGAGGGTTCCTTGCCCGCTGTTCGTGGCGACGAAGGTGTAGTCGATGACCGAGCCGACCTTGAGATCACCCTCGGGCAACGTCGCGCGCTTGTCGAGCACGATGCTCGAGTCGACGGTCTGGTACCCGAACACGAGGTCGTCGCGACCACTTCCCATCGGGACCGTGAACGGACCGGCGACGTCGTCTCGGCGATCCTGCCAACCGGCGGTCTGCAGGTGTGACGCCGGGAGCGTCGTGCCGTCGACGACCACCTCGTACTCCTGGCTGGAGACGAGCCCGTCGATCGAGAACGTCCCGTCCGATGCGGTCGAGCTTTGCTCGATCGCATCGCCGCCGGCCGGACGGAGGTCGAGCCTCACGTCGGCCAGGCCGGGCTCGTCGGCCTGCTGCACGCCGTCGCCGTTCCGGTCGTCGAAGACGACACCGCTTACCGTGGAGCCGACGACCTCGGACGTCTGGTTCGGCGTCCGGAGACGGACCGAGTTCGATCCGAAGAAGGCGTCGGCGCTGTTCTGGTAGACGTCTCCCGCCTCCTGCCCCTCCACCGAGAGGTCGAGACGGAGGCCACCCGCGGCCGTGGAGTCGAACCCGACGTAGACGACACGCACAGCGGTGACGGACGAGAGATCGGCGTCCTCGGCGAGATCGACCCACTCGACCTCGTCGCCGGGTGCATCGCCGATGAGGCGAGGATCGGCGGTCGTGATCTGCACGGTCGCCGGCTCGACGCCCAACAGGCGAAGGCTCTGGAGCGTGGCGGTCCCCGAGAAGCTGGAGCCGCGGGCGTCGCCGTTGTACGGCAGGACGTCGAGGAACACGACGTTGCCCTCGTAGTTGCTCCGGGTGAAGTTGTACCAATAGGTCGTGAAGTCGATCGACGTGTCGTCGGACTCGATCTGCGGCTTCCCCGCGGCGCCGCTCAGCGACAGGGTGTCCACTTGCACGACGTTGACACGCGAGGACGCCTGGAGCGTAGTGTCGCCGATGCCGGAGAGGGTGCTCAAGGTGGACAGGGTGCCGTTGGTCCCGCTGGTCCAACCGTTCGGCTTGACCGGCCGCTGGACCGACACCGTCGTGCCGATGCGAACGGGCTTGAGCGACGTGGACGACGCACCGAGCACGACCGGGGCCGTGCTCTCGAGCGTGACGTAGGCGGGAGCGCGGTCGTCGCGGGTGCCGGGGAGGCCATCGGGGCCGAGGTCGGCCTCGCGCACGTCGACGACTCGCCACGCCGGGTCGAGGCGCGACACGTCGAAGGCCGTCACCGCGGAGTCGAGTCGCACCTCGGTGCGGACCGCGTCGAAGGTGATCGGCGCAGCGTCGAGGCGTGCGCCGGCCGGTCGAACCAGACCGGTCTGCGCGATCTGGTCGACGGAGTTGCCGCCGACGACCGAGGCCGAACCCGCTGCCAGCGAGTGGTTCGTGGTGAACAGCTCGACGCAGGTGCTCGTCCGCTGTCCGCGGGCACCGGTCTCGTCCGCCGTCCAGGTGTGGTTGATCGTGATGCAGGATCCGACCGGCGCACGCGCCTCCAACGGGACACGGACGGACAGCTTGAAGTCGGCAACACGCCCGATCACGTCCTTCTGCCAACTCTCTCCGAGGTACTGCACGCGCACTCCGGTGATCGCCGTGGGGCCTCCGGCCTCCTGCGGCGTGTCGAACCAGGCGTTGCTCTCGGGGTCCTGCTGATCGGTTCCGTTCGTGTACTGGACGAGGAACCGGTCGGCCGGCTGCTGCTGGAGGGTGCTGTCGCGGACGACACCGAAAGCCACGGCGGGGGTGTCGAGGACGAACTGAGCCTCCTCGGGATTCCAGAACTGGTGGGTGACCAGGTTCGTCAGCCCCTGGCTGCGGGTCTGGCCGGACTCCGCTCGGGTCGGCGGGGTGACCGTCCCCTCGGAGAAGAGCTCGGCGTCCGGCGACACCAGACTGTTGCTCACGCTCGTCCAGCGGGACGCGTTGAGCGGCGGATAGCTCGGCGTTCCGGAGATGTAGCGTGCTGCGGAGATGCCCGCCGTCGGCGGAGCGAGGACCCAGCCGCCCTCTTCGTCGTCCTTCAGGTTCTGCGTCAGACGCGCTGAGGACTGACCACCGATCGCACCGACGATGGTCGAGCCACCGTTGGTGGTCCAATCGGGACCCGTCAGGGTGTAGGGGATCACGATGGCATCGGCCGCCTTCTCAGGGACGTCGTCCTTCGGGTACCAGAGGGTCGGCCGGATGGCCAGGCGGGTGGGAGCCACGTCGCTGATCGGGAGGGAGGTGATCCGTAGGGTGATCTCCTTGCCGTCGACGGAGACGATTTCCGCAAGGTCGCTCTCGAGTTCGACGCCACCGGCGGTGGGACCGTCGTACGTCAGGGTGACGTCGATCGGGAGGTCGATCTCCATGGGCCGCCGCTGTCCGGCTTCGAGCAACGAGGTCAGCTGTACGCCGATGGACAGCGGAATCGCATCCTCCAGACCGTTCCCGAAGTCGTACTGGCCGAGCGCGTTGGACTGGCCACCGACCGGCGTGAGGTCCGACCGGTACTCACCCACGGTCGTGAGCGTCCCGCCGGACGCCTCTCGAGCGCCCGTGCCGTCCTCGTAGACGACCGTCGCGTCGTACACCGTGCCGGGGGCCGTCGTGAATCCGTTCATCGTCGCGGTGAGACCGTCGACCGTCACGAGTGACCCCGAGGGGATCGACATCGTCGCACGGAGCGTGCGCCCACCGTCCTCGAGCACGTAGCGGGAGGTGAACGTCGGAGAGTCGTTGTTCAACTTGATGAGGGACGATTCGTCCCAGACCCACCCCTCGGGCAGGGTCTGCGAGGCGACACCGTCGGTGAGTCCGTCGCTTCCGAGCGACCAGGCGAACATCGCCGAGGAGCCGGTCGCGATGAGTCCGTTGTCGGCAGCCGGGTCGAGCGTGCCGACGATGCCGTCGTCCGTGATCGAGAGCTTGAACTCGGTGAACGAGCCGACGGCTTGGAGGTCGGTGGTCGCCGCAGCCGGCGCCGAGAGCACACCACCGAGCGCGGTCGTGATGGCCAGGGTGCCGGCCATGAGTTGCAGGCGCGAACGCCAGCGAGGGGGTTTCATGCTGTTTCCTTCGAGAGAACGATTGCGGCCGGGCGGCCGCACGGGGACGGGATGTCGGGGAGGGTGGTCACTGAGCCGGCGCCAGGGTGTTGCCGGGGAAGGCGTCCTCGGTGAGCTCGGCGCCGTCGAGCCAGGTGAGGTCGTTGCCGGATCCGACGACGTCGACACGTTCGACGAAGTCGATGCTGATCGTGTTGTCGTCGCCGTCGACCGTGAGCGAGGTCGCCGAGTCCGCATGCAGCGTGACGGCGTCGGCTCGCACCGTCACGGCACCGCAGTCGCCGATGAGGCGCACGTTCGCGCCGTCCGAGCCGATGGTGACATCACGGCCGGTGCACTGGGTGACGGCAGGTTCGGCAACGCTGGCGATCGGTGCGGACGTACAGGCGACGAGGGTGCCGGCGAGCGCAAGGGTCACGGCGGCGAGGACGGCTGGTTTCATGGGGGAGATCTCCGGTCGGTTTCCGAATGTCTGATTCTACACGTGAAATACTAGCCGACGAATGAGTGATATACAAGCGGTCCCAAGAGCGCAAGCCGACACAACGACGGAACGCGCGACCCCTCAGGGCCGCGCGTTCCGTCGGATGCGCTGCGTGCGCGTCGGTGCCTGGGGCTCCGCCCCTACCCCACCCTCCTCCGCGCGCACGCGATCGCGATCGCAATCGCGGAGGACCCGAGCCCGGCGAGGATCAGGATCGCCGCCAGTGCGAACGGCGCGGAGTCGGCCCCCGTCCGGACCAGCGACCCTTCCTCGGACGACCGATCGATCGGGGTCGGAGGCGGAACGACCACCGTCGCAGCGGTGATCGTCCAGGTGAACGTCGTGGAAGCGACCAGTTCGCCTGCGGTCGCCGAGACGGTCACGGCGAAGACACCGACGGTGGTCGGGATCCCCTGCAGCACGCCCGTCGACGGGTCCAGACCGATGCCGCCGGGCAATCCCACCGCCGAGTAGGTGACGGCCGAGCCGTCCGACGTCGTCGCGTTCGCGGCGACGGAGACCGCATCCCCCGACCGGTCGCTCCGATCGGCCAAGGGATCCAGTGCGATCGTCGGTGCCGGTGGATCCACCGTCAGGGTCGCTGCCGCAGTCGGCGTCGACCCGACCGAGTTCGTGAAGACCGCACGGTATCGCTGGCCCGACTGATCGACCGTCGCCGCCTCGATCGTCAGCGACGGTGCGGTCTCATCGGCGAGATCACTCCAGGTCGCGCCCCCGTCGGTACTGACCTGCCAGACCACGGTGGTCGCCTCGACGCTCGAGGCCTGGGCCTCGAAGGTCGCATCACCGCCGGCAGCCACGCGCTGATCGACCGGATCGGAGACGATGGACGGTGCCGTGGCGATGGGATCGATCACCGTCAGGTTGTTGCTCCGGATGCTCGTCACGAAGGTCCGATGGCGGGTCGGGTCGGTCGCGATCTGGAACGCGCCGATCGCGGGCACGTCCTGGACACGGGCGCCGGTGGCCGCATCGACCACCACGACCGTTCCGCCGTTCGACTGCGGGGACGTGAGGAAGGCCGACTCGAGCGCACGGTCGGCGGAGGTGAAGTAGGTGTTCGTGACGTCGATGGACCCGGACACCGCCCCGGTCGAGGTGTCGTGGACGGTCGCCGTCGGGCCGAGCTGCGCCGTGACGAAGGCGCTCGTCTCGTCCGAGGAGAGGAGGAGGCTCTGCGGCACGCGGTTCGTCGACCAGCTCGTCCGCAGCGTCCCGTCCGCGGTGTCGAACACGAGCACCTGGTCGTTGTTCGGTGCGACGGCGTACGCGGTGGTTCCTGCGGCGTCGACGGTGACCTCCTGCATCCCGGTCACAGCCGACCAGGTGGTGACCGGGACCGGAGCCGCCGGATCCGAAGCGTCGAGCACCGAGAGGTAGGCCGAGGCGGAGTTCACCACGTAGATCTGCTTCGTCGAGAGGTTCAGGCTGACGCCCGTCGGCGCGTTTCCGACGGGCACGCTGGCCACGACCGACGCGGACACGGGATCGATGACCGCGAGGGACCCCTGCAGCAGGTTGCCGGTGTATTGCGACACGTAGACGTAGCCACTCGCCGGGTCGACCGCGATCTGTGATGGCAGGTTCGGGACGGCGACCGTCGTCACCCGCTCCAGCGTGTCGGCGTCGTAGACCCAGACGACGTTCGACGTCCGGCCCGACACGTAGACGAGCCCACGGTTCGGATCGACGGCGACCCCGTACGGTCGAGCGTCGAGTGTCAGGACGCGGCTCGCCTGATACTCCGGCGCGGCCGCCGACGCCGCTTGCGGCAGGCCGACCGACATGGTCATCGCCGCAACCGCGATCACCGCGGCGACGACCTTCCGAATCACGGGCATACGCCACCCCATCGCTCGAGCCACTCCCCCCACCGAGATCGTCGAGGAGTCCGGACCGCACCGACCGATCGCCTGAGCGAGGATCAGTTCTGCGGCGACTTCGCGACAGTTGTTGGTGAGGATAGCGGTCACGGGACCGCACCGACAACCGGTCGCGGAAATCGGCCAGCGCCGGTCGCTCGGGCCGGACTCGCGCGCTCACACCATCACACCGCCCTCCCCGGGTTGTCCCCGATGCCCTCCGTCGCTCCGTCGGGGACGATGGATCCGTCCGGACGGTCGCAGCACCTGCGCCGTCGGGCCGGTGTTCGACGATCGGGAGGCGACGGTGGCACACCTCCTCGTGATCGGTGGGAGCGGCCGCACCGGGCGGCTCATCATCGGCGAGGCACTTCGCCGCGGCCACTCGGTCACCGCGCTCGTCCGCGACCCCGCCGCCGTCGTCCCCGGCGACCGCCTGACGGTCGTCCAGGGGTCTCCACTGCGGAGTGAGGACGTCGAGGAGGCCATGCGTGGCGCGCAGGCCGTCATCATCGCCCTCAGCAACATCGGCTCGTCCGACTGGCCGTGGGCGCGCCAGGTCAGCCCTCCCGACCTCATCTCGAACGCCGTGCGAGTCGCCACGGACGCGATGCGCTCGCGTGGGTTGCGGCGAGTCGTCCTCCTCTCCGCGCTCGGCGCCGGCGAGTCGGTCCGGAGCGTCCCAGCAGGCTTGCGGTGGGCGACGCACTTCCTCCGACTCGGCACCGTCTACGCCGATCACGAGCAGGCGGACGCGTTCCTCCGCCGCTCGGAACTCGACTGGACCATCGTGCACCCGACCGTGCTCTCCCCCAGTGACGCCCGACGCCCGGTCGTGTCCTCACCACCGGGGAGCTGGCCGAGCTCGCTCCGCATCCCTCGCTGCGACGTCGCCGCATACCTCGTGGATGCGGTCGACGACGAGGACCTCATCGGTTCTACCCCGGTCATCTCGTCAGGGCCGCGCCGCAGCTGACGACGCGCCCGCCGACGGGCGCCATCGCGACTCAGGAACCGGCGGCCGCCCGTGACGCTGCGGGACGACGCCCGATGATGCGGTCCGTCAGTTCGCAGACGCCCCACCAGGTGACGCGGAGCATGGCTTCGACGACGATGCCGCTCGTCATCTTGGACGCCCCGAGCGTCCGCTCGGTGAAGGTGATCGGCACTTCGACGATCCGCAGACCGGCGCGGTTCGCGTGCCAGAGCATGTCGACCTGGAAGCCGTAGCCGTGGCTGTGGACCTCGTCGAGCTGCAGCCGCCGCAATGCGTCAGCACTGAACACACGGTAGCCGCCGGTCACGTCCCGCGCGGGCAGCCGGAGCGCGAACCGGGCGTAGGCACTGCCGACCCGCGAGATGGCCTCGCGATGCTTGGGCCAGTTGACGACGGTGCCGCCCGGGACCCAGCGCGACCCGAGGACGACGTCCGCCTCCGCGGTGGCCGCGAGGAGCGCCGGCAACTGCTCGGGGGCATGGGATCCGTCGGCGTCCATCTCGACCACGTTGCCGAATCCGCGCCCGAGCGCCCAGGCGAAGCCGGCTTTGTAGGCGGCGCCGAGCCCTTCCTTGCCGGTGCGGTGCAGCACGTGTACCGCGTCGTCCTCGGCGGCGAGACGGTCGGCGATCGCTCCGGTGCCGTCGGGTGAGTTGTCGTCGACCACGAGCACCTCGACGGATGGTGCAGCGGCACGGACGCGCGCGATGATCCTCTCCAGGTTCTCGCGTTCGTTGTAGGTGGGGATGATGACCACCGTGGAATCCATGTGCCGTCCTCGTGTCTGCTCAGCCAGCGTAGCGCGCTGAACAGGACCGTATCGGCGGCCTCCGACCGGACGGCCGGACGCTCAGGAAACGGTCGGCGAACGTCCGGCCAGGGATCAGTTGTTGCTGGCGAAATGCGCCGGGATGAAGATCGCGAGCGCGATCATGAGGATGCCACCCATGAACCAGACGGCCTGCAGGACGTCCGTGCGGAACGCCTCGCCGAACGCCCACATGCCGCCGGCGAACAGGGCGAAGGCGATCACGACCCAGAACCCCGTCGCATCACTCAGGGTGCCGGAGCGTCCTGCGTCGGCGCGTTCGTGGTCACGTCGTTCTCCGGCGTCCATGGGTGCCCTTCCTCGGGTTCAAGCGGTCAGTGCAGGTATACGCCGCGCCACCGGCACCCGCAACCCCTCGACATCGACCCCGGCCCCTGAGACCGCACAGCCCCGGTCCGGTCCCTCAGCTTGTCGAAGGGCTAGCCGCGCAGCTCCAGCGTGCAGCACTTCACGCCGCCGCCGCCGAGGAGCAGCTCGGACAGGTCGACGCCGATCGGCGTGTAGCCGCGCTCGCGCAGTTGACGCTCGAACCCGACGGCCCGGGCGGCGATGACGACCTCACGACCGTTCGAGATCGAGTTGAGGCCTAGGACGGCTGCATCCTCGGTGCTCACGTGGATCGCGTCGGGGTAGCGCTGCTCGAGGATGCGGTTGCTCGCCTCGTCGAACGCGGTCGGCAGGTAGGCGATGTTCGCGGGCGAGCCGTCGGCGGGAGCCACCGGGTCGAGCACGGCGATCGCGGTGTCGAGGTGGTAGAAGCTCGGGTTCACGAGGTTGAGGGTCACGACCTCGCGGTCGAAGATGCGCCGCACCTCGTCGTGGCTGCGGGGATCGGTGCGGAAGCCGGTCCCGGCGAGGATGGTGTCGCCGACGAGCATGATGTCGCCCTCGCCCTCGTTCACGAACTCGGGGCGCTCGACGCGGAAGCCGTTCGCCTCGAACCAGTCCATGTAGGCCGGCCCCTCGGGGATGCGCTCCTGGTAGGTGAACTTCGCCCCGTAGGCGGTGCCGTCGAGCGTGAAGCCGCCGTTCGCCGCGAACACCATGTCCGGCAGGCCGTCGAGCGGGTCGATGAGGTCGATCCGGTGGCCGAGATCGAGGTAGGCCTGGTGCAGCTGCTCCCACTGCGACACCGCGAGCGAGGTGTCGGTCGGGTCGTCCGGGTTCATCCAGGGGTTGATCCGGTAGCTGACCGTGAAGCGGTCCGGCCGGCACATGAGGTACCGGCGACGGTTCGCGACGCGGATACCGGTCGTGGCGTCCTGCGTGGTGGGGGTGGGGTGGTTGAGCGTCGACGACACGTCGGCCTCCAAACGAGCGAGGGTCGGCGGACGAGGTCCAGGGGCCCGGGGGCACGCCATCTTCATCATGGCACGCGATTCGCAGCGTTTTCACGGAGTTTGGCGCAGGAATGCTGCGAAGTGGCAGCTTTTCGCGCAATGATTGCGCTTACACTGAGTTTCATGGACAACCTCGACCGCGGCATCATCGACCTGCTCCGACAGAACTCACGCGCCGGCTACGGCGACATCGGCGCGGTCGTGGGCCTGTCAGCCTCAGCGGTGAAGCGACGCGTCGACCGCCTCGTCGCCGACGGGGTCATCCAATCGTTCACGATCCAGGTCGACCCCACGGTCGACGGCATGCAGACAGAAGCCTACGTCGAACTCTTCTGCCGCGGCACCGTGTCCCCCAACGAGCTGCTGCGGATCCTGTCGGGCGTCCCGGAGGTCGTCGACGCCGGCACCGTCACCGGGAGCGCCGACGCCATCGTGCACATGCGGGCCCGGAACATCCCAGCCCTCGAGGATGCCTTGGAGAAGGTGCGGATCGCCCCCAACGTCGACCACACCCGCAGTGCGATCGTCCTCACCCGCCTCATCCACCGCCACATCGACTGACCCCTCCCCCGGCCCGCGAACGGTCACCAACGCACAGTGCGGCTCGTCCGAAGTCGCCATTCGTGACCGTTCGCGGGCAGGATGGGCGAATGGAGTGGACGATTCAGGCGGGGACCAGTGTGTTCGAGCAGCTGCGGACGCAGGTGATCGAGGCCGTCCGCGACGGGCGGTTGGCGACCGGCGCGAAGCTCCCGACGGTGCGCGGTCTGGCCGACGAGCTGGGGATCGCACCGAACACCGTCGCGAAGGCGTACCGGCTGCTCGAGACCGACGGGGTCATCGAGACCCGGGGACGCGCGGGGACCTTCGTGTCAGCGCACGGCGACGCGATCGACCGGCAAGCGCAGCTGGCGGCGGCTGCGTACGCGGACCGCATCCGGGACCTCGGCGTCTCGCCGGAGGACGCCGTGGCGCTCGTGGAGGCCGCGCTCCGCGCCTGACGGCGGCTCGCCCTTCGACAAGCTCAGGGACCGGGGAACGGGCTCAGGGACCGGGGAACGGACTCAGGGTCAGGGTCAGGGTCAGGGTCAGATGACGCTCTGGGACCACGGATCGGGGTTGCCGAACCGATGCGCGGTGATCGAGATCGCCTGTTCACGCAGGAACGGCAGGAGCTCCACCCGTCCGGCCTGGGTGACCGGTCCACCCCAGATCGCGATCTCGGGATCGCCGCCGAGCACCTCAGCGAGTCGCTTCGCGAGCGGCTCAGGCTCGGAGGCCTCCGTTCCGGGTTCCGCCTCCGCAACCGTCTCGGGACGCGGACCGACGATCCGCACCCGGGTCGCGACCGGTGGCTCCTGGCCCAGCTCGCCCGTGTCGATCGACCCGCGTGCCGCCATCCGGGTCAGCCACTGCTCGTCGGTCTCGAGCGAAACCGGGATGCTGAGCTCCGACAGCCAGTCGCGCACCTCGCGCGGCAGCCGCCCACCGAGGCTGACGGTGAACCGCGACCGCGACCGCACCGCGGCGATGAGGACCCGCAGCGCGTCGCCCAGGTCGGCCCCCGACGCGACCCGCACCGCGACCGGAACCGGCCGGTAGCGCAGCAGGTTCCGTTCCACGCCGAGCTGCGAGACGTCCTTCACCTCGCCGAACTCGTTCCCCCACGCGATCGCATCACTGAGCGCCGACCGTCGCAGCACGTCGAAGGCCTCGTAGGTGAGCGACGGCTGGGCGGACTCGATGAGCTTCACGATGCGGGTGTCGAGCCCGCGGAGGTGCAGACTGCGGCTCGCCGATCCCGGATCAGGGCGCCACTCGCCGAGCCCGAACAGGTAGTTGGGCCCGCCGGCCTTCGTGCCGGTCCCGACCGACGAACGCTTCCACCCGCCGAAGGGCTGGCGCTGCACGATCGCTCCGGTGATGCCGCGGTTGACGTACAGGTTGCCCGCCTCGACGGTGTCGAGCCATTCCCCGAGATCGACCGGGTCGAGGGTGTGCAGGCCCGCGGTCAGTCCGTAGGGGGTCGCGTTCTGCAGGGCGATCGCCTCGGTGAGGTTCGCGGCCTGCATGACACCGAGGACCGGTCCGAAGTACTCGGTCACGTGGAAGGGCGAGCCGGGCTGGACACCGGTGCGGACCCCCGGCGACCAGAGGCGCTCGCTCGGCCGGCCGAAGTTGACCGAGGAGTCGTCGAGCAGCTTCGGCTCGACGAGCCACTTCTCGCCGAGGCGCAGCTCGGTCAGCCCGGCGAGGAGCTTCTCCCCCGCAGGCTCGACGATCGGCCCCATCTGCGTCCGCGCATCGGACGGCCAGCCGACCCGGAGCGAGCGGACGGCGTCCTCGAGCTGCCGCAGGAAGCGGTCGGATCGTGCCACTGAGCCGACGAGGATCACGAGCGACGCGGCCGAGCACTTCTGCCCGGCGTGCCCGAAGGCGCTCTTCACGATGTCGGCGACGGCGAGGTCGAGGTCGGCACTGGGCGTGACGATGATCGCGTTCTTCCCGCTCGTCTCCGCCAGCAGCGGCAGGTCGGCACGCCACCCACGGAACAGCTGCGCCGTCTCGAAGGAGCCGGTCAGGATCACCCGGTCGACGGCCGGGTGGGAGACGAGCCGACGACCGAGGTCACCCTCCGCCACGTCGGCGAGCACGAGGAGGTCGCGCGGCACCCCGGCGTCCCAGAGCGCCTCGACGACCACGGCCGCGCATCGCTTCGCCTGTGGAGCTGGCTTGATGATCACACCGCTGCCGGCGGCGAGCGCCGCGAGGACGCCTCCGGCCGGGATGGCGACGGGGAAGTTCCAGGGCGGCGTCACGACCGTGAGCGCGGAGGGGACGAAGCTCGCCCCGTGCACGCTCTCGAGCAGGGGTGCGTTGGCTGCGTAGTAGTGCGCGAAGTCGACGGCCTCGCTCACCTCGGGATCGGCCTCGGCGATCGTCTTGCCGGTCTCGCTCGCCATGACCTCGATGAGGTATGCCCGACGGGAGGCGAGGACCCGAGCTGCAGCGTGCAGGACGGCGGCCCGTTCGGCGGCAGGGCGGGCTCCCCATCGCTCACCGGCGGTGCGGACCATCGTGATCGTGCGTTCGAGGACACGTGGGTCGTCGATGGCTGCGGCCGCGACCGCGGAGCCACCGAGGGTCGACTGCGGGACGCGCGCCAGGATCGACGCTCCCCACGCCCGGTTCGCCGCGAGCGACGGGTCGGTGTCTGCGGTGTTCTCGAAGCCCGGGGCGCCGTCGACGACACCACCACGCTCCGAACGGGAGAAGACCGCCGTCTCGACGTACGCGGAGGAGGGGTCGGCGTGGAAGCGGTCCTCGCCGCCGCTCGATCCGCGTTCCAGCCCGAGGACCTGCTGCGTGAGTCCGGCGTCGGGCGCCTGCGCAGGATCGCGGAAGCGGTCGTCCCCGTCGTTGTCGGACAGCGGTGCCTCCGGGGCCTCCGCGGCGCGGTCCTGCGTCCGGTTGGGGGTCGGCACCTGCCCGGCGGTCTCTCCGAGGGCGTCGACCGAGGCGAGGAACCGACGTCGCTCGCGTGCGAACAGGGTTGGCTTCTCGGCGAGCTCGAACACCGCCGACATGAAGTTCTCCTCGCTGGCGTTCTCCTCCAGACGGCGGACCAGGTAGGAGATCGCGACGTCGAACTCCTTCGGGTTCACGACGGGCGTGTACAGCAGCACCGCCCCGACGTCCCGCTTGATGGCCTCGACCTGACCGGTCGCCATCCCCAGCAGCATCTCGAAGTCCACCCGCTCGCGCACACCGCGGTCGCCCGCGAGGAGCCACGCGTAGGCGATGTCGAAGAGGTTGTGCCCGGCGACCCCGACCCGCACGACGTCCGTGTGCGCCGGCGTGAGCGCCCAGTCGAGCACGCGCTTGTAGTTGGTGTCGGTCTCGCGCTTCGATCCGGTCGTCGCGAGCGGCCAGCCGTGGATCGCCGCGTCGACCCGCTCCATCGCGAGGTTCGCGCCCTTCACGAGCCGCACCTTGATGGGCGCGCCACCGGCGGCCACGCGCTGCTTCGACCAGGCGGTGAGCTGCATCATCGCCTCGAGGGCGTCGGGCAGGTAGGACTGGATGACGATGCCGGCCTGGTAGTGCAGCAGCTGCGGCTGGTCGAGGAGTCGGGTGAAGACCGCGATGGTGAGGTCGAGGTCGCGGTACTCCTCCATGTCGAGGTTGATGAAGGTGCCGGTCGCGAGCCCCTCCTCGTAGAGCGGCACGAGGCGACGGACGATGCGGTCGACGACCTGCTCGAACGACCACATGGACAGCTGACTGGCGATCGACGAGACCTTGATGGACACGTAGTCGACGTCGGGGCGTTGCAGGAGCTCGCGGGTGCCGGCGAGCCGTCTCGCCGCCTCGCCCTCGCCGAGGACGGCCTCCCCGAGGAGGTTCAAGTTGAGCCGTGAACCGTCGGCGCGCAGCTTCGCGATCGCGTTGCCGAGCTCACGGGGACGGCTGTCGACGATGAGGTGGCCGACCATGCCCCGGAGGACGCGTCGCGCGGCGGGGACGACGACCCAGGGCAGGACCGGACCGACCAGACCACCCGTGCGGACGGCGGCCTGCTCGTACCAGGGCAGGAACCGCGGCGTCCGACCCGCGAGGGCGGCGAGGGCGTTGCCGGCGACGAGCGGGTCCTCCGGGCGCATGACGCCGTCGACGAACCCGACGGTGAACTCGAGACCGTTGGGATCGCGCAGCACGCCGGCGAGCCGCTCGGCGGCGGGATCGGTCGGAGCTTCCGCCCCTTCGTCGACCCATTTCGACGCGAGGGCGATCGCACGATCCGCGAGTCCGACCGCTTCGGTGGGACCCTCGTTCGCAACGTTCGCCATGCTGCTCAGCCTATGCGCCGATCCGGTGATCCCAGCTGAGGCTCGCGAGTACACGCCTGGCGGCTGAGCACCCCGGCCGGTCACCGCCCTTCGACAGGCTCAGGGACCGGTGGGCGACGTCGCGGTGCGCCTCCCCCGGTCGCTGAGCCCCCCGCCCCCCGGTCACTGAGCACCCCCACCCCCGGTCACTGAGCACCCCCACCCCGGTCACTGAGCCTGTCGAAGTGCGGCTGCGAATAGGGTGTGGTCATGCACTCCGTCGAGCAGTACGACGCCGTCATCGTCGGCGGCGGACACAACGGCCTCACCGCCGCCGCCTACCTCGCACGCGCGGGCAAGCGCGTCCTGCTCCTCGAACGCCTCGACCATACGGGTGGAGCAGCCGTCTCGGAACGTCCGTTCCCCGGTGTGGACGCACGCCTGTCCCGGTACTCGTACCTCGTCAGCCTGCTTCCCCAGCAGATCATCGACGAGCTCGGGCTCGACGTCCGGCTCGTCCGGCGCCGCTTCTCCTCGTACACGCCGGACCCCGCGAACCCCGGCACGGGTCTCCTGATCGACAACCGTGACGACGACGCCACCGTCGCGTCGTTCGCATCCATCGGGCATCCGGAGGACGCCGCGGGCATCGCCGAACTGCACCGTCGGATCGGTCACCTGGCCTCGGTGCTCTGGCCGACGGTGCTCGAGCCGCTCCGCAGCCGTTCCGATGCGCGTGACGCGGCGATCGCCGCCGCCGCGGACCTCGGGGTGCCGGCCGCTGAGGTCGCGTCGATCTGGTCGGCGGTGTTCGACGAGCCGATCGGCCGTGCCATCGAGGACGCCGCGCGTTCCGACCTCGTCCGAGGTGTCGTCTTCACGGATGCGCTCATCGGCACCTTCGCCCGCGCCGACGACCCGACCTTGCAGCAGAACATCTGCTTCCTCTACCACCTGATCGGCGGCGGGACGGGCGACTGGGACGTCCCGGTCGGCGGCATGGGTGCGGTCACGGACGCACTGCGCCGAGCCGCCGAAGAGGCCGGTGCCGAGATCCGGACGCTCGCCGAGGTGACGTCCATCCAATCGGAGCACGGGCTCGTCGCGTATGTGGACCTCGCTGCGGAAGCGGAGCTCGAGGCGTCCGAACCGGCGGCGCAGGATCGGTTCCGGCCTCGCCCCGGGGTCGTCGTCCGCGGCGAGTGGATCCTGTCGGGCGCTGCCCCGGCGGTGCTGGAGCGCCTCCTCGACCCGGCGGCGGAGCAGCGGGCGGCCGCGACCTCGTACGCTGCGTGGTCGGCAGCGCGGGGGACGCCGGTGCAGTGGCGTGATGCCGACGCGATCCTCGGCACGGCGCCAGCGCCGGGGGACGGTGTCCCGCATCCCGAGGGCGCTCAGGTGAAGGTGAACCTGTTGCTGCGCAGGCTCCCCAAGCTCCTCGACCCGGCCGTCGATCCGGCGGCGGCGTTCGGCGGCACCTTCCACATCAACGAGGGCTGGGCCCAGCTGGAGCACGCGTACCTCGAGGCGGAGGCCGGCCGGATCCCCGACCCGCTGCCGTGCGAGATCTACTGCCACACCCTGAGCGACCCCAGCATCCTGTCGCCGGAGCTGCAGGCGTCCGGGGCGCAGACGCTCACCGTGTTCGGCCTCCATGTGCCGCATCGGCTCGCGGTCGCTGCGAACGCGGTCCCCGGCGGCCACGACGCCTTCCGCGACGCGCTGCAGGCCGCGGTGCTGCGATCGTTGGACTCGGTGATCGCGGAACCCATCGAGGACCTGCTGCTGCGCGACGCCGAGGGGCGGCCCTGCATCGAGACGCGGACGACGCTCGACCTCGAGCGCTCCCTGGCGATGCCCGGCGGGAACATCTTCCACGGCCCGTTGTCGTGGCCGTTCCTGGAGGACGACGCCCCTCGGTCGACGGCGGCCGAGCGGTGGGGCGTCGCGACGGCGCACCCGCGCGTCCTGCTCTGCGGCGCCGGGGCCCGACGCGGTGGCGCGGTCAGCGGGCTCGGCGGGCACAACGCGGCGATGGCCGTCCTGGACGCCTGACCCGCACGCCGTGGAGCGCGCTACCGCGCTCAGTGGTGGCGGTGGTCCTGGATGGTGATCTTCGGGCCGCGACGCGGCTTGTGGATGCCGCTCCGGCCGATGAGCCGCAGCACCCGCTGCCGGTGACCAGCCCAGGGTGCGAGCAGCTCGAGCATGCCGTCGTCGTCCACGGGTGAGCCGGTGAGCGCCTGACCCACCGAGGCTGCGAGGTGGTAGTCGCCGACACTCACGGCGTCGGGGTCGCCGTGCGCTCGGAGCGTCACCTCGGCGGCCGTCCATGCGCCGATGCCCGGCAGGCTCTGGAGGCGCCGTGACGCGTCATCGGGGTGCTCGTCGATCGTCCGCTCGATCGCGGCGGCGAGTCGCGACGACCGCACGACCGTCTCCGACCGTTGCGGCCCGACACCCGCTGTGTGCCACTCCCAGCTCGGAACCATCCGCCAGGTCTCGGCGGACGGCGCGACGACCATGCCCTCGGGTGCCGGCCCCGGCGCCGGGTCACCGTGTCGCCGCACGAGCAGGCGCCACGCACGCCACGCTTCGAGTGCGGTCACCTTCTGCTCGAGGATCGACGGCACGAGCATCTCGAACACGAGCCGGTTGCGGCTCAACCGCAACCCCGGGTTCCGTCGGGACACCTCGGTGAGGAGCGGGCTCCGGCTCACGTCGAGCTCCGACCAGTCGTCGTCGCGCCCCAGCAGCTCAGGCACGCCGGCGATCATCCACTCGGCTCCCGGACCCCAGGCGGTCGCCTCGACCCTGCCGTCGCGGACCGTCGAGACGTACAGCGTCGCGCCACCGTGCGGTGTGCGCGCTGTCAGCCAGACCCCGCCAGGCGTACGGCGGTAGCAGGGTCCGTCGCCTCCCCGGGCGATCAGCCGCAGGGTGCCATGGACGTCGAGTGGACCGCTGGGACGGTACACCGTCCGCATCGGCTCCGCCTCGCGCGACACCGATCCGGTCGGCTGCAGCGCGGCCTCGACGGAGGACAGTGATGGAGCGGCGAACGATGCAGAGGCGGACATGGTGGTCACCCTACGTGGTGACCACCGACATCCGGCGACGCCGACGGCGGCTGAGGATCGTGAGGATGCCTCACCAGCCGCCGACGATCCGCTATCGCACCAGGCGGAAGTCATATCCCACCTGATCGACGAACGTGCCGTTCACTCGCTGCTCGACCCGTCCTCCCTGATAGCGACCGGGGAGGTAATCCCGGCCCCACTGGATGGTCCACGCACCTGAGGAGTCGGCCTTCGTCGTCCCGAGTCGCGTGCCCCACAGGCCGATGATCTCGATCTCGGCGAGCGGTGTCGCCGTCCCGGTGAACACCGGCCGAGTGCCGGTGAGCGTGTCGCCGATCTTCGGCGACGTCACCTTCAGCTCCGACGCGATCGTGAAGTCGTACACCGAGCGATGCGTCTCGACGTCGCCGACGATCTGCCTGACCCAGCCACCCCGGTACCGAGCGGGAAGGAGTGACTTGTTCCACATGATCGACCAGTTCCCGCTCGCCGCGACGACTTCGGTCTTCCCGACGAGATCGCCCCACGCGCTCCAGATCTCGAGTCGCGCACCGGGCTGAGCCTTCCCGCTGAACACGGGTACGGACGACGAGACCAAGCCACCGACGCTCGGCGTCTCGACGACGAGCGGAGCGATGGTGGCGCCGGCGCTCACGGTGAAGTCGTACGGCACCCGCGACTGTTCGGTCCCGCCGATCTCCTGGCGCACCGTTCCGCCGCGGTAGCGACCCGGGCTCAGCGTCTTGTTCAACGTCGCCGTCCAGACGTGGTCGTCGCCCACTCTCGCGGAACCGATCTCCGTGTTCCATGCACCGATCACCCGGATGGTCGCTCCGGGCTCGCCACGGCCGGTGAACACGGGCACCGGCGTTTCGACGACCTCACCGAGGGCGGGCGAGCGCAGGGTCACGTCCTCGACCGGGCCGGGCTCAGGGGTCGGGTCGGTGTAGGTGAAGCGGAGAGGAGCGGTCGTGCGCTGCCCGTCGAACACCTGTGTCGCGGTCGCAGTGTAGGCGCGTTGTTCGAGCGTCCGCAACGATCGCTGGTTCCACGCGCCGGTGTCGTCCACCTCGACGTCGACCAGTGTCACGCCGGTGCGATCGTCGACGACGGTCACCTGACCGCCGGGCTCGCCGAGGCCGGAGAACTGCGGACGGGGGACGTCGACCGTGGCGTCGAGCGCGGGTGCCTGCACGACCACGGGGGCCACCACGAGGTACGTCAGCGACCAGTTCGCCGTCGACTGGTCGGACTGCTGATGAAGCGTGCCGGACTGGGCTCCGGGTGCGAGGTCGCGCGACGGGACGGCCGTCCATGAGCCGTCCGGGGCGACGGTCGCCGCGGCGAGCAGCGCCCCCGCCGAGTCGAGGACCTGGATGTCGGCCTCGGGCGTGCCCCGGCCGCTGAACGCGGGTCGAGGCTCCCTGACGACGGAACCTGGCGCAGGCGACTCGAGTGTGACCGGTTCTCCGGCCGGGACCGGATCGACGCCCTCGGGCAGCACGCGGTCGGCATCGGCGGCGACCCCGTACCCTCCGACGGCCAGACGACCGTCGAACTGGCGCAGGAACCCACCGGATCCGCCGTTGGAGACGAGACCGTACCCGCCGACCCGGCCGTTCTCGAAGGACTCCCAGGCCCACTGCTGCGCGGTGGATCCGTTGCAGGCGGCGGGGTAGACGTACTTGTACGGCTGCGACGGGTCGGGCTGGAGGCAGCGGGTGACGCCTCCGGCCGCGGTCGTCACCGGTCCGGACGCGTCCGCCGAGGGGAACGTCCAGCGCTCCGAAGCGGCCAGCGCGTCCTGCAGGGTGGCGTGCGTCGTCGCCCTGACCGGATTCAGCACATCGGTCGAGGCGCCGACCGCGAAGAACGAGCCCGAGCCCGTGGGGAACGTCTGACCGATGAATCGGCCTTGGACGACAGCTGCGCTGGGCGGGGCGTCTGCCGACGGATCGGCGTCGGTCGCGGCTGGACCGCCGAGCAGGGTCGCCGTGATGCCGACCAGGTTCAGGAGGGAGACGGGGATGAGGAGCTTCATCGGAGCGAGGCGACCTTTCGCAAGGGCGCGGACGGGAGGTTGAGGAGCCACCCGGACGCACCGGTGAGGGTTCGAAGACGAACCCGGTCAGCCTACAAGTATTCCAGTTGCTTAATCCAGTATGTCGACCGACCCGGAGTCACCAGTCACTGGGGGCCGGCGCCTTC
The DNA here is from genome assembly GCF_030209415.1 of Plantibacter sp. lyk4-40-MEA-4. NCBI lineage: Bacteria > Bacillati > Actinomycetota > Actinomycetes > Micrococcales > Microbacteriaceae > Plantibacter > Plantibacter sp. lyk4-40-MEA-4. Next base: position 364,993 of record NZ_JARVSA010000001.1, read on the forward strand.
GTGGGCGGGAGCGCGACGTCGCGGGCCCACTGCGCCTGCCACGCCGGGAGGTCGGTCGGGGCAGGGCCGGTGAGCTCGAGGAGCTCTGCGAGCGGGACCACGCCGCCCGACCGTTTCAGGAAGCGCCCTCGGACGATGGCCTGCGTGTAGATCTCGCCGCCGACGACGACGCGGTGTTCGATGAAGACCCCCTTGTCGTCGTAGCCCGTCACGCGGGTCTCGACGCTGAAGCGCTGCCAAGGCTGCAGCGACTTCCGGAAGGTGATGCTCTCACTCGACACCACGGGGTACCAGCCCAGGTGCTTGAAGCGATCCCACAGTCCGTTCCGGATCAGCAGGTCGAGTCGGCCGAGATCGAAGATCGACAGGTACACGCCGTTGTTCATGTGCCCGAGCACGTCGAGGTCGGTCGGGAGCACGCGGAGCCGGATCCGACCGACGTCCCAGACACCCGGACGTTCACCACGACGGGCTCGACGGCGGGACTGCAGCAGCACGGCGATGGTGCGGAAGATGAGGTGCACGGATGCGACCGTACCCCGCCGGCACGACGTCTCGCACCACGGTTGTCCTGACTCGACAACACCTGGGTCCTGCGACGCCTGGCGACGTGTGGCGTCCGACACACCTGGGCCGGGACTCGCCGGCCGTCAGTCAGCGGCGACGATGTTGCCCTCCCCGCTGTCGGTGATGACCGGCGCCGACGAGGTCGCGACCTTGTTGCCGTTGGCTCCCTCGACGAACGCGACGTTGTCGACGGTCGAGACGTTCACGAGGGTGATGGAGCTGTTGAGCGAGAGGTTCACGACGGCTCCCGTCACGGTCACGATGCTGTTGGAGGCCTCGACGACGACGTTCTCGCAGTCACCGTCGATGGTCACGTTCGAGCTGTCGTCGACGATGGTCGCCATGCCGTCGACGCACTCGCTGGTGACGTCGGGGATCGTGTACTCGGAATCGGTGGTGGGTTCGGCGGCAGCCGTCGGTGATGCGCTCGACATCGACGACGCGTCCGCGTCGGTGCATCCGGCGAGGGCGACGATGGTGAGGCCCGCGGCGGCGAGGAGGGTGAGGTGCTTCAAGATGGATCTTCCTTCGGGGACTCGGTGGAGGGAGGGAGGAGCCACCGGCCCGGTGCAGCGACACCGGGCCGGCGGCCAGGTGGGTCAGCGGGCGAGGGTGAAGTCGTATCCGGTCGAGCTGATGACCTTCCCGCCCACCGTCTCGGTCACGGTGCCGCCGAAGTAGCGCGCCGGCTGATAGTCGCGCGGCCAGGTGATGGTCCACTCACCGGTGCGCTCGTCGGCGATCGCGGAGCCGAGGTCGGTGCTCCACGCGCCCGTGATCCGCACCCGCGCCCCGGGGTTCGCCGTACCGGTGAAGACTGGACGGGTTCCCGTGATCGTGTCGCCGAACGTCGGCGACGTCACGACGAGCTGCGGCTGCACCAGGGTGAAGTCGTAGACGAAGGTGTGCGTCGCGACACCGCTCACGAACTGCTTCACGGTTCCTCCGACATAGCGGCTCGGGAGGAGACTCTTGTTCCACGTGATCGACCAAGCACCGCTCGCGTCCACGCGCTCCACTGAGCCGAGGACACGCCCCCACGCACCACGGATCTCGATCCGCGACCCCGGCTCACCGGTCCCTCGGAAGACGGGGGTCGTCTCAGTGATCGTCTCGCCGCGCTTCGGCGATTGGACCACCAGCGGGGCGATCGGCTCGTCCGGTGCCCTGACGATGTTCGCTGCGAAGTCGGAGATCGTGATGCGGGAGGAACCGTAGGCGACCTTGCCACCGGTGGCCTCGCCGATCGGAGCGTCGTCATTCGCCCGCAGGGTGAACCTCAGCGTGTTCGTGCCGACCGGCAGGGTGCCTCCGATGCCCAACGCGTCGAGCGTGAAGGCCGGATGGTCGACCGCGGTGATCCGCGTGTTCGCCGGCTGGTAGACGTCGATGCGCTGACCACCGGCATCGGCGTTGAACGTCGCCTCCACCTCCACGGACTGACCGGGGGTGAGCGTCGGTGTGGGGATCGAGGCGCCGGGCGCGAGCGGCGACGGGACCGTGAAGTCGAAACGCACCTGGACATCCGAACCGGTCCCACTCTGGGTCGCGGTGCCCGTGTAGCGGCCGGGCTCGAGCTGGATCGACGGAACCGACCAGGACGTCGAGTCCAGGGGGACACTGGTGCTCGCGAGCAGAGCCTGCGCGTCGGTGCGGATCGAGATGGACGATCCGGGCTGCCCGATACCGCTGAACGTGGGGGACGGCGTGTCCACCGTGGCGCCGATCGCCGGCGTACGCAGTTCGAACGGCTCGATCGGGGCCAGCTGCGACTCCACGACGACGTCGGTGAGCGCGTCCATCGTGAGCTCGACGAAGGTGTCGGTGTCGGTCCCACCCAGGGAGTACCGACTCGACACCGGGTACAGCGCGTAGCCGGCGACCCACGTGTTCGAGACGTAGCGCCACTCGAAGTCCTGCGACGGGGAACCGGTGCACGTCCGGGCTGCGACGAACGCCCGGGAGCCGTCGCCGGCGGGCGTCAGGCAGAGCGTCGAGGAGGTTCCCACGCCGGCGATCGGCCCGGCCGCACCGACGGCGGGGAGGGAATACGTTCCCGCGAGCGACGCCGCTCCGCCCACCGAGGACGAGTACAGCCGCTGGACGTTCCGACCCGACTCCGGCGCGGAGAGCCCGACGTACGCCGAGGATCCACTGGACCGGTTCTGCAGGACGAGCTTCCCGATCACCCTCGAGGTGCCTGCCGAAGGGGCCACGGCGTCCGGCGCACCGGGGACGTCCCCGGTGCCGAACGCGTCACGGGGTCCGTCGTCGTGCTCCTGGGGGTCGGCGATGGAACCGACGGGCGGAGCGGCGGACGCCGGGACCGGGGCTCCCACCGCGGTGAGCAGGATGGTCGCAGCGGCTAGGGCCGAAAGCGTGGATCGCAGGAGCAAGGAGCGCGGAGGACGAATCAGAGCAGTCACGAGGACCGAGGCTACTCACCTGGAATATCGCCGTGGGGGCTGCCGCCGAATCTGTGGAGAACTCGTCCCTCAGTCGGTCGGCACGTGCCGCTCGTCGGGCCCGACGTACTCGGACAGCGGACGGATGAGCGCGTTCGACGCGAGCTGCTCGGCGATGTGCGCCGTCCACCCGACGATCCGAGCGGCGACGAACAGCGGCGTGAACGTGGCCGTGTCGAACCCGATCAGGTTGTACGCCGGGCCCGAGGGGTAGTCGAGGTTCGGTTTGATGTTCTTCCGCGCGACCATGTCCGCTTCGAGCGTCGTGTACAGCTCGAGGATCTCGGGCTTGCCGTAGTGCTCGGCGAGCCGCTCGAGCGCCTTGAACATCGTCGGCACGCGCGAGTCGCCGTTCTTGTAGACCCGGTGTCCGAAGCCCATGATCTTGCGCTTCTCGGCGAGCGCCGCGTCAAGCCAGGCGCTGGCCTGGTCAGCCGTCCCGATCTCGTCGAAGACGTGCATGACGGCCTCGTTCGCCCCACCGTGCAGGGCGCCCTTGAGCGCGCCGATCGCTCCGGTGACCGCCGAGTACAGGTCGCTGAGGGTCGAGGTGATGACCCTGGCGGTGAACGTCGAAGCGTTGAAGGAGTGCTCCGCGTAGAGGATCATCGAGACGTCGAACGCCTCGACGACGACCGGATCGGCCTCTTCGCCGAAGGTCATGAAGAGGAAGTTGGCGCTGTAGCCGAGGTCGTCGCGCGGCGGGACGAGCTCGAGGCCGTGGCGGCGGCGCTGGTCGTAGGCGACGATCGCGGGCAGCTTCGCGTACAGGCTAGCGGCCTTCACCCCGTTGGCTTCGGGGGTGTTCGTCTCGGCGGTCGGATCGTTCGCACCGATCACGCTGACCGCCGTCCGGAGGGCGTCCATCGGGTGGCTCGTCGTCGGGAGGAGGTCGATGGCCGCCTTGACGTTGTCGTCGAGAGCGCGCTGGCCCCGCTCCGACGACGTGAACTCCGCGAGTTCGGCCCCCGTGGGCAGTTCACCGTTCCAGAGCAGGTACGCGACCTGCTCGAAGCTGCAGTGCTCGGCGAGCTCCTGGACCGGATACCCGCGGTAGAGCAGCGAGTTCGTCTCCGGGTTCACCTTCGAGACGCTCGTCACGTCGACGACGACGCCGGCGAGACCCTTCTTGATGTCGCTGGTCGCTTCGGTCATGCGTTGCTCCTTTGCGTACTGCCTGCGCGCGTCCTGCGCGCGTCGGTCGAGCTTGGCACCCGGCTCGCCCCTCGACAAGCTCGGGGAGCGGAGACCCAGGTGGTGTTCACCGGTGAGGGGACGCCTACCGGTCGATGGTGAAGTTGAAGACCGAGGTGTCGAAGCGGTTGTAGCCCTCGTAGTCGATCAGTTCGTAGAGGTCGGCACGGTGCTGCATCTCGCCGAGCTTGCTCGTGAGCGAGCCCTCGTCGTTCAGCGTGTCGAGCGCGCGACCCGCGGCGCCCATCGCGATGCGGAGGAGCGACACCGGCCAGATGACGAGGTTCACGCCCACATCGGCGAGCTGCTGACTCGTGAACAGCTCGCTCTTGCCGAACTCCGTCATGTTGGCGAGGATCGGCACGTCGACCGCGTCGCGGACGGCGGCGAACTCCTCGAGCGACCGCATCGCCTCGGGGAAGATCGCGTCGGCTCCGGCGTCGACGAGCTGCTTGGCCCGGTCGATCGCGGCGTCGAGCCCGTCGACGGCGGCGATGTCGGTGCGCGCCATGATGAGCAGGTTCGCATCGCGCCGGGCGTCGACGGCGGCACGGATCCGGCCGAGTGCGGTGGAGGTGTCGACGACCTGCTTGCCGTCGAGGTGGCCGCAGCGCTTCGGGTTGACCTGGTCTTCGATGTGGAGCCCGGCGAGCCCGGCGTCCTCGATCTCCTGGACGGTGCGCGCGACGTTCATCGGCTCCCCGAAGCCGGTGTCGGCGTCGACGATCGCGGGCAGCTCGGTCATCCGGGCGATCTGCTTGGCGCGACCGGCGACCTCGGTGAGGGTCGTCAGTCCGATGTCGGGCAGCCCGAGGTCGGCGGAGAGCACCGCGCCGGAGATGTAGACGCCGTCGAAGCCCTTCTGCTCGATGAGCCTCGCCGAGAGCGGGTTGAACGCGCCCGGGAAGCGCAGCAGCTCACCGGTGGCGAGTCGCTCCCGGAACAGCCGGCGCTTCTCTGCCGGCGTGGTCTCGCTGTACAGCATCAGCACGGTCCCTTCTGGAGGTCGGCCGGCATCAGAACAGGCCGGCCGGGTGGGGTGCCGAGGCGAGGACCCCGGAGGCGGCCTGGATGCTCAGCTGCTTGACCTCGTCGGCGTCGAGCTCCGGGAGGCGTTCGGCGAGCGCGAGGAAACGCTCGATCTCCTCCGCATCGAGGACGTCGGCGGCGAGCGTGCGGAACTTGTGGACGTAGTCGGCGCGTGCGAACGGCCGGGCTCCGAGCGGGTGGGCGTCGGCGACGGCTATCTCGTCGACGATGGTCGACCCGTCCGTGAGCGTGATCTCGATGCGCCCGCCGAACGCCTGTTCGGCCGGGTCGAGCGAGTGGTAGCGGCGCGTCCACTCAGCGTCCTCCGCCGTCGAGATCCGGTGCCACAGCTCGACGGTGTCGGCGCGGGTGGCACGTTCGGGACGGTAGGAGTCGACGTGGTGCCACGCGCCGTCCTGCAGCGCCACCGCGACGATGTAGGGGATGGAGTGGTCGAGCGTCTCGCGCGACGCCGTCGGGTCGTACTTCTGCGGGTCGTTCGCGCCGGATCCGATGACGTAGTGCGTGTGGTGCGAGGTGTGGAGGACGATGCGGTCCACGGCTCCGGGCACGAGGACCTCCGGGTGCTCGTGGTGCAGCTTGCGGGCGAGGTCGATCCACGCCTGCGCCTGGTACTCCGCCGAGTGCTCCTTCGTGAAGGAGTCGAGGATCGCGAGCTTCGGCTCACCGGCGCCGGGCAACGGGACGTCGTAGGAGGCGTCGGGGCCGTCGAGCAGCCAGGCGACCACGCCGTCCTCGCCCTCGTAGATCGGTGACGGGCTGGTCTCGCGGCGCATCGCCCGGTCGACGGCCTCGACCGCCATCTTGCCGGCGAACGCGGGAGCGTGCGCCTTCCAGGTGGAGATCTCGCCCTTGCGCGACTGGCGGGTGGCCGTCGTGGTGTGGAGTGCCTGGCCGATCGCCTGGTGGATGGTGGCCTGGTCGAGGCCGAGCATCGTGCCGATGCCGGCGGCGGCGCTCGGGCCGAGGTGTGCGACGTGGTCGATCTTGTGTCGGTGCAGGCTGATCGCCTTCGCGAGGTCGATCTGGATCTCGTAGCCGGTCGCGATCCCTCGGACGAGGTCGGCGCCCGTGCAGCCGACGTGCTGGGCCACCGCGACGATGGGCGGGATGTTGTCGCCCGGGTGCGAGTACTCGGCGGCGAGGAAGGTGTCGTGGAAGTCGAGCTCGCGCACGGCGACGCCGTTGGCCCAGGCCGCCCATTCCGGGGAGACGCGGCGGGCGAGGTCGGGCCCGAACACCGTGGCACCGTCGCCGCCCGTGCTGACGGGGTGGCTGAGCGCCTGGGCGCGAGCCGAGGAGACGGGTCGGCGCGTGAGCGAGGCGGCTGCGACGGCGGCGTTGTCGATCACCCGGTTGATGATCATGTCGACGACCTCGGGCGTCACCTCCACCGGATCGGTCGCGACGCGGGCGAGCTGCCAGGCGAGCTGTCCTTCACGGGCGAGGTTCTCGTCGCTGCGATGGACGCGCAGGTGGTGCTGGATCACGGGTGTTCCTTTCGGGTGCGGCCCGTCCGAGTGTGCTGCGGGGCGTCGCATCCTCCAGCCTACGCCCGCGGGTCCGTCGCGCCGCAGCAGGAGAACCGCCCGGGAACAGGACATTTCGCGTGGAACGGTCCTGCTGTCGCGCCGATCTCCTGGCACCGTGGAATACCAGCGTCGTTCTGCGCATCCACCCAGCCCGCGTACACCGCGCATACGGCGGCCGCGGCCAGAGTGACACGCATACCGACCCCTGACGAACCGAAGGAGACGACCGTGCCGATGCACACCCTTGGGGCACCGCAGACCCCGCACCTGTTCGGCGACGTGGTTCGAGCCGAGGCGCTCCACTACACCGAACTGTTCGCGGAGAAGCCGTTCGTGCCGGCCCTGCTGCTGTACTGCTCGAACGGCGCGTACCGCATCCTGTCGCCGGGCGAGGACCACCCCGGCAGTTACGTCGCCGAGGGGCCGCTGTGCGCTGAGCGGGTGCGCGTGAACTTCATCTCGTGGCCGTCCGAGGACTGGAACCGGAACGTCGCCTTCCACGTGCTCGACTTCGACCGGACGACCGGAGGGTTCACCCAGCGGCTGCGGCTCCCGGGCGATCCCGAGCCGAAGCACCAGGCCGGCCGCCACACCGAGGTCACCGACCTCGGTGCCTGGGATGCGGACACGACGTGGGAGACGGCCGAGCCGCTCCTCAACGAGACCTTCGAGGCACTCGCCCGCGGCTGACGGAGGGAGCGGTGGGCCGAGCGAGCGACGGGCAGTTACCGGACGGGACGAAGCACCGTGTCCGGACGATCGCCGACGGTCGGCGTCAGGCGGCGAGCAGCTGCGGGTCGGCCGCGGGTCGCAGCGGGGTGATCGTCGCGTCGGCGAGCACGTCCTCGGCGAGGGGCAGCTCGACGACGATCGGAGCCGCCGCGGTCTCGAAGCGGTCGGCGATGTCGAACATGAGCGCGTCGAGGCGGGTGCGGAGCGCGTCGGCGATGGTCACCACCACCTCGGAGGAGGCGTCCTTCCGGCCGCGTTCGATCTCCGACAGGTAGGGCGTCGAGACGGCTGCGGCGGTCGCGACGTCCTGCAGGGTGCGCCCCTGTTCGAGTCGACGCGTGCGCAGGGCCGCACCGAGGGCTTCGCGGTACAACATGGCGACTCCTTCCGGCTGCGGGCGCGGGCTCCGTGACCGCGTGCTCTCACTGTAGGCGCGGGTCGGCCAGGCTCGGGGAGCACGCGTTCTGCCGTCAGCGGACAGCATTGCCATTCGACAAGCTCAGGGACCGACACGCCCGCCCTTCGACAAACTCAGGGACCGATGCCGAGGGCACCGCTACAGGAAGATGTCGGGGTAGAGCTCCGACTCGTCGACGCCCGGTGAGTACTTCGCGAGGTCGGTGACCCCGGCCTCCGCGAGGACGTCCTCCACGATGAGCGACCGACCCGTGAGCTCACGCGCCGACGCCGTCAGGACCTCGTATGCCGCGTCAGCGTAGATCTCCGGGGTGCGACTCTTCGCCAGGAGGGCCTCACCGCCGAGGATGTTGCCCACCGCCGCCGTCTTGATCGTCGTCTTCGGCCAGAGCGTGTTCGCGGCGATGCCGTCGCGTCCAAACTCGGCCGCGAGACCGAGCGTCACCATCGACATGCCGTACTTCGCGAGTGTGTAGCCGGTGTGCGCGCCGAGCCACTTCGGGTCGAGGTTGAGCGGCGGTGACAGCGACAGGATGTGCGGGTTCTCCGCGTCCTTCAGCATGGGGATGGCCGCCCGCGACAGCATGAAGGTGCCACGCACGTTCACGTCCTGCATGAGGTCGTACCGCTTCGCGTCGAGATCGAGGGTCCGAGCGAGGCTGATGACGCTCGCGTTGTTGACGACGATGTCGATGCCGCCGAACTCACCGGCGGTTTCGAACACGGCCCGCGTGATGTCGTCGTCGTTCCGGACGTCACCGAGGATCGGGAGCGCCTGCCCACCGGCCTCGCGGATCGCGTCCGCTGCGGTGTGGATCGTCCCCTCGAGACGGGGATCGGGGGTGTCGGTCTTGGCGAGGATCGCGACGTTCGCACCGTCGCGGGCGGCACGCAGGGCGATCGCGAGGCCGATGCCGCGGCTGCCGCCCGACATGAGGATGGTCTTGCCGGCGAGGGTGGTCATGCGGTGGGCTCCTTCGGGGTGGTGGTGGCGGCGCGCTTCGCCGACGCGGCGGCGAACGCCGCGACGCGCGCGACCGACTCGGGTGTCTCGATCGCCGCACCGATCGTGCGGGCTTCGTCGTCGAGGGCGTCCTGGTAGCCGCGGCCGACGCTCTCGCGCAGCAGTCGCCTCGCCTGACCGAACGCGGCCGTGGCTCCGGTCAACCAGAACGCGGCCACCTCGCGGGCACGGGCGTCGAGTTGCTCGGCGGGGACCACCTCGGTCACGAGCCCCCAGTCGAGTGCTTCGTCCGCGCTCAGCATCCGCGGCCCGAGGGTGAGCTCGAGCGCCCGACGCATGCCGACCGCCTCGGGCAACAGGGTACTCACGCCGCAGTCGGGCGTGAGGCCGATGTCGGCGTACTTACTGACGAACTTCGCCCGGTCGGACGCGACGATCACGTCGGCGACGAGCATGAACCCCAGTCCGCCGCCGGCGACGGCACCCTGGACGGCGGCGACGATCGGCTTCGCGACCGATTGCAGCGTCCGATGGCCCTCGTGGATGATGTCGGCGAGCTCGGTGACGAAGGCGCCCGTCGATCCTGCGCTGCCGTCACCCATCCGCGACATCGCGAGGACGTCGCCGCCCGCGCAGAACGCGGGTCCGTTGGCGTCGAACAGGACCGCCCGGACGTCGTCGCGCTCCGCGATCTCGAGGGCGAGGTCGCGCCACCGTCTGGCCGCACGGTCGTCGATCGCGTTGAGGCTCGCGGGCCGGTTGAGCGTGAGGTGCGCGAGGCCGTCGCCCACCTCGAAGAGGATGGTGTCGTCGCTGGTCACGGAGTGGCTCCCTGGTCGGTGGATGGGTTCGTCGGTATCGGAGAGCCGGTCATTTCGGCGCCATCCGGATCGCGCCGTCGAGGCGGATCGTCTCACCGTTGAGGTAGCCGTTCTCGACGATGTGCAGCGCGAGTGCGGCGTACTCGTCGGGACGGCCGAGGCGGGCCGGGTACGGCACCTGGTGCCCGAGGGACTCCTGCGCCGCCTCGGGCAGTCCGGCGAGCATGGGCGTCTCCATGATGCCGGGTGCGATCGTCACGACCCGGATCCCGAAGCGCGCCAGCTCGCGGGCGATCGGTAACGTCATCGAGTGCACCGCCCCCTTGGACGCGGCGTAGGCGGGCTGGCCGATCTGTCCGTCGAAGGCTGCGACGGACGCGGTGTTGATGATGACGCCGCGGTCTCCGGCGCCGTCGACGGGATCGCCGTCCGGGTCGTTGTGCTGCATCGCGTCGGCGGTGAGCCGGATGACGTTGAAGGTGCCGAGGACGTTGACGCGCAGGACGCGTTCGAAGGCCCCGAGGTCCGCCGGGCCGTCGCGGCCGAGCACCTTCGCCGGTGGCGCGATGCCGGCACAGTTCACGACGACCCGCAGCGGTCCACGCGACACCGCCGCTTCGACCGCCGCCTGCACCTGCTCACCGTCGGTGACGTCGGCGGGCACGAAGGTCGCGAACCCGCCGAGTTCCTCGGCCCGCTCTGCCCCGGGTGAGCCGGGGAGGTCGACGAGCACGACGCGCGCGCCGGCGCCGGCCAGCCGCGTCGCGGTCGCGAATCCGAGTCCCGAGGCGCCGCCGGTGACGATCGCCGAGCTGCCGGTCACATCCATGTCGTGGTTCCCTTCACCTGGTGGGCGCGCCCGTCAGAGTCGCTCGATGATCGTCGCGTTGGCCATACCGCCGCCCTCGCACATCGTCTGCAGACCGTAGCGGCCGCCGGTCGCCTCGAGCTGGCCGAGGAGGGTGGCGAGGAGCTTCGTCCCGGAGGCGCCGAGCGGGTGCCCGAGGGCGATCGCCCCGCCACGCGGGTTGAGCCGGTCGTCGTCCACCCCGAACTCGCGTTGCCACGCGAGCGGGACGGAGGCGAACGCCTCGTTGACCTCGAACGCGTCGATGTCGTCGATGTCGAGCCCGCTGCGCTCCAGGATGCGGCGGGTCGCGGGGAGGATGCCGGTGAGCATCTCGATCGGGTCGCTCCCGACCGCGGCGAAGGAGACGAAGCGCGCACGCGGCGTCAGCCCCAGCTCGAGCGCCCGGACCTCGCTCATGATGAGCGCGGCGGAGGCGCCGTCGGTGAGCGGTGAGGCGTTCCCCGGCGTGATCCGCCAGGCGATCTCGGGGAAGCGCGCCGCGAGCCGCTCGTCGCGGAAGACGGCGGGGAGTCCGGCGAGCGCCTCGGGGGTCGTCCCGGCACGGACCGTCTCGTCGGTCGTGACGACGGAACCGTCGGGGAGGGTGACGGCGACGACCTCGCCGTCGAACCCGCCGGACGCCCAGGTCGCGGCGGCGCGCTCATGGGAGCGGGCGGCGAAGGCGTCGAGCTCGTCGCGGCTGAGGTTCCAGCGGGCGGCGATGAGTTCGGCGGAGACGCCCTGGCCGACGAGGCCATCGGGGAAGCGGGCTCGGAGGGCGGAGCCGAAGGGGTCTGCGCCCTGCACGTTGGAGCCCATCGGCGCTCGACTCATCGATTCGACCCCGCAGGCGATGACGACGTCGTTGCCCGCCGACATGACGCTCTGGGCGGCGAAGGTGGTGGCCTGCTGGCTGGAGCCGCACTGCCGGTCGATGGTGGTGCCGGGCGTCTCCTGCGGGAGGCCTGCGGCGAGCGCCGCGTTCCGCGCGATATTCTGCCCCTGCTCGCCGGACTGGGTGACGCAGCCGGCGTAGACGTCCTCGACGACCGCGGGATCGATGCCGGTCCGCTCCACGAGCGCGCGGATCGTGCCGGCGAGGAGGTCCGTCGGGTGCACGGCGTTCAGCGCACCGCCCGGTTTGCCCCGGCCGGACGGCGTCCGGATCGCGTCGACGATCACTGCAGTGCGCATGGCCATCTCCTTCGAGGTCTGCGTCCACCCTAGGCCTGGCGCCTGCGCGGAAGGCGGCAGTTGTGGCCCTTCGACAAGCGAGGGGCCGGAACGTCCGTGTCCGCTGGACCGGCCCGACGATCCGCGGTCGGCGCCACGTACGATTGAGCGGTGGCCGACCCGAAGATCCTCCTCTACTACGCGTTCGCTCCCCTGGCGGACCCGGAGGCGATCCGGCTGTGGCAGCGCGACCTTTGCGAGTCGCTCGGTCTCCGTGGTCGCATCCTCATCTCGAAGGACGGCATCAACGGCACCGTCGGCGGCGAACTCGACGCCTGCAAGCTCTACGTCCGGAAGACGAAGGAGCACCCAGCGTTCCGCGACCTCGATGTGAAGTGGAGCGACGGCTCCGGCTTCGACGAGGACGACCCCGTCCGCACGGCCAGGCACCGGCCCGCGCCCTGGCGTCGGAGTAGCGACTTCCCGAAGCTCAGCGTGAAGGTGCGCGAGGAGATCGTGTCCTTCGGCGCCCCCGGCGAGCTCGTGGTGGACGAGCACGGCGTCACCGGCGGCGGGGTCCACCTGCAGCCGACGGAACTGCATGAGCTCGTCGCGGAGCGCGGCGACGACGTCGTGTTCTTCGACGGCCGGAACGCGTTCGAGGCCGAGATCGGTCGGTTCGCCGGCGCGGTCGTCCCCGACGTCGCGACCACCCGGGACTTCGTCGCCGAGCTCGACAGCGGCAAGTACGACCACCTCAAGGACAAGCCGGTCGTCACCTACTGCACGGGCGGCATCCGCTGCGAGGTGCTCTCCGGACTCATGCGATCGCGAGGGTTCGGCGAGGTGTACCAGCTCGACGGCGGCATCGTCCGGTACGGCGAGCAGTTCGGCGACGACGGCCTGTGGGAGGGATCCCTGTACGTGTTCGACAAGCGTGGCTCGCTCGAGTTCAGCGATCACGCGGCCGTCATCGGGCACTGTGTCGTCTGCGACGCGTCGACCAAGCACCTGCAGAACTGCGCGGACCCCTCCTGCAAGACGCAGTTGGTCGTGTGCGAGGCGCACGCGGACGGGCCCGACGGCGGCCCGCGATGCGCCGTGCACGCAGGGTCCGACGCCTCCACCGATGCTCGCACCGGCCAGCCCGCCTGATCCGCCACCGTCATGACCGCCCACTTCCGCCTCCGCACCGAGCTCGCCGGGACGATGCAGCAGGCCTTCGACCTCTCGCGGTCGATCGACGCCCACCTCGGCTCGATGGCGGACACCGGTGAACGGGCGGTCGGCGGCGTGACCTCCGGGCTGATCGGTCCCGGCGAGACCGTCACCTGGCGGGCGAGGCACTTCGGTGTGTCGTGGACGATGACGAGTCGGATCACCGCGTTCGAGGAACCCCACCGGTTCACCGACGAACAGGTGTCCGGTCCCTTCCGGACGTTCCGCCACGTCCACCTCTTCGAACCACTCGAGCGACCGATGGGGACGGCGCGGACCATCATGCTCGACGACGTCACGTTCTCGGCGCCGTTCGGTCCGCTCGGCCTCGTGGCCGAACACGTCGCGCTCACCCGGCACCTGCGACGGCTCATCGAGTCGCGGAACCGGTGGTTGGCGGAGGCACTTCGACAGGCTCAGTGACCGAAAGGTGCGGCTCAGTGACCGAAAGGTGCGGCTCAGTGACCGCAGAGGGTGGCTCAGTGACCGGAGGGTGTGGCGGTCCGGTCCCTGAGCCTGTCGAAGGGCGGATACCTCGACATCGAGACAACCCGACACCCGTCGTGCCGCGCCCTGACCGCGCACATCCGCCCCTGCCAAGATGGAGCCATGGGTGCTCGCACGAAGTCGAAACTGGCCATCATCGGGGCGGGGAGCGTCGGTTCGTCCCTCGCCTACGCCTCGCTCATCCGCGGCAGCGCCCGGCGGGTGGCGCTCTACGACATCGACGGCAAGCGCGCCTCGGCCGAGGTCCTCGACCTCGCCCACGGGACGCAGTTCACCGGGTCGAGCAGCATCACGGGCGGTGACGACATCTCGGTCGTGGCCGACGCGGACGTCGTCGTGATCACGGCCGGCGCGAAGCAGGAGCCCGGCCAGACCCGACTCGACCTCGCTGGAACGAACATCCGAATCCTCGAGCAGCTGCTCCCGAAACTCGTCGAGCAGGCGCCGGACGCCGTCTACATGCTCGTCACGAACCCGTGCGACGTCCTCACCGTCGCCGCCCAGCAGATAACGGGGCTGCCGCGCGAACGCGTCTTCTCCTCCGGCACCGTCCTCGACACCTCCCGGCTGCGCTGGTTGCTCGCTGAGCACGCGGGTGTCGCGACCTCGGCGGTCCACGCACTCATCGTCGGCGAGCACGGCGACAGCGAACTGCCGCTGTGGTCGCAGGCGACCATCGGCCCCGTCCCGATCCTCGACTGGGAGCTGCCCGACGGATCGCGCTTCACGGAGCAGCAGCTCGACGAGATCGCGGTCGACGTCCGGACGGCCGCCTATCGCGTCATCGAGGGCAAGGGCGCGACGAACTACGCGATCGGGCTCTCCGGTGCACGCATCGTCGAGGCCATCCTCGGCGACGAGCACGCCATCCTGCCGGTGAGCACCGTGCTCGACGGGTACCACGGTGTCAGCGGGGTCGCCCTGTCGGTGCCGAGCATCGTCGACCGCTCGGGCGTGCGGTCGGTGGTCGAGGTCGCGATGTCGCCGCGCGAGGAACAGCAGTTCGCCGACTCGGCCGCCGCCGTCCGCGCGTCGCTCGACTCGCTCGGGCTGTAGCAGCCGACCTCGTCCTCGGCTCCGCCGTCCCTGTCTCAGGAAAGGTGCGGCGCGTCGCCCCGATGCGAGCCCGCCACGCCGGGCATCTCCTGAGACGGGGCCACAGGCGCCTGCACCGGGATCTCCCCCGAGCGGCCGATGCGCAACCGGTCTCGGCCCCGATAGCGTTGCGGGACGAGGCGCGGATCCGGCCGCGCCCCTGGGGAGGTACCGGATGACCGCTGGCGTGACGATCGAGTTCGACGGACTCTCGAAATCCTTCGGGGCGGTGCAGGCGGTCGACGACCTGACGTTCCACGTGGAACCGGGCAAGGTCACCGGTTTCCTCGGCCCGAACGGCGCCGGGAAGACCACGACCTTGCGTATGCTGCTCGGCCTCGTGCAACCGACGTCCGGGAGCGCGACGTTCGGCGGCGTCCCCTACGCCAAGCTGCCGGTGCCTGCCGCGACCGTCGGCGCGGCTCTCGAGGCGGCGAGCTTCGTCCCCGGCCGCACCGCCCGCAACCACCTGCGCGTGCACGCCTCGGCAGCGCGTCTGCCGGCGAACCGAGTGGACGTCGTGCTCGCGCAGGTCGGGCTGCTCGACGTCGCGGACCGACGCGTCGCCGGGTACTCACTCGGCATGCGCCAACGGCTCGGCCTCGCGACCGCGCTCCTCGGCGACCCCGGTGTGCTCGTCCTCGACGAGCCGATCAACGGGCTCGACCCCGAGGGGATCAAGTGGATCCGCGGCTTCCTCACCGCGCTCGCGGCCGAGGGTCGGACCGTCCTCATCAGCTCGCACCTGCTCAGCGAGGTGCAGCAGTCCGTCGACGAGGTCGTGATCATCGCGAAGGGGCGGCTCGCGCACGTGGGCACCCTCGCGAGCCTCGACGCCGCCGACACCCTCCGCGTCGTCGTGAACTCGCCGGAGCACGAGCGGCTCGCCACGGCGCTGACCGCCGCGGGGTACACCTTCGACCAGGCTCGCGCAGGGCTCATCGTGCACGACGTGGAGGCGATCGACATCGGCCGGGTCGCGCTCGCCGCCGGCATTCCACTCAGTGCGTTGTCGCGGCATCGATCAGGGCTCGAGGATTCGTTCCTCGCGCTCGTCAGCGGTGGGGAGGACCACGCATGACCTCACTTCTGGCAGCCATCCGCTCCGAGTTCCTCAAGGTGTTCACCACCCGCGTGTGGTGGGGCCTCGCGCTCATCCTGTTCGTGTACGTCGGTTTCGCCGCGGCCGGGGCCGCACTCCTCTTCGCCAACGTCCCGGGCGCGGCCGAGTCCAGCGGGGCCGGAGCGCAGGCGACGAGCGAGATGCTCACCCAACCCGGTCTCATCTACGGCTTCGCGACGAGCATCGGCTACGTCTTCCCCGTCCTGCTCGGTGCGCTCGCCACGACCGGCGAGTTCCGGCATCAGAGCCTGACGCCGACGTTCCTCGCCAACCCGAACCGCGGTCACGTCCTCGTCGGCAAGGTCCTGGCGCTGACCGGGGTCGGCGCACTGTACGGCGTGATCGCGCTTGTTGCGTCCGTCGGTCTCGGCGGCGGCGCCCTGGCGATCAGCGGCATCGATCCGATGCTGGCCGACTCCGACACCTGGGCGCTCATCGGCCGTGCGGTGCTCGCGATGGCCCTGTGGGGTGCGATCGGTGTCGGTCTCGGGGCGGTGCTGCCGAGCCAGGTGGGCGCGATCATCGTCGTGCTGGCCTTCACGCAGTTCGTCGAGCCGCTGCTGCGCCTCGCCTCCTCGTTCTCGGAGGTCACCGCGTCCATCGGCCGGTTCCTGCCGGGTGCTGCGACGGACGCCCTCGTCGGGCCGAGCTTCTACACGATGATGTCGGCGCAGCAGGACGCGCTGACCTGGTGGCAGGGCGGACTCGTCCTCCTCGGTATCGGGGTCGTCGTCGCGCTCATCGGCTACGCCACGACCTGGCGCCGCGACGTCACCTAGGCACGGCGCGCGATGGCTCGCACCAGGCGGCCCCTCGGCGGGGAGGCGTAGGCTCGACGGACAGCCACCGACCGGTCACCGCACCGGAGACAGGAGCACCATGGGCCGCGCATACCTCGTCGAGCAGGTCGAGCACGAGGGTGGCAAACCCACCCGGACGGTCGACCTCCGCGACCTCCCCGACGCCTCGCTGCCCGACGCCGCCGTCACCGTCGACGTCGAGTACTCGAGCATCAACTACAAGGACGCCCTCGTCCTCACCGGGAAGCCGGGCGTCGTGCGGTCGTTCCCGATGGTCGCGGGCATCGACCTCGTCGGTGTCGTCGCGGCGTCGAGTGATCCCGCTTGGAGCGTCGGCGACCGCGTGGCCCTGTTCGGCGACGGCCTGAGCGAGACCCGGTACGGCGGGCTGTCCGAGCGGGCGAAGGTGCGTTCCGATGCGCTCGTCCGCGTCCCCGACCACGTCTCGAGCGCACAGGCCGCCGCGATCGGCACAGCCGGGTACACCGCGGCCCTCGCCGTGCTCGCGCTCGAGCACGGCAGCGCGACCTCCGGGGCCGTCCGCGTCGGCGGGCTCCCCGTGCTCGTCACGGGAGCGGGTGGCGGCGTCGGAGGCATCGCGATCGCACTGCTGGCCGCCGCCGGCTTCGAGGTCACCGCCTCGACGGGGCGGGTCGACGAGCTGGGTGACGCCCTGCGGCGGCTCGGTGCGACGTCGATCGTCGACCGCGCCGAGTTCGCCGAGGCCGGTCGCCCGCTCGGCAGCCAGCGCTGGGCGGGAGCCGTCGACTCCGTCGGCGGTCAGACGCTCGCGACGGTCCTGTCGCAGGTCGAGTACGGCGGGACGGTCGCCGCCTGTGGTCTCGCCGGTGGGTCCGATCTCCCGACGTCGGTCATGCCGTTCATCCTCCGCGGAGTCACGCTCGCGGGCGTGAACTCCGTCGAGGCACCGCTCCCCCTGCGGCAGGCCGCCTGGGAGCGCGCTACCACCGCGCTGGACCTCGATGTCCTCGACACCCTGACCGAGACGGTCCCCCTCGCCGACGCGACGGATGCGGCGGAGCGGGTCCTCGCAGGCTCGGTCCACGGCCGGATCGTCGTCGACGTCCGCGCCTGATCCCGCGTTCGCAACTCAGGACGGACCCGGCGTGTCACGCCCCAGGTCGGGTCGCTGACGGCCGACACACCGGCACGCTCCTGAATTGCGAACAGCCGGAGGTGAGTCTTCTCCGCGTTCACAACTCAGGACGGACCCGGCGTGTCACTCGGCTGGTCACACGATCCACGGCCGACACACCGGAACGCTCCTGAGTTGTGAACGCAGGAACGCGACAGCGGCCGGTGCCCGAAGGCGACCGGCCGCTGCCGACGGGACTGCTGAGACTCAGTAGCCGGCGGTCGACATGACCGAGCCGAGCGCGACGGCGTAGAAGATGCCGCCGATGATGCCGAGCACGACGAGGATGATGCCGATGATGACACCGATCTTGGCGAGCTGGTTCGGGTAGCCGGCGTCCTTCGACTGCTTCTGCGCGACGAGGCTGATGATCAGGCCGACGAGCGGCACGACGATCGCGAGGATGAGGCCGACGAGGCCGAGCGTCTTGCCCGGGTAGTCGGCGGGCAGGGCGCCGCCCGGCTGCTGCGGGGCGTTGTACTGGGGTGCGTTGGTCATGATGGTTCCTCTCGAGGATGGTAGATGCGCCACGGGCGCGAGCCAACAGTAGTGGGTTAGGTACCCGACAGGCGATGGGGACAACTCCCCAATCGCCCGGATGTCATCGGATTACGGGCAGGTGATGGTGGTCGTGCCGTCGGTGTGGACACCGCTCCCGAGGGACGCACACGCCTCGTTGAACGCCGCTGCGCCGATGGCGATGCCGGCGATGATCGCGATGACGCCGAGCACGATGAAGACGATGGAGAGGATGAGGCCGACCT
This sequence comes from Plantibacter sp. lyk4-40-MEA-4, assembly GCF_030209415.1. Classification (NCBI taxonomy): domain Bacteria; kingdom Bacillati; phylum Actinomycetota; class Actinomycetes; order Micrococcales; family Microbacteriaceae; genus Plantibacter; species Plantibacter sp. lyk4-40-MEA-4. The sequence goes on from NZ_JARVSA010000001.1 coordinate 383,421, forward strand.
TCGCGGGCGTGTTCTTGACGCCGGCGTTCTTGGACTGCACGAGCGCGACGATGCTCAGGACGAGACCGACCGGCGTCGCGACGAAGGCGAGCACGAGCCCGACGATGCCGAGCGTCTTGCCGGCGGTCGCGTCGCCGGAGGGAGCTGCGCCGCCGGAGTACGCGGGAGCGGAGCCGTACTGATCCTTCGGGGGCTGCGGCGCCTGGGGAGCCTGCGGCGGCTGGCCGGGGTACTCACCGGGAGGAGGAGTCGACATGGCTGTGGTCCTTTCGAACAGGCGGATCTGCGGAGGTTCGAGCGCGCCCAGAATACCGGTCAGACGTCGTTTTGTGCCCTGTTCGAGGGAAATGGTTGCGAACGGCCCTGATCAGCGCCAGGATGCGCTGGCACCGCGCCCACGATCCGGTTCGGGCACGGATCCGGATCCGGACACGGATCCGGACACGGATCCGTATACGGATCCGGCCGAGACCGCCGTGCGTCCGGCAGCTCGTCCTAGTGCAGGTCGAGGGCCGCGATGAGCTCGGCGCTGCGACGGGTCGTGATGATGAGCCGCGAGTACTCCGCGTCTTCGAGATCGATGACGACCGACGGTTTGGTGCCCTTGATGACCAGGAAGTCCATGCCACCGTGGAACTTCCACTGGCCGATGGCGAGCGTCAACGGGATCGCGGTGCCGGGCGCTCGGATGCCCCGGACCCAGATCCACGGGTCGTCGGTGATGGTGGCGGAACGGATGCTCGACCGTGGTACGACGACGTTGCTCCGACGCAGCGAGAGCGCTTTGTCGTACGCGGACAGCTCGATCTCCAGTCGGTCGGGGTGCAGACGCAAGGAGGCCATGCCTCTAGTCTGCCAACCCCCACCGACGTTCGCGTTGCCGGAAGTTCACAAAGCGGTAACGCATGCCCTGTGCGACGGCCGACGTCGGCGGCGGGGCGACCGTCCGACTCAGCGGATGGCCGCCGCAGCCGCGCGGGCCGCCGCGGGCAGGGCGTCGACGATGCGTCCGATCGCCTCGTCGTCGTGCGCCGCGGAGACGAACCAGGCCTCGTACACGCTCGGCGGGAGCGACACCCCGGCGTCGAGCATGCGGTGGAAGAAGGCCGGGTACCGGAAGGCGTCCTGCCGCAGGACCGCGGCGTAATCGGTCGGTGCCGTCTCGCTGAAGGCGAAGGAGAACAGGTTCCCGGCGCGTTGCACGGTGTGCGCGACCCCGGCCTCCGTGAGTGCGTTCGAGGTCGCCTCGGACACGATCGCGGCCGCCGCGTCGACCCGACGGTAGACGTCCTGGTCGGCGAGGCGCAACGTCTCGATGCCGGCGGCGAGGGCGACCGGGTTCCCCGAGAGCGTCCCGGCCTGGTAGACCGGGCCGGTCGGCGCGAGCAGATCCATGAGCTCGGCGCGTCCACCCAGCGCGGCGAGGGGCATGCCGCCGCCGATGACCTTGCCGAAGGTGAAGAGGTCGGGCTGGTACACACCGACGGGGATGCTGATGGCACCGGTCGAGTTGGCGACGGCGTGGTTGCCGGCCTCCCAGGCCTCGGCACCCGGGACGGGCTCCGTGCCCGGCGCGACGGCGGCGAGTCCGCGGTTGTCGAGTCCCCACCAACCGGCGGAGGAGACGCGGAACCCGGTGAGCACCTCGTCGATGATGACCAGCGCGCCGTACTCGTGCGCGAGCTTCACGACGCTCGCGTTGAACCCCGGAGCCGGCGGGACAACGCCCATGTTGGCGGAGGCCGCCTCCATGATGATCGCGGCGATGTCCTGGCCCCGCTCGGCGAAGACCTCGCGGAGTGCCGACCGGTCGTTGTACGGGACGACGATCGTCTGGGCGGCCGTCTCGGCGGTGACCCCGGCGGACCCCGGCAGGGCGAGGGTCGCGACGCCCGATCCCGCTTCGGCGAGCAGGCCGTCGGAGTGGCCGTGGTAGTGACCGGCGAACTTCACGATGAGACTGCGACCCGTGGCACCGCGCGCGAGGCGGATGGCCGTCATGGTCGCCTCGGTGCCGGTGGAGACCATGCGCAGCTTCTCGATCGGCGCGACACCGGACGCCTGGACGCGCTCCTTGACGAGCTCCGCGAGTTCGGTCTCGGCCGGGGTGGACGCGCCGAAGGAGAGACCGCGGGCCGCAGCGGCCTGCACGGCCTCGACGACCTGCGGGTGCGCGTGTCCCAGGAGTGCGGGGCCCCACGCGCTCACGAGGTCGACGTACTGCACGCCCTCGGAGTCGGTGATGTAGGGGCCGGTCGCGGACACCATGAACCGCGGCGTACCGCCGACGGAGCGGAAGGCGCGGACGGGCGAGTTCACCCCGCCGGGGATCGATCGCTGGGCTCTGACGAATGCTGCGTCGTTCATCGGGTTCCTCCTGCACGCAGGCCGCGCGCCTCATTCAACCAACCGGCGAGTTCGACGGCCCAGTAGCTCAGGACGACCTCGGCTCCGGCGCGCTTGATGGACAGCACCGACTCCTCGATCGCGCGTCGACGGTCGATCCAGCCCTGCCGGGCGGCGGCCTCGATCATGGCGTACTCACCGGACACCTGGTACGCCCAGACCGGGATCGACACCGTGTCCGCCACGTCGGCCAGGACGTCGAGGAAGCTCCCCGCGGGCTTCACCATGACGATGTCGGCGCCCTCGGCCTCGTCGATGAAGGCCTCGCGCAGACCCTCACGACGGTTGGCGGGGTCGAGCTGGTACGTGCGGCGGTCGCCCTGCAGTTGCGAGTCGACGGCCTCGCGGAACGGCCCGTAGAGCGCGGATGCGAACTTCGCCGAGTAGGCGAGGATGATCGTGTCGTCGAACCCGGCGGCGTCGAGCGTCTCGCGGACGGCGGCGACCTGGCCGTCCATCATGCCCGAGAGCCCGAGGAGGGCCGAACCCGACTCGGCCTGGGCCAGCGCCATGTCGCGGTAACGGTCGAGCGTGCGGTCGTTGTCGACGCGCCCGCGATCGTCGAGGACGCCGCAGTGTCCGTGATCGGTGAACTCGTCGAGGCAGAGGTCGGTCTGCACGACCAGGGCGTCGCCCACCTCGGCGACGAGCGCACGGGTGGCCACGTTGAGGATGCCGTCGGGGTCCGTCGCGCCGGAACCCACGGCGTCGCGCTCGGCCGGGACACCGAAGAGCATGACCCCACCGATGCCGGCCGCGGCCGCCTCGGCCGCGGCGCGCTTCGCGCTGTCGACGGTGTGCTGCCGGACGCCCGGCATCGAGGAGATCTCGACCGGCTCGGAGACGCCCTCCCGAACGAACATGGGGAGCACCAGCTCCGCCGGGTCGAGTCGCGTCTCGCTGACGAGGCGACGGATGGCCGGCTGCTGCCGGAGACGACGGGGACGGGTCTCGGGAATGCTCACCCGTCCAGCCTACGCGCCGCTACCGACCCGCCCTCCCGGTTCGCGCAGGGCGTGAAGCCGGTCAGCGGTTCTCGTCGCCGGCGTCCTCGTCGCGCTTCTGGCTGAGCGCCACGGACACGATCGCCTCGATCAGCGAGTCGACCGTCTGCTGCTCCGCCACGACGTCGACCCGGAGCCCGTAGCCTCGGGCGTCACGAGCCGTGCGGGGTCCGATCGCGGCGATGACGGTGCTCTCGGGGATCTCGGGGAACTGCGAACGGACCTGCTCCGCCACGCTGCCCGAGGTGACGAGGATGGCACGCACCCGGCCGCTGGCGACGTCGGCGACGATCTTCTCGGCGACCGGGACACCGACCGTGCGGTAGGCGACGACGGACTGGACGTCGTGCCCGGCCGCGATCAGGCCCTCCGTGAGGAGCGGCTTGGCGATGGCCGAGCGGAGCGTGAGGATGCGCTTCGGGTGCGGTTCGAGCGCCGTGAGCTCCTGCACCATGCCCTTGGCGGAGTTGTCCTTCGCCGGCACGAGGTCGACGCTGTAGCCGACGGCGGTGAGTGCGGCAGCGGTGGTCTCGCCGACGGCGGCGACCCTCGTCGTCTCGGGGATCCGGATCCGCTGCGAGGACAGCACGTCGACCGTGGTCGCGCTCGTCACGGTGAGCCAGTCGAACTCGCCCGCCTCGAGCGCCGCGAGCGCGGTCCCGAGGGTCTCCGGGTCGTCCGTGCTGGCGAAGTTGATCATCGGGGCGACGACGGGCGACCCACCCTTGCCACGGACCGTCCCGGCCACCGAGTCGCCCCACGGACCGCCGCGCGGCACGAGGACGCGCCACCCGCCGAGCGGCTTGGTGGCGGTGGGAACGGTGTTCGACTTCGTCCAGTCCTTCACGCAGCGCCTCCCAGCGGGGCGAGGTCGGCTGCGCCGGCCTCGATGAGCTCGTCAGCGAGCGAGACTCCCAGCGCGTCGGCCGCTTGCAGCAGCTCCCGCCCGTGTCCGTCGCCGGAGAACCCCTCCGCGCGGCTCTCCCGGTGGATCATCTCGGTGCCGTCGAGCGAGTAGACGGCGGCCTGCAGCACAAGGTCCTCGTCGTCGAGCCACGCTGCGGCGCCGACGGGAGCCGAGCAACCGGCCTCGAGTCGACGGAGCACGGCCCGTTCCGCCGTGGCCTGCCATCGGCTCGGCGCGTGGTCGAGCAGCGCGATGGAACCGGCGATGGACGACTCGTCGTCGTCGAGGCACTCGATCGCGAGCGCCCCCTGCCCCGGCGCGGTCGGCCAGGTGTCGAGGTCGAAGAGCCCGGTGACGGCGTCGAGCCGTCCGAGGCGGGTGAGACCGGCGGCCGCGAGGACGACGGCGTCGAGGTCGTCGTCGATGCGGCGCAGGCGGGTGTCGATGTTGCCGCGGATGTCGACGACCTCGAGGTCGGGCCGGATGCGCTTCAGCTGAGCGATCCGACGCGGTGAGCCGGTGCCGATCCTGGCCCCCTGCGGCAGCTCGTCGAGCGAGCGGTCGTCCGAGGCGCACAGGGCGTCGCGTGGATCCTCGCGCATCGGCATGGCGGCGATCGTGAAGCCCTCGGCCGGAGCCGTCGGGAGGTCCTTCAAGGAGTGCACGACGAGATCGCACGCGCCGTCGAGCAGGGCGTCGCGAAGCGCGTTGACGAACACGCCCGTCCCGCCGATGGTCGAGAGCGACTCACGACTCGTGTCGCCCTGCGTCGTGACGGTGACGATCTCGACATCCTCACCGGTGGCCGCCGTGAGGGCGTCGGCCACATGACCGGTCTGCGCCAGCGCCAGGGCGCTGCCGCGGGTTCCGATACGAAGGGTCATGGGGCGATCCCCGAGAACGCCGGTTTGAAGCCCAGCCGGGCGTTCTCGCAGCACCCGGGGCGGCAGACGTCGTACCAGGGGCCGAGGTCGGTCATGTGCGGTCGTTCCTCGACGGGCGTGCCGTCGCGGCGCTCGAGGACGAGGTCGACGAGTCCCTTGACGTAGGCGGCGGCGGTGCCCGGCGTCGGGACGCGGACGGCGGCCAGGCCGTGTTCGCCGGCCGTCTCGATGGCCTCGTTGTCGAGGTCCCACATGACCTCCATGTGGTCGCTCACGAAGCCGAGCGGCACGATGACGATCGCCTTGCGGCCGGCGGCGGGCAGCTCGGCGATCGCGTCGTTGATGTCGGGCTCGAGCCACGGCATGCTGGGCGGGCCCGACCGGGACTGGTAGACGAGCTGCCACGGCACCGAGACGCCGCTGCCGACCGCGCCACCGAGGACACCGGCCTCACGGAGCTGGTCGATGGCGTTCGCCATGACGACCTCGGCCACCGCGAGGTGCTGGGCCTCGTACGCCCCGTGGTCGCCGAAGCCGCGGAAGTCGGGGCCGGAGCGCGCGGCGTCGCCGGTGGGGATCGAGTGCGTCGCGAAGAGCACCTCGATCTCCGTCTCGGCGGAGAGCTCGGGCTGTTCGCGCAGGTACTCGGCGATCGCCTCACGGACACCGTCGATGAACGGGGTCACGAAGCCGGGGTGGTCGAAGAACTGACGCACCTTGTCGATCTGGATCTCGCCCTGGAGGTTCGTCTCGTCGACGGCGATCGCGAAGTCCTCGCGGTACTGCCGACAGCTCGAGTACGAGGAGTAGGCGCTCGTGGCGATCGCGATGAGCTTCGTGAAGCCGCGCTCGTGCGCCTCGGTCAGCGCGTCGCGCAGGTACGGATCCCAGTTGCGGTTGCCCCAGAGGACCGGGAGGTCGATGCCACGGGACGCGAGTTCGAGCTCCAGGGCCGCCTTGAGCGCACGGTTCTGGTCGTTGATGGGGCTGACGCCGCCGAAATGGCGGTAGTGGTGGGCGACCTCTTCGAGACGCTCCTCGGGGATCCCGCGCCCGCGCGTGACGTTGCGGAGGAACGGGATGACGTCGTCCTGGCCCTCGGGCCCGCCGAAGCCGGCGAGGAGGATGGCGTCGTAGTCCGTCGGCTCGGAGACGTGCTCAGGACCGGCCGCTGCGGCGTCGGTCGCGCCGCGGACGATGCGCTCGGGGGCCTCGGCTCCGGTGCTCCCCAGGTTCATGGCTGCCATCAGCGCACCACTTCCAATGCCTCGGCGGGCGTGATACGGCGGCCCGTGAAGAACGGCACCTCTTCGCGCACGTGGCGGCGAGCTTCGGTGTTGCGCAGGTCGCGCATGAGGTCGACGAGTTCGACGACGTCGTCGGCCTCGAGCGGCAGGAGCCACTCGTAGTCGCCGAGGGCGAAGGAGGCGACGGTGTTGGCGAGCACACCCGTGAACGCCGCACCCTGACGGCCGTGCTCGGCGAGCATCTTGCGACGCTCCTCCTCCGGCAGGAGGTACCACTCGTAGCTGCGCACGAAGGGGTACAGGCAGAGCCAGCCCTTCGGCTCGATGCCGCGGAGGAACCCGGGGACGTGCTGCCGGTTGAACTCGGCGTCGCGGTGGACGCCCATGGCGTTCCAGGTGGGTGCCAGCGAACCGAGGATGGCGGTGCGGCGCAGCTCGCGGAGACCGGCCTGCAGGCCCTCGGCGGTGTCGCCGTGGAGCCACAGCATGAGGTCGGCGTCGGCGCGGAGGCCGGAGACGTCGTAGATGCCGCGCAGGGTCACGCCCTGGGCTTCGACGAGTGCGATGGATGCTTCGAGTTCGGAGACATGCTCTTCGCCGAGCGGCAGCGCACTCGCCGGCTCGCGGCGCAGGACAGCCCAGAGGGTGAATCCTGAGGGGCCAGTCGGGGTGGCTGAGTCGGTCGGGTGGTGCGATGCCTCGGCAGAGGCCGGGTGAGTCATAGTCCTATCCTCACCCAGTTCGGTCGATTGGGCAAAAGGGGCAGGTCACGATTGACACCGAGCCCAGCCTCACCGGCGATACAGTCGGGTGATGACCAGCGAGCAGCCTCCCGTCCAGTACCACGTCGCCAGAGCGGCCGAGATGGATCCGGTGACGCTCTACCGTGTGCTGAAGATCCGCGTCGACGTCTTCGTCGTCGAGCAGACGGCGCTCTTCGCCGATCTCGACGGACGCGACATCGAGGACGGGACCCTCATCGCCTGGGCGCAGGAGGGCGACGAGGTGCTCGCGACGATCCGGATCCTGGCCGAGGCCGAGCACTCGGAGATCGGACGGGTGGCCACGGCGTTCACCGCCCGCGGGCGAGGTCTCGCCGCGGAACTGATCCGCCGCGCGGTCGCCGACCACGGGCATCGGGAACTCCGAATGGGCGCCCAGAAACGCCTCGCCGACTGGTACGGCCGGTTCGGGTTCGAGATCAGCGGCCCCGACTATGTGGAGGACGACATCGTGCACGTCCCGATGACGCGCGTCGCCACGCCGAGCGACTGACCGGCGGCGGGAAGCGTCAGCGCACGATGGCGCGGACGATGCCCCATACGGCCAGCCCCGCCGCACCGGCGAGGCCCGCGACACCGGCGTAGAAGACCGCCGGGCGTTCGACCTTGACGGTCGCGATCTGCACGATGGCACGACGCTTGGCGCGGTGCACCTGCTTCGGGACGTTGAGCTTGTCCTCGATCGCGTTCAGTGTGGCGACGAGCTCGGCACGAGCCTGCTCGGGCGAGGGCGTCGCCCCCGGGAACTGGTCAACGGTCATACTCGCCGAGTCCCTTCACTGCCTTGATGTCTTCCTTCACGTTGTCCATCGGGCTCGGGTCCTCGTTGATCTTCTTGAAGTAGCGCAGCGCGATCAGTACGAGGACCGCAGCGACGAGGACGAAGAGCACGAAGACGCAGAGCGCCGCCAGCCACGAGGGCATGACGAGCGCGAGCGCGAGGATCAGCACTGCGACGAGCACGCCGACCGCGAAGAAGAGGAACACCGCGGCACCGGCGACGAAGGCCGCGCCGATACCCGCGTACTTGCCCTTGTGGGCGAGCTGCGTCTTGAGGTTGGCGATCTCGGCCTTGACCAGGTTCGAGACGACCCCCGGCAGCTGGCCGACGAGGGTCAGGAGGGACTCGTCGCGCTTGTCGTAACGCGGCTCCGACCGGTTGCGGTCACTCATGAACGGCATCGTCGGTGCTACTCGCCGCTCTTGGGCTTCGGAGCCGTCGTCTTGGGCGCGGCAGGCTTGCGCACTGCGGGCTTCGAGGCCGACGACGTCGAGGTGCCGGAGGCCGTGCGTGCGTCCTTGACCGTCTCGGACACGTCCTGGACGGTGTCCTCGGTCTTCGAGATGGCTTTATCGAGCTTCTGGCCGGGCGTCGAACCCTGCTGGCTGACGACCTTCGCGACGGCGCTGACGCCGCTCCACAGAGCCGCGGGGACCTCACTGATGCGCGCCTTGGCGAAGTCCTCGACCTTGCCGCGCTGCGCGCGCACCGGCTTCGCGTTCCACAGCTTGACCCACTGCGTCTTGATCTGCTCGTAGCGTTCGCGTCCGGCGCGGGTACCGAGCACGTAGCCCGTGAGCCCACCGACGACGAACATGACCTTGCCCTTCATGGCGCCTCCGTCTGTTCGAGTGGTGCTGTGATGCTGCATCCAACGGGACCAGCGTAGTCGGGTGTCACTCCCACGCCACCATCCGGTCGGGGGTTGACAGGAAAAGATGCCGGGTCGGGCATATGGGCGCGTCTACCGCTGCAGCGCCTGATGGCGGAGTCGTGCCGCCGCCTCGTGGGCGTCGGGGACCACCGAGGCGAGCCCCGTGCCCGACAACCAGGCACCCGTGACCGCGAGGTCGGGCACCTCGGCCACCGCTTCCCGGATGGCCGTCGAGCGTTCACGCTGGCCGCGCGCGGCGGTCGGTTGCGTCCCCGTCCAGGAGATGCGGTGGAAGCCGCGGACGCTGCCCGGGTCGAGCTGGACGCCGAGCATCGCGGACGCGTCGTGCAATGCCGTCGAGAGCAGCTCCTCGTCGGTCAACGCGCTCGTCGCGTCGGCCTCGCCCTGACGGCCGAAGGACAGGCGGACGACGTGGCGGTGCTCGCCATGCTCCTTCGCGCGGTCGGCGAGCCAGGCCCACTTCGCCGTCGCGTGGGTGAGCGCCTTGGCGTGGAGCGTCGAGCCGGGTGCGACGAGCAGCCCGGAACCACGCGGTGCGGCGTCGAGTGCCGGTTCGTCGAGCACGATCGTCACGAGTTCGATCGGCGCGGGCAGGACCGGGTCGCCCGCATCGTCGCCGGCGGCGGGGAGGTCGCGGAGCGCCGGCCCGACGTCGGCCAGCAGGTTGCGGGCCGGCTGCTCGGGCGTCGCGATGAGGACGAGATCGGCCTCGAGCACCCGACCGTCGGTCAGGGCGACGTACCAGGGGGCCTTCGACGCGCCCGCGGCGGCGGGACGCTCGCTCATCCGCGGGAGGCCGGCGTCGCCGAGGCCGACACCCGGTCCGTCCACGTCGATGTCGAACGGGTTCCGGGAGATCGCCGTGACGGCGACGCCGGTGATGAGCGCCGACCCCCACCGCTCGAGCTCCGCGGTCAAACCGTCGACGAGGACGGTCATCCCACCATCGAGGCCACCGACCGCGGCACCGGCGGGCGCGTTCTCCCGGAGGGCCGCGACGGCGAGGGACAGCGCCCCGGTGCGGGTCAGCGCGGCGTTCAGTCCAGGAGCCGCGCGGTCGACGTCGAGGTCGTCCGGAGCGGCCGAGTAGACGCCCGAGGTGACCGGTGCGACGAGGAGGTCGTGGACGGCCGCGCCCATGCGCTTCCGGACGAGCGCACCGAGGTTGTGCTCGGTGCCGATCGTGAGCGGCGGGCGGATGCGGTCGAGATAGGCGCGCAGGGCACCTTTCCAACCGATGACCCGACGGACGTCGTCGGCGAGGGGGTTCGTCGGGATGCCCAGCAGCCCCGCCTTGGGGAGCGGGACACTCCGCTGCGGCTGCCCGGGCTTGGCGACGTGCAACCAGGCCCCGGCCCGATTGGGACGCACGACGCGGTCGGTCAGTCCCAGCTGCTCGATGAGCTCGGCGACCGAGCCACCGCGCGTCGCGAAGCTCTCGGCACCGACGTCGACGCGGAGACCCGCGACCTCGGCGGCCGCGAGCGCGCCACCGAACGACTCCTGCGCATCGACCACCGTGACCGAGATGCCGACCTTGGCGCAGTCGACCGCGCCGACGAGTCCGGCCACACCACCGCCGATGACGACGAGACGCTTCGGCTCGAGACTCATGCGGGCTGCCAATCGTGGGCGAGGGCGACGATGCGGGTCAGGACGTCCGGGTCGGTCTCGGGCGGGACCCCGTGGCCGAGGTTGAGGACGTGCGACGGCGCCGCCGTCCCGCGCTGGAGGATGTCGAGGACGTGCGCCTCGAGGACCGGCCATGGGGCGGCGAGCAGTGCCGGGTCGATGTTGCCCTGCACGGGCACGCCGCCACCGAGGCGTCGGATGCCCTCGTCGAGGGCCAGCCGGTAGTCGATCCCGACCACGTCGGCGCCGACCCGGTGCATCGCGCCGAGCAACTCACCGGTCCCGACGCCGAAGTGCACCTTCGGGACGGGGAGGTCGGCGACGTGCGCGAGCGCGGCCCGGGAGGCCGGGGCGACGTGACGCTCGTAGTCCTCGAGGGAGAGCGCCCCCGCCCAGGAGTCGAAGAGCTGCGCGGCCGACGCGCCGGCGAGCACCTGGGCGCGGAGGAAGCGACCGGTGACGTCCGCGCACCAGGCCATGAGCTTGGCCCACGAGTCCGGATCGGCGTGCATGAGGGTGCGGGCGGCGAGGTGGTCCTTCGACGGCCCGCCCTCGACGAGGTAGGCGGCGAGCGTGAACGGCGCGCCCGCGAAGCCGATGAGCGGGGTGCGGCCGTCGCCGATCCCCGCGAGCCCGGCGACGGTGAGCGCGACGCCCTCGCGGATGGGCGCCAGTGTGTCGTCGAGTACGGCCGGATCGAGCGCGACGAGCGCGTCGACCTCGGCGGCCGTCCGCACCGCCGACCCCATGACGGGACCACGGCCCGGCACGATCTCGACCGCGACGCCGGCCTGCTTCAACGGCACGACGATGTCGCTGAAGAAGATGGCCGCGTCCGTCCCGTGCCGTCGGATGGGCTGGAGGGTGATCTCGCTCGCCATCGCCGGGTCGAGGCAGGCGTCGAGCATGGCCGTCCCGATCCGCAACTCGCGGTACTCGGGCAGCGACCGGCCGGCCTGCCGCATGAACCAGACGGGCGTCCGCTCGGGACGGGTGCCGCGGTACGCGGTGATGAGCGGCGACGACCGGGTCACGCCGGTGACGAGGGGGTGTTCGGGTGGGAGACTCACCCCTCCATCCTCCCATCTCCGCCCTGAGAGGGAGGGGCGTGCGTGCGATCGGGTGAGGGTCACCTGGGTGGCTTCCCGGAGAGGCCGACGTGCCCGCTCGGGTAGACTCGTCGGGTGCTCATGTGTGTGACGGCGAGCCATAAGAACGCCACCTTCGACCTCCTCGAACGACTCTCAGTCGGTGCCGAGGGCGTCGCCGCGCGCCTGGTCGAGCACCACGAGTGCGTCTCGGGTGCCGTCGTCGTGGCCACCTGCAACCGGTTCGAGGCGTACATCGACCTCGACGAGCCCGTCACCGCCGCCGCATCCGTCGCCTTCGAGGCCGCTGCGGAGGCCGTCAGCGAGACCACAGGCATCCCCGCCGAGCAGCTGCGGGAGGTGTTCGACCTCAGCGTCGGCACCGCAGCAGCCGAGCACCTCTTCGCCGTGTCGGCCGGACTCGAGTCCGTCGTCGTCGGCGAGGGCGAGATCGCCGGCCAGGTGCGTCGCTCCCTCGAGGCAGCTCGCGCCGGTGGCACCACCAGTTCCGAACTCGAGCGCCTGTTCCAGCGCGCATCCCAGACCTCCCGCGGCATCAAGAACCGCACGCCGCTCGGGCGCGCCGGGCGCTCCATCGTGCGTCTCGCCCTCGACCTCGCGGAGAGCCGTATCGACGACTGGGCCACGCAGCGCGTGTTGCTCGTCGGCACCGGTGCGTACGCCGGCGCGAGCCTCGCCGCCCTCCGCGACCGCGGCGTCACCGACGTCCTCGTGTACTCGCCGTCCGGCCGTGCCGAGAAGTTCGCGCGCTCCCACGAGATCGGCTGGATCGGACACGACGACCTCGCCCGCACCACCGGTGAGGTCGACATCGTCGTGACCTGCACCACCGCCGAGGGCCACGTCGTCGACGCCGAACTGCTCCGCGCGGGGCGCGCGGCCGTCGCCGTCGACCACCGCGCACGAGCCGCGGCGGTCACGGACGCACCGACGCTCTCACTGGTCACCCCGGCCGCTCCCGAGCCCACCGGGGTCTCCGCCCTCGTCCACGACGTCATCACCGAAGCCGCCGCCGAGTGCCCGGTGCCGCACGCCTCGGCCCAGCTCGTCATCGACCTCGGCCTGCCGCGCAACGTCGACCCCGACGTCTCCACCGTTTCCGGTGTCGTCCTGCTCGACCTCGAGACCATCCGCATCCACGCGCCGCTCGAGGAGCTGCAGGCCACCGAGGTCGCGCGCTCCATCGTCAGCCGCGCCGCGCAGAAGTTCGCCGCGGTCGGCGAGGAGCGCAGCCTCGAGCCCGCGGTCGTCGCGCTCCGCAGCCACGTGCACGCGCTCGTCGAGGCCGAGGTCGCCCGTGCGACCGCGCGTGGCGACGACGACGGCTCGACCGCCCGCGCACTGCGTCACCTCGCCGGCGTGCTGCTGCACGAACCGACGGTGCGGGCGCGGAACCTCGCCCGCAACGGCGAGCAGGCCGCGTACACGACGGCGCTGCAGACGCTCTTCGGTATCGAGGTCCCCCAGGCGCCGGCGGTCGTCGCTCCGGTCGCAGACACCGATTCGGCAGCTTCCGCCTCCTAGGCTTCCGACCCCACTGAGCCACCTGGTCCCTGAGCCTGTCGAAGGGCGCTCGAACGACGGACGGGCACCGGCGCGATGCCGATGCCCGTCATGATCCGCCTGCCGAGCAGGCCGTGGATCAGTAGTCGTAGTTGTAGCTGCTCGCGGTACCGATCGCGCCGGCGATGAGCAGGACGTAGAAGATGATGAAGATGACGCCGACGAGGACCGAGACGCCGCTCACGATCGTGCCGGCGAGGGCCAGGCCGCGGCCCTGCTCACCGGTGCGCTTGATCTGACCGAGCGCGATGATGCCGAGCACGAGGCCGACGACGCCGAACCCGACGAACGGGGCGATGAGCGAGATGATCGCCATGACGTTCGTCTTCGGGCCGGTCGGCTGCGCGTAGCCGTACGGCGCCTGGGGCTGACCGTAGGGAGCGGCGGGCTGACCGTAGGGGTTCTGCTGTTGACCGTAGGGAGCGGCGGGCTGACCGTAGGGGTTCTGCTGCTCGCCGTACGGAGCCTGCGGCTGGCCGTACTTGGGCTGCTCGCCGTACTGCGGAGCCTGCTGGCCCGACTGCTCGCCGTAGGGCGAGGGCTGACCGTACTGCGGCGCCTGTTCCCCGTACTGCGGAGCCGGCGGAACCTGCGATTCGCCGTAGGCCGGCTGCTGGGGGTTCTGGCTCTGACCGTATGGGTCGTTCGGCTGGCCGGAGTTCGGATCAGTCATGAAGGTGCACCTCGCGCATAGGGGTTCGACGAACGGACTCATGCTTGCAGCGTGCCGTCGCCTTGTCAACACAGGGTAACCCGCGATCCCTGATGTTCACTGGGCTCGCGCGGCGCGCACCGGGGGCGGTGGCAAGATGGACGAGGGGGTGCGGATGGACGAGGAATCGGTGGCGGAAGCCGAGGACGTCTCGCTCGCCGACGCCCCGCCGGTCGCCGAGCGACCTGGCGCGCTGGCCATCGCCGGGATCGTCGCCGCCGACTGGGTCCACTCGGTCGTCTGGCACACGCGGGCCTTCTTCAGTGGGCGCATCCCGAAGGAGTACGCCCGTGGCGACGCGGGTCGACCGGTCGTCGTCCTCATCCCCGGCGTGTACGAGACCTGGGCGTTCCTGAAGCCGGTGGCCGACCGCCTGAACGCCGACGGCTACCGGATCCGCATCGCGCGCGGCCTCGGCTACAACCGCAAACCCATCCGCGACACGGCTGCCCGCTTCGCCCGTGCGCTCGGGCGGTTGCCGAAGCCCGCCGCAGGGTGCGTCATCGTCGCGCACAGCAAGGGAGGGCTCGTCGGGAAGGAGCTGCTCCTCACCGAACGCGAGCGGCTGGGCCTGCTCGGGGTCGTCGCGATCTGCTCGCCGTTCTCCGGATCGGTGCTCGCGAAGTACGTGGTCGACCCGAGCCTCCGTGCGTTCCTCCCGACGGACGAGACCATCGTCGCGCTCGGCGCCCCGCACGACGTCAACACCGACATCGTCTCGATCTACAGCACCTTCGACCCGCACGTGCCGTCCAGCAGCGTGCTGCCCGGAGCGACGAACGTGCTCCTCCCGGTGCCGGGCCACTTCGTGATCCTCAGCACGGACGAACTCAAGGACGCCGTGGAACTCGCCGTCGACGGGTTCGCCGACCGGGTGCGGCCCGCGCTCGACCCCGAGAGCCCGGCCGACCGGTGAGCCGTGCACCCGCGGGCTCGGGCAGCCCGCTCCCCGACATCCTCGTGTCCGCGGTCGCGATCGTCCGCGGACGGCGGGTCCTCATGGTGACCGCTCGCGGTCGTGACGTCCTCTACATGCCCGGCGGGAAGATCGACGCGGGCGAGACGCCGGCCGAGGCCGCCGTCCGGGAGGCACGCGAGGAGGTCGCGGTCGAGATCGATCCGGCGCGGGTCTCGCCGTTGTTCACGGTGGTCACGCAGGCGCACGGCGAGCCCCGCGGCCGGCTCGTGCGGATGCACGTCTTCGCGGCAGAGACGGACGAGACACCGACGCCCTCCGCCGAGGTGAGCGCGGTCCACTGGGTGGGCACGGAGTCACTCGACCGCTGCCCGCCCGCGGGGCGTGAGGTGCTCGAACGCCTGGCGGCGGCGGGGCTCATCGACTGAGTGGAGGGCGGGGTCCGGTCCCTGAGCCTGTCGAAGGGTGAAAGCCTCAGCACCGGACTGCCCTTCGACAAGCTCAGGGACCGGTCGCTCAGGGACCGGAGGAGCGAGACCGGCTCAGTGGACGTACTCGAGGAGGTCCTGGCCGAGGATCCGGACGGCGTCGACCACCCCGAGGCGAGTGCCGAGCTCCGTGTCGTCGTAGCTCGTGCACACGGCGTAGCTCACGGCGCCGTTCGGGCCTCGGAGGATGCCCGCCTCGGCTCGCACACCGACCCCGGATCCGGTCTTGTTGAAGAGCTGGATGCCGTGGTCGGGCTCACGGTGGGCCAGCGGGTCGAGCCCGAAGCCCGAGGCGACGAGCGAGAGGTCCGTGTTCAGCGACAACCAGGCCAGGACCCGGCGGCTCGTGGTGGCGTCGACGATCTCGCCCGTCGCGAGCGCCTGGAACAGCCAGGCGAGTTCGCGGGTGGAACCGACGGAGAGCTGCGGTGCGTTGTCGGGGCCGCGGTGGTCGCGGACGATGTCGAGGAGGGCCGTGCGCTTCAGCCCGATCTCCTCGGCACGGTGGCGGACGGCGTCGAGACCGATGTGGCGGAGCAGGACGTTCGTGGCGAGGTTGTCGCTCGTCGCGCCGACGAGGGCCGCGAGGTCGGCGACCGGGAGGGACGGCGCTTGGAGGTGCTGCCAGATCCCGGAGTCGGCGACCGCGTCGAGCGGCTCGCGGTCGAGGATGGTGAGGCCGCTGAAGTCGGCGTCGCCGAGGCGGGCCGCGACCTCGATGAGGAGGAGGACCTTGCCGATCGAGGCGGTGGGCACGACGACGTGGTCGTCGGCCGACATGAGCATCTCGCCGGTGGTGATGTCGTTGATCCGGAGGCTGACCTGCGCGCCCGACGCGGCCAGCTCACCGAGGGCGCTGAACCCGCGGGTGAAGGGTTCGATCTGGGCTGAGGCACGGTGGCGCCCTCGACGCGCATCGCGCGAACGGCGACGTTCCGACTCGTGCACTCGTGAAGCCACGGCTGACCGAACTCCTCTGCTCCAGATGGTGATCCCGACGATCCTGCGGCTGTGGACCTGCCCCGGTCAGCCCACTCGACGGCCCTCCGCCGACCCGCGCAGCGGGCCTCCGGATGTGCCGTCCACGGTATCGTAAGCGGCCTTCGCGCTGGCTGCGAATCCGGGCCCGGGAACGTCGTTCCCGGGCGCGTCGGTCCGACATCCGTCGCTTCCACCACCCGCGAATCCGGCCTGTCCACCGCCCGGATCCTGTCAGATCCAGAGCCTGATCAGGCGCGAGCGCGGGCTGGGAACTGGGTCGCGAACTTGCCGCCACTGACGTCGATCAGCGCCCCGGTGACGTAGCCCGCCTGGTCGCTCGCGAGGAACCGGACGACGTTCGCGACGTCCTCCGGTTCCTCCCAACGACGCACCGAGAGTGTGTCGAGGAGTTCGTCCTGCTGCGCCGTCGGGAGCTCGGCGAAACCGTTCATCGCCGTCGGCACCATGCCGGGGGCGTAGGCGTTCACCGTGATGTCCCACGGTCCCAGCTCGCTCGCGAGGACCCTGGTGAGCTGCACCACCGCGGACTTCGACGCCGCGTAGGCCGCGCTGCCGACGCTCGGGATGACTGCGGCGAAGCTCGCGGCATTGATGATGCGCCCGGAACGCTGTCCCTTCAGATACGGGATGACCGCCTTCGACACCCGGAACACGCCGCCGACGTTGACGTCGAAGCACCTGGTCCACGCGGCGTCGCTCGTCTCCTCGAGCAACGACTGCACGTTGATCCCGGCGTTGTTCACGAGGACGTCGATCCCTCCGAGCTCGGCGGCAGCCGCCGCGACCGCGCTCGACACGGAGTCCTCGGATCGCACGTCACACGTGATGGCGACGAGGTCACCGTGGTGGGTTGCCACGAGCGCGTCGAGGGAGGAGACGTCGAGGTCGAGCACCGCGACGCGAGACCCCTCGGCGAGGAAGGACTCCACGAGGGCGAGCCCGATCCCCCGAGCACCTCCGGTCACGATCACCCGTCGGTCCGTCAGGTCCAGCAGCATCGGTGTCTCCCGTCGTCCGAGCGCAACCCTCGACGCGTCGACCCGATGCCGACGGCCGCGTGCGCACCAGGCGAGTAAAACATACTTATGGTCGCCCGGCTCGCTACACTGGCGCCATGACGGATCGAGTGCTCTGGGTGACGGGTGGCGGCAGCGGTATGGGACAGGCCGTGGCGGTGTCGGCCGCAGAGGCGGGATGGCGCGTCGCCGTGACGGGGCGGCGGCACGAGGCGCTCCTCGAGACGGTGGAAGCCGTCACCTCCGCCGGCGGTGTGGCCGTCGACGCGGAGGCTGACGCGACGGACCCCGCTTCGCTCGCCCGAGCCCATGAACGCATCGTCGCCGAGCTCGGCCCGGTCGACGACCTCGTCACCGCGGCGGGCCTGAACGCACCTCGGCGCCGGTGGGACGACCAGACGATGACGGAGTTCGCCGCGATCGTCGACACCAACCTCACCTCGGTCGCCCGCACGATCGACCTCGCGCTGCCCACCATCCGCGACGCGCAGGGACGGATCGTCGTCATCTCCTCCTTCGCCGGCTGGCGCTTCTCGACCAAGGGTGGCGTCGCCTACAGTGCGAGCAAGACCGCGCTCGCCTCGCTCTGCGCGACCCTCAACGAGGAGGAGGGACTCCACGGCGTCGGTGCCACCCACCTCTGCCCGGGTGACGTCGACACCCCGTTCCTCTCCATGCGGCCGCAGGTGCCAGACGCGTCGGCGCGCGAGACGATGCTGACGCCCGGGGACATCGGCCGCGCCGTGCGGTTCATCCTCGACGGCCCGCCGCACGTGCGGATCGACGAACTCGTGATCTCCCCCACCCGTCCGTCAGCACGGGCGTGAGTCGCGCACCGGGGACATCGGCCTTCGAACGCACGCTCGACCGGATCGGCACCGACATCGTCGACGGCGGACTGCCCGCCGGCACGGTGTGCACGGTGGACGAGCTGGTCGACCGCGCCGGGCACTCACGGTCGGTGGTCCGGGAGGCGACCCGTGTGCTCGCCGGCATGGGACTCCTCGCCAGCAAGGCCCACGTCGGCCACACCGTGCAGCCGTCGTCGAGCTGGGACTGGTTGCAGCCCCGAGTGCTCCGCTGGGCTCTGGCGAGCGGACGACGGGACTCCACCCTCCTCGCGATCCGCGAGCTCCGTACGGCGACCGAGCCGGAGTCGGCACGGCTCGCGGCCGAGCGACGCGGCGACGGCGACGCCCGTGAGCTCCGCGAGACGAGCGAGGCACTCCGCGCGGCGGCGGCTCGCCAGGATCCGATCGCGTTCCTCGAGGCCGACCTCCTGCTGCATCGCCTCATCCGACGGGCGGCGGCGAACCCGATCCTCGACCGGGTCGGCGACGCCGTCGACGAGGCCCTCCGGGATCGTGTGGACCAGCTGCCCGGCGACGGCATCGACCACCACGACGCGGCGTTGCACACGGACCTCGCGTCGGCGATTGAGGCGCAGGACGGTGAGCGGGCCGCCGCGACGATGCGCGTCATCATCCTCCGCACGGCCTGACGACGGCGGTGGCCGACCGCCATCCACACACACGGTTCTCGCAGCTTCGTGAAACACGTCCGTCACGCAGGTAACGACCGTGTTGCAGTGCTGGAAAATATTTGCAAGCTTCCTGTACTTATTGAATACTGTTTCCACACCCACTGAAAACAGCAGGGATCGACCGCGGTTTCCCGGTCATCACGGATCCCGGGCCAACGACGGTCCGGACTCCCGATCCCAGAATCGAGGAGCAGCACCATGCGCAAGCGCACCCTTCCGCTGGCCGTCCTCGCCACCGCGGCACTCGGCCTCACCGCCTGTGCCGGTGGCGGTTCCGGCTCAGGCGACGTCTCGGCAGACGGCCAGACGCTCACCGTCTGGATCATGCAGGGCACCAACCCAGACTCCGAGGCCTTCTTCAAGGAGGTCGGCTCGGCCTTCAAGAAGGAGACCGGCGCCACCCTCAAGGTCGAGTACGTGCAGTGGGCCGACGCCCACGACCGCTTCGTGACGTCGATCGCCGGGAACACCACCCCCGACGTCGCCGAGACGGGCACCACCTGGACGGCCGAGTTCGCCGATGCCGGCGCCCTCGCCCCCATCGGCGACTACGTCGACAAGGCCGGCCTGCAGGACGACCTCGTCAAGGGCCTCGCCGACTCCGGCACCTACGACGGCGAGCTCTACGGCATGCCGTGGTACGCCGGCGTCCGCTCGATCGTCTACCGCACCGACGTCTTCGAGGAGCTCGGCCTCAAGGCGCCGACCACCTGGCAGGAGATCATCGACGCCGGCACCGCGATCAAGGCCGCCAAGCCCGACATGATCCCGTTCCCCGTCCCCGGTGACGCCGAGTTCACGGCGTACCCCTGGGTCTGGGGCGCCGGCGGCGAGGTCTCCGAGCTCGACGGCGACACCTGGAAGTCGGGTCTCGCGAGCGACGACTCGCGCAAGGGCATCCAGTTCTGGACCGACCTGGCCACCAAGTACGACCTCTCCTCCTCGGGCGCCACCACCTGGAAGGAGACCGACGTCCTCGACAACTTCGTGCAGGACAAGGTCGCCATGGCGATCATGGGCTCCTGGACCCCGGCGACGATCGTCCAGAAGAACCCGGAGCTCGAGGGCAAGTTCGCCGCCATCCCGATCCCGGGTGAAGACGGCGGCATGTCGCCCTCCGTGCTCGGTGGTTCCCACCTCAGCATGTTCAACACCTCGAAGAACAAGGACCTCGCGTTCCAGTTCATCGAGATGATGACCACCGGCAAGTTCGCCTCCGAGTGGGCCGAGCAGACCGGGTACTTCCCCGGCCAGACCTCGCTCCTCAGCGACTCGACCGAGAGCGACGACCCGCTGGTGAAGCCCTTCGCCGAGCAGTTCGTCGACGGCGGCGCTTCCCTCCCCGTGACCCCGAAGTTCGGTGCGGTGCAGGCGAAGAAGACCACCAACGCGATGATCCAGGCCATCCTCTCCGGGAGCAAGTCGGTCGACCAGGCGACGACCGACGCCGCCAAGGAGATGGACGACATCATGAACGGCAAGTAGCCGATCGTGTCGACCCTCACCCCGCCCACGGTCACCCGCGAAGCCCCCGCTTCGCGGGTGGCCGGGGGCCCCTCCCCCAAGCGGCTGCGCCTCCTGATGCGCACCCGCCCCTGGCTGCTGCTCACGCCGGCGCTCCTCATCCTCGCCGTGCTCCTCCTCTGGCCGCTCATCCGCGTCGTCCTGTTCTCCCTGCAGGACTACGGCCTGCGCGAGATCGTCAGCGGCGACACCAACTTCAACGGCGGCGCGAACTACGCCGAGGTCTTCGCCGACCCGACCCTCTGGACCGTCGTCCTCCCGAACACCGTCCTCTTCGCCGCCGCGGCCGTCATCGGTACCGTCGTCCTGGGCACCCTCGTCGCCCTCCTCATGGCGAACCTCGGCTCCTTCTGGCGCACCATCGTCGGCAGCGCCATCATGGTCGCCTGGGCGATGCCCGCCGTCACCGGCACCTACGTCTGGGTCTGGATCTTCGACGCCGACCGCGGCATCGTCAACCAGACGCTCATGGGGCTCGGGCTCATGGACGAGCCCTTCAACTGGTTCACGAACCAGTTCACGTTCTACGGCATCGCGCTGCTGAACGTGATCCACCACGGCTTCCCCTTCGTGGCCATCACCGTCCTCGCCGGCCTGCTCGGCGTGTCCAAGGAGATGCTGGAAGCCGCCGAGATGGACGGGGCGGGCGCGTTCCGTCGCTTCTTCCAGATCACCTTCCCGTCGCTGCGTCAGGTGTTCTCGGTCGTGATCATCCTGTCGACCATCTGGGACTTCAAGGTGTTCGCGCAGATCTACCTCATGCCGGGTGGTTCCGGCTCGAACCGCGAGGTGTTGAACCTCGGCGTGTGGTCGTACGTGGAGTCCTTCGGACAGAACCGCTACGGCTTCGGCTCCGCGATCGCGGTGCTGTTGACGCTCGTCCTGCTCGGCATCACGATCGTCTACATCCGCGCCCTCATGAAGGAGGACGAACTGTGACCACCCAGGCTCCGGCCCCCACCGCAGACCGTCGACCGGCTCAGAAGCCGGGCATCGACCGGTCCGCCACGCCGCAGGTCCCGATGCACCGGAAGGCGAGCGGTCGGAAGATCCGCTCGAACACCGTCAAGGCGATCCTCGTCACCCTGCTGCTCGTCTTCACGCTGTTCCCGGCGTACTGGATGCTGTCGAGCGCGTTCGACGCACAGGCGTCGAGCGGCGGACAGTCGTTCTTCCCGAAGGAACTGTCGCTCACGAACTTCCAGTCGGTCCTGACCGACGGCGGCTTCGGCGTCTTCCTCCGCAACTCCGCGATCGTGGCAGCCGCCACCGTGCTCATCTCGGCGGCCGTCGCGCTCCTCGCCTCGGTCGCGGTCGCCCGCTTCCGGTTCAAGTTCCGCACCGCGGTGCTGCTCATGATCCTCGTCGTGCAGATGGTGCCGCTCGAGGCGCTCGTGATCCCGCTGTTCGTGCAGATCCGCGACCTGCAGCTGCTCAACACCCTGCTCGGGCTCATCATCGTGTACGTCGCGCTCGCGCTGCCGTTCGGCATCTGGATGCTCCGCGGCTTCGTCGCGGCGGTGCCGGTGGAGCTCGAAGAGGCGGCCTTCCTCGACGGTGCCAGCTGGTGGCGCATGTTCCGCTCGATCATGCTCCCGCTCGTGGCCCCGGGCCTCGTCGCGACGAGCGTGTTCAGCTTCATCACGGCCTGGAACGAGTTCATCTTCGCGATGACCCTGCTCGGCGGCTCGACGGAGAACTACACGGTCGCCATCGGCCTCAAACAGTTCTTCGGCCTGAACTCCAACGACTGGGGTTCGGTCATGGCGGCGTCGACCATCATCACGATCCCGGTCATGATCTTCTTCATCCTCGTACAGCGCCGCCTCTCCGGCGGACTGGTGTCCGGAGCGGTGAAGGGATGATCGACCCAGACGTCGCGCGGCTCGTCCGGGGCGTCCTCTGGCCGGGGTTCCTCGGCCGGACCGCCCCGGATTGGCTGCTGCGCGAACTGGACGGCGGCCTCGCGGGCGTCGTGTACTTCGGGCAGAACCTCTCCTCGGACCCGGCGGAGGTCGCGGCACTGTCGGCCGAACTCCGCGCCCACCGGCCCGAGGTCCTCATCGGCGTCGACGAGGAGGGCGGCAACGTCTCCCGCCTGGAGGCGCAGACGGGCTCGACCCTGCCCGGGCATGCACAGCTCGGTGCACTCGACGACGTCGAGACGACGCGCGCTGTGGGCGCTGCACTCGCCGAGCGGCTCCACGCGGCCGGGGCGAACGTCGCGCTCGCGCCCGTCGCCGACGTGAACACCAACCCCGCGAACCCGGTCATCGGGGTGCGCTCGTTCGGGCCCACCGCCGACCTCGTCTCCCGCCACGTCGCCGCGATGGTCGACGGATTGCAGACCGGCGGGGTCGCCGCGTGCGTCAAGCACTACCCCGGACACGGCGACACGGCGAGCGACTCGCACCTGGATCTGCCCCGCATCGACCTGGACCTGGCGGAGCTCGAAGCCGAGCATCTGCCACCGTTCGACGCGGCGATCGCCGCCGGCGTCGCGAGTGTCATGACCGCGCACATCGTCGTCCCGGCGTTCGGTGACGCCCCGGCGACACTCAACCCGATCCCCCTCCGCCGGCTGCGCGAGAGCGGCTTCGACGGTGTCATCATCTCCGATGCACTCGACATGGCCGCCATCCGTTCCACCACCGGCTCCGGACGCGGGGCGGTCCTCGCTCTCCAGGCCGGGGTCGATCTGC
This sequence comes from Plantibacter sp. lyk4-40-MEA-4, assembly GCF_030209415.1. Lineage (NCBI taxonomy): Bacteria > Bacillati > Actinomycetota > Actinomycetes > Micrococcales > Microbacteriaceae > Plantibacter > Plantibacter sp. lyk4-40-MEA-4. The sequence continues at coordinate 406,534 of NZ_JARVSA010000001.1, forward strand.
TCTGCATCGGCAACCCGTCCAACCTCGGGCCGAAGCAGGGCGCGACGACCGACGAGGACGACTACCTCGAGGTGTTCGAGGCGGTCTGCGCCGCTGTGGCCGACGGTGAGCTCGATCGAGCGATCGTCGAGCGCGCGGCCGCCCGGGTGGCGTGGCTCGCACGGTCCGTCAGCCCTTCGACAGGCTCAGGGACCGAGGAATCGGTCCCCGGGCAGTCCCCGGCCCCCGAGCGGTCACCGGCCCCCGAGCGGTCACCGGTCCCCGAGCGGTCACCGGTCCCTGAGCTTGTCGAAGGGCCCTTCTCCGACGCCATCCGCCGGGTCGTGCGCGTCCGGGGCGAGGTCGCGATCGACGCGTCGGCGATCACCCTCGTCGACCTCCGCGACCGACCGACCTTCGCCGTCGCCTCGGCCCACGATCCGTTCGCCGAATCGCTCGCCGAACGGTTCGCCGTCGCCCGGCTCGCTGCCGGCCCGAGCCTCCGGACACCGGATCCGCACGCCGAGGCGCCCGCCTCCGACGAGCTGGCCCTGCTGCTCGAGACGGTCCCCGCCGACGACGGCGTCGTCCTCCTCGCGGACCGCCTCGGCGGCGACACCCCGCAGCGGCTCGCGGTGGACCGTGTCGCGCTGGTCCGGCCGGACGCCGTCGTCGTGAGCGTCGGACTGCCGCTCTCCGAGGACGCCGTCCTCCCCCTGCCGGTGATCGACACGCTCGCAGCCTCCCGGGCGTCCGCCGACCGGGTCACCGAACTCCTGTCCGCGGCCTCCGCCGCGGCGCCGACGCACCACCTGCACGACCAGCACCACCGGAACGGATCATGAACCACCTCGCAGCACCCGTCCTCGCCATCGATCTCGGGAAGACCTCCTGCCGCGCCCGCATCACGAGCGGATCCGGCGACGGTCTGACCGTCCTCGCGGAGGCGCGCGGCCACGGGGCACCGGGCCTCGCCGACCACGAGGGCGCGGAGCTGTCGGCCCGCGCAGTCCTCGAAACGGTCGCGCACCTCCCCGCAGACCTCCTCGCCGAGGTGGAGCACGTCGGGATCGGCGCCGCCGGGGTGGAGGCGGCACCGCACGAGGTCGCCGCGTTCACCGCCGAACTGCGCCTGGCGCTCGGTGCGACGATCGCCGTCGTGAACGACGCACTCGCGGCCCACGCCGGTGCGTTCGCCGGTGGTCCCGGCACGGTGCTCATCGCCGGCACCGGCTCCGTCGTGTTCGACGTCGACGCCGGCGGCTCCGTGAAGCAGATCGACGGTTGGGGTCCCTGGCTCGGAGACGAGGGCAGCGGTCGGTGGATCGGGCAGCAGGGCCTCGAGGCGTGCATGCGCGCCTTCGACGGCCGCGGCCCCGCCACCACCTTGCTCGCCGACGCCGAGGCGCTCATCGGCTCGATCCCCGCGCTCCCCCGCTGGGTCTCGAGCACCGGAGCACCGGCCCGCCAACTCGGCACCTTCGCGCCCACGGTCATCACCCGAGCCGAGGAGGGCGACGCGGTCGCCGCGGACATCGTCGACGCCGCCTGCGCCCATCTGGCTGTCAGCGCCGCCGCTGCCCGCACGGGTGCCGTGTGCGTCGTCGGCGGGATTGCCTCCCACCCCTACGTCGCCGCACATCTCGCGACGGCCCTGCACGAGGTCGGCGTCGACCTCGTCGCACCCCGCGGTGACGCACTCGACGGAGCCAGACTCGTCGCACTCGACACCGCGATCTCCTACGACGGAAGGGTCGTGCGCGACGATGTCCACGCAGCCTGAGGACGCTTCGGCCGCCCACCGTTCGACAGGCTCAGGGACCGGTGAACGCGACACCATCCGCGCCGAGCTCGCCACGCTCTCGACGGAGCAGGTGAACGAACGACACCCCGACCTCGACGCCCTCTCCACCCGGGAACTCGTCACCGCGATGAACGAGGACAACCGTTCCGTCCCCGACGCCATCGCGGCCGTGGAACCCGAGATCGCCGAGGCCGTCGAAGCGATCGTCGAGCGCCTTCGCCGGGGCGGACGACTCGTCTACCTGGGCGCCGGGACCGCCGGACGGATGGGCATCCTCGATGCGAGTGAGGCGCCACCCACGTTCGGGACCGACCCCGGCCTCATCGTCGGGCTCATCGCGGGTGGTCCGGGCGCCATCCAGCAGGCGGTGGAGAACGCCGAGGACCGCGACGACCTCGGTCGAGCGGATCTGGAGTCGCTGTCGATCACCGCGGACGACGCCGTCGTGGGGGTCTCCGCGTCCGGCCGCACGCCCTACGTCCTGGGCGCCCTCGAGTACGCGCGCTCGATCGGTGCGATCACGATCGGCCTGTCGTGCAACGCCGGCTCCCCGCTCGCCCGGGACGCGGACATCGGCATCGAGGCGGTCGTCGGTCCGGAGCTCCTCACGGGATCGACCCGGCTGAAGGCGGGGACGGCGCAGAAGCTCGTGCTCAACATGCTGTCGACGATCACGATGGTGCGGCTCGGGAAGACGTACCGGAACCTCATGGTCGACCTCCTCACCACGAACGAGAAGCTGCGGGCGCGGGCGGAACGCACGGTCATGCTGGCGACCGACGTCGACGCCGCCACGGCCGCGAAGACGCTCGCATCCGTGGACGGCTGGGTGAAGGCCGCTATCCTCGTCCTCGTGACCGGCATCGCCGCAGACGAAGCCGTCGCCCGCCTCCGTGGCGGCGACGGCTCCCTCAGCGCGGCCATCGCAGCGCACGCCGTCGAAGACCCGACGGGGGCCGCGCCGGATGTCCACTGACGCGCTGCTCGTGCTCCGCCAGGCGATCCCTCGTCTGAGCGCCGCCGAGACGCGCGTCGCCGAGACCATCATCGGCACCCCCTCGCTCGTCGTCGAGCTGACCATCACCGAACTCGCGAAGGCGTGCGGCACCTCCCAGGCGACCGTCGCGCGGTTCTGCCAGACCATCGGGTACACCGGCTACCGGGAGTTCCGGGTCGCCGTCGCGACCTCCACGAGTCGCGAGCAGGCGGAGCGTGACCGGTTCGAGGTCGACGACGCCGACATCGACCCGGACGACTCGGTCGAGACGGTCGTCGCGAAGGTCGCGTACCAGGAGGTGCAGGCGATCGAGCTCACCGCCCGCTCACTCGACCGCGACGCCCTGGACGCGGTCGTCGACGCCCTCCTCGTCGCCCCACGGATCGACGTCATCGGCTTCGGGTCCTCGAACCTCACGGCGCAGGACCTCCACCAGAAGCTCTACCGGATCGGCATGCCGGCCAACACCTTCGTCGACGCCCACCTCGCGCTGCCCTCGGCCGCCCTCCTCGGGCCGGGTGGGGTCGCCATCGGCATCTCGCACTCCGGGCTCACGGTCGAGACCGAGCAGGCGATGCAGCTCGCGCGGGCCGCCGGCGCGACGACCGTGTGCATCACGAACTTCCCCGACTCCCCCATCGCCAGCCGGTGCGACCTCGTCCTCGCGACGCAGGCGAGGGAGAGCCGTTACCGTTCGGGTGCGATGTCGTCGCGCATCGCCCAGCTCGCGCTCGTTGACCTGCTCTTCATCCGGGTCGCCCAACGTCGCTACGACGCCGCTGCCGAGTCCCTCCGCGTCACCTACGAGTCCATCCAGGACCACCGCATCGACACCTGAACGCGCTCCGCGAGAGCGCTGTAGATGCGCTCACATCCGCCCCTGGAGCGCGTCTGCTGCGCTCTCGTGAGACAGTCGTCATGAGACCATCGGGCATGGCTTCCATGGACACTGCACCGCGGATCGGGGACCTCGAGGTCGACGGCGACGCACTCGCCGGCGACGGCACGGCACTCTCGGAGCTGGCGGAGGAACTGGCCTTCGGCATCGAAGAGACCACGACCACCGATGCGCCCTCGGATGGTTGGCGGGTGCTCCGCCGGTTGGAGAGCGGTGCGGTGTATTTCGGTTCGCCGGTCGATGCGGACCACCGGACCTGGCGCCTGGCACAGGTGCATGAGGGAGAGCGGCCTCCGGTGGTGCGCGTGCACCCGGACACCTTGGACGTGCGACCGAGCCGAGCGGAGCGCCGACAGGGATTGGTGCTGCGATGGCCACGGTTCATCGCGGAGCTGGCCGACCCGAGCGAGCTCGTCATCGACATCGTCAACGCGGGCACCACCAGATGGACGCCCACCGACGAGGGGTTCTTTGCCATCGGCGCACTCACCACTCCAGGCGAGACCGGGTTCTCCTTCGGATGGATGGGTTCCGCGGCGGGCCGCGCCGTCCCGCTCGACCCCGGGGAGTACAACCGCGTCCCGGTGCAGCTGCAACTGCAGTCCGACCCGTCGTCATTGCGGCCCGGCCCCTACGATCTGCACGTCGTGGTCGTCGAACTCAGCCTGCGCCTCGCCGAGCCGCTGCGTGTCGAGCTGACTGCAGAGATGGTGGCGCGTCAGGTCGCCAAGCAGAACCGTCACCGGGCCGACCCCGCGAGCGAGCGCCGAGCCTTCGAACGACAGATCGAAGCAGAGCAGCTGCGAGTCGGCGCCCGCCGGTCCTGGCCCGAGATCGCCGAGGTGGTCGGGAGCGCGGTGTCGGACGACGAGGCGTTGGAGCGCATCGCAGCCGTCCTGGACTGTGAGCCGGAGCAAGCGGCGTCCGTGTACGACTCCTCACTGCGCGCGATGGTCAGGGCGGACGCCGACCGACGTGACGAGCAACTGCAGGAACTCATCCGCCGTCGCGTCGCCGTCGGGTGACGCTTCGCCCGAGGACCTGAGCCACCTAGACTCCCGCGCATGGGTTATGTCGGAAGCGATCTCTGGGAGCTGCGGCAGCTCGTGGGGCATCGGCTCCTCGCGCTCCCGGGTGCGCAGGTGCTCGTGCTGGACAGCGAGGGGAACGCACTCTTCCAGCGGCGGGTCGACACCGGCCTGTGGGAGATACCGGCCGGCAGCTGCGAGCCCGGAAGCAGCTTCGCGCAGACCGCAGTCATCGAACTCGCCGAAGAGACCGGTCTGTCAGTGGACGAGCACGACCTCGAGCCGTTCGCCTGTCTCTCAGCCGCCGAACACCACGTCCTCGACTACCCGAACGGCGACCGGGTCCATGCGTTCGCGATGTGCTTCGTTGCACGCTTGTGGACTGGTTCGCTCCACGCCGAGGTGGACGAGGTCGTCGAGTTCCGCTGGGCTCCGCTCATCGCCCCGCCCACCCCGATGCACGGTCCGACCGTGGAGGTCCTGCGCCTGTTCGACGCCTACACCGAGGCGGGAGCATTCCAGGCGGGATGACCTCGCCCGCCCTCCGAGAGTGCGGAAGATGCTCACTGCGACCGCGTTTGAGAGCGTCTTGTGCGCTCTCGGTGAGCGCATCAGCGCTCGCGCTCGCTCAGCCGGGCCGGATACGCTGGCGAGCGGGGCGAGACGACCGCTCGAACCACGAGGGGATGCCGCATGCTGACTGACGCACTCACCATCGTGCTGGCGGTCGTGTCGGCGCTGCTCCTCGGGTTCGCCGCTCGACGCGTGCTCGATGCCCCGGTGGGTTGGCCACGCAGCATCCTGGTCGGGCTCGTCGTGTTCGTCACCGGCCCACCGTTCGTGAACTGGCTGCTGCAACAGACCGGCCTGGTCCAGCCCGGTGAGGCCGGGGACGCTCGGGCGGCCTTCGCGGCGATCGCCGTCGCCCTCCTCGCGATCGGCTGGATCTTCGCCCTCGGGCTCGGTGTCCTCGTCGCCATCGAGGTCATCATCCCGACCCGGCCGCTGATGAACCCGATCGACGTCGTCCGCTCCGCGATCAGACGACGGCGACGGACGAGGCGATACCTGCAGATCCTCGCCATCGCATCCCGACACGGCGCGGGCTGGCTCGTGCACGGCCGATCCCGCGTCCAGCTCGAACTCACCACGAGCGAGCAGCGTGCCAACGCGATCATCGCCACGATCAACGACTCCGGCGTCACCTTCGTGAAGCTCGGACAGGTGCTCTCCACGAGACGGGACCTCGTGCCCGAGCCGTACCTCAGCGCCCTCGCGTCGCTGCAGTCCGAGGCGACCACCCTCCCGTGGCACGAGGTCCAGGTCGTCATCGAGACCGAACTCGGCGCACCGATCGACACCGTGTTCGCGTCGATCGACTCCGAGCCGCTCGCGGCCGCGTCCGTCGCCCAGGTGCACACCGCCGAGCTGCTCGACGGCACCCCCGTGGTCGTGAAGGTCCAGCGACCGGCCGCCCGCGTGCAGGTCGAGGCAGACGCCGACATCGTCGTCCGCCTCGCCGAGCGCGCCGAGACGCACACCAAGTTCGGGCAGGACCTCCGCCTCGCCTCCGTGGCGCGCGCCTTCACCTCGACGCTGCTCGAAGAACTCGACTACCGGATCGAAGCCCGCAACGTGGAGATGATCCGCAGCACCTTGAAGCGTCGCGAGGAGCGCGACGAAGGCGTCCGGATCACGGTCCCACGCGTCTATCCGGCGGCATCCGGCGCCCGCCTGCTCACCATGGACCTCGTCGACGGGCTACCGCTCAGTCGAGCGCGGGACCGCATCGCGACCATCCCCAAGGAGGAACGCGAGACCCTCGCGACCGGCCTCATGGAGGTCGTGCTCGAACAGATCCTCGTGCACGGCGTCTTCCACGCCGACCTCCACCCGGGCAACGTCATCCTCCGCGAGGACGGATCGCTCGGGCTGATCGACTTCGGGGCCGTCGGCGTCATCGAGCGCAGCCAGCGGCAACGACTCACCGCGGTGATGCTCGCGACCGTCAGCGAGGACGACATCGCGGCGACCGACGCCCTCCTGCTCATCGTGGACCTGCCCGAGGACGCCGACCTCGACGCCCTGCGCCACGACGTGGGCATCGTCATCACGACCGAACGTCACCGCCCGGGTGGCGACGGCTCGATCTTCAGCCGACTCCTCGACGTCATCCGGCAGCACCACATCGCGCTCCCCGGCGACCTCGCCGCCGCGTTCCGCAGCTTCGCGACCCTCGAAGGGTGCCTCAAAGCGCTCGACCCCGACTTCGACATGTTCGAACAGGCCCTCCCGATGGTCCCGCGCCTGCTCCGCCGCTCGCAGTCCATCCGGCAGACGGCGGTCACCCTGCAGGCGCAGGCCGCCGTCACCGCCGCCTTGGCCCGCAACCTCCCGCGCCGACTCGACTCGCTGCTGTCCGGCCTCGAGGACGGGACGGTCGGCGTGACGCTGAAGGGCTTCGCCGATGAACCGGCGAAGGGGCTCGTGGAGGGTGTGACCGCGGAGATCGTGGGAACCCTGATCTCGATCGCCGCCCTCGTGATCGCCGTCGTCCTCGTCGTCACCGGTGCCGGCCCGGTCCTCCCCGGCGGCCTCCGGGTGTTCGACCTGATCGCGGCGTTCATCGGGTTCCTCGGCTTCCTGGGCCTGTTGCGCGTGCTGCGGCAGACCGTCGTCCGCCGAGGTCGGTGACCAGAGCACCCTGATGTTCACCTGACGGCACTACCGTGATCGGGTGAGCGATCCCCGACTGCAGCGACGCCTGGGCACGAGCGCCGCGGTGTTCATCGGCCTGGGGTCGATGATGGGCGCCGGCGTCTTCGCGGTGTTCCAGCCGGCGGCGGAGGTCGCTGGCGCGGGACTTCTCATCGGGCTCGTGATCGCCGCGGTCGTCGCCTGCTGCAACGCGATGTCCTCCGCGCAACTCGCCGCACAACTCCCCTCGGCCGGCGGCACCTACCTGTACGGCCGCGAACTCATCGGGCCGTGGTGGGGCTTCGCGGCCGGATGGAGCTTCGTGGTGGGCAAGACGGCGAGCGCCGCAGCCATGGCGGTCGCCTTCGCCGCGTACGCTGCACCGGCCGAGTGGAGTCGTCCGGTCGCCGCGCTCGCGGTCGCCCTCGTGGTCGTGACCAACTGCCTCGGGGTCACCCGCACCGCGACCGCGACCCGGGTGATCGTGGTGGCCGTCCTCCTGGTCCTCGCCGTGGTCGTCGGCTCAGGCCTCGTCGGACCGGACGCCGGTTCGACGGGACTCGCGTCGCTCGGGTTCGACGCCGGCCCGCTCGCCGTGCTGCAGTCCGCGGGGTTGCTGTTCTTCGCTTTCGCCGGGTATGCGCGGATCGCGACCCTCGGCGAGGAGGTCCGCGACCCGGCCAAGGCGATCCCGCGCGCCATCGGGATCGCGTTCGCCGTCGCGGTGATCGTCTACGCGGCCGTCGCGATCGTGTCGCTGCTCACGCTCGGCGCAGACGGTCTCGCGTCCAGTGCGCGCCCCTTGGCCGCGGTGGTGGAGACGAACGGGTGGCCGTGGGCTGCGACGCTGGTGCGACTCGGTGCGGCGGCGGCCTGTCTGGGGGCGCTCCTCGCCGTGTTCGCAGGCATCGGACGGACCGCCTTCGCGATGGCGAGGACCGGCGACCTGCCCCGGGTGCTCGACGCGGTGCACCCGCGCTTCGCGACCCCCTACCGGGCGGAGCTGCTCGTCGGCGCGGTCGTCATCGTCCTCGTCCTGCTCATCGACCTCCGGAGCGCGATCGGGTTCTCCTCGTTCGGCGTGCTGCTCTACTACGTGGTCGCCAACGTCGCGGCGTTCCGCCAGACGCGCGAGCACCGACGGTACCCTCGCGCGGTCAGTGTGTTCGGCGCCGTCGGTTGCGTCGTCCTCATGTTCACGCTGCCGCCGACGTCGGTGCTCGTGGGCGGCGGCGTCGTCCTCGTCGGGTTCGCCGGGCGGGCGGTGGCACTTCGACAGGCTCAGTGACCGGAATTCGGCTCAGTGACCGAAGTTCGGCTCAGTGACCAAAGTTCGGCTCAGTGACCGGAGGTCGGCTCAGTGACCGGGCGCTGGTCCCTGCCCTTCGACAAGCTCAGGATCCGCCTGTCGGAGGGTGGCCGACGAAAGGGGGCTACAGCTGCGTGGAGAGGCGGAAGATGTTCTCGACCGCCAGTTCGGCGGCGATCGCGTCACCGGCCTCGACCGCCTCACGGAGCTCCGGATAGCCCTGCTCCTTGGCCGCCCAGTCCGTGTTCTCCTCGGTGCGGGTCGCGGAGGACCGGTAGGTGAGGCCGTCGATGATGTCCTTCGTCGCCGCGACGAGCGTGGCGTTCGGGCATGCGGCGATGAACGCGTCGAAGAGCTCCCAACTGAGTCGCCCGTGCTCGGCCATGTCTCGCTGCTCGACGACCACGATCACCTGGTTGATCGCGCGGACGAGCGCCTTCTTCTGCGTCGCGCCGAGACCGGGCACGGTGACGCGGACGACACCGCCGAGCATCGCGCCCAGCGTCTGCATGACCTCGGTGCGCTGTGCCGGGTCGGGCAGGGCGACGCGGGTGTACCGCTGTGCGGCCATCTCGATGAGGCCGACGCGGGCGAGGTCGTTGAGGGCCTCGCGGATCGGCGTGCGGGAGATCCCGAGCCACGACTGGAGTTCGCCGTCGTTGAGGTGCTCACCTGGCTCGAGGGTGCCGTCGAAGATGGCCGTGCGGATGCGTTCGACCGCGACCTCGCGGAGTGACCGACGCTCGACGGGCGGGTTGGCTGAGGGCACGGGCATGCGGGATCTCCTTCGTCGGCGAATGCTATGCCATCAGCGTACCGAATATCAGCGGATCCACCCGGGGTTGACGGCAGGGTCGACGACACCTGACGGTCGGGGTCACCGCGCGGTCACCGCAGGGTCGCCCGCCCGCAACCGCGCATTCATCCGGTCTCCGTACCGTGATCGGCTGCCGAGCGTTGCGATTCGCTCGGCGGTGCGGGCGATGCCTGCACCTCGGAAGAACACTGGAGATCTGCGTGAACGACATCATCGGCGCGACTGACACGCGCCACCGCTCGCGACACCGCGCGACGCGACTCGCCGGCGGCACCCTCGGAGCGCTCGTGCTCCTCGTGGGCGTCGGCACCACCGCCGCCGCACCGGCGCAGGCGGCCTCGTACCCCGACACCTTCCTCGACACCGCGTCGACCGTCTGGAGCTACTCCGACGACGCGAGCGACCCGGCCGCCGGTTCCGCCGATCGCCTGGTCTGGACGCAGGGCGGCTTCGACGACAGCGCATGGAAGACCGCGAACGGCAGCTTCGGCGCGAAGAACGGTCGCGCGACCGGCATCGGCCCGTACACCGCGAAGACCCTGCTCAACCAGTACATCGACGGCAGTGCGGCACCCGATGTGCCGACGTATCACTTCCGTTCGGACTTCGAGTTGACCGGTGAGCAGCTCGACGGACTCGACAGCCTCCAGGGCAGCATCGTGTACGACGACGCCGTGCAGGTCTTCGTGAACGGCACCAAGGTCGCCGGCTTCGTCGACGAGCAGGTCGAGGCGGCGCCGGAGGCGTCACGCAACCAGATGTACGCCGGCGCCAGCAACGGCGATCCGCTCACCTCCACGTTCAGCGTCCCGGCGAGCGCACTCGTCGCCGGCGAGAACACCGTCGCGGTCGCGCTCTACCAGGATCGGGCCACGAGCTCGGACATCTACTTCGACCTGACCTCGCTCGCCCCGGTCGCAGCCGACGAACCCGTGTCGATCTCCGACGTCGTCCTCACGATCGGCGCCGATGAGAGCGAACGCGGCATCACCTGGTACAGCGACCGCGATGTCGCCCAGGTCGCTCAGGTCGCACCGGCGTCCGCGATGACCGGTGACGCCTTCCCCGAGGCGTCGGCGGTGAACGTGCCGGGTGTCGGCGGCGTCACGACGAGTGGTGAGTTCAACCGCTTCGCGACGATCACGGGACTCGCCGAGAGCACCGGTTACGTCTACCGGGTCGGCAGTGACGACAACGGCTGGTCGGAGGTCTCGGCGTTCACGACCAAGTCCTTCTCCGGCGACTACGACTTCCTCTTCGTCGGGGACCCGCAGATCGGAGCCTCCGGGAACGTGGCGGACGACCAGGCCGGCTGGGCCGACACCCTGGACGTCGCACAGGCCGCCTACCCCGATGCGGAACTGCTGTTCTCAGCGGGTGACCAGGTCGAGCGCGCCGGCAACGAGGACCACTACAACGCCTTCCTCGCCCCCGAGCAGCTCCGCACCATGCCGCTCGTGCCCGTCAACGGCAACCACGACGTCGGCTCGAAGGCCTACGAGCAGCACTACAACGTACCGAACCTGGACCCCACCGCCGGCGCGGCGACCTCCGGTACCTCCTCGGGCGGCGACTACTGGTTCTCCTACAAGGACGTCCTGTTCATGGTGATCAATTCGAACAGCAGCGATTACGACTCGCACGCCGCGTTCCTCGAGCAGGTCGTCGCCGAGCAGGGTGCGTCCGCGAAGTGGAAGGTGCTCGCGTTCCACCACTCGATCTACTCGGTGGCGGCGCACACGAACGACACGCAGATCGTGGACATGCGGGCGAAGCTGCCCTCGATCATCTCCGACCTCGGCGTCGACCTCGTCCTCCAGGGACACGACCACAGCTACACGCGCAGCTACCTCATCAAGGACGGCGAGCTCGCGAACCCGGACGAGACCGCCGCACAGGGCACCGTCACCGCGGGCCCAGGCGAGGTCCTCTACGTCACCGCCAACTCCGCGAGCGGGTCGAAGTACTACGACGTCAAGGCGCCCGACGCCTGGTTCGCCTCGGTCATCAACCAGGAGTACACGCGCAACTACTCGAACATCCGGGTGACCGACGACTCCATCACGATCACGACGCTCCGGAGCGAGGCCAACAGTGCGGCCCGGGCGGCGGTGAACAGCGTCGTGGACGAGGTGACCCTGCAGCGCGAGGACACCGTCGCGCCGCAGCTCGTGCTGCCTGAGACCGAGACCACGGTGGAGCAGGGCGCTGCGTTCGACGCGCTCGCCGGCGTCACGGCGACGGATGCGCGCGACGGCGACCTGACCGCGGCGATCACCGTCTCAGGATCGGTCGACACGATGACGCCGGGCACCTACGCCCTGAGCTACGCGGTGTCCGACGCCGCCGGCAACACGGCGACGGCGAGCCGCTCGGTCACGGTCACCGCTGCCCCCGCCGTTCCCGGCACACCGGGCGCCGGCAGCGGGACGGGTCCAGGATCCCCGACGCCGGTCGCGTCCGGCTCCGACCCGCTCGCGAACACGGGCGCGGAGATCGGCGGGATCGTCGCGATCGCGTTCATGCTCCTGTTGGGCGGCGCGCTGACGCTGCTGCAGCGTCGGGCCCGCGCGCGTCGCGAGGGCTGACCTCGGGCGGGTGCCCCGTCGTCCATGGTCGTCCGCGACCCGACGGCGGGGCACCTCTGCTTCCGCGTCCGGCCCCGGTCGGTCATCTCGTCATCGCCTGCACGATCGGATCCCACATGTCGTCCACCCGCACGCGCCCATCGCGCGTCGCCCGCTTCCACTCCGCAGCCGTCTTCGCGCTCGCACTCGCACTGACCGGGTGCTCCGGAACCGGTGGAACCGACGGGGTCCTGACGGCGCCGACCGGTCGGACCGACGCTGCGCCGTCGGTGCCGGGCGCGACGAGCACGCCCGAGCCCGCCTCATGGGCCGACGCCGTCGCACCGGAGGGGTTCACGGTCGCCGTCGTGACCGCAGTACCCCAGGGCACCGACCCCGAGATCGACGCCGCGGTGGACGCCATCGGCGCGCGAACCGGCGCGGCCGTCAGCAGGACGATGGTGCCTCCCGGTGGCGCCGACACGGGAGATCCCCTCACGGACGTGCTCGCCGGCTCCCCCGACCTCGTGGTCGTGCTCGGCCTGGAGCTGCTCGACGTCGCCGACCGCTCCTCGGCGTCCAATCTCGGGCAGCAGTTCCTCATCATCGGCGCACAATTGCCGGAGCCGACGGCGAACGTCACCGCGGTGGTCTGGCCGGGTGCGACCGCGCGACGTGCCGACGAGCCACGCGCGGTGCCGAACGGCTTGCCGGGGGTCGCCGCGCATGCGGGCGACGCCATCCAGGCGGGCCTCGCGGCACTGATCGCCGACACGACGGGCGGGGTGATCGTCCTCCCGTGAGCAGGTGGGACGGGGGAGGGTGGCGACCATCGTCGCACAAGACATGCACACTGAACATATCTCTCATATCAGACTGATATACTGATCCTTCATCGTGAGCTGAGCTCCGTTCGCCGGAAGTCCGTCCGCGCCGTGGCGAGAGCCATGGTCTTCGACCAGCTCCCCCATCGAAGGAATCTCATGACCCCTCCCTCACTCGTCCAACCCGACCCAGGCGTCGGTGCCGCTCCGCCGCGGAGACGGGCGCCCGTGCTCCGCTCCATCGCCGCGCTGGCGATCGGCGCCGTCGCGGCGATCGCCAATGCCACGCCAGCGCATGCCGCAGACGTCACGTTCGCCGATGCCAACCTCAACTACTGCGTCCAACAGGCGCTCGGGCTCCCATCCGGGACGCCCATATCCGAGGAGCAGGCTGCCACGGTGACCACACTCCGCTGCGGCACGACCGTCCAGTCGCTTGTCGGCATCGAGTCACTCACCAACCTCACGTCACTCTCACTCACCCGCGCACCGCTCTCCGCCGGCGTCGAGCCGCTCGCGTCCCTCGCATCGCTCACGAGCCTGTCGCTCACCGGAGCATCGAGTCTCGACCTGTCGGTCATCGCCGGGATGACGCAGCTCACATCGCTCAACATCCAGTCCTCGCCACTGACCGAGCTGTCGCCGCTCGCCTCGATGGTGAACCTCACGAGCCTCGGACTCAACGACGTCGGAGCCAGCGATCTGAGCCCCCTCAGCGGTCTCTCCGGCTTGGAAGCCCTCTCCGTCAAGGGCAATCGGCTGACCACGCTGGCACCGCTGTCGACACTCACCGCACTGCACTCGCTCGAGGCGGCGTCCAACCAGATCTCCGACGTCTCGCCGGTGGCGAGCTTGACGAGACTGCAGCACCTGAACCTGCTCTCCAACCAGATCGAGGACGTCACGCCGATCCAAGGCCTCACGAACCTCCGCACCCTGAACCTGCAACTCAACCGCGTGTCCGACGCCGGCCCGTTGAGCACCCTGACGAGGTTGACCTCCCTGGCGCTCGACGACAACCGGATCACCGACCTCTCGCCCTTCATCCCGCTCACCGCGCTCCAGGTGCTCACGATCAACGACAACCTGATCGAGGACGTCACGCCGCTCCGCGAACTGGTCCACATCGAGACCCTCGAGTTGTCCGGGAACCGCATCTCCTCCATCGCACCGCTCGCCGGCCTGGTCGCGACGAACTACGTCCGCCTGGACCGCCAGGTGATCACGCTCCCCGAGATCGCCGTCGGCGCACCACAGGAGAACCCGATCCGGTCACTCGACGGAACCCCGGCGCCCGTCACCTCGGCCACCGCGCAGTACGACTCCGCGAGCAACACCTGGACGTTCGCAGCGGTCGGCAACAACTCCCTCGCATGGACGGTCCGCGACCTCGGGATCGGCTCGTACTCCGCCTTCTCGGGGCGGATCACCCAGCGCTCGGTCGCGACGGTCGGGTCGCTCGAACTCGAGCAGTCCATGGCGCTCGAGGAGACCGGCACCCACCCCGCGCCCGGCGACACGGTGACGCACACGTACACCCTCCGGAACACCGGCACGGCGACGGTCTCCGACGTCTCGATCACCGACACCACTCCCGGCCTCTCCGGATTCAGCTTCGACTGGCCCGCGGCCGAGCGCGTCCTCGCGCCGGGACAGGTCGCGACGGCGACGGCGACGAGCACGCTGACGCAGACCGACATCGATGCCATACGCCTCGACAGCTCCGCCACCGCCACTGGAGCCGCGGCGACCTCGCCGGTGGTCTCGAACGAAGCGGCAGCCACCCTCCCGATCGACGGACTGAACGAGATCAGTGTGGCCATCACGGCGGACACCACGTCCGTCGGCGAACCGGCGGCGGTCGGCGACCCCATCGGCTACGCCATCATCGCGGCGAACACCGGCACGCGGACCCTCACCGGCATAGCGATCACCGCGTCGCTCCCGGAACTCTCCGAGTTCGCCATCGAGTGGCCGGGCGCAGCGGGCGTCCTCGCTCCGGGTGAGCAGGTCCGCGTCACGACCGAGTACGCCATCACGGCGGCGGACATCGAGCTCGGGTCGGTCACGAACGTGGCGACCGCGCGCGGGACCGGTCCTGACGGCGTCGACGTCGACAGCAGCGCCTCCGTGTCCGCCGAGCTGAGCAGCACGATCGTCACGCCGGACCCGGACCCGACCCCGGATCCCACGCCGACCCCGGAGCCCTCCCAGTCGCCCGCTCCGGGAACGGTCGCCCCGGCACCCGGTGCGACCACCGGTGACCTCGCGAAGACCGGCGTCGAAAGCGGCGCGCTCACCGGACTCACCCTCGGTGCACTGCTCCTGTTCGGTGTCGGCGCCGCGGTGCTCGCGGAGACGCGCCGGCGGTCGCGAGCCGCAGCAGGCGCTGAGCGGAACGCGTAGACGCATCAGCTGGTGCAGCGGAGGGCGGGTTGTCGACAACCCGCCCTCCGCTGTGTTCCCGGAGCGACTCCGCTCGTCGGCTTGATCGCCGAACGGCCGCCCAAGCTCGAATCCCGATCAGGCCTTCGGGATGAGCGGGATGACGTCGCGGCTCGGCGGAACGACCTCGCCGCTCTTGCTGCCTCCGATGACCTTGCCCTCCGGGCGGTCGTAGACGAGGTCGAACTCGGTCTCATCAGTGCGCACCCAGGCGCCGATCCAGCCGGTCGCCGTCTCACCGGCCGGTGTCGCCTGCAGGAGTGAGTACCCGGCCGACGCCATCGGAGCCTTCAGCTCTTCGGGCGTTCCCAGGCCGAGCGTGACGTAGTCGAGGTTGACGGCACGGGTGGTGACGGAGACCCGGTGGGGGAAGACGCTGCCGCCGTACTCGTCGCCGGCTTCGAGTCGGACCTGGACGAGCATCGGACGCAGGCCGTCGGTGGTGCCTGCAGGCGCCGGGAAGTCGTCGACGATCGCGAGGGCGGTCACCGTGGTGCCGTCGACGTCGTCGGTGAGGGTGTGCTCCTGCAGCGGAGTGCTCGGTGGCTGCGACACGGACGGCGTCGGCGAGGCGGAGGATCGGTCCGCATCCGACGAGGAGCCGGTGGAGCAACCGGCGAGGGCGAGGGCGGCGACCGCGAATGCTGCGGCCAGGGTCGTTCGATGAGAACTGATGCGCATGACTCAATCCTGTCAGACACGCCCAGGTGCGATCCGTCGCCGGATGGTCGGCGGGGGCGACGCGGGCGCACGGAACGGCCATGCGGCGTTGCAGTCTCGTGCGACCGCCGATGCACGCGTTCGATCCAGCCCCTCAGACAGCGCCACCGAAATAGACCTCGACCTCCTGGACGGTTCCGTCCACGACACGAGTCGCTTCCAGGTTGCGGTACGTCTTCCCTTGCACGACGTACTCGTAGCGGTGGAGGACGATGTCGTCGGTCTCGACGATCTGGAGCGTCACGCCCGGGGTGTCGAAATGGTCGGCGGTCGGGAAGCAACGCTCGAGCCAGGTCGCTCGGTCGAGGTGGTCGTCCTGCGGGCTGGTGAAGACGAAGTCCGCATGCATGAGCGCCTCGGCAGCATCCCGATCCTGCTCGCGGAACGCCCGCATGAACGCCAGAACCGTGTCGATCGCCGATGAACGCATGCGGTGATCCTACGCGCGGGCATGGCGCTGCGGTTGGGGAAGATGTCCGCGTGGGCCCTTCGACACTTTCAGGGACCGGCTGCCGGCGTTTCGACCCCTGCGCCGGTCGCGGGGCCCGCTTGAACCTCCCGCGACGCTCTTCGATCGCCGAAGAGACTCGGTCCCTGAGCTTGTCGAAGGGCCAACGAGCAACCTCCCCCGCCGCACCTCGACCGCCGAGGGCGCCCGTTCCCTGAGTGTGTCGAAGGGCACCCCGATGGGTCTTCCCGAACCGCGCCTCAACAACACGGGAACCCGTTCCCTGAGTCTGTCGAGGGGCCTCCCGCGAGCAACCTTCCCCACCAGACCGCGACCGGTTCGGCGACCGCATCACCGCTGCTCCCTGAGCCTGTCGAAGGGCACCCCGAGCAAGCATCAACTGTAGGATAAATACGCTGATCAGCGGCTGATTCCGCATCCGTTCCAATGTCAGTGGTCCGTGTTTGGATGGACCCATGACCAGCACCGCACCGAACCCGCTCACCGCCGCCGCGGTCGGGTTCGATGCGGTCTGGCAGAGCGCGCTCGATGCGATCCGTCCAGGCTCCGGTGTCGCGGAGCAGCTCGAGAACATGAACGATGAGGCGATCCTCCGCGTCCTCGACGAGCTCGGCGCCGTGCAGCATGCGGTCGAGGTCCTCGCCGCACGCGTCACCGGCGCGATCGCGTTGCGCCCGTCGCCTTCCCGCCGTGACGGCACCCTGGTGCGCGCCGCCGGTTACGCCAACCCGGGTGTCATGGTGTCCGAGCGGTGGCGGGTGGCGCGCGCCCGCGGCGCGGTGATCGCGGAGGTCGGTGCCGCCATCACGCGGCCGCGCGGGTTGCTCGGCGAGCTGGAGGAATGTCCGTTCCCCGCAGTCGCGGCATCGCTCGAACCGGTTGCCGCCGATGACCCATCCGATCCCGACACAGGCCCGGACAACACCCACCCATCAAGCACTGCCGGCACACCCAGAGCACCCCTGAGCGTCGACGGGGCAGCGGTCATCGTCCGCGAGCTCCGCAACGCGGGCCGCATCTGCAGCAGAAGCGAACTCGAGACGGCGTCGGTCATCGCCATCGAGCACGCCGCCCACGCGCCCCTGCAGGACGTCACCCGCATCGCGAAACTCGTCCGCACCCGCCTCGACCAAGACGGCCGCGAACCCCGCGACGAACTCCTCAGACGCGCAGAACGCTGCACCATCCACGAACTCCCCACCGGCATGACCCTCCTCCGCG
>NZ_JARVSA010000004.1:0-407605 GCF_030209415.1 Plantibacter sp. lyk4-40-MEA-4
AACCGGTCTCGGCACCGCCACCATCGACGGCATCGACGAACCCATCGGAGCTGGCACCCTCCGCCGCCTCGCCGCCGACGCCAACCTCATCCCCATGATCCTCGGCGGCCCCTCCCAAGTCCTCGACCTCGGCACCAGCACCCACCTGTTCACCCGCGGACAGAAACTCGCCCTCGCCGAACGCGACGGCGGCTGCGCCTGGACCGGCTGCACCCACCCACCATCCTTCACCGAAGCCCACCACATCACCTGGTGGTCACAAGGCGGCCCCACCAACCTCGACAACGGGGTACTCCTCTGCCCCTTCCACCACCACCGCATCCACGACGACCACTGGACCATCACCATCCAAAACGGCATCCCCTGGTTCATCCCACCCAGCCACATCGACCGCCACCAAACCCCCATCCGAGGCGGACGCATCCACCTCGCCGCCTGAACCCGAGGCACCCGCCTGCCCTTCGACAAGCTCAGGGACCGAAACCGAAACCACCCTTCGACAAGCTCAGGGACCGAAACGGGAACCACGCTGCGTCGACAAGCGCCGCGACCGACACGGGAACCACCACGCGTCGACACGCTCGGCGAACGACGCCGTTCTCGACAACCCGGACACCCCGGTCCCTGAGCCTGTCGAAGGGCACACGAGGCGCGCCCCGTCCTCCGCAGACTCACCCCGCGGCGACGACCTCTTCCACCGCCACCCGCGCACCGACGTCCGCCAGCCGCGCGCGCGCCGCGATGAACGCCTCGCGCAGCCGCGCGTCCGATCCGAGGTCGCCGAACACGACCTCCAGGTCCAGGAACGCCCCAGGGCGCTCCGCCTCCTGCGCGACGGCCGCCTGCAACTCGGCCAACCGCCGGTCGACCGGGGCAAGCTCCCGCCCGTCGTCACCGACACCCTCGATGAACCGACTCCACGCTGCGAGGACGAGCCCCGAACGCGCGATCCCGCCGCCGGTCCGCAACTGCTCACGGACCACCGGGAGCAGGAACTTCGGGATGCGCTCCGACCCGTCGACGATCTGCCGCGCCAACGTGTCCTTGATCGCCTCACTGCCGAACCGGCGCATCAGCTCCGCACAGTACGCGTCGATGTCGATGCCCGGGACCGGCGCGAGCGTCGGCCGCGCCTCCTCATGCATGTACCCGAGGAGGAACCGCGAGAACAGCTCGTCGCGGCAGACGTCGTGCACGTACGTCTCCCCCGCCAGCAACCCGAGGTAGCTCATCGCCTGGTGGGAGGCGTTCAGCAACCGGAGCTTCATCAGCTCATACGGCTCGACGTCCTCCACGAGCTGCACGCCCACCCGCTCGTATGGCGGACGACCGTCGGAGAAGTCGTCCTCGAGCACCCACTGCTCGAACGACTCCGAGAGCACCGGCCAGCGGTCGTCGATCCCGAACCGCTCGGACACGAACGCGCGCTGCTCGTCCGTCGTCGCCGGCGTGATGCGGTCGACCATCGAGTTCGGGAACCGCACCTCGGCACCGATCCAGGCGGCGAGCGCCGGGTCGATGCGCTCGGCGAAGGCGAGGATCGCCGTCCGGGCGGCGTGCCCGTTGCCCTGGATGTTGTCGCAGGACATGACCGTGAACGGGACCGCACCGGCGTCGCGTCGGGCACGGAGGGCCGCCGTGATGTACCCGAGCGGGCTCTGCGGCAGCGCCCCCGACGGCAGCCCGTCGAGGTCCGCGAGCGTCGCACCGTCGCTCGGCTCGAAAGCCCCGGTGGCATCGTTCACCCCGTAGCCGCCCTCGGTGATCGTGAGCGACACGATCCGCGTCGACGGATCGCTCACGCGGGCGAGGACCGCTTCCGGGTCGTCGGGAGCGAACAGGTACTCGACGATCGACCCGACGACGCGTGCCTCGACCTCGCCGTCCGGACTCGTCGTCACGAGCGTGTAGAGCCGGTCCTGAGCGCCGAGCGCGTCCCGCATGGCGGCGTCACCGGCCAGTGTGCCGACGCCGACGAGCCCCCAGGACGCGTGTTCGTCGCCGGGGAGCCCGAGCACGCGGTCGACGAACATCGCCCCGTGCGCACGATGGAAGGCGCCGACCCCGAAGTGGACGATGCCGGGTCGGATGGCCGAGCGGTCATAGGCGGGGACGGCCACCCGCTCGTCGAGAGCGGTGAGGGTGGCGTCGGAGAGCTGGGTCATGTGGTGCCTTCTCGTCGGTGAGCGGGTTCCGGGTGGTGCAGGTCGAGGGTGGTGCAGGTCGAGGGTGGTGCAGGTCGAGCGTGCTGGGGCTGCAGGGTGGGTCAGACGCCGTGGGTGGATTCGGTCTCCACCGGCGTCGACGCGTCGAGCGTGACGATCCGGGTGGCACGTTGCTTGGTCGCGTCGACCAGGCGGGCGTTCGGCTCGTCGACGCCGAGCACCCAGGCCTCAGCCTCGTCGCGCGGGTGTCCGTGACCGAGGCGTCGGGCGATGAGTCGGTCGCGGCGGACCTCGTCGTCCACGTCGACGTACCAGGACTCGTCGAGATGCGCGGCGACATCCTGCCAGCCGTGGTCGTCGAACAGGAGGTAGTTGCCCTCCGTGATCACGAGCGGCAGCTCGGGTCGGACGAGGACGGCACTGCCGATCGACGCCTCGAGCGAGCGGTCGAACCGGGGTGCGTAGATGGGTGTGCCCGGTGCATCGGCGGTGCGTCCGGCACGGGCGAGGCGGGACAGCAGTGCGACGTAACCGTCGACGTCGAAGGTGTCGGGCGCGCCCTTGCGGTCGCGTCGCCCGAGGCGGACGAGCTCGGCGTTGTCGAGGTGGAAGCCGTCCATCCCGACGATCACGGCCTGGTCGCCGAGCGCCGCGGCGATCGCGTCGCTCACGGTGGACTTGCCCGCACCGGGTGCCCCGACGATCCCGAGGATCCGGCGGGACCCGGTGGCGGCGAGCGAACGGGCGTGATCGATGAGGCCGTCGAGGTCGACGAAGCCATCGAAGCCGGTCCCGGCGGTGGTCGTCGTGCCGCTCATCGTGATGCCTGACCTCTCCTGGGAGCCGACCGGTCGCGGTCGCGCCGTCGCCCGACTCACGGTAAGTCCAGGGGATGCGTGTGTCAACATCGGATGTCACCGGTGTCATCGTTTGCTGGAGAAATCCATGTCACGGGTGACATGGCCGTCATTCCGTGGTTATGATGCTCGCGACCCGGTGCACCGACGCACGGGCCTCATCACGTCGATCGGACCACCTCATGACTGACTTCAACGGCCGCACCATCCTCGTCACGGGAGCGAGTGGCGGCATCGGCGGCGCGACCGTCCGCCACCTCGTCGCAGCGGGCGCGCAGGTGATCGCCTCCGGTCGCAACGTCGAGCAGCTCGACGCCATCGCCGCTGAGACGGGCGCCGAACCGCTGCCCTTCGACCTCACCTCGGAGGACAGCATCCGCGACGCGATCGAGGGACGCGACATCTGGGGCGTCGTCAACTCCGGCGGTTGGGGCGGCGAGATCGCCTCCCCCCAGGAGACCGACATCGACGTGTTCGACAAGGTCATCAGTATCAACGCACGCGGGTCACTGCTCGTCACCAAGTACGCGTCCCGCGAGATGATCCGCCAGGAACGCGGCGGCGCGATCGTGAACGTCTCGAGCCAGGCTAGCCTCGTCGCGCTTTCCGGTCACATCTCCTACGGCTCGTCGAAGGCAGCGCTCGACAACATCACGCGGGTCTCCGCCCTGGAACTCGGGAAGTACGGCATCCGGGTCAACGCCGTCAACCCGACGGTCGTGATGACGCCGATGTCCGCCTGGTACTGGGGTCGGCCCGACATCGAAGGCCCCTTCCTCGAGGCGATGCCGCTCGGCAAGTGGGCCACCGAGGACGACATCGCCGGCCCGATCACCTTCCTGCTGAGCGACGCCGCCGGCATGATCTCGGGCGTCTCGCTGCCGATCGACGGCGGCTACACCGCGCGCTGACCCGAACCGGCAGGACCGAACGGGAGGGACGAGCATGGCCACGATGCGCCAGATCGCCGCAGCCGCCGGCGTGAGCGCGAAGACGGTCTCGCGGGTCTTCAACGACGACCCGCACGTCCTCCCGGCGACCCGAGAACGGGTCGAGTCGATCATGCGGGAGCTCGACTACGTGCCGAACTCCCTCGCGACGGCGTTCCGCTCGGGCCGCCCGTCGGTCATCGGGGTCGCCGTCCCCGACATCGTCGACCCGTTCTTCGCCGAGATCGCGCGTGCGGTGGAGCGGACGGCGCGTGATCACGACATGTCGACGCTCGTCACGAGCCTCGGCGACGACCCGGACCGCGAGCGCGCGGTCCTCGAGCCGATGCTCCGGCGCCAGCTGGCCGGAGTGGTGCTCGCGCCGATCAGCGACGACCAGAGCTCACTGGCAGCGTGGGCGTCGCGGACGCCGTTCGTGTTCGTCGACCGCGCGCCAGGCGGGCTCGCTGCCGACGCGTTCACGCAGGACGACTTCGGTGGAGCGTTCGCGGCGACGACCCACCTCGTCGAGCACGGCCACCGCCGGATCGCCTTCGTCGGCGACCAGCTGGCCCTACCGACGACCGCCGAGCGGCTGCGCGGGTATCGGGCCGCACTCACCGAAGCCGGGCTGCCCGCCGACGAGGCACTCATCGTCCTCGGTGCGGCGACCCGCGAGGGCGCGGCGCGTGCGCTGGCGGCGATCGGCTCCCAGGCGACAGCCCTGTTCTCGTCGAACGCCGTCTGCACGATGGCGTTGCTGCCCGCACTCGCCGAGCAACCGCTCCCACTGGTCGCGTTCGGAGACTTCCCCCTGGCCGAGCTCCTGCGACCGTCGGTGTCCGTGATCACGCAGGACCCGGAGGCCCTCGGCCGACTCGCTGCGGAACGGATCATCGATCGCCTCGACCGCCCCGACCGGCGATACCGCCGGAGCACGGTCCTCCCGGTGCACCTCGTCGAGCGCGACTCCTGCCGCGCCGCGTCCGCGGTGCGCTGAGCCCTCCCCGCTGGACGATCCGGGTCCCCCAGCCCGCCCACGTGCCGCGAGCGCTTCCCACCCCTCGACGAGCTTGGGAGCAGCAGACTATCGCCCACGCAGTGCCGCCGTCTCGCTGAGCCATCGGCTGTAGAGGTCCCAGGGGTCGACGTCGCGGGCGACCGAGGCGATGTGGGCGAGCAGTCGAGGCGACCCCGTGAACCATTCGGAGCGTTCGAGGCGTTCGCGGGCGAACTGTTCGTGACGCGCACGCTCGACGTGCCGGTCGCCTCGTTCGAGGGCGAGCAGTTCGTCGTGCCAGATCGCGGCGAACCGCTGGCGAGGGTTCGTCGTGGTGCCGATCTTCACGCGGTCGCCGTGGCGCAGGTAGTAGACGACGTCGATCCGCGGCCGGGCGAGGTCGTCGTCGGGCACGTCGCCCTGCCGCCACTCGCACGCGGCGCACAACCAGGCGGACGGGTAGTGCCGGCCGAGCCGCGAGCCGCACATGATGCACGGCGAGGGCAGAGCGTCGACCACGCCCCATCGGCGCTCCGCCCAGTCGGCGGCGAGGGCCAGGTGATCCTCGCAGAGCGCGACGGGCGCGTCGACCGATGCCGCGGCGTCACACCCGGGTTGTACGCATCGTCTGTGGGGCATCTCCCGAGTGTCCCCCACCCCGCCGACACCGGCCTCCGCCCACGGACGGGACGCGTGGCCCGCCCTTCGACAAGCTCAGGGACCGATCGCTTGCGCCGGCAGGGACCGACTCCGACCCCGGTCCCTGAGCCTGTCGAAGGGCACCCGGCAAGACCCCGCCCCTTCGACAAGCTCAGGAACCGAACGGTTGCGCCGGCAGGGACCGCTCGGTTGGGCACTGCAAGGAACCGAACGGGCGAAGCGGCAGGGGCGAGCGAAGGTCCTCCACAACTCCGCGTGATCCGAGAGCGTCCACCGTCGGACGTCAGCGCAAACCGACACGATCGAGGTCCTGCGAGGCTTTCCGGATGCCCGACGTTTACATCCTCAAATGCGCCGACGGATCCTTCTACACCGGCAGCACCATCGACCTGGCTCGACGACTCGCCGAGCACATGGACGGCCTCGGAGCGACCTACACCCGCGAGCGACTGCCCGTCACACTCGTCTGGTCAGCCGAGTACGACCGCGTGGACGACGCATTCTTCATCGAGAAACGTCTTCAGGGGTGGAGCCGGGCGAAGAAGCAGGCCGTGATCGATGGGCGGTTCGACGACCTCCCGCGCCTCAGCTGCTCGCGGATCACCGCGTGGCGCGATCCGGAACCTGGAACAGACCGGGGGCCGGTCCCTGAGCTGCGCCGCATTGAGCGTGTCGATATGTCGAAGGGCGCGCGACCAGACCCCACCCCTTCGACAAGCTCAGGGACCGATCGGTTGGGCTGGCAAGGACCGGCCGAGTGAGCGGACAGGGACCGACCGGTCCGAAACGACCGACTCCGACCCCGGTCCCTGAGCCTGTCGAAGGGCACACGGACAGACCCCACCCTTCGACAAGCTCAGGGACCGAACGGGTGCGCTGGCAAGGACCGCCCGAGTGAGCGGACAGGGACCGACCGTTCGGGTCGGCGGGGACCGATCAAGCTCAGGGGCCGGACGGCGCGCTCCCGGCTGGGAGACGATCGGGTGGCCTCCCAGCCGATGCGCACGTCACAGCGCGATCGCGCGACCCTCCTCATGGGAGCGGATCGCCGCTCGGTAGATGTCGTGGGTGAGCGCCGCCTCCTCGGGGCGCGCCGCCCCGAACCGGTCACCGAGCGAGCCGTGCCGCTCGGCGAGGAACACGGCCCACATCTGGAGGATCGTGTCGGAGAACCCGGACTCGAAGTTCGGGCCGGTCACCGTCGGCCACACCGACTGGCTGCCCGCGTCCAGCTGCTGCCACACCTGCTCCCGACCGCCACCCGGGATGTCCCGCACCGCGAACACCTCGACGAGCTTCGGGTTCTTCGTGCTGAACCGGACCCCGCCGTCGAGACCGATCGCCTCGAACTCCCACGTGTTCTTCTGCCCGGGGTCGATGCGCTTCGTCTCGGTCGTGAGCGGGAAGCGGACACCGTCGTGGGTCGCCCAGCTGTGCAGCACCGCGTTGTCCCAGGTGTCGCACGGCACCAGCGAACCGTCGGGGCCCGGACGCTCGGTGACGATGTTCTGCAGCACCCCGTACACGCTCTCGGGTGCCCAGCCGAGCCGCAGCGGCACGTGCCAGGTGTGCATCCCGAGGTCGTTCATCACGCCGGCCTCACCGCAGAACCGCGTCTGGCGCTTCCAGTTGATCTGCTTGCCCCGATCGATGTCGCTCGAGTGCAGGAAACTGTTGCGCGCCTCGACGATCGTGCCGAGCGCCCCGGACCGCGCATAGTCGATCGCCAGCTGCGCTCCCGGGAAGAACGGCATCTCACTCGAACACCGGACGAAGCTCTCCGGGTGCTCGGCCATCGCCGCGAGGACGGACTGCGCCGCAGCCGCGTCGATCCCGAAGGGCTTCTCCGCCAGCAGGCCCTTCCCGGCGCGGATGACGTCCGTGTAGATCTGCTCGTGGAGGTCGTGACGCACGGCCACGTAGACGACGTCGACTGACGGGTCGGCGAGCAGCTCGTGGTAGTCCGTGGTCTTCGTGACGACCGTGTCGATCTCGTCGAACCAGTCGAGCGCCGCCGGGTTGATGTCGCAGACGGCCGTCAGTCGCGGTCGCACCGGGTGGTCGATGAGCGCCGGCCAGCGCTGGATGGCGGCTGCGATCTCGCGCCCCATGAGTCCGCCGCCGATGATCGCGACGTTGACGCGCTCCGCCGTCGCCCGGTCGGCCGTCACCTGGTCGGCGCTCATGCGCGAGCCGCCTCGAGGATCGCGAGGCCGGCATCGGCGTCGGCGCCGTCGTGCAGCACCGCCATGAGTGCCGCGGTGATGGCTGCCGGGTGCTCGTGCTGGATGATGTTGCGGCCGTAGACGATGCCGCTGACCCCGGCGTCGAGGACGGCGACCGTGCGCTCCAGCAGGGTCCGGTCGTCGACGCGACCGCCGCCACGGACGAGGACGGGGACGTCTCCGGCGACCTGCACAACGCGCGCGTACTCGGTGATGTCGCTACTCGGATCGGCTTTGATGAGGTCGGCGCCGAGTTCGACCGCCTGGCGCACGAGGGTGACGATCTTCTCGATGTCGCCGTCGACCTGGTACCCGCCGGCCGTCGTGTTGTCCTGCATGACGAGGGGTTCGATCATGAGCGGCATCCCATACCGGGTCGCCTCGCGGCGCAGGGCCATGATCGAGCGGATGTTCGCCTCACGGACCTCGGGGTGCTCCGGGATCTGCATGAGGTTGACGCACACGGCGACGGCGTCAAGCCGGACGGCCTCCTCGATCGCGTGCGGCACGTGGTGGCTGTAGAGGATCGAGTCGAGGGGGTTGCCGTAGACGTTCGCGACGTCCGTCCGAAGGACGAGCGCCGGCTTGTCCTTGCCGGGGACCTGCTGCAGGAGACGGGCCTGACCGAGGGTCAGCTGGACGGCGTCCGGGCCCGCGGCGACGAGCGTGCGGACGACCTCGCCCATGTCCTCGATGCCGGTGATGAACGAACGCTCGCCGAAGAACCCGTGGTCGACGGCGACGTCGAGCGCGCGACCGGATCGGGCGTTGAAGAGACGATTGAGGCGGTACAGCGACATTGCGGCGGCTCCTGATCGTGACGGGGAGGGTTTCCGAATCCTCCCTCGGTGTGTCACAGTAGTGGCCTGAGACAACGTTGTCTAGCTTGCGTCGGGTCAGCCCCGGGGCGAAGAACGGAGGGTCCATGGGCGAGATCGTCGTCGCCGGTCACATCTGCGTCGACCTGTCGCCGGGGCTGAGCGCGAGCGCACGCATCGATCCGGGCGCCCTCATCGACACCGGCCCGCTCCGCATCTCCCTCGGTGGCTGCGTCGCGAACACCGGCCTCGCCCTCGCCGATCTCGGGAGTACGGTCCGCCTGCACGCGACCGTCGGCGACGACGAGCTCGGCGCGATCGTCGCCTCACGCATCGCGGCGCACGACCGGCTCCACCCGGCGCTCGAGGTCACCGACCGGGCCGCGACCTCCTACAGCGTCGTCGTCGAGCCCGCCGGCCTCGACCGGACCTTCTGGCACCACACGGGTGCGAACGAGGTGTTCACCGGCGAGCACCTGGCCGTCGGCGACGCGGACCTGGTCCACCTCGGCTATCCCCCGCTGCTCCCGGGGATCGTCGCCGACGACGCGGCGCCCCTCGCGAAACTGCTCGAACGGATCCACCGACACGGCGCCACCACCTCGATGGACCTCGCCGTCGTCGACCCCACGAGCGCCGTCGGCCATCTGGACTGGGAGGCGATCCTCCGGCGCACCCTGCCGCTGACCGACGTCGTGAGTCCGAGCGTCGACGACCTGCGTTCGGCGCTCGGCACGCTCCGTCTCCCGGCCGGGACCAGCGCATCACCCCTGGCCCAAGCGGCGGCGTTCGCGGACCTCCTGCTCGCCTGGGGTGCCGGCGTCGTGGCGATCTCGGCCGGCGAGGACGGTCTGTTCCTGCGGGCGGCCGGCGTCGACCGCCTGCGACTGGGCGGACGGATGCTCGCACCGCTCGCCGAGGCCTGGGCCGACGTCGACCTCGTCGCGCCGCCCGTCCCCGCACCGGCGTTCGTGTCGACCAACGGCGCCGGGGACGCGTCGACCGCCGGCCTGCTGTTCGCGATGTCACGCGGTGCAGCACCGGCGGAAGCGGCCGAGCTCGCGGGCGCGAGTGCCGCTGCGACGATCGCGGGACGCCGGCCGACGGCGGCTGAGATCACCCGACTGCGCCCCGGACTCAACGGCCTCTTCGCTGCCGCGGGCGCGGGCGAGCCGGTCGTGTGACCCCCCATACGCCAGGATGGTGAGCATGCGCAGCTCCCGACCCCCGACCATGAACGACGTCGCCGCGGCGGCCGGGGTCGGGCTGAAGACGGTGTCACGGTATGTGAACGGCGCGACGAACATCAACCAGGAGCTGTCGGAACGGATCGGCGCGGCGATCGAGGCCCTCGGCTACCGGCACAACCTGGCGGCCGCGAGCATCCGGCCCGGGCGGTCCAGCAAGGTCATCGGGCTCATCATCAGCGACCTGGCGAACCCCTATTACTCGGTGCTGGCACGCTCGGTGGAGCGCGTGTGCACGGAACACGGGTACCTGCTGATGTCGGCGAGCTCCGAGGAGGACGCCGACCGGCACCGCCTCCTCGTCGACCGGCTCGTCGCGCAGCGCGTGGACGGCCTTGTCGTCGTGCCGCCACGCCAGGCGACGACGGCCTGGGCCACGAGCACGATCGTGCACGTCCCGATGGTGCTCGTCGACCGACCGACCGGGCCACTCGAGTCGGTCGAGGCGCACACGGTGCTCGCTGACAACGCGGGCGGAGCGACCCGGGCGACCGCGGCCATGCTCGCCGCGGGCGCACGACGGGTCGCCTTCCTCGGCGACTCACTCGAGTTGTACACGATGCGCGAGCGACTGGCCGGCTACCACCGGGCGCTCGCCGAGGCCGACCTCGGCGGCGCGGCGGGGACGGGTCCGATCGAGCCGATCGTCTCCGACGGCGCCCACTCCGTCGAGGACGCTGCGGCGGTCGTGGCGGGGTTCCTGGCGTCGGGCGAGGTGGACGCCGTGTTCGCCGCGAACAACCGGGCCGCGATCGGGGCGGTGCAGGCGTTCGCGACGGCCGGGCGACGGCTTCCGCTCGTGGGGTTCGACGACTTCGAGGCGGCACCGCTCGTGTCGCCGGCGGTGTCGGTGGTGGCGCAAGACGTGGCGCTCATGGGCCGCGTGGCGGCGGAGACCCTCCTGGCACTGATCGCCGGCGAGGCGGGTCCGCCCGTGACCCACACGCTGGACGTGCGTCTGGAGCTGCGCGGCTCCGAGCGCTGACGCCCTTCGACAAGCTCAGGGACCGGACGAGGTGCTCCGGGACCGGACGGGGGCGCGCAGGGATCGGGAGGGGCGCTCAGGGACCGGCGGGGTAGGTGAGGCCGTGGCCGAAACGGAAGAGCGGGTCCTCGGTGTCGTAGGGGACGTCGGACCGACTCGCCTCGACGGCCGCCATCGAGCGCGGCAGGTCGAACGGGAGCCGGCCCTCCGGCAGCACCCGGCCGAACACGACGTCGAGGAACGCCGCGTCGCTGCCGCCGAAGCTCGCGACGAGTGCCGCGACCGCGTCCACCACCCCGGTGAGGATCGCCGGTCGGTCGAGGTGCATGTCGAGCACCGTCGGCACCGCCAGCGCGAGCGCCCGCAACCGCTCGACCTCGTCGGCCGGGATGTCGAGCGATCCGGCGTGGAACATGGCCTCGAAGCCGCCGGGTCGCGGTTCGTACGGCGTCTGCATGCGCACGAGGGCGACGTCCGCCGAAGCCGGATCCGCGACGACCTCGCCGTACGCGGCGGCGACCTCGGGATCGACGCCCTCCACATACAACCGCGGACGCGGCGAGCGCACCGGCAGCGTCTCCTCCACGTTCGTCAGGACGGTGAAGGCGCGGCGCTGTGCGGCCTCGCCGGCGGCGACGAAGTCCGCGCGCCCGACGATGCCGCTCGCGGCGCCCGCGTCGACGTACGGCTGCTCGAAGAGCCCGAGCACGAATTTCTCGCGCAGTAGTCGGCGCACCGAGGCGTCGATGCGATCCTCGGTGATGCGCCCCTGTTCGACGAGTTCGACGACGAGCTCGGGTCGGGCCTCGCCACCGAACTGGTCGCAACCGGCCTGCAGGATGCGCTCGACCCGGGACAGCTCGTCGAGGTGCTCCAGGCCCCACGCCCGCGCTGGCATGTCCTGCCCCATGATCGACGTGTCGGTGACGAGTCCCCAGTCGGTGCAGACGATGCCTGCGAACCCGAGCTCCTCGCGGAGGAGCCCGGTGATGATCCCGTGGTTGAAGGCGAACGCGACCTCCTCGTGTTCGGTCCCGACGGGCATGCCGTAATACGGCATCATCTGCGCGGCTCCGGCGGCGATCGCGGCGCGGAACGGGATGAGGTGGTAGTCGAAGTTGTCGCCGGGGTACACCTGTTCGCGCCCGTAGGCGAAGTGCGGGTCCTCCCCGTCGAGCTGTGGCCCACCGCCGGGGAAGTGCTTCGTCATCGTGGAGACCGACTGCGGCCCGAGTTCGGCGCCCTGGAAGCCTCGGATGTAGCCCGCGACGAGTTCGGCACTGAGCTCGGCGTCCTCACCGAACGTGCCGCCGATGCGCGACCAGCGCGGTTCTGTCGCGAGGTCGACCTGCGGGTGGAGCGCCAACCGGATCCCGACGGCGAGATACTCCTGCCTCGCGGTGTCGGCGAACGCCTCGACGAGGTCGGCCGATCCGATCGCCGCGAGGCCGAGCGTCTCGGGCCACTGCGAGAACGCGCCGGCACGGGCCGCCGTCCCCACGTTGTCGGTGAAGTGGTTGCGCGGGTCGGTCGACAGGGTGACGGGGATGCCGAGTCGCGTGCGCGACGCGCGCTCCTGCAGGGCGTTGGTCCACTCGGCGAGGGCCGTCGTGTCGGGCGCGGTGCCGAGGACGTTGAAGTGGGACATGAGCTGCTCGCCGATCATGTGCTCGCCGCTCGCGAGTCCCATGTGCGGGTTCGCCTCGTCGATGGGGCCCGGGGCGATCATCGTCTGGAAGAGCATGCCGGCCTTCTCGGCGATGGTCATCCGTCCGAGGAGGTCCTCCACCCGGTCCTCCACCGGCAGGCTCGCGTCGCGGTAGGGCAGCGCCGGTTCATGCTCGCTCATGGGTGGTCCGTTTCTCGTCGGTGAGTGGGGCGGCGTCGGGATCACCCGGGCTCGGGCGAGCCGGAAGCGAAAACCGAACTCCGTTCGGGAACGGAGTGTGACTCCAGTATGCCCGCTGACGAGGATCACGCAAGACTCAGCCGGCGTGGTTCCCCACGGCGCGCAGCCCGTCGGCCAGCCAGTCGAGCGACGGGGAGACGCCTGGCGCGACCGGATGGCGATTGAGGTGGCCATGGAGGACGCCCGGCTCGAGCCGACTACGGACGGGTGCACCGGCCGCCTCCGACGCCGCGATGAGCAGCTCCCCCGACGGCCGGAGGTCGTCGAACTCCGAGAGCAGGACCGACAGCGGCGGGCGGTCCGGGGTCACGGGGACGATTCCCGGCAGGGCGAGCTCGGGCACGTCGTCGAGTCGACCGACGTAGTTCTCGACCATCCAGTCGATCGACTCGGTCGGGAACCGCATGAAGTCCGGCAGGACCACCATCTCGGCCAGGACGTCCGCGGGCAGGGCGGGCACGACCGCGTGCAGGAACGGGTAGGCCAGCAGCACGGCGTCCGCACGACGATCGCTGCGGAGTGACGCGGCGAGCGCGAGGGCCGCTCCGGCGCTGGCCCCACCGATGGCCGTCCGCGCACCGGGAACGGTCGACCGCTCGTCGTCGAGCTGCTCCCAGACCGCCAGCACGTCGTCGAGCGGCACCGGGTATCGCGTCGTGCCGTCCGCCAGGCGGTAGTCGACGGAGACGACCTCCGCGCCCGCTCGCGCCGCCAGTTCGGCGCTCACGACGTGCGCCTCCGGCCAGTCGAGCGTCCCCGCCGCGAAACCACCGCCGTGCACCCAGAGGAGCGCGACGCCACTGGGATCGGCCGGGACGTAGCGTCGGATCGGGACCGTGCCGTGCGGACCGTCGACGACCTCGTCGGTGACCACCACATCACTCGGCGGGGTCCACGGCCCGTCGTCGCCGTAGGCTGCGAGTCGTTCCTGGAACGCCTCGTCGAGCGCTCCGCCGGCGGCGGCGCGATCGGCGTTGGAGAACCCGTCGAAGAGGCTCAGGCGGTCGCGGTAGTACGGATCGAGTGACATGCGCCGAGCCTACCCAGCCGACTCGGTCGACTCGGTCGACTCAGACCACGACGCCGCCGACGCGCTGGAGGTAGAGGTCGATGGCGTCCCGGCTCTCCTGGATGCAGCCGAGCTTCGCATCCAGTCGCTCGCGATGCTCGAGCAACCGCTGCAGCACCTCCGCCGAGGGCGTCACCTGGTAGATCGTGTCGTCGTCCTCGAAGCAGGGCAGGACCTGGAGGATGAGCGCGGTCGGCATGCCGACGGCGATCAGCTCGCGGATGCGCTGCACCTTCGCGACGAGGTGGTCCCCGTACTCGCGGTACCCGTTCGGGCAACGGGTCGGGCGCAGCAACCCCTGTTCCTCGTAGTACCGGAGCAGCCGCGGCGTGCTCCCGGTGGCCGCCGCCAGTTCGCCGATGCGCATGCAAGACCCCTTCGACCGAGTTGTGTCCTCTTGGAGCAGCCGTCGGTGCCGGGCGGATATTCCCGGGGCATCCTCGTCGGCTTGACCCTGCCACCAGTGGCAGGCCGGGAGACTCACCGACATGACCACCGACAGCGTGCGCACGGCACGATCCACGACCCCTCCTGCCACCCGAACCCGCTCTCCCCTCCCGACCGCGCTGCTCCTCGCCGCCGTCGGATTCGTGACGCTCCTCACCGAGGTGCTCCCGGCCGGAGTCCTCCCCGCGATGGCCGCCGACCTGGGCGTGTCGGAGTCGATCGCGGGCCAGAGCGTCGCCGTCTTCGCACTCGGCTGTATCGTCGCCGCGATCCCGATCAGCCGTGCGCTCGCGAGACTCGACCGCCGGACGATCGTGCTGCTCGCCCTGATCGTCTCGGCGCTCGCGAACGCCGGCACAGCTGTCGCGCCCGACCTGCTCACGCATCTCGCGGCCCGGTTCGTCGCGGGGCTCGTGGCCGGCGTCGTGTGGGCGATGCTTCCGGGGTACACGCGCGGGTT
This sequence comes from Plantibacter sp. lyk4-40-MEA-4, assembly GCF_030209415.1. Classification (NCBI taxonomy): domain Bacteria; kingdom Bacillati; phylum Actinomycetota; class Actinomycetes; order Micrococcales; family Microbacteriaceae; genus Plantibacter; species Plantibacter sp. lyk4-40-MEA-4. The sequence goes on from NZ_JARVSA010000004.1 coordinate 14,772, forward strand.
CACCACCCCGGAGCGGTTCGGCTCCACACTCGGCATCGTGCTGTCCGGTGCCACGCTCGGCTTCGCGCTCGGCGTCCCGGCCGGCGCGGTCCTCGGTGAGGGGTTCGGTTGGCGCACGGTGTTCGGGATCGTCGCCGCCGCCACCGCGCTCCTCGGTGTCCTCGCGGTCGTCGTCGCTCCCCGGGTGGCAGGCAGCGCCCCCGGGCGTTCGACACGTATGGGTGCGGCGCTCCGCATCCCCGCGGTCCTCACGATCCTCGTGGCCCTCGCCGTCTGCATCATCGGCCAGAACATCGCGTACACCTACCTCGCACCGGTCCTGTCCTCCCGCTGGACGCCCGTGCCGCTCGGGTTGCTCCTCGCCACCTTCGGTGTGGCGTCGGTCGTCGGGACGCTCGGCGCCGGACGGCTGGCGAACCTGCGCCTCGGGACGACCATCCTCACGGCCGCCCTCCTCGGGACCGTCGGCCTCGCGGTCGTGGCCTGGGATCCCCCGGTCGTCGTCCTGCTCATCGCAGCGGCGGGCTGGGGGCTCGCCTTCGGCGCCTACTCCGTGCTCTTCCAGGTGGCGATCGCTCGGGTCGCCGGGAACGCTGCGGACGCGGCCCAGTCGGCGCTCGTCACGGTGTGGAACTGCTCGATCGCCACCGGCGGGGCGGTCGGCGGGATCATCCTCGGCACCTGGGGTGCATCCCTGCTCCTCCCGGCTGCGGCCGCGCTGACCGTCGTCGCCCTCCCCCTCTGCGCCGTGATCGCACGCGCCGTCCGCCGCGGGTGAACGACGGAGGACCCGGCGCGCCGCAGCCGGGTCCTCCTAGACTCGATGCGATGCCCGTCCCGTTCCTGCACTCGCCGAACATCCTGTTCGACACGGTCGTGGACCGCACGGAACGGCTGTCCCCCGGCTTCGTCCGCCTCACCCTCGCCGGCGCCTCGCTCGTCGACTTCGCCCCGTACGAGCGGGACCAGCGGATCAAGATCCTGCTGCCGGGAGACGACGGCGCGTACCCGGACGGACTCCACGGCGGCCTGCCGGAGCACGCGTGGCGGCGCGCCTGGCGAGCGCTCCCACCGGCGGACCGCCCGGTGATGCGCAGCTACACCGCCCACCGCGTCAGGCCGGCGCAGCAGGAGGTCGACCTCGACGTGTTCATCCACGAGCCGGCCGGTCCGGCGAGTCGTTGGGCGCTCGGGGCGCGGCCGGGCGACCGGTTGCTCGTCTCGGGGCCGGACGTCCGTCGCGGCGACCCGACGCACGGTGTCCAGTGGGCGCCCGGTACCGCGACGACCGTGCTCATCGCCGCCGACGAGACGGCCTTCCCCGCCGTCCACGGGATCCTGCGCTCCCTCGACGAGGACGTCCGCGCCCACGTCCTCCTCGAGCTCGGCGATTCCGCCGACACCGCCCTGCTCGGGCCACTGCTCGAGCGTCACACGGTCGAGGTCCATGAACGGGCCGGGCGGCCTGGCGGTGACGCGCTCGTCGCCGGCATCGAGCAGTGGCTCCATCTGCACGGGTCGTCGGCGGCGACACTGGGCACGGACTTCGCCGCCTGGCTGGTGACCGAGAGCACCCGGATCCCCCTCCTGCGCGCTGCGACGACCGACCACGGGATCGATCCCGAGCGCGTCCACGGGCAGGGCTACTGGAACGCTCGCCCCAGAACCACGCCCGAATGAAGGTTATGCTTGCCTTACTCAGTCGCGTCCGTCGCGGCCCGTTCGAAAGGTGATCCGTGCCCCTCCCCCTCGCCCATCGTCGACGTCTCGTCGCCGTCGCCGCCCTCTCCATCGCCGCCCTCGGCCTCTCCGCCTGCAGCAGCTCGAGCGCCTCGACCCCCTCGGACACCGCGACGAGCGCGACCCACGTCATGGAGCACGCCCACGGCGAGACCAGCATCCCCGACGCACCCAAGCGGGTCGTCGTCCTCGAACCGGTGCAGCTCGACACGACCGTCGCGCTCGGCATCACCCCGGTGGGCGCAGCGGTGCTGAACGAGACCGCCGGCGTCCCCACCTACCTCGGCGAGGAGGCCGCCGACATCCCCACCGTCGGGACCGTGGCGGAGCCGAACGTGCAGCTGATCGCCGCCGCGAAGCCCGACCTCATCATCGGCACCGAGTCACGGCACTCCGCCCTGTACGACCAGTTGTCCGAGATCGCGCCGACCGTGTTCATGGCGACGCAGACCGACCCCTGGCGCGACAACGTGCAGTTCGTCGCCGAGGCACTCGGTGACCCGGACGGCGCGGACGAACTCCTCGACGCCTACGACGCACGCTGCGCGGAGATCGCGAAGGAGCACGACACCGCCGGCAAGACGGCACAGCTGATCCGCCCGCGCGACGGCGTCCTCACGCTCTACGGCCCCACCTCCTTCGCCGGCAGCACCCTCGAGTGCGCCGGGTTCACGACGCCCGAACACGCCTGGGAGGACATCTCCCTCGACCTCTCCCCCGAGCGCGTACTCGAGGCGAAGGCCGACCAGGTCTTCGTGACGAGCGTCGACCCCGACGACACCTCGACGCTGCCCGCCTCGCTCACCGCGAACACGGACGCCTTCCCCGAGCTGCACCTCGTCGACCAGTCCTTCTGGATCACCGGCGTCGGCCCCCTCGGCGGCATGGCCGTCCTCGACGACCTCGACCGGCTGCTCTCCGACGGGTCGTGACGAAGCCGACCGCGATCCTGACCGCCCGCGACACCTCGGTGAGCGGGCGGGCGCCGCAGCGACGCCGTTTGCTCGTCGGACTGCTCGCGGGCGTCGCGGCGCTCGCGGTCGCCGTCCTCCTGTCGCTGTTCGTCGGCGCGAACCCGATCGCACCGGATGACGTCCGTGCCGCGCTCCTCGGCACGGGCTCGGACGAGGCGGACTTCGTCGTGTGGGATCAGCGGGTGCCACGCACGGTCGCGGCGCTCGCCGTCGGTGCAGCCCTGGGCGTCGCTGGCGCGCTCATGCAGGCGTTCACCCGGAATCCGCTCGCCGACCCCGGCATCCTCGGCGTCAACGCCGGGGCAGGCTTCGCGGTCGCCGTCGGCCTGGCGTTCCTCGGCGTCCGGGCGCCGGGCGACATCGCCTGGCTCGCGTGCGGCGGGGCGCTCGTCGTCACCCTCGTCGTGTACGCGATCGGTTCGGGCGGGCGCGAGCAGTCCTCCACCGCTCGCCTCACCGTCACGGGTGTCGCCTTCGGAGCCGTGCTCGCCGGACTGACGACGGGGATCGCGATCACGCACCCCGACGCGTTCGACCGGATGCGCGGCTGGAACGCCGGCAGCCTGCTCGAACGCGACCTCGGTGTCGTCGTGCCGGTCCTCCCCTTCCTCGCCGTGGGCCTCGTCCTGGCCGCGGCGAGCGCGCGGAGCCTCAACGCGATCGCCCTCGGCCCGGACGTCGCCAGAGCACAGGGCGTCAGCGTCACGCGCAGTCGCATCCTGGTGCTCGCCGCGGTGACGCTGCTCGCCGGCGGCGCCACCGCGATCGCCGGGCCGATCGCGTTCGTCGGCCTCGTCGTGCCCCACCTCGTGCGCTGGTCGGTCGGCAGTGATCAGCAACGCATCCTCGGGGGTTCGGTCCTCGTCGGCTGCGTCCTCGTGTTGTGCTCCGACGTCGTCGGACGGATCGCGGTGCTCCCGGGCGAGATGCCCGTCGGGCTCGTGACCGCATTCGTCGGGGCGCCCGTCCTCATCGCGCTCGCCCGACGCAGAACGGCCTCGGGCCTGTGAGCACGACACGGGAACGGGAGACCGGACGTCCGATCACCGGGCGCCGACCGGCACGACGGACCCTCCTCGTCTGCGCCGCAGCACTCCTGGCGATCGTCGTCGCGGCGATCGCCGGTCTCGCGCTCGGCGACTACCCGCTGACCACCGAGGAGGTGATCGGCGTCCTCACCGGACGCGTCGACGGCCTGGCCCGCACGGTCGTGCTGGACTGGCGCCTGCCCCGGGTCCTCGCGGCGATCGGCTTCGGTGCAGCGCTCGGTGTCTCGGGAGCGATCTTCCAGACCCTCACCCGGAATCCACTCGCGAGCCCCGACATCATCGGCCTCGCGAACGGCTCGTTCACCGGGATGCTCGTCGCGCTCCTCCTCCTCGGCGGCAGCTGGCCGGCGTTGATGGCCGGGTCGTTGCTCGGCGGTCTGGCTGCCGCGGTCGCGATCTTCCTGCTGGCCCTCCGCCAGGGCTTGTCGGGGTTCCGGTTCATCGTCGTGGGCATCGGCGTCTCGGCCATGCTCGCCGCGTTCAACAGCTGGCTGCTCCTCCGGGCCGACCTCGACGTCGCGCTCTTCGCAGCGGCCTGGGGCGCGGGGACGCTCAACACCGCGACCGCGACCGTGGTGTGGCCGGCACTGGCGTGCCTCGTGGTGCTCTTCGCGGTCCTGCCGTTGGCCGCCCGTCCGCTCCGCCAGCTCGAACTCGGTGACGATGTGGCCGCCGCGACCGGGGTGCGCCTCACCCGCGAACGCGCCATCCTCATCGGCCTCGCGGTCGCGCTGGTGAGCGCGGTGACCGCCGTCGCCGGCCCGATCGCCTTCATCGCCCTGGCCGCTCCGCAGATCGCACGCCGACTGACCCGCTCGCCGGGGATCCCGCTGGTCGCGACGGGGCTCGTCGGCGGCGTCCTGCTCCTCGCGTCCGACCTCGTGGCCCAGCATCTGATCCCGCTGACGGTCCCGGTCGGCGTCGTCACCGTGGTCGTCGGCGGGCTGTACCTCACGCAGTTGCTGCTCCGCGAGCGGCGGCACTGAAGGTCGGGTCCGAACCACTCAGCGGGCGTCGTCGAGCTCCAGCAGTTCGCCGACCGTGCAGTCGAGCACCCGGCAGATCGCCGTCAGGGTCGAGAACCGGATCGCCTTCGCGCGGTCGTTCTTCAGCACCGAGAGGTTCACCACACTCACCCCGACGAGCTCGCTGAGCCGGGCGAGGGTGAGCCCACGGTCGGCGAGCAACCGGTCGAGGTTGCAGTGCACACCGGTCGCGACGTCCTCCTCGGGCGTCGGCACCATCAGACGAGTCCCTCGGTGTCGGCGCGCAGACGCTCGCCCGCACGGAACGCGATCGCGAGGCCGCCGACCGCCATGGCGACGAAGAACGGGATCCAGGTGAGCGGATACGGGGTCCCCTCGACGGCCCCGTCGGTCGCGACAGCGAGCGCCCCGTTCGAGGCCATCGTGCCGAACCAGGTGTCCGCGATCCACCCGCAGAGGATGGCGATCGAGGCGATCGAGAGCAGCCGCGCGTTCCCGGGTGCGAAGGCGTCGCCACGCAGCAGACGGCGGAAGAAGCGGAACGCGCAGACGATGACCACGAGGTTCGCGATCGCCGGCAGGATCGCGGCGAGCAGCACACACACGAAGGTCGCCACCGGGAGGTCGGCGACGACGACCGAGCCCTGGTCGATCGTGAAGGAGCCGGCTCCTGCCGCACCCGGCAGGACCGTGTCGACGGCGTCGAAGAACACGGGCACCCGGGTCCCGTCGGTGCCGAAGACGTCGAGCAGCCGGAGGACGAGCATGACGACGACGGCCCCCGCCGCGACGACGGCGGCACCGAGCACGGACACGAGGTCGTTGCGGGTGGAGCGCTGGGTCTTCGCAGCCTGCCAGGCCGCGTGGTCGAAGCCGGACGGCGTCGGGCGATCGGTGGACTCGGTCATGATCATCACATCCATATCGATTTTCGTTGGTATCGATAAACGATATGCCGAGATCGATCGGAACGCAAGAGCGGGCGGAGAGCAGGTCCACCCGGCCGGATCACCCTGCTGATGACTCGTCGAGCGCGTCGAGCTCCCGTAGCGCCGCCTCGGCGCGCCCGAGTCGATCGGCCTCCGGCTCCTCCCACCATTTCGGGCCGCGTTCACCGAGCCCGTGCTTGGCGAGGCCGACCCGGCGGCGGGCAGCAGCGACCGCGTCGTCATCGCCTGCCCGCTTCGCGACGCCGACGCCGGAGCGCCCGCGGCCGAGGTGGGACTGGAGGGACGCGACGAGTTCCGACGGCAGACTCGGATCCGTCCGGCGCCAGCGTCTACCGTTCACGACGAACCAGTGGTCGTCCTCCTCCGGCCCGTCGTCCGATCGTGGCGTCACGGGTGCCTCCTGGAGACGACACAGGGCCCGGCCCACCGCGAACGCGGACGAGACCGGACCCTCGAGGTCATGATGGCGCGATCAGCCGTTCTTGACGGCGTCGAGCACGCCCGCCCAGCCGAAGGCGGAGATGGCGTCGGCGAAGGTCGAGTCACCGCGCCCCTCGCCGATCTGCTTGCCCGAGGCGTCGCGGACGACGACCGTGTGGTCCTTCTCGGCCTCGGTGCCGTTGCCCTCCTCGATGAAGTCGATGTGGATCTCGCTGTCACCGAGGGTGCCGGTGACCGTGGTCGTGGCGTCCTGCTCGGTGGTCTTCGTCGTGAGGAACGGACCGCCGCCAAGTGCCGCGAGCGCCTCGTTGATCTGGTTCGTGAGCGATGAGGTGTTCATGTGTCTCTCCCTACGGTGATGAAGAGTCCAGGCTAGTGAGCGGACCCGGGAAGGGCGGGAGCATGGCGCTCGTGCACGAGATGTGCGATGGGGCGACCGGAGACGGCGACAGGACACGCCGGCCGGACTCGCCACAGGAGCAGAAGATCCGCCTCACGTCAACGGTCGGCGCCATCCAGGTGCGGTCGGAGCCACGAGTCGTAGGCTGCGAGCCACGCAGACCGGCACCCCGACACCGACGGGCCGGTCGACGAGACGAAGGAGACCCCATGGCCGGAGACACCGACCCCTACACGACCCTCAACAAGCTGCTCGCGGACTTCCGCTTCGCGATGCTCACCACGGTGGACCTCGACGGCAAGCTCGTCGCCCACCCGCTCACCGTCCAGGAGCGCGAGTTCGACGGCGACCTGTGGTTCATCGTCGGCAAGGACGCCTCCGCCGTGCAGCAGCTCGACGTCAACCCGAACGCCGGCGTCACGCTGAGCTCGGACAGCTCGTGGGTGTCGCTCGCCGGCACCGCCGAACTCGTCGAGGACCACGCCAAGCTGGAAGAGTTGTGGAACAACGTCGTCGAGGCATGGTTCCCGGACGGCCCCTCCGACCCGCGCGTCGGTCTGCTCAAGTTCTCGGCCGACAGCGCCGAGTACTGGGACAGCCCCGGCGGCAAGATCGCGACCGCCGTCGCGTTCGTGAAGTCCAAGGTCACCGGCGAGACCTACGACGGCGGCGACAACGCGAAGCTCGACCTGTAACGAGCGGTCGCCTGAACACGTTCAGGCGCGTTCGTCCGCCAGGACACCGCCGAGGATGCGGGCCGCTTCATCGAAGCGGCCCGCATCCTCGCCGGAGTAGTTGACTCTCACGTAGGGCCCCGCGGGTTCCGCAGGGAACCACTCGGTGCCGTCCGAGACGATGAGCCCACGGCTCTCGCAGGTGCGGACCACGCGCGGCACATCGGTGCCTTCCGGGAGCCGCAGCCACAGGTTCAGTCCACCGAGCGGCAGCCGCTCGAGGTGCGCCGTCGGGGCGTGCTCGCCCAGACTCGCGACCAGCAGGTCCCGTCGGGCACGGAGGAGCGGTCGCAGACCGCGGAGGTGCGACCGCCACCCGGGCTGGGTGACGACGTCGAGGGCGGCGGCCTGCAGGACCCCGCTGATGTACATCGACTCGGCGGCCAGGTCGGCCAGGATCCGGTCGTGGGCCGGGCCCCGGGCGATGACGGCGGCGACGCGCAACGCGGGAGAGACGCTCTTGGTCAGCGACCGCAGGTAGATGACGTGGCCGTCGTCGTCGAGCGCGGCGAGCGGCCGGGCATCGACGTCGATCGCGAGATCGTGGGCCCAGTCGTCCTCGACGAGGAACGCGCCGTGTCGCCGGACGATCTCGAGGATCGCGACCCCCGTCTCCGGCGACCAACGACCTCCGGTCGGATTCGCGAAGGTCGGCTGTGCGTAGAACGCCCGCGCACCGGTGTCCTGGAACGCGCGCTCCACGACGTCCGGGTCCGGTCCGTCGGGACCGGTCGGCACGGGGACCAGCGTCACGCCCGCCTGCTCGGCCGCGAGGATCGCGCCCCAGTAGCTCGGCGACTCGATGAGCATCGGCTGCCCAGGGCCGACGAGCGCCCGGAAGATCGAACTGAGTCCGCTCTGACTGCCGGAGATCACGATGACGTCCCGGGCGGTCGGCGGCGCGACCCCGGGCGGTGCGGCTGCCGCGAGGTCGGCTGCGAACCACGCCTGGAGCTCCGGCGAGCCGGCCGCCGGCGATCGGGTCATCGCCACGTCGGTGCGGGCGGCGCGCGCGAGCGCGGCGCGGACCAGCCGCTCAGGCAACAGTTCTCGGGCGGGGTATCCGGAGTGCATCGCGATCGCGGCGGGTGCGACCGACCGTTGCGCCGAGGACAGCGCGCCAGAGCGCCACGGGAGTGCGCCGAGCGCAGCGGTCTGCCAGCCGTAGTCCACCGACCGCGCCGGACGAGCCGCCCGCACGAAGGTGCCGACGCCCGGCCGACTCTCGATGAGCCCTCGCCCGGCGAGCTGGCGCATCGCGTTCTGGACGGTGACGGGGCTCGCTGCGAACTCGGCGGCCAACGCCCGGTTGGAGGGCACGCGTGCACCCGGAGGTGCCGCTGCGATCCAAGCGGTCATGGCGGCGACGATCCGCCCAGTGCTATCGTTGTCCATGAGTACACAGAGTAGCGTTATCGCGACACCGACGCGAGTGTTATCCCGCAGCGGGCTCGGCTGGGGCTTCCTCGGCGTCCTGGCGTTCTCCCTCACGGTCCCCGTCACGAAGGTCGCCCTCGTCGGCCTCTCCCCGCTCCTCATCGGTTCCGGGCGCGCGGTCGTCGCAGCCCTGCTCGCCGCGATCACCCTCGCCACCCTGCGAGCGCGACGCCCGACCGGAATGCAGTGGGCGCGCGTCGCGATCGTCGCCGGCGGCGTCGTCGTCGGATTCCCGCTCCTGACCTCCTTCGCGCTGACCACCGCTCCCGCCGGTCACAGCGCCGTGGTGATCGGCCTCCTCCCGGCGGCGACGGCGGTCGCAGCCGTCCTCCGGGGCGGCGAGCGCCCGACGCGTCGCTTCTGGATCTTGGCCGGCTCGGGCGCGGTCGCGGCGATGGTCTTCGCCTCGGTGCAGCACGGCGGCCTCGCGCCGATGGCCTGGTCGGACCTCCTCCTGCTCGGCGCCGTCGTCGCAGCCGCGATCGGCTACGCGGAGGGCGGACTGCTCGCCCGGGAGCTGGGCTCCTGGCAGACCATCTCCTGGGCGCTCGTCGTGGCATCACCGCTCATGGTCGTCCTCACGGCACTCGCGGTCGTCCAGCAGCCGCCGACCGCAGCCATCGGCAGCTGGCTGGCGTTCGGCTACCTCGGCGTCGTGAGCATGTTCCTCGGCTTCTTCGCCTGGTATCGCGGACTCGCGATCGGCCCGATCGCCCGGGTCAGCCAGATCCAACTCGTCCAGCCGGTGCTGAGCATCGTCTGGGCGGCCCTCATCCTCCGCGAGCGACTCGACTGGGCCACCGTGCTCGGCGGGCTCGTGGTCATCCTGTGCGCCGGCCTCGCCGTCCGCACCCGTCTCGACCGGAAGTGACCCCACCATGCGCCACACCCCCACCTACCTGATGACCGACGTCGACGAGGTCAAGCGCCTCATCCGCAACCACCCGTGGGCGACGTTCGTCTCGCCTGCGAGCACCGGGCTCGTCGCCTCCCACTACCCGGCGATCCTCGAGGAGGACCGGGACGAGCTGTCGATCGTCAGCCACTTCGGCCGACCGGACGAGCGCTCGCACGAGCTCGGCGAGCACGAGATCCTCGTCATCATCCAGGGACCGCACGACTACGTCTCGCCGAGCTGGTACCCGGAGGGCCAGGTGATCCCGACGTGGAACCACGTCACCGCGCACCTGTACGGCACGCCCGAAGTCCTGAGCGAGGACGAGAACTACGAGATGCTCTCGCGACTCACCGATCACTTCGAGGACCATCGACCGGACGGCCGCCACCTGTCCCAGGACGAGGCCGGCACCCGGCGCGCAGCGAAGGGCACGGTCGGCCTGCGAATGCGTGTCAGGCGGTTCGACGCCCGCGCGAAGCTCAGTCAGAACAAGGCGCCCGAGGTGGTCGACGACATCACCGCGCACCTTGCGGAGCGGAATCCGGCACTGGCCGAGGAGATGCGCCGTCAGCAGGATCGGCCGCCGGCGGGCCACTGACCCGACGGGCACCGACACGATCGCGGGCGTCGCTCACGAGCACGAGGGTGACGCCCGCCGCACTGAGCAGGAACCCGCCGGCCGTCAGGAGCGTGAACGGCTCCCGGAACAGGAGCGCACCCACGACGGCGGTCGTCGGCGCGACGAGGAACAGGAGCGCGTTGAGGACCGTGACCCCGATGCGACGCAGCAGCCACCAGTAGAGCCCGTAGGCCGAGAGCGTCGGGACGAGCGCGAGGAAGAGCGTCGTCAGCCAGAAGATCGTGTCGCCTGGCGGCACCGCCTCACCCGTCGCGAGGGCGAGCACCGCGAGGAGCACCATGGTCGCCGTCGCGTGGACGGTCAGCGTGAGGAGGACCGGGGATCGGTGCGGCGAGCGCCGCTCCAGGATCGTCGCGGTGATGAGGCTGGCCATGGCCAGCGCGGGCAGGGCGTAGGCGATCGGCGGCGCATCCGAGGCGCCGAACTGGGACTGCACGATGAGGAACACCCCGACCGCGCCGATCCCGAGTCCCAGCCACTGGGCCCCCGGAACCCGCACGTGGAGCAGCGGTCCGGCGAGCGCCGCGATGACGAGCGGCTGGACGGCGTCGATGAGCGCGGTCGTGCCGGTCGAGATGCCGACGGCGACCGAGGCGTAGACGAACACGACGTAGCCGAACTGCGCGAACAGGCCGATGACGAGCTGCGAGCGCAGCTGAGTCCGGGTGGCGTTCCGCCACTGCCCGCTCAGCACCAGCACGATCGCGAGCCCCACGGCGAGCGGGACGAACCGCCAGAGGAGCACGGTGAGCACCGGCACGTCCTCGGTCCCGATCTTCGCGACGACGAACCCGGAGCTCCACGCGAGGACGAACCCGATCGCCGCGAGGGGGACGATGACGGCACGGATCATCCGCGCCACAGGTATACCGATCTGTTTACTCATCCCCGCAGTATACAGACTGGTATAGTTTTCGCATGACGGCCGACACTCCAGAGCTCGCACCCCTCACGCCGGGCGCCCGACGCGTGCTCGACGCCGCCTCCGTGCTCTTCTACGAGAACGGCATCCACGCGGTCGGCGTCGACACCATCGCGGAGGCGGCCGGGGTCACGAAGAAGACGCTCTACGACCGTTTCGGCAGCAAGGAGGCCCTCGTACTCTCCTACCTGCAGCATCGCGACGCGCGCTGGCGCGTCTGGGTCGACGAGTTCCTCGCCCGGCATCCGGAACCCGGGGTCGACCGGGTTCTGGCGATCTTCGACGCGGCGATCGGCTGGTCGGACGACAACAGCCCCAAGGGCTGCAGCGCCGTGAACGCCCGCGCGGAGATCCCCGACCACGCGACCAGCGGCCTCGTGCTCCCCGAGGTCACCCGGCAGAAGCAGTGGCTGCTCGAGCGCTTCGCCGAGCTCATCACCGAAGCCGGCCTGTCGGACGCCGGAGCGCGCGCCCGCGAACTCATGTTGCTCTACGAGGGCGCGATCGTGACGGTCGGGATGCGCACCTTCCGCGAACCGTTCGAGACCGCACGCGCGATCGCCGGTCGACTCCTGGCCGCCTGACCGGAGCCGGGCGCGGCCTGTCGGCGACCACCCGACATCGCGTATGGTCTCGGGATGGACTTCACCGATGACGCCACCGCCACCGACCGCATCGCCATCGTCACCGGGGTCGGGCGCCGCCGCTCGATCGGCGCGGGACTCGCCACCGGTCTCGCCGCGGACGGCTGGAACCTCGTCCTCAACGCCTGGCGACCCTACGACGACCGCGTCGGCTACGAGCGGTCCCCCGACGACCCCGAGTCGATCGCGGACGAGTGCCGTGCGCTCGGCGTGACCGTCGAGCTCGTGCTCGGTGACCTCGCAGACCCGGCGTTCCCGGCCGAACTCGTCGAGCGCGCAGCGCAGCTGGGGCCCGTGTCGGGGCTCGTCATGTCGCACTGCGAGTCGGTCGACAGCTCGATCCTCACGACGGACCTCGAGAGCTGGGACCGCCACTTCGCCGTGAACGCGCGGGCGACGTGGCTGCTCATCAAGGCCTTCGCCGAACAGCTCCCGGTGCAGGAGACGCCGCCCCGGGTGGCCGGTCGCATCGTCGCGCTCACGAGCGACCACACCGTGCACAACCTGCCCTACGGGGCCAGCAAGGGTGCGCTCGACCGCATCGTGACGGCCGCGGCGGTGGAGCTGGGCGACCGCGGGGTGCGGGCGAACGTCATCAACCCGGGTCCGATCGACACGGGCTGGATGACCGACGACATCCGTCGATGGGGAGCCGAGGCGACGCCCGCCGGCCGGCTCGGCACGCCGTCCGACACCGCCGACCTCGTGCGCTTCCTGTTCTCGCCTGCAGGCTCCTGGATCAACGGCCAGGTGCTCTCGAGCAACGGCGGATTCAACGTCGGTTAGGAACGCGTCCACCCGTCGACCTGCGCGCGGACACCGGCGATGTCGGCCGGCATGACGCGACAACAGCCGCCGACGACCGTCGCCCCGGCCTCCAGCCAGGCCTCCACCTCGCCGACCCCGGCGGCTCCACGCCAACAGCGGGCGTCGGCGTCCCAGTGCTCGCCCGAATTCGGGTAGACCACCACCGCCTTGTCCGTCACGGACCGTGCAGCGGCGATGGCCGGGAGGACCTCGTCCGGGTGCGAGCAGTTGACACCCACCGCCTGGAACTCGTCGATCCCCTCGACCAGTCGGAAGCCCTCCGCCATCGGCTCGCCCGAGCGGAGACGACCACCCTCCACCGTGAACGACAACCACGCAGGCACTCCCGAACCCCGCACGAGCTCGGCGAGCGCCGTCGCCTCGTCGAGCGTCGGAATGGTCTCGAGGGCGAGGAGGTCGGGGGCCGCGTCGACCAGCACGGCCAGACGCCGCTCGTGCCACCGCTGCAGCTCGGTCCGGCTGAGACCGGAGGCACCCTCGTACTCCGAGCCGTCGCCGAGCGTCGCGCCGTACGGACCGACCGACGCGGCGACGAGGAGCGGGCCGTCGGGGTCCGATTCGGCCCGCGTGTCGCGAGCCGCACGCGCCAGCTCGACGCTCGACCGCAGGAGCCGTTCGGTCTCCGGAGCCGGGATGCCGATCCGATCGAACGCCTCGAAGCCGACCTGGTACGACGCCGTGATCGCGATCTGCGCACCCGCGGCGAAGAACTCCTGATGAGCATCCTGAATCGCCCCAGGATCGCGCGCGAGCAGCGCGGCGCTCCAGAGCACGGTGGACACGTCTCGGCCGCGCGCTTCGAGCAGTGTCCCGAGACCGCCGTCGACCGTCCAGATGCCGCGCCTCAGGTCCATACGTCCCATTGTGCTCGCGTCGCAACCCGATGAGGCGGCACTGGACACCTGGTATGGTCTATACCCGTCCAGAGCCGACAGGACGCGTTCTCCCCGAGAACGACCCGCCACCCGACGTGCAGCTCCCCCGAGCTCCGTGCCAGTGCAGCATGGCGATCCTCCGGCATTTTTCGGGCACTGAGCGATTACGCGAGTGCCGAACGATTCAACACGACTGTCAGGAAACGAGTACTGCTTGTGAACTCCAGCGACAACGCGGCTTCATCGTCCCCCGCATCCCCCTCCCCCAGAACCGGCCGGAAACCGGCCCGCAAGACCAGGCGCCTCCGCGTCGACGACGTCCTCGTCGTCAAGACGTCCAAGGTCCGCACCGCCATCTCGGGCACCGTCGTCGGCAACTTCATGGAGTGGTTCGACTTCGGCATCTACGGCTACCTCGCGGTCACGATGACCGTCGTCTTCACCGAGGGCCTCCCTCCTGAGGCCGGCATCCTCGTCACCCTGTTCGGTTTCGCCGTGTCGTTCCTCGTGCGTCCGCTCGGCGGGCTCGTGCTCGGACCGCTCGGCGACAAGATCGGCCGGAAGAAGATCCTCTTCCTCACGATGTCGATGATGGCGGCGGCGACCGCCCTCATCGGCGTGCTGCCGACCGCCGCCCAGATCGGGCTGTGGGCGATCGCCCCGCTGTACCTCCTCAAGATGATCCAGGGCTTCTCGACCGGCGGCGAGTACGCCGGCGCGTCCACCTATGTCGCCGAGTTCTCGCCCGACCGCCGACGCGGGTTCTGGGCGTCCTGGCTCGATGTCGGGTCCTACGTCGGTTTCGCGGCAGGCGCCGGGACCGTCGCCCTCACCACGCTGATCGCGGAGGGCCTCGCCGGCCCCGACGCCATGACCGAGTTCGGTTGGCGCATCCCGTTCCTCATCGCCCTGCCGCTCGGTGCGGTGGCGGTGTGGTTCCGCCTCAAGATCCCCGAGACCCCGGCCTACGAGGTCGCCGAGACCGCCGGCGGCATCGAGGCGGAGCAGGAGGACCCCATGGCCCGCCAGGGGATCTTCGGGATCTTCCGTCACTTCTGGCGCCAGATCCTCATCGCGATGGCGATCGTCGCTGCGACGAACACCGCCGGCTACGCGCTCACGAGCTACATGCCGACCTACCTCGAGAAGGACGTCGGGGTCTCCAACCTGACGGCCGCGGTCGCGACCATCCCGGTCCTGCTGATCATGTCCGCCTGCCTGCCGCTCGTCGGCCGGATGTCCGACAAGCTCGGCCGCAAGCCCGTCTACCTCATGGCCGTCGGTGCGACCCTCGCCCTCATGGTGCCGGCGTTCGCGGTCATGCAGATCGGTGAGATCTGGGCCATCTTCATCGCCCTGTTCATGGTCGCCGCCCCGGTCGCCCTGTGGGCGGGACCGTCCGCGGCCTCGCTGCCGGCGTTCTTTCCGACGGCGTCCCGCTTCGGCGCGATGGCGATCGCCTACAACCTGTCGGTCTCGCTCTTCGGTGGCACGACGCCGCTGTTCAGCGAGTTCCTCATCCAGGTCACCGGGAACACCTTCATGCCCGCGTTCTACATCATGTTCTTCGCGGCGGTGGCGGGCGTCGGCGTGCTCACGATGCGGGAGACGGCTCGTCGTCCGCTCATCGGTTCCGTGCCGACGGTCGAGACGAAGGCCGAGGCGGTGGAACTCGTCAAGGGGCAGGACGACAACCCGCTCATCGACACCCACACGATGCCGCTCGACATCCTGCCCGCCGCGTCGACCACCGGCGCCGCGGCGGACGGCCGGGACGGACGCGTCACGACGCCCGCCGGCTAGCGGGTTCGTCGACGCGTTCGTCGAGGACGACGCGTTCGGTGATCACGATCGGGGCGGGTGCGCGGTGCGCATCCGCCCCGTCGCGTCCGACCCGTTCGAGCAGCGCGGCCTGCCAGCCACCGCTCGCGACCGGCTTCGCCGGGGCGGACGGCACGGTCGGGTCCTGGTCCTCAGCCGCCGGCTCGCGCGGCGCATCCGGCCCACGTTCCTCGACGAGGGCCTCCTGGACGATCCGTCGGGGATCGAACTGTCGAGGGTCGAGGCGTTTCCACTCGGCCGGGTCGAACTCCGGTCCGAGCTCCTCGGCTGCTCGCGCCTTGGTCGTGGCGACGAGGTCGCGGACGGTGCGGACGAGCACTCCGAGTCGCTCGGCGTACACCGGCAACTGTTTCGGGCCGATGAGCACGGCCGCGAGGACGCCGATGACGATCAGCTTGTCCATGGTGAGTCCGAACACGATGCGCTCCGATGATCAGGCAGCCGGAGTGTCGGCGCGGGGGTCGGTGTCGGCCGACACCTCGTCCTTCAGGATGCGTGCCGACTGCCCGACGCTGCGGGCGAGGCTCGGGAGCTTCGCGGCGCCGAAGAACAGCAGGATGACGGCGAGGACGATGAGGGCGTGCCAGCCGGTGAGGTTCTGGAGGAATCCCATGACGGGTCCTTTCGGGTCGATGCGGGTCGGGACGGGAATGCGTGGAGGTGCCGCGGTCAGCGTCCGCTCGGCGGCGTTCCTCCGCCGCCGCCAGCCCCGCCACCGCCGGACGGGGCAGCACCGGCGGTCGGCGTCGTCGTGGTGTCCACCCGGACGGTGAGCGCCACCTGATACCCGGAGGTCGCGTCACCCGTCACCGTCGCGAGTTGCAGGGCACCGCCGTCGTCGCCGAAGACGTTGTCGTCGTCGAGACTCACCTGGGCGAGGTTCGCGCTCGAACCGTCGTAGCCCGACAGGGCGTAGACGGTGTCGCACGCCGCCTGCGGGAGGGCGACCTGCGAGGTCGCGATGGCGTTCGCGGAGTCGGAGATGTCCGCGACCGTGGGGTACACCTCGAAGTGGATGTGCGGCCACCGGCCCGAATAGCAGGCCGGGAAGATCGAGGTGTACGAGACGGTCCCCGAGCTGTCGGCGACCTGGACGCCGCGGAGGTAGGTCTCGTCCTCGATCCCGTCGGAGTACATCGAGTAGCCGCCCGACGCGTCGCAGTGCCAGACGTACACGGCGACGTCGGCGAACGGGGCGTCACCGTTCGCCATGTCGAGGATGGTGAGCGAGAGGGCCATGGGGACTCCGCTCGCGGTGGTGCCCGACCCGATGCTCGACCGGATGTCGCTGCGGACGATGCCGGACTCCTCGAGCACGTCGGCTCCGTTGGAGCCGTCGCCCGGGTAGGGGCCCGCGGTCTCGTCGGGGATCTCGCCCGATGGGAGGCCGGCGGTCGCGGTCGCGGTGCTCGTGCCGGTACTCGCGGCGCCGGAGCTCGTACTGCTGCTGCCGGACGCCCCGGTGGAGCAGGCGGCGAGCGCGACGGCCCCGACCCCGGCGCCCACGAGGCTCAGCACCGTGCGCCGGCTGACGAGGGTTCCGAGGTCGAACGCGACGCCCTGGTCGACGACCTCCTCGTCGGCCCGGTCGAGTAGACGGCCCTCGTAGGCCGGGCCGTCCGGGGTGGTCTCGGGTGCTGGGATCCTGCTCATGGTGCGCCTCGCCTTCGTCTGCGATCGGTGGTCTCGATCGGTCGTGAGACGAGCATCGGCGTGGCGGCTATGGGCTTCCTATGAGCCGTCCATACGTCGTCGATGGGTCTGCTGGGCGGTTGCCGAGTCCGCGGATCAGCGCGGGGTGGCCTTGAGCCCGTTGGGCGGTCCGTCGCGGTCGGAGGCGGTGCGCGGGACGTCGTACCGCACGAGGGCGTCCGCGCGTTCCAGGCTCGGTTGCACACTCATCAACACCCGCTTGAGTGGATCGATGTCCCAGGCGATGACGAAGTACGCGTCGGCACCACCCCGATCACGGCGCCGTTCGATGACCGCCTTCGGGATCACCGGGTCGTTCCGCATCACGAGCCACGTGTCGTGGTCGAGGCGGATCGGACGCGGGCGGGTCATGTGTCGAACATACGTTCGAATGTCGCGTGAGGCAAGTCGATACTCGAGCTGCTTAACTTTGCTTAACCGCTTGACCATCTTCACTGCACCTCGCTACGGTAACTGCGTAACCGATTAACCACTCACTGCAGAGGACGTCATGAACCAACGAGGGTTCCACCAGCCGAACGGCGCATGGGTCGGAGACGTCATCCCCTGGCAGGAGGACGGTGTCTTCCACCTCTTCTACCTGCACGAATCGCGTCGCGTCCCCAAGATCGGCATGCCGTGGCATCGCGTGACCACCCGGAACCTCGTCGACTTCGATGAGCTCGGTGAGGCACTGCCGTCGGGCGGACCGTCCGCGCCGGACTTCAACGTCTACACGGGCAGCGTCATCCTGGACCCCGACGGCGTCCACCACGTCTTCTACACGGGACAGCACCCGGAGCGCCGCGGTGCCGACGGTCTGGCGCTGCAACTCGTCATGCACGCCGTCAGCACCGACGGCATGCGCACCTGGGAGCGCCGGGAGGCCGACACCTTCGGCGCCACCGCAGGATATGAGACCGCCGACTGGCGGGATCCCTTCGTCTTCTGGGACGAGGACGCGGCCGTCTGGCGGATGCTCATCACCGCCCGACACGCACACGGCCCGGAACGGCGTCGCGGCGTCATCGCCCAGTGCACCTCCACGGACCTCTCGACCTGGGAACCCGTCGAGCCGTTCTGGGACCCGCGCCGCTACATCGCCCACGAGTGCCCCGAGGTCTTCCAGTGGGGCGACTGGTGGTACCTCGTGTCCTCCGAGTTCAGCGAGTCGTTCACGACGCGCTACCGGATGTCGCGCACCCTGCACGGCCCCTGGCTCGTCCCCGAGCACGACACGCTCGACGGACGCGCCTACTACGCGGCGAAGTCCGCCTCCCGCGACGGACGCCGGTTCTTCTTCGGCTGGATCGCCTCGCGTGAGGGAGCCCACGACGCGGGCGCCTGGCAGTGGGCCGGCACCATGTCGGTCCTCGAAGCGGAGCAGCGTGCCGACGGCACCCTGGCCTTCCATCCGCCCACCGAACTCCGCGACACCTTCGCGCCCGCCGACGAGCCGACGGACACCGTCGTCACCTCGGGCACGGTTCTGAGCGCCCCCGACGGGTACGCCGACGCCCTGTCGGCCGTGGACGCACCGAGTTCCTTCCGGCTGGTCGCCCGGTTCGACATCGCTCCCGGCACGACCGAGTGCGGTGTCCTCCTCCGCGCGAGCGATGACGGCGACGAGGGCTACGTCCTGCGCCTGGAGCCGAAGCGCGACCGCCTCGTGTTCGACCGCTGGCCCCGCTCCAGCACCGGCACGGAGCAGTGGCAGATCTCGGGCGACGTCCCGTTCGTCGTCGAACTCGAACGCCCCTGCCACCTCGCCCCCGGCTTGCACGAGCTCGAGGTGATCGTCGACGGCGACCTCTGCGTCGCGACCGTCGACGACGCGGTCGTCCTCAGCACGCGCCTCTACGACCGACCGGCCGGTCGCGTCGGCGTCTTCGTCGGCGAGGGGACCGTCACCGTCGAGGCGTGCACGCTCCTCGAGCGCGACGGCGGCGGCTCCGACGACGACCCCACCGCACACCGACTCCTCACCAGCACCACGTCCTGATCCCGACACCACGCTCCGCCCGCCTGCACCACCACCCGCACACCCGCACACCCGCACCCACCTGTGATCGATCAACGGAGATTCCGACCATGCCAACCACCGCACGCCCCCGCACCACGCGCCCCACCCGCAGCACCGCCTTCGTGGCCCTCGTCGCCGCTGCAGCACTCGCCCTCTCCGGCTGCGCCGGCGGATCGAGCGCCACGGACCCGACCGACGTCGACCCGAAGGGCGACATCGTCCCCCGCGAGATCTCGTGGCTGCTCTCCCGCCCGGCCGACGGCGGGGTGATCACCGCGATGGAGCAGATCGCCGACGAGTACGCGAAGGACCACCCCGGCTTCTCGCTGAACCTCATCACGACCCCCGACCGCCCGTCCTACATCCAGAAGTACGAGACCCTCGCGGCCGCGAACAAGCTCCCCGAGCTCTTCGACACCGACGCGACCCCGTTCGCGCAGAAGCTCGCGAAGCAGGGCCGCATGGTCGACGTCGACCTGCTCCTCGAGGACCTCGGTCTCGCCGACTCCTACCGCGAGGCTGCGCTCAACTACCAGCGGTTCGACGACGGCTCGCTCTACATGGTGCCGTTCGAGTTCCAGCTGGAGTTCTTCTGGTACAACCGCTCCCTGCTCGAGGACGCCGATGTCACCGTCCCGGCCACGCTCGACGACTTCCCCGCCATGTGCAAGGCGCTCCGCGCCAAGGGCGTCACCCCGATCGCGCTCGACGGTCAGGACCAGTGGCCGCTCGAGCGCTACATGGCCTACTACCCGTTCCGGATGGCGGGTCCCGAGTACATCCAGGACCTGAAGGCCGGGAAGGCCTCCTTCTCCGACCCGGCCGGGAAGGCCGCGGCCGAGTGGCTGTACGACCTCGGGCAGGCCGGCTGCTTCCAGGAGGGCTTCTCCTCGACCGGTTACGCGGACGCGCAGGCGCTCTTCACCTCGGGCAAGGCCGCGGTCTACAACATCGGCACGTGGGAGCTCTCGAACCTCGCGACGGATGCGCTCGACCCCGGCGTCCGTGACGCGGTCGGCACCTTCACGCTGCCGACCATCGACGGCGCCGTCACCGCCGACAACGAGTACGTCACCCCGTCCGGCATCGGCATGGCGGTGAACGCGAAGACGTACGACCCGCTCGTCCGCGACTTCCTCGCGTTCGCCCTCGAGCGCTACCCGGAGCTCTACGCGGCGACTGGCGCGCTGTCGCCGACGACCTCCGCGCAGACCACCGTCCCCGCGAACGCGACCGAGCTGTACGCCAGCTCCGTGGCGCAGGCGGACGGCGTCGGACCGGCGATCGCGATGCCCTGGGACACCCAGCTCGACCCGGCCACGAACACCCGACTCCAGCAGGAGCTGACCCTGCTCGTGCAGGGCGACATCACGCCGGACGAGTTCATCGCGACGATGGACGCGGCCCTCACGGAGAACGTCGATGACTGAGCTCACCCAGACCGCGGTGGGCGCGGCACCGGCCCGCCCACCACGGCGGTGGAAGCCGATGTCCACCTCGATGCTGCCCCGCCGGTCGACCTTGTCGGTGCTCGTGTTCCTCGTGCCGCCGCTCGTCCTCTACGGTGTGGCGGTGCTCCTGCCGATCGTGCAGTCGCTGTTCCTCAGCCTCTTCTCGTGGGACGGCATCACGGACATGGCGTTCGTCGGACTCGACAACTACGTCAAGATGCTCACGCGGGACGACGTCTTCTGGACCTCCTTCGGCAACGCCCTCGGCTACCTCGCGATTTGCCTGGTGCTCCAGCTCGGCGGCGCGCTCCTCGTCGCCGGACTGCTCACCGCCCTCCCCCGGGCCCGCGAGCTCGTCAAGACGCTGTACCTCCTGCCCGCCGTCATCTCGACGGTCGCGATCGCCATCCTGTTCCAGCGGCTGTACGCGCTCGAACCGGTCGGGCTGATCAACCAGCTGCTCGCATGGGTCGGACTCGGCGACCTCCAGACGGCCTGGCTGTCGAACGTGCAGACCGTCCTCGCCGCGGTGTCGATCCCGGAGGGCTGGCGGTTCACCGGCCTGTACATGCTCATCATCTACGCCGCCCTCATGGCCGTGCCCCGCGACCTCGAGGAGGCCGCCCGGCTGGACGGCGCCTCCTGGTGGCAGATCTTCTGGCGGATCCGGTTCCCGTACATCCGGCCGGTGTGGATCACGACGACGGTCATGGCGACGACCTTCGCCCTCCGCGGCTTCGACATCCCGTACCTGCTGACGAACGGCGGGCCCGGTCAGTCGTCCGAGCTGCTGACCACCTACATGTACAAGACGGCGTTCGTCCACACGGATTACGGCTACGCCAGCGCGATCTCCATGTTCATCGTCGTCGAGTGTCTCGTCGCCGTCGGCCTCATCTTCCTGCTGCTCCGACGGAAGGACAAGTCATGACCGCCACCCTCCCCGCCCGGCCGACCGAACACGTCGCGCCCCCGGCGGCGTCGACACCGAAGCGGAAGCCCCGGCACACCCCGCGCGTGCGGGTGCAGCGGACGATCCTCACCGTGACCGTCGTCGCGATCGTGCTCGTCCAGGTCTACCCGCTCGTCTGGTTGCTGGTCACGAGCTTCCGGACGGCGGCCGACTTCGCCGGTGGCAACCCCTTCGCGCTGCCGTCCGAGTGGACGCTCGACAACTACGCAAGGGCGTTCTCCACCGGCAACCTCGGGCTCAACATCGTCAACAGCCTGATCGTCACCCTCGGGTCGAGTGCCCTGATCGTCATCGCCGGCATGATGGCGGCGTACGCGCTCCAGGTCCTCGGGTTCCGGTTCAGCGGGCTCGTCCGCGGCCTGTTCCTCCTCGGCATCATCGTGCCCGTGCAGATCGCGCTCGTCCCCCTGTTCATCGACTACTCGCAGGTCGGCCTGCTCGACACCCACCTGTCGATGATCATCCCTCTGGCGGCGTTCGCACTGCCGATGGCCGTGTATCTGTTCTCGTCGTTCTACGAGTACATCCCGAGGGAGATGTACGAGGCCGCGTCGCTCGACGGGGCGGGTCCGTACCGGATCTTCGGCCAGATCACGTTCCCGCTCTCGGTCAACACGATCATCACCGTCGTGCTCGTCAACAGCATCTTCATCTGGAACGACTTCATCTTCGCGAACACCTTCGTGCTCTCCGACGGATTGAAGACCATCCCGCTCGGCCTGCAGAACTACATCGGGGCGATGGGGAACACTGATTGGACGGCGACGTTCGCCGCCGTCTGCGTCACGGTCACACCGCTGCTGTTGGTGTTCCTCGTGTTGAACAAAGCGATGATCAGCGGCCTCGAGAGCGGAGCGACCAAGGGATGAGCAGCACCGACCAGCCGAAGCCCGGCTCAGACCACCCGAAGAACACCTCGGGCATCACGATGCGCGACGTCGCGAAGGCCGCCGGTGTCTCCGTGGCGACCGTCTCGCACGTCGTCAACGACAAGCCGGGGTCGCGGATCGGCGAGGACGCCAAACGTCGGGTGCACGAGGCGGTGGCGGAGCTCGGCTACCGGCCGAACGCCCTCGCGAAGACGCTGTCCCAGGGGCACTCCCGGTTCATCGGCCTCGTCGCCGACGCGATCGCGACGACCCCGTTCGCCGGCCAGATCATCCACGGCGCCCAGGACGAGGCGTGGCGCCACGGCTACGTCCTGCTCGTCGCCAACACCGACGGCAACACGGCCGCCGAGGAGGAGGCGATCGCGATGATGCTCGAGCACCAGGTCCGCGGGATCCTCTACTCCACCTGGTTCCACCACGAGATCACCGTGCCCGAGGCGCTCCTCCAGACCGACACCGTGCTCGTGGACTGCTACGCCGCCGGAAGCGGGCTCCCGGCCGTCGTGCCGGATGAGGAGCAGGGCGGGCGGACCGCGACCGAGGCGCTGCTCGCGGCCGGCCACCGACGGATCGCGTTCGTCAACACGACGACCCCCTCACCGGCACAGACCGGCCGGCTCGCCGGGTACCGCTCGGCGCTGCAGGCGGCGGGAGTGGCGTTCGACGACGCCCTCGTGATCCCGGCATCACCGGAGCAGGAGGGTGGGTACGCGGCGACCGCCGAGGTCGTCGACTCAGGCGCCACCGCGGTCTTCTGCCACAACGACCGCGTGGCGATGGGACTCTACGACGGGCTGCGCGAGCGCGGACTGCGGATCCCCGACGACATGGCGGTCATGGGGTTCGACAACCAGGACGTCATCGCCGCCCACCTCCGGCCCCCGCTGTCGACGGTCGCCCTCCCCCACTACGAGCTCGGAGCGGCCGGCGTCCGTCGGCTGCTCGGTCTGGACGCCGCGCTGCCCGCCGGGCCGCAGCTCATCGCCTGCCCGGCCGTCCCGCGGCACTCCGTCTGAGGGCGCGACCGTGCACGACGAGCAGCACGCCCTTCCACGGCCCGGCTTCCACCTGACGCCACAGCGGAACTGGATGAACGACCCGAACGGCTTGGTCTTCCATCGCGAGCGGTGGCACGCGTTCTTCCAGTACAACCCGGAGGGCAGCGACTGGGGCAACATGAGCTGGGGTCACGCCTCGAGCGTCGACCTGCAGCACTGGGACGAGCATCCGGTCGCCCTTCGGTACACCGCCGAGGAGCAGGTGTACTCGGGATTCGTGGTCGCCGCGGGTCCCGACGGGCGCCTCACGGCGTACTACACGAGTGTGTCCACCGACGGTCGGCAGGCGCAGTCCCGGGCGACCAGTGACGACGACGGGCTCACCTGGCAGCGCGACCCGGAGAACCCGATCCTCGACCGCGGCTCGCACGCCTTCCGCGACCCGAAGATCATCCGGTACGAGGACGCCGCGGGTTTCCGCTGGATCATGCTCGCGGTGGAAGCCGTGGAGCGCCAGGTCCTCGTGTACTCCTCCACCGACCTCCGCACCTGGGAGCACCTCAGCACCGTCGGTCCGGTCGGTCCCACCGGCGTCGTGTGGGAGTGCCCCGACCTCATCCCGCTCGCGGTCGACGGACGCCCGGACGAGGTCCGGTGGGTCCTGCTCCTCAGCACCAACCCGATCGGCGACGTGCAGGACCCGGACGGGTCGTCGATGAGCTATCTCGTCGGCGACTTCGACGGCTCGGTGTTCACGCCTGAGCGGGCCGAGCTGCAGCGGCTCGACCACGGTCGGGACTTCTACGCGGCGGTCGGGTTCGACCGCGCTCCGGACGGTGAAGCGGTGATCCTCGGTTGGATGGGCAACTGGCGCTACGCCGCCGACCTCCCCGCCTCGCCCTGGCGGGGCGCGATGTCGCTCCCGAGACGCCTGTCCTTGCCCACGGTCGACGGCGAGCCACGACTCGTGCAGGAGCCACCGGCCTTCGTCAGGGAACGACTGGCCGCGATCGACCCGACGACCGTCGCCGTGTCCTCGGACGCCGTCGACCTGGGGCTCGAGGGTGACGGCGTGGTCGAGCTGCACTGGGATCCGTCGGTCACCGGTGAGCTGCGGCTCCGACTGACGGCCGACACCGACGGTGCGGTCCTCATCGTCCACGACCCGGTGACGGCGTCACTCTCCGTCACCCGGTCGGGCGGTGCCATGGACACGGTGCACCCCGACTTCGCCTCCACGAGCATCGTTCCGCTCGTCGGCGACCGGCCGGCTCGACTCCTCCTGAGCCTCGACGGCCCGCTGCTCGAGCTGTTCGTCGACGGCGGTCTCGCCACCGTCTCCGACCTCGTCATCCTCGGGAGCGGACGACCGACGCTGACCCTCGCGAGCGAACGCGCCAGTCCCGTCTCGGTGGCCGTCGCCGTCCTCGACCGGGCGCCCGCCACCGACCAGGTGCACGCGCTCGCCTGAGCAGTCCTCCACCGCACGATCCAGCACCATCCCGCCACGGGTGCCTTCGGCGCGCCCACGGCACCGACGAAAGGAACAGCAATGACGCACGACCTCTCCCGCCGGACCGTCCTCCAGGGCGCCGGCCTCGGGGCGCTCGCCCTGTTCGCGAGTACCGGCACGCCCCTCGCCGCCCAGGCGGCGACCACCGCCCAGGCGCAGGCCTCCCTCAGATCGGTGTTCCACATGACGCCGCCGTCGGGGTGGCTCTGCGACCCGCAACGGCCGGTGTTCACGAACGGCGCGTACCAGCTGTACTACCTGCACTCCGGCCAGAACAACGGTCCGGGCGGTTGGGATCACGCGACGACGACCGACGGCGTCGCCTTCACCCACCACGGGACCGTCATGCCGCTGCAGCCGGACTTCCCGGTGTGGTCGGGTTCCGCCGTCGTCGACACCGCGAACACCGCCGGTTTCGGTGCGGGTGCGGTCATCGCCCTCGCGACGCAGCCCACCGACGGCGTCCGGAAGTACCAGGAGCAGTACCTCTACTGGTCGACGGACGGCGGCTTCACGTTCACGATGATCCCCGACCCTGTGATCGTGAACACCGACGGACGCGCGGCCCAGACCCCGGCGGAGATCGAGAACGCCGAGTGGTTCCGGGACCCGAAGGTCCACTGGGACGCGGCCAGGAACGAATGGGTGTGCGTCATCGGCCGGGCGCGCTACGCGGCCTTCTACACCTCGCCCGACCTCACGACGTGGCAGTTGCAGCACAACTTCGACTTCCCGAACCACGACCTCGGCGGCATCGAGTGCCCGGACCTGTTCCAGATGCGAGCGGGCGACGGCAGCTGGCACTGGGTCTTGGGCGCCAGCATGGACGCCTACTCGATCGGCCTGCCGATGACCTACGCCTACTGGACGGGCACGTGGGACGGGACGCGGTTCACCGCCGACGACCTCACCCCGCAGTGGCTGGACTGGGGCTGGGACTGGTACGCCGCCGTCACCTGGCCGAAGGCGGAGTCGCCCGAGGACCGCCGGCTCGCGATCGCGTGGATGAACAACTGGAAGTACGCGGCCCGCGACGTCCCCACCGACGCCTCGGACGGCTACAACGGCCAGAACTCCGTCGTCCGGGAGCTGCGGCTCGAGGCGCAGTCCGGTGGTCGGTACAGCCTGCTCAGTTCACCCGTGGACGCTTTGGCCGGGTATGCGACCTCCACCGTCTCCCTCCCGGACCAGACGGTCACCGGGAGCACCGTCCTGCCCTGGAGCGGCCGGGCGTACGAGATCGAGCTCGACCTCACCTGGGACACCGCGACCAATGTCGGTCTCTCCGTCGGTCGTTCGGCGGACGGCTCTCGCCACACCAACATCGGGAAGGCCGGGGCCGAGCTCTACGTCGACCGCGCACCGTCCGACCTGGCGGGCTTCTCGCTGCAGCCGTACACCCGGGCCGCAGCACCGATCGACGCGGCTGCACGCTCGGTCCATCTGCGGGTCTTCGTCGACACGCAGAGCGTGGAGGTCTTCGTCAACGCCGGTCACACCGTCGTCTCGCAGCAGGTGCACTTCGCCGAGGGCGACACGGGGATCTCGCTCTACACCGACGGCGGACCGTTGACCGCCTCGGCGATCACGATCCGCGAGTTCGGCACGGCGATCTGAAGCGAGCGCGAGCGGGCACGGCGACGGTGCCCGCCCGCGTCCGACGGGTGCGCTCGGTAGGCTTGACGTTCCTTCCGGCAGGATCGCCGGACGACAGGAGATGGGGATCCCGTGAAGAACGCCGCGTCGTACGTGATCGGGCTCGCGCTGAGCCTGGTCTACGTCTCCCTGGTCGGCGTGCTGTCGATCCAGATCGCCGGTCTCGCGGGTGGCGCGGTGTTCGACCTCAGCAACACCCTGATGGCCGTCACCGAACCGAACGCAGGCCTCCTGCAGGTGCTCGGTATCGCCATGGCGAGCGGAGCGGTGCTGTGGATCCTCATGCGACGCGGGACCCCGGGGTCGGACGCGCAACGCCTCCTGCGACTCGGCTTCGGCACCGGAACGCTCGTGCAGATCGCCGTCGGCGTCGCCCTCCTCGTCGGACGGTTCTCCCTCTTGGACCTGAATCAGGGTCCGGCGAAGTGGCTCGAGGGCTGGATCGCCTTCGGCGCCTCGAACTCGGCCGTCCACGTCGTCCTCATCGTGACGGTGTACCTGATCGTGACGAGGCGACACCGTACCGGCGGCTCCGCACAGAGGTCGCCTGCCTGAGGGGTCGGACGCGCTCTCGCGCCATCGCATGCCGGTCCATACGTCAGGATGGACGGATGGATCTGCAGAACCTGGTCGAACACGGACATTGGACGACGGCCCCTGCGGCGGTGACGACGGAGCCGGACGGTTCCCTGCTCGTCACCGCCGTCGAGGGCAGTGACGCCTGGCGACACACCTCCTACGGTTTCGTCCACGACACGGAGCACGCGCTGATCGCGCCGATGCAGCGACGGGCGGCGATCGAGGTGTCGTTCGTCCTCCCCGGCTCCGAGCAGTTCGATCAGGCCGGGGTGTTCCTCCGCGTCTCCGAGTCGACGTGGATCAAAGCCGGGGTCGAGGTGTCCGACGGGGTCGCCCAGCTCGGTGCGGTCGTCACGCACGGGACCTCCGACTGGTCGGTGGCACCGGTCCCCGGTTGGCTCGGACGAACGGTCACCGTGCGCGCGAGCCGCGACGGCGACGCCGTGACCGTACGCGCACGGGTGGACGACGAGGACTGGCGACTGGTCCGTGTCGCCCACCTCGACCCGGAGGCCGACGTCGAGGCGGGGCTGTTCTGTGCAGCCCCGACGCGCGCCGGCCTCACGGTGCGGTTCACCGCCGTCCGTCTCGGTCCGCCGGACGACGCGCTCCACGGCTGACGCTCTGCCCGGTCGCGGCATTGCGCTCCGCGAGCTGTGCGAACGCGGTGACGAGCTCAGGCGGCTCGACGACGTCGACGTCGGTGTCGAAGCGGTTCACGGACGCGGCGAGCGCCACCCACGACCACGCGCCGGCGGTGTAGCGCGTGCGGTCCGGACCGAGGGGCTCGGCGGTGCCGTCACCGACGAACGGCCGGACCGCATCGAACGGCAGGTGGAGCACGACGGTGCCGACACAGGGCCAGGCATCGGCCTGCTCGGATCCCTTGAACCTCGCAGCCACGAACGTCTGGACGTCTCCACCCGGCACCTCGCGCGGACGGAACCGCGGTCCGGTCGGCGTCCTCGGCACGATGCGGTCGGCGCGGAAGATCCGCCAGTCGTCGCGGTCGAGGTCCCAGGCCACGAGGTACCAGCGCCCCTGGGAGGTGACCAGGTGATGCGGTTCGACGCGCCGAGGGGGTTCCGGGTCGTCGACGGATCGCCCGAACCGGAGCACCTCCCGCGCGCGGATGGCCGCGGACAGCGCGAGGAGGATCGGCACGGCCACCTGCGGGGTCGGTCCGTCGCCTGAGCGGGGCACCGAGGTGACGTCGAGGGCGTCGAGTCGATGCCGCAGCCGCGACGGCAGGACCTGTCTCACGGTCGTCAGTGCTCGGAGCGCCGGCTCCTCGAACCCGGATCCCGCGACGGCCGTGGTCTGGAGGGCGATGGTGAGCGCGACGATCTGCTCGTCGTCGAAGAGCAGCGGCGGGAGTTCGCTCCCGGCGTCGAGGTGGTACCCGCCGTCCGGCCCCATCGTGGCCTCGATGCGATACCCCATCTCCCGGAGTCGGTCGACGTCGCGGCGGATCGTGCGGTGGCTGACGTCCAGCCGGTCGGCGAGCAGGGCACCCGGCCAGTCGCGGCGCGCCTGCAGGAGCGAGAGCAACTGCAGGAGTCTGGAGGTCGGTGAGGCCATGGTGCGAGCGTAGTCCGAGTGCAGGACATGATCTGTCCTAGACGCCTGAAACAGTGGTGCTCGACCGGGAGGAGCCCGGCACGACTCGAGGAGCACTCATGAGCATCACGACCACGACCCACCTCAACTTCCAGGGCGACGCCCGCGCTGCGCTGGAGTTCTACCAGTCCGTCTTCGGCGGGCGGACGACGATCGCGAGCTACAGCGACCTCGGGATGCCGAAGGACGCCCCGGGTGCCGACCTGGTCGTCTTCGGTCAGGTCGAATCCGAGGACGGCTTCCGGGTGATGGCGTACGACAGCCCCGGAGCTCCGGCGCCGTCCCTGATCGGCACCGGAACGACCCGCCGCGAGCACGGGACGACGGTCACCGAGCAGCCCTGCTTCGTCGCGGTGCGTGGCGAGACGCTCGCGGAGGTCGAGGTGTTCTGGAACCGACTCGTCGTGGGAGGTTCGGTCGTCGAAGAGCTCGCCGCGTCCGCCTGGAGCCCCGGCTTCGGCATGGTGACCGACCGGTTCGGCGTCACGTGGGTGCTCGACGTGGCGGCGGCCGGCTGAGGCGTCCACGCCCGTCCGGCGTGACAGGGAACGGGCCGGTGCGGACGATCGTGTCCGCACCGGCCCGTTCCGGTCGTCGGGTTGCGACTCAGCGCACGGTGTCGAACCGCTGACCCTCGGGCTTCGAGGGCAGGAGGAAGAGGACGAGCAGGATGATGCCGCCGACCGACGGGATGAGCGAGAAGAAGTAGAACGGGCCGGGGAAGTTGGCGTCGTGGAGACGGCGCCAAGCGAGGGCCAGGTTCGGGACGATGGTCGCCAGCCAGATGAGGCCGAGGAGGACGACGCCCGTCAGGATCAGCGGAGCAGCCCCGGGGATCTCGAGGATGCCGGGCTGGGTGTAGTAGGTCCGAGAGCCGGTGCTGCTGTCGAACACGACGGCCTCGCGCTGCGCGGCAGCGGATGTCGCGCCGATCAGGACGCCGGTGAAGAACAGGATGTTCGGGATGAGCGTGACGAGGAAGACGAACAGCGTGACCCACCAGTACTCGCTCCGAGAGGCACGGCCGGTGAAGGTCGCGTACTTGCGGAGGTAGCGCTTGACCGCCTGCGGGAACGTCGCTCCATAGAGCGGGAGCGTCAGGTCATCCGGGGAGGCGGCGCCGTGGATCGGAGCGGGCGCGTACGGCTGCTTGTACGTCGGCGTCGCGGGGTAGTCAGGGGTGGCGTTGGAACTCATGGTGCCTTTCGATCGAGGTACTCGGTAATGAGACCCTGGCATAACACATGTCCACCCCAGAACAACTTGCGCGACCGACCGACTTCGGGCATGCTCCGCGGCATTTCGGTGATCCTCGGCCAGCCCCGAGCACCCGCTCCGGTCTCACGAATCCGGTGCCCTTCCCCCGGTCCCTGAGCCTGTCGAAGGGCACACGAGGACCCTTCCACATCCGACCCGACTCGGCATCTGGAATGTCAGTGGTCCATGGTGGACTAGTCCCATGACCGAGACCACGCTCACCG
This sequence comes from Plantibacter sp. lyk4-40-MEA-4, assembly GCF_030209415.1. Taxonomy (NCBI): domain Bacteria; kingdom Bacillati; phylum Actinomycetota; class Actinomycetes; order Micrococcales; family Microbacteriaceae; genus Plantibacter; species Plantibacter sp. lyk4-40-MEA-4. Next base: position 45,008 of record NZ_JARVSA010000004.1, read on the forward strand.
CGATCCGCGCAAGCGACGAGTACGCCGCGCGTCTCGCGGAGTTCTCGGACGAGTGGGCGGACCTCCACCGCCAGCAGGCCGTCCTGGACGCACGCAAGGCGCGCCTCCTGGCCCGTTCCGCTGCCTACGCGGACGCGTTCGCCGACGCCACCGTCCCGGCGATCTTCCCGCCGGCCGAGCGCCAGGCACTGTCCCGTCGCTCCACCTGTGCCGCCCTCGCGATGGCGACCCGGATCCCGGAGCGGACGATCCAGCGTGCGATGAACGACGCCGAACGACTTATCAACGAAGCACCGGCGGTGCTCGAGTCGCTCGAGGTAGGCCGCATCTCGGCGCGGCATGCACAGGTGATCACGGACCAGCTCTGCGACGTCCCTGCCGCCGGTCGGGCGGTGTTCCTCGAGCAGGTGCTGCCGGTCGCCGAAGGCGCGACCGTCTCGTACCTCCGGCAACGCGCCCGCGTCCTGCGCGAACGCCTCCACCCCGAATCGATCACCGCCCGAGCGGTCCGCTCTGAGGCCGACCGTCGGGTTGAGTTCGAGCCGGCCGCCGACGGCATGGCCTGGGTGCACCTGTTCACCACCGCGCCGATCGCGCAGGGCATCATCGAGCGGGTCGAAGCGGCCGCCGCCGAATCGCGCAAGGCCGGTGACACCCGCACCTGCGGACAATTGCAGGCAGACGCACTCGCAGCCCTCGCCCTCGCCGGTGTGACCCCGGACGACGTGATGTCGAGCCTGGTGCTCCCGCACCCGATCGAGGTGCAGGAGCACATCAAGCCGACCGTGCAGATCACCGTGCCGGCGCTGAGCATGGCCGGTGTGAGCGATGCCCCGGCTACCCTCGACGGCTACGGCCCGATCGACCCCGAGACCGCGGCGCGTATCGCGGTGAACGCGCCCAGCTTCACCCGGATCCTCGTCCAGGCGGAAACCGGTGCGGTCCTCTCCGTCGGGCGGGGCCAGTACCGCGTTCCGGCCGATCTGCAGCGCGCGGTGCGGTTGAGGGACGGCACCTGTCGGGCACCCGGTTGCGGCAGACGGGCCAGGGCCTGTGACCTCGATCACTCGGTCGCGTGGGAGGACGGAGGGGCGACAGACGTCGGAAACCTCGCCTGCCTGTGTCGACATCATCACCGGATGAAGCACCTCCCGGGGTGGAACCTCGACCACAAACCGGGCGGCGTCCTCGAATGGACGACACCCGACGGCAAGCACCACCGGACGGAACCAGACCCCGCCCCGTTCTGACCCCGCCGACGAAGGCTCCTTCGTGGGCACTTCGACAAGCTCAGTGACCGGAAGAGGTGTGCTCGGATCCGTTTCGGTCCCTGAGCCTCTCGAAGGGTTCCTCGTAGGCACTTCGACAAGCTCAGTGACCGGAAGAAGTGTGCTCGGATCCGTTTCGGTCCCTGAGCCTGTCGAAGGGTTTCGCGTGGGCACTTCGACAAGCTCAGTGACCGGAAGAGGTTCACCCGGGATATTTCGGTCCCTGAGCCTGTCGAAGGGTTTCGCGTGGGCACTTCGACAGGCTCAGTGACCGGGAGAGGTGCGCCCGGAACGACGAGGGGTCCTCGTGGGCACTTCGACAAGCTCAGTGACCGGGAGAGGTGCGCCCGGAACGACGAGGCGTCCTCGTGGGCACTTCGACAGGCTCAGTGACCGGAGGAGGTTCAGCCGGAACGTCTCGGTCCCTGAGCCTGTCGAAGGGCAGTCGGGCGGGGACACCTCGGCGAGCGGAAGCGGTCCACGCGTGGCACTTCCGGTCCCGCCGCCGGCCAGAGCGCACACCGAACCGTGCCCCGGAAAGCGCTTGCCGGGCGCACGCTCGCACCGGTAACCTCGTCCGAAACCCCACCCGGAAGGTCGCGATGCTGCGCCGAAACGACACCTCCACCACGCCGATGGTCGTCAACGACAACGCCGCCTGGTGTTGGTTCCAGGACGAGCGCGCACTCGTCGATCCAACGTCGAACCTGCTCGTCGTCGGCTCGATCGCGTCAACGGGCGGCGTCGACGGCGAGCAGCGCGGCGGCGACGTCGAGGTCACCGTCGTCGACCTCAGCACCGGCACGGCCGACATCGTCGTCCTGCACGCACGCCTCGAGTCCGACGACCACGATGTCCCAGCCCTCTGGCGGCGGCGCGACGGGCGCTGGCTCGCGATGTACACCCGCCACAAGACCGACGACCTCACCCGCTGGCGCATCAGTGAGCCGCACGACCCGCGCCACTGGGGGCCCGAGCAGACGTTCGACTGGAGCGCCCACACCGGTGGACTCGGCGTGACGTACTCGAACCTCCACGAACTCGACGGCCGCCTGTACTGCTTCGCCCGCGCCGTCAACGACGACCAGTGCGCGCTCGTGTCGGACGACGACGGCGACACCTGGAACTACGCCGGCAAGCTCTTCACACGGCCGAAGGTCGGTTACGTCAACGGCTACACGCGCTACGTCTCCTCCCCCGGTCGCATCGACCTGATCACCACCGACCACCACCCGCGCGACTACGACAACAGCGTCTACCACGGCTTCCTCGACGCCGACGGGCTCCACCGGACCGACGGCGCCGTCGTCGACCCGCATCCGTTGCGTGGCGACGCACCCTCGCAGGTCGAGCTCACCACCCTCGTCGCCGCCGGCTCACGAATGCCCGACGGCGGCACCTGGGCCGGCGACCGACTCTCCCACTGCTGGACCGTCGACGTGCGACGAGCCCCCGACGGCACCGTGGCCGCCGTCGTCTCCGCCCGCGCCGACGACGGACCAGCGCATCCGGACGAGGCGACCGAACGCCTCCGGCCCGTCCTGGACCACCGGTTCCTGTTCGCCCGCCTCACGCGCGGCGGCTCCTGGCAGGTGCACCCGCTCGCCGTCGCCGGCCCCGGCCTCCTCCCGCACGAGCAGGACTACACCGGACTCGCCGCCATCGACCCGAACGACCTCGACTCGCTCTACGTCTCGACGCCGATCGATCCGCGGAACGACCAGCGGCTCGCCCACCACGAGATCTTCCACGGTCGCACCGGCGACGGCGGAGCGACCTGGACGTGGACACCGTTCACGGAGGACTCGGACGTCGACAACCTGCGTCCGATCGTCGCACCCGGTGACCCCTCGACGGTCTCGCTCCTGTGGTTCCGCGGGGACATGGCGAGCTCGCAGGACTACCGGTGCGAGGCCGTCCTGCTCAGGCTGCCACGCACCGAGTGACGACCGGTCACTGGGCCAGGACATCTCGCCGCTGAAGTCCGAAACCTTCCGGAGCTCGGCCCGGATGAACGGCCAGCTCACGCCGCATGACGACCGGTCACTCGGGCCAGGACACCTCGCCACCGAAGTCCGAATGCTTCCGGAGATACGCCTGGATGAAGGGGCAGTACGGGACGATGGTCAGTCCTCGCTCGACCGCATCGTCGAGTGCCGCGGCGGCGAGGACGCTGCCGAGCCCCTGTCCGCCGAAGTCCGGATCGATCTCGGTGTGGGTGAAGAGGATGCGACCGGGCTCCTCCCGGTATCCGGCGATCCCGGCGACGCGCTCCCCCACCCGGATCTCGTACTCGTGGCTGTCATCGTTGCGGACGACCTGCGGGCTGTCCTCGGGTGTGCTCGATGTCGACATCGGGGCTCCCTTCCGTTCGTTCCCCACTGTACGTCGAGCGATCCGTCATGTGCTGTTTACGCAGCGGCCGATTCCGCAACGTGCCGGAAACACGCGCACAGGCCATCGGAAACACGCCGGTGTCACGCTGGGCGCACCCGACGCGCTCCAGCCGCGTCCCTGCGGAGAGGCACCTCGAATGGATCAAGGAAACACAGCGTTCATCCTGATATCAGCGGCACTCGTGCTGCTCATGACACCAGGGCTCGCGTTCTTCTACGGCGGCCTGGTCAAGGCGAAGAGCGTCATCAGCATGATGATGATGAGCTTCGGCGCACTCGGCCTCATCGGCGTCCTCTGGGTGCTCTACGGGTACGCGATCGCGTTCCCCGGCTCCGAAGGCACCGTCGCCCCCTGGGCGATCGACACGGGGAACATCGGCCTGACCGCCGCCCTCGAGACGCCCGAGGGAGCGGCCTACCCGCCACTCGCCTTCGTCGCCTTCCAGGCCACCTTCGCGATCATCACCGTCGCCCTCGTCTCCGGCGCCATCGCCGACCGCGCGAAGTTCGGCTCCTGGATGATCTTCGCCGGCATCTGGGCGACCGTCGTCTACTTCCCCGTCGCGAGCTGGGTGTTCAACTTCGGCCTCGCCGACGACGGCAGCTTCGCCTACGGCGGTTGGATCACGCACGGCCTGCAGGACGTCTTCGGCGTCGGCGTCATCGACTTCGCCGGTGGCACCGCGGTCCACATCAACGCCGGTGCTGCAGCCCTCGCCCTCGCGCTCGTCCTCGGCCGCCGCGTCGGGTTCAAGAAGGGCGTCCACGTCCCCCACAACCCGCCGTTCGTGCTCCTCGGCGCCGGTCTGCTCTGGTTCGGCTGGTTCGGCTTCAACGCCGGTTCGGAACTGGCGGCCGACGGCACCGCTGCACTCGTGTTCGTCAACACCATCGCGGCGCCGGCAGCAGCCCTGCTCGCCTGGCTCATCGTCGAGAAGATCAAGGACGGCAAGCCGACCTCGGTCGGTGCCGCATCGGGTGCCGTCGCCGGTCTCGTCGCGATCACCCCGGCGTGTGGTTCGCTGCACCCGATCTGGGCCATCGTCCTCGGCCTCGTGGCCGGTGTCGTGTGCGCCCTCGCCATCGAACTGAAGTTCAAGCTCGGCTTCGACGACTCGCTCGACGTCGTGGGTATCCACCTCGTCGGTGGCCTCATCGGAACCCTGTACCTCGGCTTCTTCGCCAACGGCACCGGCCTCTTCATGGGTGGTGACGCTTCGCAGCTGCTCGTCCAGGCGATCGCCGCGTTCGCCGTCCTCATCTACTCCTTCGTGCTCGCCTTCATCATCGGCTTCGCGATCGAGAAGACGATCGGCTTCCGCGTGAAGAACGAGGACGAGATCGCCGGCATCGACACCGTGGTCCACGGTGAAGAGGGGTACGTCCTGGTCGACACCAAGGCCTGATCCACCGGCCTGAACGACCTGCCCGACCCGACCCGACGAGGACGAGATGCGCGGAGCAGCTGGACCCGAACCGGCTGCCACCCCCGCTCATCTCGTCCTCGTCGACGTCGCGTCACGACCACCGGCCGACCCGGGCCCGCCCCGGCTCGTCCGGTTCGCCGACCTCGTGCGGCAACCACTCGACCGTGGCCGTGGCAGCGTGCGAGACGTCTGGACGAGCACCGACGTCGACCGCCTCATCCGCTGGCGACTGCAGGTCGTCGAGCTCCGTGACGCCGCCGGACTCATCGCCGCTCCCGACGACATGAACCACGCGATCGTCGGCTTCGCCGGCCCACAAGTCGCGGTCCGCGCGGGCGGGAACGAGCTGAACGGCCCCGGGCGCATCCTGCACCGCGACGAGGTCCTGACGGTGCGCGAAGCCTCGGTGCGCCTCTCGAGACCACGGCTCCGGGCCTCGGGGTCGAGTTCGATGATCCTGCTGAGCTACAGCACCTCGGAGGACCCGCCGACGCTGAGCTTCGAGCAGCCGGACGCCGCGCACGATCCCGCCGACGGCCTGCGGATCACCCTCGCCCTGCGCGGTCCGATCCGGCGCGGCGATGGCGAGGTCCCACAGGGTGCCGCCCTCGTCTCCGCGCCGTTCGCCGTTCCGCCGCGCTACCGCTGATCGCTAACGCTGACCGGAGGTCCGGCCGTCGGCGAACCGCTGGCGCGCGTGCTGCTGCCGCGACCCGACGGGCACCGCCTCGGTCGCCGCCGGGAGCCCCATGGACGGGGTCGACACGTAGATGCTCTCGGCGCGATCGACGAGGAACGTCTCGTGCCAGACGCCGACGGCCTTCGGCGCGGATCGGGCACGCTTGTTGAAGCGCGACCAGGCGGGCCGATGGGCGGAGGCCGGAGCCGACGCGTAGGCGTAGAGCTTGTCGATCGACGACCAGTACTGGACGAGGTACGGGCCACTGGAACCGAGCAGGACGTGCGAGCCGAGGAGCCCGGACTCCGGATCGGACATGAGCTCCTGCAGCATCCGCGGCATGTCACCGAAGATCGGGAGCCACTTGTCCACCCGCCACCACTGGTTGATGGTCATTCCGATGTGGAACACGACGAGTTCACCCTCGTGTCGATGGGTGATTCGGCCGACGACGACGCGCGACATAGACTGCTCCTATTCGATAGTGACGCTATCCAACTTGGATAGTAGCACTATCCAGACGAGGAGGACAGGATGAGGATCTCGGAACTCGCGGCGGTGTCCGAAGTGCCGGTGGCGACCATCAAGTACTACCTGCGCGAGCAACTCCTCCCGGAGGGCGAGCGCACCTCGGCGACCCAGGCGAGCTACGGCGACGCCCACGTGTCCCGGCTCCGCGTGATCCGCGCGCTCCTCACCGCCGGCGTGAGCATCGCGGAGACCCGCCACGTCGTCGCCGCACTGGACTCGCCGCCGGTGGGCCCCTACGACCTCCTCGGCGTCGCCCACACCGCCGTCACCCCGCGCCCGAGCGGTCCGGTCGACACGACCCGCGCACTGGAGCTCTACGAACGACTCGGCGGCATCGAGGCGCAGTGCGACCCCGGACTCCTCGCCGGCCTGGCCGGGGCCCTGGACACCCTGGAGCGAGCGGGCTTCACCGTGCCACCCACGGTCCTCGACCGCTACGTCGACGCAGCCCGCAGCATCGCCGAAGCCGAGATCGACGGCATCCCGGCGGACTCCCCCGAGCTCGCGGTGCAGTACATCGTGCTCGGCACCGTGCTCACCGAACCGCTGATCCTCGCCCTCCGTCGGGCGGCCCAGCAGGTGGTGTCGTCGGAGCGCTTCGCCGGGACGGAAGCCCCGGCGTCCCAGCCGTCCTGACGCTCAGGCGCCCGGCGCCTCAGGCGTCGAGTTCCGCCGAGGTGGGCGGGTTCGCCCCCGGCCGCGACACCGTGATGCTCGCGGCCCGCGCGGCGCGGTCGAGCAGCTGCTGCAGCACCTCGTCGGACACCCCACGAAGTCGCTCCTCGGCCCCGGGCCCAGCGATACCGGCGGTCAGCAGTCCGTCGATCAGCGCACCCATGAACGTGTCGCCGGCACCGACGGTGTCGGCCACCTGCACCCGTGGCGTGTCGATCTCGAGCACGGAACCGTCTCGCACCGCGACAGCCCCGTCACCACCCATCGTCACGACCACGAGTCCCGGCCCGGCCGCGACCCACTCCCGAGCGGCGTCGACCGGCGCCACACCGGGCAGCAGGAACGCGACGTCCTCGTCACTCGCCTTCACGACGTGTGCTCGCGCGATGCGGTCGAGCGCCGCCTGACGGACGCGGGCCGCGTCGTCGATGAGCGACGGCCGGATGTTCGGGTCGTAGGTGATGAGCGCCGAGGGACGACGCGCCTCGACCAACTCGCGGAGGCGTTCGGCACTCGGCTCGAGGACCGAGGCGATCGAGCCGGTGTGGACGACGGCGGCGTCCGGCGCACCCGAGGCCTCCAGATCGAGCGAGAGGTCGAACTCGTAGGTGGCCGCGCCCTCGGCGTCGAGGGTCGCCTGCGCCGTCGACGTCCGGCCGGTCGGAGCCGACACGAGGGTCACCGCGGACGCGTCGAGCCAGGAGCGGATCGCCGCGCCTCGCTCGTCGTCGCCCACATGGGTCACCAGGGCCGGGGCGCGGCCCAGCCGACCGAGGGTGATCCCGACGTTCGCCGGGCTGCCGCCGGGGCTCTCCGCCTGCGTCCCGTCGAGTCGCCGGACGATGTCGATGAGGGTCTCGCCGGCGATGAGGACGTCGGTCGTGGGGGCTGCGTGCATGGCATCTCTCTCTGCTGGATCCGAGGGTCGGGTGGCGTCAACCGGCGTCGGTCGACACCGCGGCGATGAGCGAGTCGCGCTCGATGATCGGCATGGTGACCAGCTCGTGCCCGAGGGCGTGCTGACCGAGGAGCATCGAGGCTCCGAGCGCGCCGATCTCCTGGTAGGGCAGCCGTGCGGTGGTGAGGCCCGGGCGCAGGTAGCCGGCGAGGATCTCGTCGTCGAAGGAGACGACGGAGACGTCCTGCGGGATCCGACGTCCCTGTTCGAGCAGCACCTGGTAGGCACCGAAGGCGACGCCGTCGTTCGCGGCGAGGATGGCCGTGACGTCCGGGTGGCGCTCGAGGAGCGTGGCCGTCGCCTCGTAACCGGGTTCCGGCTGCCACTCGACGATGTCGACCCGAGCAGGTTCGATCCCGGCCTCCGCGAACGCCGCGGCGATGCCTGCGAAGCGGAGTGCCACCGTGGCCGTCTGTCGCGGATCGTTGATGACGTCCTGCGGCAGGTCGCCGACCACGCCGATCCGCCTGTGGCCCGCGTCGACGAGCCGTTTCGCGACCGCGTACCCGGCCGCACGTTCGTCGGGAAGGACGTTCGCGTGCCCCGAGGAGGACGCTCCGTTGAGCACGACGACGGGGACACCGGTCGAGGTGGCGGGGAGGTCGATGAGGCGGGCGCCGAGGAGGCCGATGAGGATGCCGTCGACCCGGTGGTCGATCATCGTCTCGAAGGCGCGGGCGAGACCACCCTCGATCCCCTCGGTCTCCGCGATGAGCATCGTGTGGTCGTGGGCCTTCGACACCTCGAGCGCACCGCCGATGAGCCCCGAGGCGTGCCGGGTGAGCGTGACCTCGTCGGAGATGAACCCGATCGTCCTGGTCTTCCCGCGGCGCAGCACCTGGGCCGCGGGGTTCGGGCGGTAGTCGAGCTCCGCCGCGGCGGCGCGTACCCGCTCGACGGCGTCCGCGGACAGCCGGGAACCGGGGCGGTCGTTCATGATCATGCTCACCGCGGCCTTGGACATGCCCGCGCGCTCCGCGACGTCCGCGAGGGTCGTGCGGCGGCGTTGCGTGGACATGACACTCCCTCGTGCGGTTTGCTGAATCAGTTCAGCATATCGCTCGGAGCTGTGTTATGTTTCGTCTGCTGAATCCGTTCAGCACCTCCATTCACGGCTCATCGTCCGCGCCCTGCGAACGGTCGGCCCCGATTTCGCAGGAGCAACAACGTGGTTGATCTGAGTCGCAGGGCGGTACTCGCCCTGCTCGGTCTCGGTCTGGCGGGCACGGCCATCTCCTGGCCGCGCCTCACCGGCGGAGACATCCCCGGCCGAGGTGACGACGCCCTCACCGTCGCCCTCTTCGGCACCGCCCAGGACGCCGCCGCCCGGCAGTCGCTCGTGGACGGCTTCCAGAAGCTGCACCCCGACATCCCCGTCCGGATCATCGCGATCCAGGGCCAGGACTGGGGTAACTTCTTCGCCAAGATCCTCACGATGGTCGCGGCCGGCACCCCGCCGGACATCGTGTCGGTCGCCACGGAGGGCACGCAGCTGTTCGCCGAGCGACTCGCCCACCCGATCGACGAGTACGTGCAGCGCGACGCCGCCGAGCTGCAGGAGTACTTCGACGACGTGAACCCCTCGCTCATCGAGTCGTTCATGTACAAGGGCAACCTGTTCCAACTGCCCGACAACTTCAACGCGGCGAACATGTACTACAACACCTCCGCGTTCGAGCGGGCCGGCCTCGAGCGCCCGCGCGACGACTGGTCGGTCGAGGACTTCTTCACCGTCGGCCGCACCATGCAGGCCAGTGCCCCCGGCTCGTTCCTGCCGTACTTCTGGAACAACCGTCTCTGGGGCGGCGTCGTGCCCTGGTTGTACATCAACGACACGAGCTTCCTCACCGAGGAGAAGGCACCCGGCGGCGACTGGATGTGGTCGAAGTTCTACCCGGACGAGACCCCGCGTGGTGGCGGGTACCTGTGGGAGAACGCCGACGCACTCAGCGACCGCACCGTCGAGAGCTTCGAGGTCCTGCAGCGCATGGTCTCCGAGGGCATCGCCGCGAACCCCGCCCAGGGCGGCGGCAACGAGCTCGTCTCGCTCTTCTCCCGCGGCTCGGTCGGCATGACGCCGGCCGGCGGGTTCTGGGTCAAGGGCCTCAACGACGCCGGCCTGGGCGACGACGAGTACGACGTCACCTACTTCCCGAAGATGCGCGGCCAGCGCCACCAGTTCGGAGCCGGCGGCTACGCGATGATGCAGACCTCCGAACGCAAGGACGAGGCGTGGGAGTGGATGAAGTACTGCATCTCCGTCGAGGGCATGTCGATCGCGCACAGCCAGCCCGACTCGTCGCTGCCTCGGCGCTCGCTCAACGCCGAGCTCTACGGCGGTGACATCGGCCCGAAGCACTGGGAGGTCTTCTACGACACCCTCGACCGGTTCCCGACGACCGGCCCGATGCCCGCACCGCCCCAGCAGGCGGCCGTGGAGTCGGCCCTCATCAAGAACGTGGTCGGCACGATCACGAACGGCCCGAACGGCGTCCGCCGCGGCCTCGAGACGATGCAGCGGGACCTCGAGCTCGCGCTGAAGGGACGATGATGGCACTGCAGTCACCGACGGCGACCCGGGCACTGGTCGTCCCGCCCGAAGCCGAGACCGGACGGCGCAAGCGTGCCCCTCGCGGCAGCCGACTGCTCGTCTGGGTGTTCCTCGCCCCGACGCTCATCGGCCTCGGACTCTTCAGCTTCGTCCCGATCATCGGGTCGTTCGTCCTCGCCTTCTTCCGGTGGGACATCATCTCGGCACCCGAGTTCGTCGGCGTCGGCAACTTCGTCGACCTCGCCGCCAACCCCACGGTGCGCGTGTCCTTCCTGAACACGGTCGGCTTCGTCATCGTGGCGGTCACGCTGCAGCTCGCCGTCGCCCTCCTGCTCGCGATCCTCGTGCAGTCGCGGATGCCGGAGTGGCTGCGTACCTTCTTCCGCTCCGCACTGTTCTTCCCGTTGGTGCTGTCGGCCGCGTCCGTGTCGCTCGTGATGTCGTACCTGTTCAACCAGGAGTTCGGCCTCGTCAACGAGTTCCTCGGACTCTTCGGCGTCGGGAACATCGGCTGGCTGACGACCGGGTTCGGCGCGAAGATCGTCGTCCTCCTCGTCTACGTGTGGCAGAACTTCGGCTTCACCTTCCTGCTGTTCATCGGTGGACTGGCCGCGATCCCGCGCGAGGTCTACGAGGCGTCGTCGCTCGACGGCGCGTACGGCTGGAGCCAGTTCCGGAACGTCACCTTGCCCCTCGTGAGCCCGACCATGCTCGTCGCGTCCGTCATGGCCATCATCAGCGCCCTGCAGATCTTCGACCAGCCGTACGTCCTCACACGAGGTGGGCCGGGAGACGACACCCGCACCGCGGTGATGGTGATCTACGAGTCCGCGTTCCAGCAGCTCGACTTCGGTCTCGCCGCAGCGATCGGCATCGTGCTGACGCTCCTGATCATGCTCGTCACCGCCGCACAGTTCCGACTGAGCAAGCGTTTCGTCTTCTACGGATGAGGTCCCAGATGTCCATCGCAGCAGTCACCCCCGACTCATCACGCCGCCGACTCGCCACGGCCGGGAAGTTCCTCGTCCTCGTCATCGCCGCGTTCCTCACGCTCGCGCCCGTCGTGTGGACGCTCATCACCGCGCTCACCCCCGCGAACGTCGACACCGGGCAGACCGAGTTCGGCCCGGGCGCGTTCATCGACGTCTTCCAGAAGATCCCGATCCTGCTCTACACGTGGAACAGCGCACTGGTGACGCTCCTCATCGCGGCCGGACAGATGCTCAGTGCGGCGATGGCCGGCTACGTGTTCGCGCGCTTCGACTTCGGCGGCAAGCGCATCCTGTTCGGACTGATCCTCGCCACGATGATGGTGCCGATGCAGGTGACGATCGTCCCCGTGTTCATGCTCATCCGCGGCATGGGACTGTCGGACACGCTCCTCGCGCTCATCATCCCGATGATCCCGACGGCGTTCGGCACCTTCCTCATGCGGCAGTACTTCATGGGGTTGCCGCCGGAGCTCGCCGAGGCGGCGCAGATCGACGGGGCGGGACCGTGGAAGATCTTCTTCCGCATCTACCTGCCGCTCGCCGCCCCGGGCCTCGCGATCGTCGGCATCCTCGCGTTCAACTACCACTGGAACGAGTTCTTCCGACCACTGATCCTCACGATCAGCGAGCAGAACTTCACCCTCCCGCTCGGGCTCGTGACCCTGCAGGGCAACCTCGGCACCGGGTCGGTCGCGACCGTCCTCGCCGGTGTCGTCCTGTCCATGATCCCGGCTGCGCTGGTCTTCGTCTTCGGCCAGAAGCCGCTGCGCGAAGGGCTCACCGCCGGCGTCAGCAAGTGACCGGCACCACCGCCCTCCCCTCGATCCGACCGATCTCGAACCGAAAGGAAGCCATGACCGGCCTCCACGCAACGCACGTCCTCGACCGCGGCTTCCCGCAGCTGCACCCCCGACCCGAGGCCGGGTGGTTGAACGACCCCAACGGCATCATGTTCGTCGACGGTCGCTGGCACGTCTTCTTCCAGTACAACCCGGGGTCGGCCAGGCACGAGGACATCCACTGGGGTCACGTGAGCTCGCCGGACCTGCTCGCCTGGGAGGAACACCCGGTGGCCCTGGCACCCCGCCCGAACACCACCGACGGCTTCGGCTGTTGGAGCGGCGTCGGGGTCGTCGATCGGGGCCGGCCGGCCGTCGTGTACTCGGGCGCGCGTGATCGACACGGGTTCTCGGAGGTCGTCGTCGTCCACGGCTCGGCGGATGCGCAGGACTGGAGCGGCGAACGTGTCGTCGCGGCCTCGCTCCCCGCGGACGAACGCGTGACGATGGTGCGCGACCCGTTCGTCTTCGAGCTGGGTGGGCGCCGCTGGGCGATCCAGGGCGCGGGTCGCTCCGACGTCGGTGGCGCACTGCTCCTCTACGGCGTCGACGACCTCGACGCCTGGACCGAGGAGGGGTACCTGCTGACGGCCGAGGCGCCGGTCGTCTCGGAGCTCGCTCCGTGCGAAGGGTGGGAGTGCCCCCAGCTCGTGCGCGTCGGCGACGACTGGGTGCTGCTGGTCTCGCTGTGGCTCGACGGCCGTCCGCACCGCGGGGTGGCCTGGGTCCTCGGCTCGATGGAGCTCGACGAGGCCACCGGGCGACCCGTGTTCAGCGCCCGCCGGACCGGCATCATCGACGAGGGGTCGAGCTTCTACGCGCCGCAGGCCGTGCAGTCCGACGGCTCGGACGGACAGTCGGAGCGGGTACTGCTCTGGGGCTGGGCCCAGGAGATCGCACCCGAGGGCGTGCGTGGCCGGACGCAGGCGGACACCGACGAGCAGGGGTGGTCGGGCATGCTGACGTTCCCGCGCGAGCTCGTGGTCCGCGGCGACGAGGTCGAGCTGACGCCGGCGCGGGAGCTGACGAGGCTCCGTGCCGAGCTCGTCGACGCGGCGGAACTCCCTGATCAGGCGGAGGTGCGACTCGCAGGCGCAGGCACGGCCTCCCTCGAGCTGGAGGGCTCGGACACGCAGCTGATCTGGCGGGGCGAGCTGATCGAAGGCGACGAGGTCCGGATCCTCATCGACGCGTCCATCGTCGAGATCCACCACACCGGGCACCCCGCTCGGACCTTCCGCGCGTATCCGGCCCATGGCGAGCGGTACGCCGTGCGGCACGACGCGGGGGTGCGAGCCGACGCCTGGTCGCTGGCCCTCCCCGTCGCGGGCGGCGTGTCGGCGTCCCACTGACGCGGAGACGCGGTGACGCGCAGCGCTGGGTGCGCCGCGCGTCACCGCATGCGGTTGCCGGACCTACTTCGCGAGGAACTCCAGGACGGCCCGGTTCCATTCCTCCGCGTGGCTGACGTTGACGCCGTGCGGCGCACCCTCGACGACGTACAGCGTCGACGACGGGATCGCCGCGTGCGTCCGTGCACCGGAGCCCTCGAAGGGGACGGTCGCATCGCTGTCGCCGTGGATGACGAGGGTCGGGACGGTGACGTTCGGCAGGTCGTCGCGGAAGTCGGTGTTCGCGAACGACGCCATGGCCTCGAGCGCGGCGGGCTTGAACGCCTGGTGCGCGAGCGCGAGAGCCTCCTGACGCTGCTCCTCCGTGACCTTCAGCTCGCCGTCCACCGAGAAGAAGTCGGTCGTGAACTGGTCGTAGAACGCGTCCTGATCCGCCGTGAGCCCGGCCGTCATCTTCGCGGCCTCGGAGACCGGGAGGGGCCCGTCAGGGTTTCCGGCCGTCTGCAGCAGGTACGGCGGAACCGCGGAGGCGAAGACCGCGCTGTGGATGCGCTCCGAACCGTGGCGGCTGAAGTACCGGGCGACCTCACCGCCACCCATCGAGAACCCGACGAGCGTCACGTCGCGCAGGTCGAGCGCTTCGAGCACCGCCTGCAGGTCGTCGGTGAGCCGGTCGTAGCCGTAACCGGTGAGCGGCTTGTCGCTGCGACCGAAGCCGCGGCGATCGTAGGTGATGACGCGGTAGCCTGCGGCCTCGAAGGCCGGGACCTGTTCCTTCCACGACGCACCGGACAGCGGCCAACCGTGGATGAGGACGACCGGGCGTCCCGTGCCACCGGTGTCGTCGACGTGTAGGTTCGTGTCCTTCAGCAGGCCGTGGTGTGCGGTGATCTCCGTCATGGTGCTCCTCTCCCGGGCCGCGGGTCGCGGCCACTCAGACCAGCTTCGACGGAGGCGGTGCGAGCGGATGGGGGCTTGCGAACCGCGAGGCGATGTCCTATCCGCTGAAGACTCCGGCGACGTGGCGACCAGAGACGTTCACCGCTCGGTCGGGAGCAACCCCAACCGCCGCGCGGTGGCCAGCGCGTCCTCGCGGGAGTCGACGCCGAGCTTCCGGTAGACGTTCCGGAAGTGGAACTTCACCGTGTTCGCGGACACGTACAGCGCCTGCGCGATGTCCTGCCTGGTCCGGCCCTCTGCGGAGAGCTGCAGGATCCGGCGCTCGGTGGCGGTGAGCTCCACGAGCTGCACGGTCTCCGGCGTCGGCTCGGGACTCGAGGCGAGCGTCCGCTCGATCCACGCGTGGGTCGCACTGGGCGACATCGTGCCGAGGAGGTGTCGAAGCGGCCTGCGCGGCGCGACCACGAAGGGCGTGAGCATCCCGGTCCGCGCCGTCGTGGCGATCGCCTGGAGGAGGTGCCGCCGACCGTCCTCGTCCGAGTCGTCGGCGAGCGCCGAGGTGATGAGCAGCTCCGTCTGCGCACCGGCGTCGATGCGCTCCTCCGCGAGCCCGGCGGTGGCGAGTTCCCGCGCGAGGGGTTTACGGTCGGTCAGGAGCGCGAGCCGCGAGGCGACCGCCGCGGTGTGGGCGTTCCGGTCACGGCCGTCGAGGAGGACGCTGGCCTCCGTCGGGCGGTCGAGGGCGAGGAGGAGTGACGCTTCCACGGCGTCGAGGAGTCGCTCCGATCCGGCATGACGCAGGCTGCGACCGGCGAACACGCGGGTGCGCTCGATGAGCTGCAGCGCCGCCCGTCGATCGCCCCACAGGAGTGCGTGCTGCGCCTGCGCGTAGGTGATGAACGGGGCCCAGGACCGCTCACGGTTGACCTGGAGCTCCAGCGTCGCGAGCGCGGCCTCCGCCGCCACACGGTCGACGCGGGCGATGGCGATCAGCGCCCGGGCGATGGACCCGGACAGTTGGACCAGGGGCACCATCCACCCGTGCGCGCCGCCCCCGTCGTCGTGGCGCTCGAGCCAGCGGTCCGCCTCCACGATCTCGCCGCGCACCGCATAGAGCAGGGCGAGCTTGCCGGAGGCGTCCCCACCGTTCCGGCCGTCCCAGGACTCGTGCCGGAGCTCGTACGCCTCGCGCAGCACGAGGCTCGCCTCGTGGAGGTCTCCCACGAGCAGTTTCGTGATCCCCACCTGCAGCAGGGCGGTGGGGACGCGGGGCGCGAACTCGGTCGGGCGATGCACGCGGGCTCGGCGAGCGAGCTCCTCGGTGATCCGCGCGTAGTGCAACGCCCGCTGGTGCCGGCCGTGCACGCGGTAGGCGATCATGAACGCCGTCGATGCGCTCAGGCTGATGCGCGCGAGCTCGGAGCGGGCGCGGTCACGGATGTCGTCGGGATCAGTCGGGAGCTGGAACCGCCCCACCGACTGGTCGAGTGCGTCGGTCTCCCCGCGGATGTTGAGCCGGATCTCGCGGACGGCGAAGACGATGGGGTGGTTCGAGAGCACGCGCGCCGGGAGCGCCTGCAGCGCGCGGTCGAGCGTCGCGAGGTCGAGCGCCATGAGGATCCCCCACTCGTACTCGATCACCGAGACGACCGTGTCCCAGTCCTCCTCCTGGATGGCCGTGGTGAGGAGACGGGTGACCGGGGCGACGTCCGTGGGGTGGAGGAACCCCGCCCCGAGGGAGGGAAAGTACCTCTTCCAACCGGTGTGCACGGGTCAACCCTAAGTGACCGCCACCTGTCGGGGAACACCCGGGGCAGGATGCGGGGTGGTCTTTGGCCGATCCGCCCGGACCGCGTCGGGGTTGCCGCTCTACTGATCCTCGGCCCCGCAGCTGGGGCCAGGTTTTCGGCGGGCGCACCGCCGCTTCACGGGGAAGGCGACACACATGCAGCAGCACACGGGTCGAAGGAGTCACCGCGCTCGGTGGCGGAACCGGTGGGGGGCACCGTCCGCCGGTCGCCCGACCATGGGGATCATCGGGGTGACCGTCCTGTCGGCGCTCTCGCTCGTCGGGGTCGGCTCGAGCGCGCAGGCGGTGCCGGGGACGCCGGGGACCCCGCAGTCGGGCTCGGTGGTCTACTCCGAGGACTTCGAGAACGGCGTGACGTCGCCGACGTACCTCGAGGACTACGTCGGAGCCGACGGCACGCGGTACACCGCGGACGCCTCCTGGCGCGACCACACCCAGTGCAACGGGAACATCACGAGCTTCGCCTCGTCCGCGGAGCCGCAGTGCCTCGCGGCGTCGGCGTCCGGTGAAGGGCGCACGCGGCAGCTCGCCTGGGCCCTCGGCGCCGGCGACACGGCCAACCACTCCGTGAGTGCCTGGACCTCGCAGCAGACCCTCACGATGAACCCGCCGAACGCGGTCGAGTTCGCGACCGTCGACCCGATCGCGCTCACGAGCGCCGGCCGGTACCTCACGACCTCGGTGGATCTCGCCGCGGTGTCCTGCAACGCGTCGCAGCAGCCCGTCCTCGAGTTCTTCCTCACCGACGACCAGGGCGGCGCGCACTCCGTCGGGGCCGTCAACGGCTGTACCGCAGCCGGCTCCCGGTCCGTCACCGCACCGGCCACCGGCGCGGCCGGGGCCGAGAACGTCCGTGTCGGCACCTACGTCTCGCCGGGAGCGGTCCTGCTCCCCGGGGCGACCGTCGGCATCGTCGCCCGCAACCTGACCGGTGGCGGCACGGCCGGCAACGACCACGCCTTCGACAACATCCAGGTGCTCGACGTCTCCCCGCAGTTGGACAAGTCGTTCAGCCCGGCGAGCGTCGTCGCCGGTGAGACGTCCACGCTGACCCTCACGATCACCAACACCGACGAACTCGCGGCGAAGAACGGCTGGTCCTTCACGGACGCGCTGCCCGCCGGCCTGACGATCGCCGGCGGCGACGCGTCGACCACCTGCCCGTCGGGTGTCGTCACCGCGCCCGAGGGCGGCTCGTCGATCGACGTCACCGGGAACCTCAACCAGGGCATGACCTCCTGCGCCGTGACCGTCGAGGTCACGTCGCCCGTCGCCGGGACGTTCACGAACGGGCCCGACAACATCACGAGCGTGGGCCTCAACCCGCCGGCCGACGCCACGGTCGAGTTCGTGCCGCAGGCTCCCGCGATCACCGTCGTGAAGTCCGCGTCCCCCGTTGCGGCGGAGTACGCCGTCGGCGACGAGATCACCTACTCCTTCCTCGTCACCAACACCGGCAACGTCACGCTCACCGACGTCCAGGTCGACGAGGGCACGTTCACCGGGACCGGTGAACTCTCCGACGTCGTCTGCCCGCCGGGAGCGGCGACGCTCGCACCCGCGGCGGCGGTGACCTGCGAAGCCACGTACACGATGACGCAGGCCGACATCGACGCCGGTACCGTCTCCAACTCGGCCACCGCGACCGGGACACCACCGCAGGGCCGGCCGCCGGTCTCACCGCCGTCCGAGGTCACCATCCCGGGCGTGGCCCAGGCCCCGGCGCTCACCGTCGCGAAGTCGGCGACGCCGACCACGGGCGCGAACGCCGGCGAGGACGTCACCTACTCGTTCCTCGTCACCAACACCGGCAACGTCACCCTGACCGACGTCTCGATCGTCGAGGGCGAGTTCACCGGCACCGGCGAGCTCTCCGACGTGGTGTGCCCGGCCGCAGCCGGCTCGCTCGCCCCGGCGGCGACCGTCACCTGCGAAGCGAGCTACACGGTCACGCAGGCCGACGTCGACGCCGGCTCCGTGACCAACTCGGCGACCGCGACCGGCACCCCGCCGGCGGGCGGCACTCCCCCGGTCTCGCCGCCGTCGGAGACCACGGTCGCGTTCCCGGCAGCGCCCGCCATCACGGTGGCGAAGTCCGCGACGCCGACCACGGTCGCGAACGCCGGCGAGGACGTCACCTACTCGTTCCTGGTCACCAACACCGGGAACGTCACGCTCTCCGACGTCTCGGTCGTCGAGGGCGAGTTCACCGGGACCGGTGAGCTGTCCCAGGTCGTCTGCGCGCCCGCGGCAGGCTCGCTCGCCCCGGCGGCGACCGTCACCTGCGAGGCCACCTACACGGTGACCCAGGCCGACGTCGACGCGGGATCGGTCACGAACACCGCGACCGCGACCGGCACCCCGCCGAACGGTGGCACGCCCCCGGTCTCGCCGCCGTCGGAGACCACGGTCGCGTTCCCGGCGACACCCGCCATCACGGTCGTGAAGTCGGCCGATGCGGTGGCCCAGGGCGGCCTCGCGGTCGGCCAGGTCGTCACCTACTCCTTCCTCCTCACCAACACCGGGAACGTCACGCTGACGAACCCGACGGTGGTGGAAGGGGAGTTCTCCGGCGCCGGCGAGCTGTCCGACGTCGTCTGCCCGGCCGAAGCCGCTTCGTTGGCGCCGGGCGCGACGATCACCTGCGAGGCCACCTACACGGTCGTGCAGGCCGACGTCGACGCGGGCCTGATCACGAACTCGGCGACCGCGACGGCGACGCCGCCGAACAGCGTGAACGGTGTCCCGCCGGTCTCGCCGCCGTCCGAGGTCATGATCCCGTCGCCGCCCGTCCCCGGTCTCTCGGTGGTCAAGACGGCCGACGTCGAGCGGGCCACGGCTGCAGGACAGGTCATCACCTACTCGTTCCAGGTGACGAACACCGGTAACGTCACGCTGCGTGACGTCGCGGTCCAGGAAGGCGACTTCACCGGTACCGGGGCGCTCTCCGCGATCATCTGCCCGACGGGCACGGCGCTCCTCGCCCCCGGGCTCCAGATCGTCTGCACCGCGACCTACACGGTCACCCAGGCGGACCTGAACGCGGGCTCGATCCGGAACACCGCCTTCGGGACCGGCGTGACGCCGGGCGGCGAATCGTTCACCTCCGACCCGTCCACGGCCACCGTGAGCACGCCGGGTCCGGTGCTCGCCTCGACCGGAACGACCATCGCACCGCTGGTGGTCGGGGCGGCGGTCCTGCTGCTGCTCGGTACCGGGCTCGTCATCCGACGCCGCCTCGTCACCGGGCGCTGACCCGGACCTGACCGATCGGGCGGGTCGAGCCTTCAGGCTCGGCCCGCCCGTCGTACTTCCACCACCACTACCCTGTTGAGGCCATGAGATCCGCGACCACCACGACCCTGCTGCGCTGTGCGGCCTTCGGCGCCGTCGGTGCCGTCATCCTCTTCCTCGTCAGCCCGCTGACGTCGACCGCCGCGGTGCTCAACCCGGTGCTCTACGCCGCGATCGCCGCCGTCACGATGGTGATGCCGATGCTCGCCAGGCGCTGGACGGGCGTCCCCGGTGCGACGGCGCTCACCGCAGCCGTCACCGGGCTCCTCGCACTGCCCGTCACGGCCCTCGGCCCGGCGATCATCGTCGCGCTCGTCGTTCCGGCAGCGGCGATCGACCTGGTGCTCGCCCGCCGCCGTCACCCCGCCCGCGTGACGACCTGGCTTGCGGCGGCGGTCGGCGGCGTCGCGATCTGGGCGCTGTCGTTCGCGGTGATCTCGCCCGACCTCGTCTCGCCGGTGCTCGTCATCGTGCTGCTCGCGGTCCGCGTCGTGAGCTACGTCCTCGCCATGGAGCTGGCCGGTCTCGTCGCCGGGAGCCTCCGCCGTTCCGGCGTGCGATCCGTGCGTCGCGCCGACGCCCGCCGAGGATCCTCCGACGCCTGATCCGGATCAACGTTCGACAGCAGCGTTCCACCGGGGGCGGTCGGGGTCGGCGTCCCACTCCTCCAGCACCGCTGCTCCGGAGGCGACCGGGAACGTCGTGATCAGGTGCTCGTCGATGCCGTACACGAGCGCGACGGCATCGGTGTCCGTCGGGTCGCCGAGCGCCAGACGCATCCGACCGGACGGGCCGTCGGCAGTCCGTGCCGGTCGTGCGAGCAGGTCCTGCGCGGCCGCCGTCACCCGCGACAGCAGGGACGACGCACGGGCCCACGGGACGAACTCGTCGTCGGGGAGCCCGAACGCGCGCGCGAGCGTTCCGTCCAGCCAGCGGTCGCGCTTCAACCCGTACGGCGTCGGGACCGCCGAGAGCAGGTAGCCGTAGACGTGGAGGAGCCCGGCGTTCCCGACCGGCCAGACCGCGGTGAGGCCGGCGCGCGCATGGAGCGCCTCGAAGAGCGCACGAGGGATCACCGGCCCACCCGTGTGCTCGTCGATGACGGTCGACGCACCCCAGGAGGCGAACCGGCCGTCCGCCGTGTCGTCGTCGATCGCCGCACCCAACCAGGAGTGCTCCTCGAGCACGGTCGAGGGTTCGGTCTCTGCTCGTCGCGCGAGCTCCGTCATCATCACAGCACCACAGCATAGGCGGCTCGTGTGTCGGTGAATTCACCCGCCGTTCACCCACCATGGTGATTGCGTCCACACTCGCCATCCATGATGGACGCAGCGTCCGCAGGAGCGGCCGTGTGAACGAAACGCTCAGAAGGAGCGCCTGTGGCCCCCACCATCCTCTTCGATTTCGACGGCACCCTCGCCCTCGGCGACGGGCCGATCACGGCCTTCGCCCGCGCCATCGCCGAGCGCACCGGCGATTCCGAGTTCGCGATGCGCGCCGAGGCCGCCCTCGCCGCGTTCTCGAACGGCGAGACCGACGCCCGCGACGGCTACGACGCCGTGACCCGGATCGCCCGCGAAGCCGGCGTCGGTGCCGACGTCATCGGCGCGTCCTACGACCAGTCGCGCGCTCTGCTCGGCTCGAGCGAGGCGGCGGTCGACTCCCCCGAGGGCCTGCCCGCATTCCTCGAGACGCTGGGCGCCCAGGCCCGACTCGTCCTGGCCACGAACGCCCCCGGCGACGGCATCACGGCCCTCCTCCAGTCCTGGGGCGTCGCCGAGGCGTTCGACGCCGTGCACTTCACCGTCGGGAAGCCGGCAGGCCTCGTCCCGCTCATCCGCGACGCGCTCGCCGCCGGCCCCGTCCTCGCCGTCGGCGACATCGTCGAGAACGACCTCGCTCCCGCCGCCGAACTGGGTGCCGACACCGCCCTCGTCGGCGCGACCTTCGAGCGCTCGACGGCCACCGCCACGATGCGTGGGCGCTCGCTCGCCGACCTGTACGACCAGATCATCGCGTGGGCCGCAGCCGCATCGCGCCTCCCCGACGCCTCCCCGACCTCCAGTCCCGCTCCGTCCGCCTCCTGATCACCCTCCACCCTCGAAAGGCATCCCGAACATGCGTAAGACCCTGCTCCTCACCGGCGTCGCGGCCGTCGCCGCCCTCGCCCTCGCCGGCTGCAGCCCCGCCGCCTCCTCCCCGTCGGCCACAGGCACGGCGTCCTGGCCCGACTCCATCACCATCTCGCTCGTGCCGTCGGTGGAGGGCGAGGACCTCGCCGAAGCACTCGACCCGCTCACCAGCTATCTCTCGGAGAACCTCGGCATCGAGGTCAACGGCGTCGTCGCGACCGACTACGCCGCGACCGTCGAGGCCCTCGGCAGCGACCAGGCACAGGTCATCATCACCGACGCCGGCTCGCTCTACAACGCGACCGAGCGCTACGACGCGAACCTCGTCCTGCGCGACGTCCGCTTCGGGGCCACCTCGTACGCGTCGGTCGCCTACACGAACAACCCCGACAAGTACTGCGCCGAGGCTCCGGTCATGGTCACCTACGCGGCAAGCGACACCCCGCTCTCGTACTGCAACGGCATCGAGCCCGGCGCCGACGCTGCGACCGGATCCGGGCCGGCCGCGCTGAAGGCCCTCGACAAGATCTCGAAGGGCACCAAGGTCGCCCTGCAGGCCGCGACCTCGCCCGCCGGGTACCAGTACCCCGTGGTCGCCATGCGTGACGCAGGCATCGACACGGACGCCGACATCACCCAGGTGCCGGTCGAGGGCAACAACAACGCGGTCCTCTCCGTCTACAACGGCGACGCCGAGGTCTCGTTCGGCTACTGGGACGCGCGCACGACCGTCCTCAAGGAGGCGCCCGACGTCGCCGACAAGGTCGTCGCGTTCGCCTACACCGAGATGATCCCCAACGGCGGCGTCGCGGTCTCGAAGTCGCTCCCGGCCGACCTCACGAAGCAGCTCACCAAGCTCATGGCGGGCTACGCGGACTCCTCCGATGCGGCGAAGCAGGTCATGTTCGACCTCGTCGGCCTCTCCGGCTGGACCGACAAGACCGCACCGGACGAGATCACCCGCTACGGCGAGATCCTCGACCAGTTCTCGAACTGACCCGTTTCAACCGATCGACCCTCTCCAGGAATCCGGTGCATGAACACTGATCAGCATCGCGCGGAGGCCCGAGCCCAGCTCGCGGCCTCCGCGTCGTGGTCCATCCGTCTCGACGACGTCTCGGTCACCTACCCGAACGGCACGAAGGCGCTCCGCAACGTCTCTCTCGACATCGCCGCCGGGGAGATGGTCTCCGTCGTGGGGCTCTCCGGCTCCGGCAAGTCGACGCTCATCCGCACGATCAACGGCCTCGTGCCGGCGACGAGCGGGACCGTCGCCGTCGGGCCGCATACCGTCACCGGTCTGCGCGGCAGGCAGCTCCGTCGTCTGCGCGGGCACGTCGGCATGATCTTCCAGGGCTTCAACCTGGCCGATCGGACGAGCGTGTACCGCAACGTGCTCGTCGGCCGGTTCGCCGGCACCCCGACGTACCGGAACCTCCTCGGCCTGACGACCGCCGCCGACCGGGAGCTCGCCCTGCGCTCGCTCCAGTCGGTCGGCATGCTCGACAAGGTCTGGACCCGCGCGGCGCAACTCTCCGGCGGCCAGAAACAGCGCGTCGCGATCGCCCGTGCCCTCACGCAGCAGCCGAGCGTCATGCTCGCCGACGAGCCCGTCGCGAGTCTCGACCCGCCGACCGCGCACACGGTGATGAACGACCTGCGCCGGGTGAACACCGAGACGGGTCTCACGGTGCTCGTGAACATCCACCTCATGGACCTCGCTCGCACCTACACGACCCGCATGATCGGGCTCCGCGACGGCGAACTCGTCTATGACGGCTCCGCAGCCGACGCGACCGAGGCGGACTTCGAGCGGATCTACGGTCGCCCCATCCAGCCCGACGATCGGCTGGACCGATGACGGCGACCAGGACCGACGTGAAGCTGCCGCCCGGGACCGACTGGCAGCTGCCGCCCAGGCCGAGCACCCGGCTGCGGACCGCGCTCATCATCGGGGCCGTGGCCGCGTTCACGATCGCCACCTGCCTCCCGGCGATCGGCGGCGTACAGCTCGACTTCGGCGCGCTCATCTCCCACTGGGACAACGGATCCGGTCTGCTCCTCCAGCTCTTCCAACCCGACGTCGCCTTCCTGCCACGGACGGTGCAACCGATGCTCGAGACGCTGCAGATGGCGCTCGTGGGTGCGGTGGCCGCTGCGCTGCTGTCCGTCCCGCTGACGCTGTGGGCGGCGGCCCCGACGAACCCGAACGGCCTGTCGCGTCGCATCCTGCGCGCGATCGTCAACGTCGTCCGAGCGGTGCCCGACCTCGTCTACGCGACCATCCTCGTCGCCATGGTCGGCGTCGGTGCGCTGCCCGGCCTCCTGACGCTTTTCCTCTTCGACCTCGGCATCATCGTCAAACTCGTCTCCGAGGCGATCGACTCGGCCGACCACCCTTACATCGAGGCCGGCAAGGCCGCCGGTGGGACGCAGACGCAGATCAACCGTGTCACGGTCCTCCCGCAGGTCTGGCCGCTGTTCGCGAACCAGTGGCTGTACACCCTGGAGCTCAACGTCCGCATCTCCGCCATCCTCGGCATCGTGGGCGCCGGCGGCATCGGTCGGCTGCTCGACGAGCGGCGGGCGTTCTACGCCTACGACGACGTCTCGGTCATCGTCCTCGAGATCCTCGTCGTGGTCGTCCTCATCGAGGTCGCGTCCAACCTGTTGCGGAGGCGACTCGTATGACCGCGACCGATCCGAACAGCTTGCTCCCCCGCCGTCCCTCGCGGCTTGTCCCGACCCTCGCGGCCGTCGCCGTCGGGATCGTCGTCATCGCCGCGACCGCCGGCTTGCCGATCGACTGGCGCGACCTCGGGACCGTCCCGGCGCAGCTCGTGCACTTCGGCGGGCTCATGTTCGAGAGCCCGAACTGGGAGAAGCTCCCGCGGGCCCTCACCGAGATGTGGCGGTCGATCTCGATGGCCTGGATCGGCGCGATCCTCTGCGTCCTCGTCTCGATCCCGCTCGGCATGCTCGCCGCCGGGTCGGTCGGTCCGGTCTGGCTGCGGCTGCCGCTGCGCGGGGTCTTCGCCGTCATCCGCGCGGTCCCGGAGGTGATCATCGCCCTCATCCTGCTCACGATCACCGGACTCACCCCGTTCACGGGCGCGCTGGCGCTCGGGATCGCCGGCGTCGGCACCCAGGGGAAATGGGTCTACGAGACGATCGAGTCCGTGCAGGAGGGCGCCTCGGAGGCCGTCCGCGCTGCCGGAGGCGGTACCGCCGAGGTGACGCGCTGGGCGCTCTGGCCCGCCGCCGCCCCGGCACTGCTGTCACTCGCGCTCTACCGGTTCGAGATCAACATCCGCACCTCGGCGGTCCTCGGGCTCGTCGGCGCAGGCGGGATCGGCAGCATGCTGGCGAACTACACCAACTATCGCCAGTGGGATACAGTCGGGATGCTGCTGATCGTGGTGGTCGTCGTGACCATGACGATGGACGCGATCTCGGGAGCCATCCGACGCAGGATCACCCGGGGCCCCGGCATCGCCCGCACCACCCGTACCGCCCTTCCCGCCCGCACGACGAGGAGCCACAATGTGGACAGGGTCCGCTGACGCCCCGCCGACGGCCAGGATCGCGATGCTCGCGCCGTCGCTCCAACCCAGCGAACGCCGGGTGGCCGAGACGGTGGCCGAGGACATCGAGGCGAGCATCGAGCGCACCGCCCAGGAGGTCGCCGACCTCGCCGGTGTCGGCCGCGCCACGGTCATCCGCACCGCGCAGTCGCTCGGGTACGAGGGCTACCCGCAGCTGCGGGTCGCCCTCACCCGCGAGGTCGCGCTCGGGACACCGACCGCCCGCGACGACGGCGACGACACGATGCTCGGCACCCTCCGCGGGGCCATCGACCACTTCGCCGGTCGCCTCGGCCAGACGACGTCGGCGATGACGGAGGAGACGCTCGAACGGTTCGTCCGCGTGCTCGACGAGGCGCCGAGACTCCTCATCGCGGCGAACGGCCTCTCCTCACCGCTCGGTTCCGATCTGGCGATGCGGCTCATCTCCGCAGGCCGGCCGGCCGAGTACCTGCCCGACACGCTCGGGCAGCAGATCGCGGCCACCCACCTCGGCCCGGGCGCGGCGTGTCTGGTCCTGTCGGGCTCGGGCGCGAACCGGGCGTCCGTCGACGTGGCCGCGGCGGCTCGAGCGAGTGGCGCGACCGTCCTCGCGATCACCTCGTTCCCCCGCTCGGCCGTCGCCGAACTCGCCGATGTCGCGCTCGTGGTCGCTCCCATCGACGCGACCTTCCGGGACGAACTCGTGCACACCTCCCGGGCGGCCATCATGCTGGTGACGGAATCCGTGGTCGGCCTGCTCGTGGGCCGGCGGGGCGATCGTGCGCAGCGCGCCCAGTCGGCGACGCTCGCGGTCATCAGCGGTTCGCTGTCGGACGACGCCTCGGACTGACCCGGCTCGGGCCGACCGTCTCGGACCGGTGCCGGGATCCGCGAGAATGTTCCCCATGCCCCGTCATCGACTGCGTCGTCACCTGCTCACCGCCGTGATCGCGGCCACCGGTTCCCTCCTCGTCCTCACGGGCTGCGCCGGCCCGGCGACGACGCCGACCGCGGACACCGACGCGACACTCCGCGTGGGCCTCGTCCTCGAGCCCTCGGACCTGAACATCCGCACGACCTCCGGCGTCGCACTCGAACAGGTCCTCATCGACAACGTCTACCAGGGGCTGGTCTCGCGCACGTCGGACAACGAGATCGTCGACACCCTCGCCGAGCGCCACGAGGTCAGCGCCGACGGGCTCACCTACACCTTCGTCCTCCGTGACGGCGTGACCTTCCATGACGGTGCTCCGCTCACCACCGCCGACGTGGTCGACTCGCTCACGCAGGTCCAGCAGAACGAGGCGTTCGTCGACCACCTCGACCTGGAGCAGCTCCAGAGCATCACGGCGGTCGACGACCGCACCGTCCGGCTGCAGCTCAGCTCCCCCGACTCCGACCTGCTGTGGGCGCTGACGGGTCGTGCGGGGCTCATCCTCCGGGCCGGGGCGGACAACGACCTGTCGACGACGGCGAACGGCACCGGGCCGTTCACGCTCACATCGTGGAAGCAGGGCGACAGCATCACCGTCGAGCGGAACGACGACTACTGGGGTGACGCTCCGAAGGTCCAGGAGGTCGTCTTCAGCTACATCCCCGATGCGTCCTCGGCCGTCAACGCGACCCTCGCGGGCGAGGTCGACGTGCAGATCGGTCTCGACGCGAACCTGCGGGACCAGGTCGAGCGTGCCGACGGCCTGACGATCGTCGAGGGGAAGACGACCGACAAGTACACCCTCGCCTTCAACAACCAGCGCGCGCCCCTGAACGACCCCCTCGTCCGCCAAGCCCTCCGGACGGCGATCGACCACGCCGCCATCGTCGAAGCGGTCGGTGGCGCCGCGGCCCTGCAGTACGGACCGATCCCGGAGCTCGACCCCGGCTACGAGGACCTCAGCGACGTCGTGGGCTACGACCCGGACGCGGCGAAGGCGCTCCTCGCGCAGGCCGGCCAGGAGGACCTCGCGCTCACGCTCACCGTCCCGAACCACTACGGCACCGCCGCGACCAATGTCCTGGTGTCGCAGTTCAAGGCCGTCGGCGTCACCCTGACGGTCGACAGCGTCGAGTTCCCCACGTGGTTGAACGACGTCTACACCAACCACGACTACGACCTCAGTCTCGTGAACCACGTCGAGGCACGCGACATCCAGCACTGGGCGGACCCGGACTACTACTTCGGATACGACAACCCGGCGGTGCAGTCGTTGGTCGGCGAGGCGAAGGCCGCGATCGACCCGAAGGTCGCCGACGAACGACTCCGCGAAGCCGCCGCGCTGGTCTCGAAGGACCACGCCGCGGACTGGCTCTACACCGGGATCACCCTCACCGTCGTGCGCGACGGCGTCACCGGCTTCCCCACCGACTTCGTCAGCGAGCACCTCGACCTCCGGGACGTCGCCGTCACCGACTGATCGGCGGCGGGAGGCTAGTCGCGACCGGCGGCGCGCGTGGCGGAGGACACCAGGTCGTCCTTCGGCAACGCCGTGCCGTCCGTGAGGGCCTGTGTCCAGGACGCCGTCGTCGCCACGGCGGCGAAGTTCGAATCGAGCAGCGCCATGAGGGTCGTGTGCACCGTCTTCGCGTCGACGGACCCGGCCGCGTTCTCGAGGTTGATGGCTCCGGTCGCGTCGGAGAGCACCTCGACGTCGATACCGAGTTCTTCGGCGCCTGCTGCCGAGGCGATGACGCAGTTGTTGGTCATGTACCCGACGAGCGTGACGGTGTCGACGCCCTGCTCGCGCAGCCACGCCTCGAGCTCGGTCCCGGCGAAGACCGAACCGTACTGCTTCACAACGCCCTTCCAGGACGGCTGCACCCGGCGGGCGACCTCGGGGTGCAGCTCGAACGCACTCGTGTCCGGATCGAAGACCGGGGCCCCGCTGCCGGATGAGTGCTGGACGACCACGACGGGGACTCCGGCCGTCGTCGCCGCGTCGATGGCGTCCGCGATCCGCAGGATCGACTCGTCGCGCGGCGGGTACTGGATCGCGAGCGGACCGGCGAAGTACTCCTGCTGGACGTCGATCAGGATCAGGGCGCGACGGGTCGTGGTCACGGAGAACTCCTCGGTTCGGTGATGGCATCCACACGACGCCGGTTCCATCCTCCCGCGGAAGCGGACGACGCGCGCCACCGATAGTCTCGGCGCATGGGGATCAGGGGTGCGGGGATGCGTTCGGTCGGGATCAGTGCGGGACTCGCCGTGATGGTGGCGCTGTCGGCATCGGCGTGCGCGTCATCCGCGACGCCGAACGCGTCGCCGACCTCCGATGCACCGAGCACCCCGGAGTCGACCGACCTCCTCGCGTGCAGCGACCTCGCATCGCTCGACACCGTCGCCGGCGTCCTCGCTGCTGAACCGGCTGACGTCGTCGAGGCCGTGCAGCCGTCCGACGCCGTGGATCTGGCCGTCCTGACGGCGGCCGGCGGGCTCGCCTGCTCCTGGCGGGTGGGCGCCGGACAGCAGATGATCGGCGATGGAGCGGGCGACTGGGCCTACCTCTCGATCGAGATCCTGCCGGGCGCTGCCGACGACTGGGCACCGCCCTACACCGGCGACACACCGTCCGAAGACACGAGGACGATCGCCGGTGTCGAGGCGACCACCTCGTCGGGCGAGACCGGATGGCGCGTGTCCGCTCCCGTCGGCTCGGCCTGGGTCGAGCTGTCGATCACCGCCTCCGGGCTGACCTCGACCGGCAGCCGGTTCGACGGCACGCCGTCGGGCGAGGTCCTCGACAACCTCACCTCGGCGGCGGAGACCACCTTCTCGACGGTGGAGCCCGCCTCCGAGGCTCAGCTCGCCTGGCCTGCGCTCGCGCCACGCGAGGGCGACGCGAGCTGCGACGGCGGGCTGGACGAGGCCGGGATCGTCTCAGCGCTGCAGTACGGCGAGGCCACCACCACCTACACCGTCATCGACCCACGGGCCCAGCCGATCGGCGATCTGGAGGATGCGGCGAGCGCCCGCGTCGGTGCGTTCAGCTGCGAACTCTTCGCTGAGGGTTTCGGGTACACCGACATCCTGGTCGTGCGCGACGGCGCGACGATCATCGACGAGCTGGCAGCCCAGCCCGACATGGCGGCGGCCCTCGAGCCGGTCATCCTCGAGGGCGCGGTCGACGGCGAGTCGGCGTTCGTCGCGCTTCGCATGGACGGTCCGCGGTCGCCGCTCTACCTCACCGTCGGTGAGACGTTCTACGCCGTGAGTTCCGGCGACGGTGCACAGACGGTCGCGGAGGCGATCATCGCCCAGACGCGGTGACGGCCGGCAGAGCGGTCACTCGGTGTCGAAACCGCAGGTCTGGATGGTCCAGGCGATGAACGCCTGGTAGTCCGGGCGCTCTGCACGGCCTGCGACTCGGTGAACCTCGGGTCGAGTCCGGGTCGGCATGCGGCGCGAGGCCCACCTCCGGCAGGACTGGTGGAACAAGGGCGAGTGGACCGACACGGTCGTCTTCGGGCTGCTCGCGAGCGATCGCAGCTGACGCCCGTCAGCCGACCCTCCCGACGACCGCACCGCGGTCGTCGGTCCCCGTCACCGCGCGGATCCTGCGCTGGGGACGGCGTGCACGGCGGTGATGCCACGCTTCGCCAGCGAAGCGGGATCCGCCGCGGTCCGAGACGTCACGACGGTGACCGGCTCGCCCTGTTCACGCAGCTCGTGCCAACGCTCGAACACGACGCCACCCGGTGCGAGGTCGGCCCGAGCGATCGGGAGGTCGTGCTCGTCCACATCGACGACGACGCCGACCGTGCGTGCGAGCACCCGGTCCCGCGCGCTGCCGCGCGCGTCCGCGACGAGCTCGGCGAAGCGACGGCCGAGCGGCTTGACCGCGTTGTCCACGTCGAGCAGACCGAGCGAGTACTCGAGATCCTTGTAGTCGCCGAGCGACCGGGAGACGTCGTGCGAGCACCACCAGGTGATCCCATAGAGACCGGGCGAGGAGAGCGCCGCTTCCACGGTCCGGGCCGCGAACTCGGGCATCTCGGTGTCCGCCAGGTTCATCGACGGAGCACCGACCTCCTGCAGCCACACCTGACGCTCCGAGTCCGTGGCGAACGCCTTCGACAGCTCGATCATCCACTCGGCGTGGCGGACGGACTGCGGGGACAGGCCACCGTAGCGCTTCGCCGTCCCGTTGAAGATCCAGGAGTGCACGGTCGTGATGTCGCCGAGCCGCGAGGCGTGCACCGGGAGGAACGGATGCCCGTCCCGATACCAGAGGTGATCGTTCTCGCTGTGGGTGAGCAGGTGCCGGGGGTCTGGGTCGACCGGCGCCTCCAGGAGCCTGGTCAACCAGTGCGCGACCTGATCGCTGTCAGCGGGCATCGCAGCCGGGTTCGGCGGCTGGAACTGGTTGAGCTCGTTGCCGAGGGTCAGGCCGATGAGGTTCGGGCGGTCCCGCACGGCGTCGTAGACGGCGGACACGAGCGCGGCCTGCGCGTCGACGGCGGCTTCGTCGACGAACATGTTGCCGTCGTGCCAGTTGACGAGCCAGGCCGGGACGAAGTCGAACCCCGACATGTGCCCCTGGATGACGTCGACGGCGATGTCGAGTCCGAACTCGCCGGCGAGGTCGGCCACGAGCGCGACGTCGTCCAGTGCCTGGCGTCGGATGAGCGTCCGGTTCGGTTGCAGCACCGGCCAGAGCGGGAACACCCTGACGTGGTCGAGACCGAGACCGGCCAACGCCTCGAAGTCACTGCGGACGACGTCGGCGTCGATGCCCATCCACTGGAACATCCAGTCCT
Organism: Plantibacter sp. lyk4-40-MEA-4; assembly: GCF_030209415.1. Lineage (NCBI taxonomy): Bacteria > Bacillati > Actinomycetota > Actinomycetes > Micrococcales > Microbacteriaceae > Plantibacter > Plantibacter sp. lyk4-40-MEA-4. The sequence continues at coordinate 76,135 of NZ_JARVSA010000004.1, forward strand.
TGGAGGGTGTGTAGTTCGCTCCGAAGCGCGGAGTGTGGTCGGTCACGGTGTCACTCGTCCTTCTCGATGGGGGTCTGGTCCGGGGCCTGCGTCCGTGCGGTGGATTCCCGCACGATGAGTCGTCGCGCCGAGACGGTCTGCGAGGCGACCCGCTCGCCGTTCACGAGCCGCTCGAGCAGTTTCACCGCCGTCCTCGCGCTCTCCTCGACGGGAGCGTCGAGCGCGGTGATGCGGGGACGCACGAGGGTCGACACCCACGAGTCCTCCCAGGCGATGACGGAGAGCTGCTCGGGGACCCGGACGCCCAGCTCCGGCGCATGCGCGATGATCTCGGCGGCCATCGCCTCGCTGTCGACGAGCAGTGCCGTGGCCGGGCCGGAGCGTCGCAGCACGTCGGCGACGGGATCCTCGGCGGACGGTTCCCAGTGCAACACCGTCGGCGTCATACCCCGACGTTCCGCAGCCTCCACGAAGCGACGGTCTCGTTCCCTGGAGTGGACGAGGCCCGGAGAATCGCTCACGCGGGAGATCGCGCGGTGACCGAGGGCGGCGAGATGCTCCAGCACCTCCTCGTAGGCCGCATCGTCGTGCACCGTGACGGCCGGCACGAGATCGTCCACCGGCGCACCGAGGAGGACGGCCGGCGCCCCCAGCTCGCGCACCTGCAGGATCCGGGGGTCGTCGTCGCGGACGTCGACGAGCAGGAACGCGTCCACCCGCTGCTCGCTCCACCACTCGCGGTACACACGCTCCTCGTCGGTGTCCCGCACGAGCGTGAGCGACAACGACCAACCGATGGCTGCGAGGGGCTCGGTGAGACCGGCGATCAGCCGCATGAAGAAGGGGTCGCGCTCGAACGTGTCGCCGGAACGCGTCACGACGAGGCCGAGACTGCGCCCGCCGCGGCCGCTGACCTTGCGACTGGCGTAGTTCGGCCGCCAGTGCAGTTCGTCGGCCGCGCGGCGGATGCGGTCCGCCGTGGCCGTGGACACGTTCGGTCGTCCGTTGAACACGTGCGACACCGCCGACGGGGAGACCCCCGCGCGGGCGGCGACGGCGGCGATGGTCGCGCGAGCCGGTTTCTTGTCGTTCATCGTGTCCGAGAGTAGGGGCTTGACCGGATCTTGTAAAGCGGTATACATTGACCGCACGTTGATGTGTACCGCTACACAAGCGCCACGCGGAGAACACGATCACGTCCCATCCCGACGCACCGCAGCTCTCAGGAGGTCTCATGACCGATGGCATCAGCAGACGTACGTTCCTCGGCACGGTGATCGGGGGCGGCGTGATGATCCCCCTGCTCACGGGATGCGGCCCCCTCGTTCCAGCGTCCGGCATCCCCGGATCGATCTCGGTGCACACGCAGTTGAGCGGCGCCGTCTCCGGAGCCCAGGTCTTCTCCGACGTCGTGGCCGCCTACTCCCGCACGACCGACCGCGCCGTCGCCCTCTTGAAGAACGGCTCCGACCTCCCCATCGTCTTCGAGACGAGCTCGCTCGCGGGCAAGGAGGCGGACATCGCCATGGTGAACCTGCAGGGACGCACGCTCTCCTGGACCCGGCTCGGCGCCACGATCCCGGTGGAGGATCTGCTGGACGACTGGGGCCTCCGCGACAAGATCATCCCGGAGGCCCTCGAGGAGTGGACCGACGAGGACGGACACCTCCGCGCGTTCCCCTTCACCCGCACCAACTGGCCGGTGTCGTTCAACACCGGCCTGCTCGCGGAGGCGGGCGTCGAGTTGCCGACGACGTCCGACGAGCTCATCCTCGTCGCCGACGCCCTGCGGTCGAAGGGCATCGGGCCGGTCACCGTCGGAGGATCGGACTGGAGCGGGCAGAAGCTGTTCCTGCAGATCCTGCAGGGCTTCCTCACGAAGGACGAGGCCACCCGAGCGTTCTCCACCGGCAAGCTCTCCGAGTTCCCCGGAGCCGTCGCCGGCGTCGAGCACTTCGTCGAACTGCGGGATGCCGGCGTGTTCGTCGACAACGTGCAGGGGTACACCTCCGACTCGGAACTCACGCAGTTCAACACGCGGAAGGCCGCGATCGTGCCGGCGATGTCGTCCGCCCTCGCCCTCGTCCCCGCGGAGCGTGCGGCCGAGGTGACCGTCGGCGGGTGGCCGACACCCTCGCAGGGAGGCGTCGTCGACCATCCGACCGTCATCCAGAGCTACAACGGACACGGCATCTGGATCAGCGCGAACGGCGCGGAGAAGCTCGAGCTGCTGAAGCCCTTCATCCAGAACCTCTACTCCCCCGAGGTCACGAGCGAGTTCATCCTCGGCTCCGGTCGCGACATGAACCGGATCACGGACGTCGTGAGCACCGACTTCCCCCTCGTCGCGCAGGCCTCGCAGCTAACCACCGACCAGGTGACCCCGGTCATGCTGCCCGATCTGCTCATCCCCGATGCGGTCTTCGAACCGATGATCCGGGTGACCGCGATGGCCTACGGCTCCGCGAGCGCCGACCAGATCATCGACCGGTTCGAGCAGGCCTACGACGCGGCCTGAGGGCCCGAAAGGACATCATGACCGTGCTCGAAGTCAGCCCCACGACGGGACGACCCGTCTCCGCCCGACCACCTGGCGCTCGTCCGCGTCGCTCTCCGCTCCGGGAGCGCTTCCCCGGCCTCGCCCTCCCGGCGCTCATCTGGTACGCGGTCTTCATGATCGGGCCGGTCGTCGCGATCTTCGTGATCGCCTTCCTACGCTGGCCGGGGATGCTCGAGACCCCGTCGTTCGCGGGCCTGGACAACCTCAGCGTCGTCTTCGCGGACGCCACCTTCTGGGCCGCCCTCGGCAACTCGGCCGTCCAGATCGTCGTCGGACTCCCGATCATGATCGTGCTGGCCTTCCTCCTCGCCTTCTACGTCGTGCAGAAGCCCCGTGGGCACCGCGTCCTGCGGTACATCCTGTTCATCCCTGCGCTGATCTCGGCGCCGGCGACCGCCATGGTGTTCTACGCCATGCTCAACCCGGACGGACTCGTCAACGGCCTGCTCGCGCCGCTCGGCCTGGCGGGCAACGCCTGGCTGGCCGACCCGTCGACCGCGCTCGGCGCCATCATCGCCGTGGAGCTGTGGAGCGGCATCGGCTACTCGGCCGTGCTCATCGCCGCCCGTCTCGACGGCGTCGACACGGAGATCGTGCAGGCGGCCCGTGTGGACGGCGCCTCCGACTGGCGCATCGCCTGGCGCATGTACTGGCCCATCGCCCGCGACTTCATCGGCGTGGTCACCATGCTCCAGTTCCTGTCGCTGCTGTTCAACTCGGCGCAGACGGTCCTCCTCCTCACCCAGGGCGGTCCGGGCACCTCGACGATGACGCTGTCGTACCTCATCTACAGCAAGGCGTTCGTCGAGACGGACCTCGGCTACAGCCAGGCGGTCGGTGTGGTCCTGTTCGTCCTCGGGCTGCTCGGCATGTGGCTGATCCGCCGGACCCTGCGCGCCACCCACTGATCGGATCAAGGAGACTCTCATGGCATCACGCACCGTCCTCCCCCTCCGTGATCGGTTGGGGTCCCTCACGAGCGGCACCCTCGCCTGGCTGTACGCGGCGATCCTGCTCATCCCCTTCTACTACTTCATCTCGTCGTCCTTCAAGACGAACGAGGAGATCTTCGAGTCGCCGCTGGCGCTGCCGACGTCGTGGGACCTCTCGAACTTCGCCACCGCGTTCCGGCAGGCGGACCTCGGGCTCGCGATCGCGAACTCGGCGCTCACCACGGTCAGTGCACTCGTGCTCACCCTGCTGCTCGCCCTCCCCGCGGCGTTCGCGCTCGCACGGGCGCAGGGCCGGCTCGGGAAGGTCATCGAGAACGTCTTCAACCTCGGCTTCCTGATCCCCGCCTTCGCGGCGTTGTTCCCGACGTTCCTCCTCGCCGCCGCCGTCGGGCTGTTCCACACCCGCACCTTCGTCGTGCTGCTGCTCCCGGCCACCGCGCTCCCGCTGTCGATCGTGATCCTCACCGCGTTCATGCGGACCATCCCGCGCGAACTCGAGGAGGCCGCGTCCATGGACGGCGCATCCACCCTGCAGGTCCTGCGTCAGGTGTATCTCCCGATCTGCATCCCCGGCATCGCCACGGTGCTCCTGCTGAACTTCCTGTCGTTCTGGAACGCCTACCTCTATCCGCTGATCCTCATCGGCCCCGACACCGCCCAACGCACGATCCAGGTCGCGTTGCCGACGCTCAAGGTCGACGCCGGCACCGACTACGGTGTCCTCATGGCCGGAACCCTGCTCACCCTGCTTCCGGTCTACCTCGTCTACACGGTCCTCCAGAAGCAGATGCAGAAGGCGTTGGTGTCGGGAGCGGTCAAGGGATGACGCGGTCGTCGGCCGAGCTGAGCCTGCGCGAGCGGGTCGGCCAGATCAACCAGCGTCTCAAGGGGTGGGAGGCCGTCGAATGGGTCGACGGCGCCCCACGGGTCACCGACGTGCTCCGGCGCGAGGTCGACCGGTGGGGTGGGATCGGCGCGATCTACGGCGTCCTGCGTGCCGACCCGTGGTCGCAGGTGCGGTGGGAGGACGGCGTCCCACCCGAACGGAGCGCCGAGGCCTACGCGGCGGTGCAGGAGGTCGTCCGAACCCGCGGGTCCGGCCTCCCGACGCTCTTCGTCGAGGAGGTCCCGCACGGCCTCATGGCGCTCGGCGGCACCACGCTCCCGGTGAACCTCGCACTCGGTGCCGGGATGGACGTCGACCTCGTCGAAGGCCTCGGCGCCGAGGTGGCCGCCGAGGCCCGGGCGCGAGGCACGCACGTGGCGCTCGTCTCCGGGCTCGACGTGCTGCGGGATCCGCGCTGGGGTCGTGCGGAGGAGTGCTTCAGCGAGGATCCGGCGCTGGCGGCGCTGCTCGTGGAGGCGACCGTGCGGGGCATGCAGGGGCGGAACCCGCACGGGCGGCTCGCCCACGACCGCATCGCCGTGGTCGCGAAGCACCTCGCCGGGCAGGGTGCGGGCATCGGCGGCCGGAACGGATCCGGTGCTCCGATCGGACGCCGCGAGCTCGGTGAGATCCACCTGCGGCCGGCGTACGTCGCTGCTCGGGCCGGCGTGTCCGGGTTCATGGCGGCGTACAACGACATCGACGGTGTCCCGTGCAGTGCCAACGCGGACCTCCTGACCGGGGTCCTCCGCGAGGACTGGGGATGGGAGGGCATCGTCATGGCCGACGGCACGGCGGTGGACCGGTTGCGCGACAGTACGCCCGATCCGGCGAGCGCCGCGGCACTCGCCATCACAGCGGGGGTCGATCTGAGCCTGTGGGACGAGGCCTTCACGCACGTGGAGGAGGCGGTCGAACGCGGACTCCTCGATCAGGCGCTCGTGACCCGCGCCGCCGACCGGGTCCTCGCGCTGAAGCGGCGTGTCGGCCTGCTCGAGGAAGCGCAGCCGGAACACGCCGTCGCAGGTCCGGCCGAAGGTCGCTCTCCGAGGGAGTTCCTCGAACTCGCCCACCGCGCGGCGGCGCAGTCCTGCGTCCTCGTGCAGAACGATGGCGTCCTCCCGCTCTCCGCGTCCGCGGTCGTCGCCGTGATCGGCCCGAACGCCGACGATCTCGAAGCCCAGCTCGGTGACTACACGCCGCCGCGGCCGGACGACGACCCGCAGGCCTCCACCGTGCGATCCGCACTCGAGGCACGGCACGGTACGGGCCACGTGCGATACGCGCAGGGCGCCTCGCACCGTTCCCGCCTTCCCGGTGACGCCGCGGAACAGGTGGACGCGGCGCTGTCCGGGGCGGACGCCGCGGTCGTCGTGTTGGGTGGGACGAGTCGACGACGCTACGACGACGAGTTCGCCGACAACGGCGCCGTCGACGGCCCCGCTCCCGACACCACCAACGGCGAGGGTGTCGACCTCGCGCGACTCGCCCTACCCGAGTCGCAACTCGACCTCCTCCGTGCCGCTCGGGCAGCCGTCCCCGTCGTGATCGCCGTGCTGATCGACGGCCGCCCGCGCCCGCTCGAGCCAGTCGTCGCGCTGGCCGACGCACTGATCGTCGCCCCGTTCCCCGGCCCGAACGGTGGTGCGGCGATCGTCGACGTCCTCGCGACCGGCGTCGGTGGCGGGTTGCTCCCGGCGACCTTCCCCTCGGCCGACGGCGTGTGGCCCGTCGCGCACGACGAGCGTCGAGAGACGGCCCGCGGCTACGTCGACGCCCGACATCCCGTGGGCAGACTGCTCGGCAGCGGAACCCACGACGTGTCGGTCCGGCTGCGTCCCGTCCAAGCGACGCTCACCACGCAGGAGCTGCGCGAGGGAGGCACGGTCACGCTGACCGCCGACCTCGTCAACGACACCGATCGGGCGGTCTCCCTGCCGGTGGCGCTCTACGGCCGCCGCCATGAGCTCGGCATCCGTCCGCGACGTCGCAGTGTGCTCGCGGTCGAACGGGTCGAGGTCGCTGCCCGGTCGACGGCCGCAGTCGCGTTCACCCTCGGTCTCGATGGACTCGGGTCCTGGGCGGATGGTCGTCCGGTGCCCGCTCCCGCGGAGGTGGTCGCCTGGACGGCCCCGAGCCACGACCCTCCGTCCGACGCCCTCGTCGTGCGGATCACCGATGAGGAAGGAGACACCGGATGGGGACACTGACCCCCTTCACCCCGGACGCCCGCACCCGTGAGCTCCTCGCCGACGCCGCCGAGGAGGTGGGACGGGTCACCGACGGCCGCATCGGCGACCTGGTCGGCCGGGCGCTGCTCGCCACGCTCACCGAGACCGTCGGCGTCGATCCGGCGGGACGGGTGTTCGTCATCACGGGCGACATCCCGGCGATGTGGCTCCGCGACTCGACGACCCAGCTCACCCCGTATCTGCGGTTCGTCGAGCACAGCGGGCAATTGGCCGACCTCGTGGAGCAGGTGATCCGACGGCAGTTCGGGTTCATCGCCCACGACCCCTACGCGAACGCGTTCAACGACGGCCCGACCGGCGCCCACTACGACCCCGAGGACGTGTGCGAGGATCCGGCGGTCTGGGAGCAGAAGTACGAGGTCGACAGTCTCGCCTACCCGGTCACCCTCGCTCACGCGCTGTGGCGCAAGACGGGACGGACCGGATTCCTCCTCGACGCCCCGGCACCCGAGGTCCTGCGGACGGTCGTCGATCAGCTTCGCGCCGAGCAGCAGCACGACACCTCCCCGTACCGGTTCGAGCGGACGACCACCATCCCCGCGGAGACGCTGTCCCGTGGTGGCCGCGGTTCCCCCGTCGCGGAGACCGGCATGACCTGGAGTGCCTTCCGCCCGTCCGACGACGCCTGCACCTACGGGTACAACATCCCGGCCAACCTGTTCGCCGCGGAAGCACTGCTCGCGCTCGCCGAGATCGCGGCCGAGGTGCTCGACGATGCCACCCTGGCCGACGACGCCCGCGCCCTCTCCGCCGAGCTCGTCGCGGGCGTCCGGGCGCACGGGATCGTTCCCGGGCCGGGCGGGGTCCCGATCTACGCGTACGAGGTCGACGGGCTCGGGGGCAGCCTCATCATGGACGACGCGAACACGCCGTCGTTGCTCTCGCTCCCCCTGATCGCACCGACCGTCCTCGATCCGGCCGTCTGGGCGGCCACGCACGACGTCGTACTGAGTCCGGCGAACCCGTACTGGTTCGAGGGCTCGGTGTTGCGCGGCGTCGGCAGTCCGCACACCCGTGATCGGCGGGTCTGGCCCATCGCACTCGCCGTCGAAGGACTGGTGGGCACCCCGGCCGACCGACGCCGTCTGCTGCGAATGATCGCCGACACGGATGCCGGAACGGGCCGCGTGCACGAGAGCATCGACGTCGATGATCCCGCCGTCTTCTCACGCCCCTGGTTCTCCTGGGCCGAATCGATGTTCTGCGAACTCGCCCTCACCGTCGTGGACGACGAGCGATCCCGCCCGACGCGATTCGACCGACGCGGTTCGCCTGACGACTCAGCGGCGCTCCGGGTCGGTGATTAAGAGCGGGTTGTCCGTTGCAAGACGCTCCAGCACCTCGTCCGTCGTCGACCGCTTCGCCTCCTCGACATCGGTGTCGGTCAGCGCGACGGCCTGCCAGAAGGCGACCCGGCCGTTCGGCGTCTCGATGGGTTCGACCACCGGGTCGAGTCTGACGGCGAGCGTCGTGAGGGCGCCGTCGGGGTCGTCGGTCACGCCGTTCGCGAGTCGGATGCGATCCCCCAACCACAGCTCCTGCGGTCCGCTGCGCACGTACTGCGCCAGCACGACGAGCGCACGGTACGGCCATTCAGGCGGGGTCTCGTCGGTCGGTGACCGGCGCACGCGCATCGTGAGCTCGTAGCCGAAGCCACTGGTTGTCGGATCGTCGGAGTCCTTGCCCCACAGCTCCGTGAGCCCGTAGGTGACGTAGAACCAGTGGTCGGGCCCGGGGAGCGCTGAACACCCCTGCAGGGCCGAACCGAAGTGCAGTCCGGGCGAATACGCGACGTGGAACTCACGGGCCCCGGGGTAGTGCTGCGAGACCGCCTGCGTGACGGCGTCCCATCCCCGCTCGTCGAGGTCGTCGAGATCGGCTGGGACGGCCGCCGCGGCATCGGGCGCGGCGGGCGGCGTCGATGGCTGCTGGCGTTTGCGTCGGAAGAAGCCCATGCGGACGAGTGTAGGCGGGGTGTGCGTCTAGCGACCGGAGTCGGGCCGCACGATGAGGCAGGTGCTCGACGCGGTCGCGAGGACCCGTCCGTCGGCGTCGCGGAGGTCGGCCTCCACGAAGGCGGCGTTGCGACCGCCCTTCGTCACCCAGCCGTGCGCCGTCACGGTGCCGGTCTCGGCCGTCACCGGTCGCAGGAAGGACACCTTCAACTCCAGCGTCGTGTAGCCGACGCCCGCTGGGAGCGTGGAGTGCACCGCACAACCGCAGACGGAGTCGAGGACGGTCGCGAAGAAGCCGCCGTGCACCGAGCCGATGGGGTTGTAGTGCGACTCGTCCGGCTCTGCCGTCATGACGACGTCGCCCTCCTCGACGCTCGCCACCCGGAGTCCGACATGGCTGCTGATCGGTGGGTCGGCGGCCTCCCCCGCTGCCATGGCCCGCAGCTGCTCGATCCCGGAGCGCGAGAACACCGCCTTCGCGTCCCGTTCGGGCGCGCGGTACTCGATCGTCTTCGAGCGGACCTCGGACACCGGTCCGGTTGTACGTTCAGTCATCGTGGCTCCCTCGACGCGATCGGTGAGCTGATCGTATCGCTCCGGCACCGCGGCACAGCCGTTCCAGGACCGCCCGATCGGAGGTGGCTGGACATGTCGGCCTCGGCCGACCCCCTCGCACGAACCCGTGTCATCGTCCTCATCGACGGCCTGCACATCCCCGTCGTCCACCGCCGCTCGGATGAGATGGATCGAGGGCGCCGCCCATCGGTCGCGACGGCGATACAGTGAATTGGCCCGACACCGGGCGGGACACCTGGGAGGCCCGATGCCACGTTGGATCGAAGGCACGGAGCGCCACCCGCGGCTCGGCCTGCTGAGCCGGAGCCAGGGGCCGCTGGCGCTGGGGGTCGGGATCGTCACGGCGATCGTCGGCATCACCAGTCCTGCCGTCCTCCAGATCACCGAGCTCCAACTGGCCTGGGCTGTGATGGGACTCGCACTCGTCGCGACGCTCATCCTTCCGTGGGAACGGATCGCGCGCCCGTGGGCGCTCACCCTGGTCAGCGCGGACCTCGCCGTCGTCGGACTCGTGAACCACGCGGTGTCCCCCGTCCTCGGCGCCTCGATCGTGCTGCTCGCCTTCCCCGTGCTCTGGCTGTCCTACAGCTTCGGACGCCTCGGCGTCGTCCTCGCTCTCGTTGGGAGCGTGCTCGTCATCTGGCTGCCCAGCCTGCTGTACGGCGAGGGGCCCGTGAGCACGCAGGACGTGAGCGAGCTCATCGCGCTCACCACGTTGCTGGTGCTGGTCATCCTCGCCGTCGGCCTGCAGTCGCAACGGTTCGAACGCGCTCAGGCGAGCGTGCGGGCCGAGGGCCAGGCGAAAGTCGAAGCCCTGGAGCAGCAGAACCGGCTGGCCGTGATGCTCCGCTCCGTGGCCGACGAGGTGAACGTCGGACTGGTCTTCTTCGACGAACACGGCGACGAGATCCTCAACAACCGACTCGCGGTGGAACTCGCGACGCTGTCCGGCTACGACGCGTCGACCGGAGGCGCCCGTCTCATCTGGGCGGCGGACGGTGTCACCCCATTGGCGGTGGAGGCCCAACCGGTCCTGCGCGTCCTCGATGGACAGGACGTCCGAGACTTCCTCTACTGGGTGGGGCCTCCCGGCAAGCAACGAGCCCTCGTCGCGAACGGTCGAACGGTCAGCGACGCGGACGGCAGGCCGAACGGGACCCTCCTGGTCGCGCAGGACGTGACCGAGCTCACCGAGGCCGTCCGGATGCGCACCGAGTCACTGACGAGCCTGAGCCACGAACTCCGGACACCGCTCACGAGCATCCTCGGGTACCTCGACATGCTCGACGACGACGCGGGCGTCGCACCCCGGGTGCAGGCCCAGCTCGCCGTCATCCGCCGGAGCGCCGATCATCTCGGGCGTCTGGCTGAACAGTTCCTCGCAGCGAGCGCACCCCACCTGGAGATCACCGACGAACCCGTCGACCTCAGCGCGATCGTGCTGGAGGCGGCCGACGAGCGACGACGGCTCGGCCTGCCCGACGCCGTGGAGCTGCGCACCGCTGCCGTGCCGACGCTGCAGTTCGTCGGGGATCGAGCACGTCTCCGGGAGTTGCTCGCGATCATGCTCGACAACGCGGTGACCTACACCCGCGCCGGCGAGATCTTCCTGAGCGTGCGCTCGGACGGCGTGGATGCGATCATCCGCGTCACCGACACGGGGATCGGCATCCCGGCGGACGAACTCACCCGGGTCTTCGAACGGTTCCACCGAGCCGGGAACGTGCGCGAGGAGACGATCCGCGGCTCGGGCCTCGGGCTCACCATCGCCAGATCCATCGCGCAGGCGCACCGCGGCACGATCGAGGCCTTCGCCACCGGAGACCCCGGAACGACCTTCATCGTCCGACTCCCGCTGGCCCGCCGGAACCGCTCGGCCGGCTGACACCGCCGACGAGGCGTCTCAGTCGCCGAGGCAACCGGGTCGAGGAAGGGTCACCACCAGAAGGGCGCTTGCGTCACGTAGGGCGATTCGAGCCTGGCGACCTCGTCGTCCGTCAGCTGCACGTCGAGCGCGGCGGCGGCATCCGTGAGGTGTGCCGGTTTGGTGGCACCGATGATGGGAGCTGCGACCGTCGGGTTCCGCAGGACCCAGGCGAGTGCGACCTGCGCCATCGGGATGCCTCGCTCGACGGCGATCTCCTCGACGGCGTCGATGATCGGGCCGTCGGCGTCCGTGTCGAACGCCTTCGCCACCTCGTCGATGTTCGAGCGGTCCGTGGCTGCACCGCGCGGCCGGGCGAGCCGTCCTTTACCGTTCGGCGAGTACGGCGTGAGGCCGACGCCGGTGTCCGCGCACATCGGGATCATCTCCCGTTCCTCTTCGCGTTTCAGCAGGTTGTACTGGTTCTCCATCGCGACGAAAGGTGTCAGCCCGTGGACCGCTGCGGCCGTCTGCAGCTTCGCGAACTGCCAGGCGTACATGGAGGAGGCGCCGAGGTAGCGCACCTTCCCCGCTCGGACGATGTCGTCGAGCGCCTGCATCGTCTCCTCGACCGGGGTCTCCTCGTCGACGCCGCGGCGTCAACTATCGGCGCCACGGCTCTTGGTGACGATGTGGGCCGGAGCCAGATCGAGCACGGCCGCCAGCTGACCCCTCTCGAACTTCAGTCAACAGCCCCTTGACGTGGACATTCTCGACTGGAGCCGACTGCCTAGCACTGCTTTCTGACACAGATCTTCCGCACCAGACGGCGGAGGGAGACGCGACGGATCGTGCGATCCGTGCATCTGGGGCGCCAGATAGCCACGACTTCACAACCGGCCAAGACTTGCTTCCGGTCATGTGCGCTGGACCCGTGTCCGTACGGGTCCGGAGCTTCGCGTCTGCCACCAGACCCACGCGGTGAGGGCGATGTGCAGGGTACAGGGGAGCAGCATGATGGCCGATCCGACGCCGTTTGAGCGGTCGTTCGCGGCGGTGAAGTCGGCATGAAGTACAAGAAGAATGAGGAACCCAAGGGTGTTGTTCACCGCGTGGATGACAATACCTATCTCTAGTCCACCGCTCCTCCACGTGATGACCGCGAGGGTGGATGCGAAGACGACGTAGTAGAGGTTCACCCAGGGATCGGTGGAGAAGTGAACGACGGCAAAGACGACACTGGAGACCAGGATGCCGATGAGAAGGGCCGTTCGCGGACCTTTTGCCCAGCTTGCTGCGATCCGGAAGACCAGGCCACGGTACCCGTACTCTTCGCCGGCGGCCTGAAGCGGCGTCAGGAGAAGGGTGACGAGGAAAATCGATGCCAAGCTGGCGGTTGACCACGTGGTAGTGGCATTGTCCATCACAAGGTTGGAAATGACGAGGTTGATCGTCCAGAGCGGGACGACGACAAGCATGGCCTTGCCGAAAACCGCGGTGCGGAACACGTTCAGCACGGAGGTCAACGATGCGGCTCGAACCCCGTAAAGCCACCGCTGTAGGAACATGCTCCACGGAATCGACAGCGCGATCGGGAGCATCGCTGCGACCTGAATGCTCGCGGTATACCCACTCAGTCCGAGAGCGGCGTCGAGTCGGAACGCGATCTGCACCGCCCCGAGCGTCATGCCGAACATCCCCCCGACCAGCAGGATGATCGCAATGATGCCACGCCCGATACGACGCTGGTCACCGGCGAGGACGCGCTGATATTCCACACCGGGTGGGACTGGGCGAGGTTCAAACCGCGAGGGTTTCGTCGGCGAGCCTAAGGCGCTCGATGTGGTGGCTGGGGAGTGAGTCATCATTCCGTCTGTTCTCGTTTGATTGTGGATCGGAGAGATGGTCGGAGGTCCCGGGGGGCTCGTGCGGTCCGCGCTTCTTTGGACTCGATCGTGTCGCCGTTGATGCGAATTGAGATGGTTGGTGGAAGCGCGAGTGCGCTGGGAGACGGCGAACTCTTCGGTTGACTTGCACTCATACCGTCACCCGGCGAAATTGCCCGAGGAGGCTGGCTCCCGGCACCCCGTAGCGCCGAATGTAGCGCCGCAACCGCAGGCGGCCTGCTGATTCTCGCGGTGGCCGGGTGGCTGAAGGCGCAACGGGGCTTTTCCGGGCGCGGCGTGCAAGCAGCATCTCGCGCACGCGAGTTCCGAAGACCACGATGAAGGCGACGCAGAGAAAGTTTCCGGTCGCCGCGGCCAACCCGGCGATCACTGGGTGCATGCCCGACCATACTCCGATCAGGGAGGCGAATTCGCCTTCCACAAACGGAATAGTGCCGGCCACCGCGATGATCACGGGCTGCAGTAGGCCTGGAACGTGGGTGGCTAGTCCCTGGAGCAGGGTAAGCAGGTTATCGAATACGTTCACAAGGGCCTTCGTCGAAGAGTGAGATGAACTGGACGTCGTCAGTTCCGAGTTAACGGGGTGCCCTTGGGGCAAGGTCAAGTCAGCGATCCGTGAGTGACGTCTGGCACTCCTGCCGCAGGTTGCGTGTATCGCCGACTTGTGGAACTGGTGTGCACTGGTGGTGTCTGGCAGCTCGCCAGTTGTCACGCGCGGAGCGGGACTGTTTTGGCGCGGTTGTTACGGCGTCCTCGTCACACCGGCGGCTCGAACGGGTCCGGCTGGTGTCGGAGGATGCATCCTGGGAGGTCGTATCGCTCGTGGACTACGACGTTTCACGGAGGCTCGTACCGAGCGGAGCCTCTTCAGGTCGTTGCTGCCGTGGTGACGTGCTCTGTCGCTCACCACAGCGGTTCTTCTGGCAGGCGGTCCCAGTCCAGCTCCGCGGGATTGACCTCGGCCGGCTCGAGCTCGAGCGATGTGACCTGGCCGCCGCTCTCGAAGATGATGCGATGCGCGGGCCCTCCGAGGGCGACTGTCGCAACCGCCGTATCTAGCGTGACGCGTAGAACTCGCACCAGAGAGCCGCTGACGTGCAAGATACCGTCGTCTTCCACCGCGAGAGGCGATTGCAACGCGCGAATCGCAGCCACGGGCCCCAGACGCCAAGTCGCCGGGGCCTCGGCCACCGCCGATACCATCTTTCCTGGGCGGCCTCCCCACGCGGTCTCGTCAACCTCGATCAGCGAGAAACCCGGCCGGTAACCAAGGGAGCGGTTTCGACCGAGAACAAGGAGGCCTCTCAACTCACCGCTGGTCACGCTCTCCCCCAGCCTCGCGGTCCAGGACTTCTTATCTTCCGTCGCGACATCTGCCGGGTCTACACGATCCAGGGTCAACGTGTATCTGAAGGTCCCGCTTTCAAGCATCGCCTGCAGTTCAAACTCCAGGCTTTGATTGGGGGGCGAATCCGAGCGAGCTCCGGGGTGATCGAGAGCGCGGGGCCCGTTAGGGGCCGTGGCGGCCGCTGAATTGTGGTTCGTGTCGTCAGTGTTGTGCATGTTGTGAGTGTCGGACGTGCCCCAGGGGCAGGGTCAATCGTCGTCGCGATCTCAGTGGGGTTTCTCAGCCGAGCTGACCGGCAGGCTACTGAGCGGAACGACGCGATTGCGCCTTTTCAATTCGACCTTCGACATACAGCCGAGACAGAATCGCGATCGCGCCTACCGCGGTCCCGATCCAGGACACCCAACCGTGGTCCATCATGAAGTTCGTGATCGGGTCGGGGAGGAAGCGCAGCACGTTCGGGTTGCTGTTGTGCAGGGTGAAGGAGACGGCGATCAGGATTCCGAGACCCGCGAGGACGGCGAGGGCGGCACTCAATTTCTTCATGGATCGAGAGGACACCGTGCCCTTGGGGCCGAGTCAAGTCATCCGTTCGCTTGACTCTGCCCCTGGGGCATCTGCTGGTATTGAGATCGAAGACGGAGGAGAACCGCATGGCGTGGAGCACGCAGCAGCTGGCCGATCTGGCCGGCACGACGGTGAAAACGGTCCGGCACTACCATCAGGTCGGGCTCCTCGATGAGCCGGAGCGCGCGCGCAATGGCTACAAGCAGTATCAGACCTCCCACCTGGTGCGGCTCCTGCAGGTCAAGAGGATGAGCGATCTCGGCATCTCCCTCGCGCAGATCCGCGCGCTGGCCACGAGCACGCTCGACACGGACGCGTCCATCGCCGTCCTCGATGCCGAACTCGAGGCGAGCATCGAACGGCTGCAGCGCGTGCGCGCGGAACTCGCCCTCCTCCTGCGATACCGCGCGCCGCTCGACACGCCCACGCCGTTCGCGCACTCCGCCGACGGCCTCCCGGAGCACTATCGCGGGTTGCTCACCGTGTACTCCCGCGTCCTGAACGAGACGGCGCTCCACGACACGGGCGACCTCCTGAACGAGCCGGATGAGGCGAGCGAACCGTTCGAATCCCTCACCGACGAGTCGGACGACAGGGCCGTCGACGATGTCGCACAGCTCCTCGCGGTGTCGATGGCGGCCCACCGGGAACGGTTCCCGTGGGCTGCTGATCTGCGATCGGCTCAGCGGACGAAGGGCAATCTCGCGCAGGAGGCACTCTCCTCTGCGGTCGTCGATGCCTTCAACCACGGCCAGCTGCGCGCTCTCGCGCGCGCGAACGAGATCGTCCGAAAGGCTGGCGCGGCAGACGATCAAACGGTGTGATGGATCATCGCCCGGCGCTGCGCGCTTGACCCTGCCCCGAGGGCACGGTATCCAATGACGTCCATGAAGAACAACACCGTGAAAATGGAAGCCCGGCCCGACACTGAACGTCGACCGCAGTGGACCGAGCTGATCATCGCGCTGGTAGTCGCCGTGCTGGTCTATGGCGTCGGCATCGTGCTGCTGGGGCTCTTCCCCGCGCCGACCCCGGCATTGGAGGGCCTTGTCGGACTCGTGTTCTCGGGTGCAGCGCCGATCCTCGTGTTCGCGATCGTCGTCCTCTCCCGTATTCGTAAGCTCCCCGCCTTCGGAGTTCGCCGGGTGAGCCCGCGATGGCTCCTGATCGCCGTACTTCTGGCGGCCGCGTGCTTCGCAGTCATCTTCACGTTCGACACGGTGATCCAGCACCTCTTCCCTGGTGTGGATGACTCTCAAGACATCCTGCGTGCGGCGGCGTCCGGCGGAATCCTCGCGCTCGTGGGAACCATCTTCTTCGGAGCTGTCCTGACGCCGCTGGGTGAAGAGCTGTTGTTCCGCGGGATCCTGACCCGTTTCTTCGAGCGTTGGGGTGGCGGGGTCGCCATCGTGGTGAGCGCGCTGATCTTCGCCGTCTGGCACGGCATCAACCTCGTGTTCCCGTCAGCTCTCCTCGTCGGCCTGGTCAACGGGTGGCTCATGGTTCGTACCAAGTCGATCTGGCCCGGCGTCGTACTGCACATCGTCTACAACTCCGCCTTCCTGACCCTCTACTCGTTCAGCTGACCTAAATCCGCAGGAGAAGTACACGGTCCGTCGACCATCATCAAGCGAAGCGACGGGATGAGAGCACGCAAGGCTCATGAGTGCCGCGAAAGGAACGACCATGACAAGTAGAGCGATGAAGAAGATGCCGGCATTCGCGGTGCTGGCGGTGACCGCGGTGCTAGCAACGGCGGGTTGCAGCGGCATCTCGGATGGGGGCGCTCCCCCGCAAAGCGATCGAACCGCTTCTCCACGTCCCCAGACCAGTGCTGAGATCGCCGCCAAGATAGGCAGGATCGAAGGGGAGTTCGCCGTCACGGTCGGCGCCGTCGCCATCGGAGAGAGCGGACAGGTCGTCGAATACAACGGCGAGGCGCGGATGCCCTACGCGTCGACGATGAAGGTTTTCGTCGCTGCTGCCCTGCTGGCTTCCACGCCAGTCGAAGAGCGCGAGACGATCGTCCGTTGGACGCAGGCCCAGCTCGATGTAGCAGGATACTCGCCGCTCACTTCCGAGCACCTCGACGACGGGCTCACCCTGGATGCGCTGGCGGAAGCTGCTGTGCGCGACAGCGACAACACAGCCGCCAACCTCGTGATGGAGTCGTTGGACGGCCCATCAGGTGTCCAGGATTTCCTCCGCGCGCTGGGAGACCCGACGACCGTCGTCACTGAGTATGAGCCCGAGCTCAACGCCATCGTCCCCGGAAGTGACCAGAACACCAGCACGCCATTGGCTCTCGCGACGAATCTGAAGACCATCTTCGAAGGTGACGCGCTCGAGCAGGGCTCTCGTGAGACGCTCCTGGACTGGATGACCGGCAACGCGACCGGTGACGCCCTCATCCGTGCTGCGGCGCCTTCGGGGTGGACCGTCGCCGACAAGTCCGGAGGGGCCGGAGGCGTGCGCAACGACGTCGCCGTGGTGACCACCGAATCAGGTGAGCAGATCTACATCGCGATACTCACGGCCACGAAGGATCCCGCCGCTGCCTACACCGATGAGGTCGTCGAGCGCGTTGCACGCGACTTACTCGCCGAGTTCTAGAAGGGTCCCGTGGAGCTATTCGCGGACACGAATACAGACACCTCGCAACCGAGCACCATCGTCCTCGAAAGGGATGAGGCGCGCGCGCAACAGATTGAATCGATCATGGAACAACAGCCCCCTCGACAGTCACTGACCTCGCACCGCTGGGCACTCATCGACAGCATCCGGGGGTTCGCGCTCGCGGGAATCCTGCTCGTGAACAGTGTCGATATCACCGAGGTGGGCTCCCGCCTGGCCACTGCGGGTCAGCTTCGTGAACCGGAGCCGACACGCGTGATCCTCGATCTCTTCGTGCAGACACGATTCGTTCCGATCTTCGCGTTCCTCTTCGGTATGAGTTTCCGGTTCGTACTGGATTCCGCCCGACGTCGCACCGGATCCCATCGCCCCTGGGCGATGACGCTACGGCGGATGCTCTGCCTGATTCTGATCGGCGCTGCCCTCGCGCTCATCTACCCCGACAACATCCTGTTCGAGTACGGGATCATCGGCCTCGTCGCGCTGCCGGTCATCCTGCTGGCACCTCCTATCGCGGTAACTGTTCTGGGTGGCGTGGCGACGATAGCGGCTCTCGTGTTCCTCGGAAGCGGCACCCCGACACTTCTCGGCCTGATACTCCTCGGCTCCGGTTGCGCAGCGTTCGGGCTCCCGCGAGCACTCGAGAACGGCGGACGTGCCATCGTCCTGCCTTTCGCTATTCTGCTCTCACTGGCGGTGCCCGCACTGCTCTGGCAGTCGACCGAGCCCTGGGATCCCCGCTTCACCATCGGCGGAGCCTTCGGCATCATCTTCGCCGGGCTCTACGTCACCGGATTCGCGCTGCTGTGGCGCACCCGCCTTCGCAGACCTCTGGCCGCTGTCTTCGATCCCCTCGGCAGGATGGCACTGAGCAACTACGTGGGTGCCGCAGCGATCTTCTTCCTCCTCTCCCGCCTCATCGACTTCCCCGCCATGCCCAGCATCCTGCCCGTGGTTCTCGCCAGTCTCGCCGTCATCGCAATCCAGTCGACCTTCTCGCGCCTGTGGTTGCGCACGCACTCGTACGGACCCATCGAGTGGGTCTGGCGAGCCGGCACCTGGTGGAAACGCCCTGGAAGCAGACGACAACAGGAAGGCACTACCGCACAACCAGCATCCTGAGCCACCGCCCCGAGAAGCAGACAATCTCAACCCACACGCCCACGTTCAAGGAAAGACCAAGACGGCACGATCGAAACGCACGCTCCCCCTGCCCGAAAAGACAGCTACCGCACTGCGCGTTCGTGCGAGCATTCAGCAAGCCGACCTCCGAGCAGCAGGTGAGGGGTGGGCGGAGACCGGTCTCGTCTTCACCACGACTCTTGGTACGCCCATCGAACCGAGCAACCTGCGGCGCACCTTCGACAAAGACATCGCGGCAGCGGGCGTCCGCCGGATCCGCTTCCACGACATGCGTCACACCTGTGCGTCGCTGCTGCTCGCGCAGGGAGTGCAGATGCGAGTCGTCATGGAAGTGCTCGGCCACTCCAATATGGCCATCACATCAGACATCTATTCACACGTTGCGCCCACCACGCTCCGGAGCGCGTCGGAGGCCATGAACAGTGCGCTCGACGTCAACGATTCGGGGCTGAAGTGAGCGTCCCGGTCCACCGTGGTCCGCTCCGATCCACCGCCGTTGCTGTACGCGTTGCTGTACGCGTTGCGGTACAGGACACCGAATCCCTCACCTGTCCCGCAGATTCGGGGAGGAGCGCGCGACTATAGGCGGCAAGAAAAAAGCCGCTGACCTGGGTGATCCAGGGCAACGGCCGGGTGAAGCTGATGGAGCCGCCCAAGGGAATCGAACCCTTGACCTTCTCATTACGAGTGAGATGCTCTGCCGACTGAGCTAGGGCGGCGCGTGCGCTGGTCGCCCGGCGCACGAGTATCCATGTTAGCGCAGCTTTTGGACCGTCGTGTACAGCTCGGCGAAAGAACGACGGATCCGCTCGGCGAGGGACCCGGGGGTCGGCGCATCAGCCCAGCAACGCCACGCGTGGCGCAGGCCGGCGAAGCCCACCATCGTCACCATCCAGCAGCGGTCGAACAGTGCCTCGGCGTCCTCCGCGAGCGTCGGGTCGTCGTTCAGCACCCGCCGCTCGACGACCTTGTACAGGCCCTCCTCGAAGCCGCGCATGCTCGCGATCCGCGCACCCAGCAGGTGTGGGTGGTCGCGCAGCACGTCCTTGCGGAGATGGTGGATCTCGACGTCCTCGTCGGCGTCCCCCACGGTCCGGGCCAGGAGCTCCCCCAGATCGGTGAGCACGTCGGTGGCGGGCCCGGCGGTCAGGAAGGCGTGCAGGGCGTCGCCGTCCGGGATCAGCGGGATGTCGCCGATCAGCGCCTCCTCCTTCGTCCCGAAGTAGTTGAAGAAGGTCCGCGGCGAGACCTCCGCCCGACGGCTCACCTCCTCGACCGTCACGTTCTCGAGCCCCTGCTCACTCGCGAGCGTCAGCACCGCGTGCTGGATCGCCCGACGCGTCGCGAGCCGCTTCCGCTCGCGGAGCCCGAGTTCAGCCGGCGCCGTCATGGTCATCAGGATCCCGCCGTCAACTGCACATCGGGTCCTTCGACGGCACCGTGCCGTCGATGAGGTACTGGTCGACCGCCTGGTTCACGCAGTCGCTGCCCTTGTTGTAGCCGGTGTGACCCTCACCCTTGTAGGTGATCAGCTGACCCTTGTCGAGCTGCTCCGCGAGGTTCTGCGCCCAGACGTACGGCGTGGCCGGGTCGTTCGTCGTCCCGACGACGAGGATCGGCGCTGCGCCCTTCGCGTGGATCTCCCCACGCTCGGTCCGCGTCTGGTACGGCCAGTTGGCGCAGAACGTGTCGCCGTAGGCCATGTACTCGCCGATCACGGGAGCCGCCTCCTCCAGCTGCTTCGCTTCGTCGGCCATCTTCGTCTTGTCGTCGTCGTAGCTGTAGTCGAGGCAGTTGATCGCATTGAAGGCCTCGGTCTGGTTGTCGGCGTACTTGCCGGACTCGTTGCGACCGTTGTAGCCGTCGGCGAACTGGAACGCGATGTCGGTCCCGCCCTGCATGACCTCGTCGAACATCTGGCTGAGGTACGGCCAGGCATCGGCCTGGTACAGCGGGTAGATGATCGCCGTGAGCAGCGTGTTGCCGCCCAGCTCACGTCCGTCGTCACCGGGGATCGGGTTCGCGTCGACCTCGTCGAGGAGCGTCTTGATCTCGGTCATCGCGCTGTCGACCGAGCCACTGAACGGGCAGTCCTTGCCCGTCATGCAGTCCTCGAGGTAGGCGCGCAGAGCACTCTCGAAGCCCTTGGCCTGCTCCTTGACGACCTCGAAGTTCGACGTCGACGGGTCGATCGCGCCGTCGAGCACGAGGCGCCCGACGTTCTTCGGGAAGAGCTCCGCGTAGGTCGCTCCGAGGAACGTGCCGTACGAGTACCCGAGGTAGTAGAGCTGCTTGTCGCCGACGGCCGCGCGCAGCATGTCGAGGTCCTTCGCCGCGCTCTGCGTGTCGACGAACTCGAGCATCTTGCCCGTCTCCTCAGCACACGCGTCGCCGAAGTCCTTCGCGGCCTTCTCGTTCGCGGCGATCCACTCGTCGGAACCGCGCTTCCCCGGCGTGACGTCGTACAGGTACGCGTCCATCTCGGAGTCGGTCAGACATTTCACCGGCGTCGACTTCCCGACACCGCGGGGGTCGAAACCGACGACGTCGAAGTTCTCCTGGAGGTCCTTGTCGACCGCGAAATCGAGGCTGTCGGCGACGAGGCTGTAACCGGAACCGCCCGGGCCGCCGGGGTTCATGAAGAGCGAACCGATCGGCTTGCCGTTCGTGGCCTGGTGCCGCACGAGCGCCAGGGAGAGTTCGCCGTCCGAGGGGTTGTCCCAGTCGATGGGCGCCTTCGCCGTGGCGCACTCGAAGCCATCGGCACAGCCGCTGGTCTTCCAGTCGAGTTTCTGCTCGTAGAAGGGCTTCAGCTCGGCGTCGACGTCGCTCGTCGCCGGTGACGAGGACGACGTCGTCGGCTCGGCGGCCTTCGGCGGCAGGAAGGCCGTCACGCACCCGCTCAGCGTGAGCGCCGCGACCGCGAGACCGGCCACCAGGGCGACCCGCGCCGTACGGCGCGCACCGGGACCCCTGCGACGGGGCGCACCGGTCGATCCCGTCGAGTCCGACGGCTGCTGCCTGGGCGAAGTCACAGAGGCTCCCTACCGGACCGCCGACACGAGCATGGCCTCCAAGGCCAGCGCCGGGGCGACGTTCCCTTCGATTCGTGTGCGGGCGACGGAGATCGCCTCCAAGGTTTCGATCGTAACCGCAGGCGTCGTCCGGCGAGCGGCTTCCTCGAGTTCCGGACGCAATTCACGGTTGATGATCGTGGCGTCGTGCCCCAGCTGCAGGAGCACGATGTCGCGGTACAGCGACAGCAGGTCGACCATGATCCGGTCGAGGCCGTCACGCAGGCTGCGGGTGGCGCGCCGCTTCTGGTCCTCCTCCATCGCCCGCACCTGCGAGCGGAGGGCCGGCGGGACCGATTGACCGGGCTCGACGCCGAGCGAGCGCAGGGTGCTCTCCCGCTCGGCCTCGTCGCGCAGCGAGGTGTACGCCTTCGCATCGTCGCCCGCCAGCTCCAGGAGGCGCCCAGCGGTGACGACCGCCTGACCGGCACTCCGGATGTCGAGCACGGCACGGAGCGTGGACTCACGGCGCTGCCGCGCGCCGGGGTCGGTCGCGAGGCGGTGGGCCATGCCGACGTGGCTCTGCGCCTCGCGGGCGGCGCGTTCGGCGAGCTCGGGCGCCACGCCGTCACGCCGTTCCAGCAGCTCCGCGACGTCGTCGATGGTGGGGACGCCGAGGCGGACCGAGCGGACGCGCGACCGGATGGTGGGCAACAGGTCGGCCTCGCTCGGCGCGCACAGCACCCAGATCGTGCTGCTCGGCGGCTCTTCGAGCGACTTCAACAGCAGGTTGGAGGTGCGCTCGGTCATGCGGTCGGCGTCCTCGACGACCATGACGCGGAAGCGACCGACGGACGGCGCGCGGTAGGCGTTCCGGACGAGGTCGCGGACTTCGTCGATCGTGATGATCACGCGATCGGTGCTCAGCGCGGAGAGGTCGGGGTGGGTGCGCGCCTCCACCTGACGACGGGTGACGTCGTCGCCCCCGGGCTCGCGGCTGAGGAGCGCGGCGGCGAAGGCGTAGGCGAGGGTCGAGCGACCGGAACCGGGCGGCCCGGTGATGAGCCAGGCGTGGGTGAGACCCTTGGGCGTGACCGGGTCCGACGCCGACTGGAGGAGCTCGATCGCGTCGCGTTGACCCGTCAAGTCGGTCCAGGAAGCCATGCGTCTACGATACCGGGCGGCACCGACGTGAGCCGGCGGGGCCCTTCGACAGGCTCAGGGACCGGGACGTTGTGCGCTCAGGGACCGGACAGGTGTGCGCTCAGAGACCGGGAGGATGTGCGCTCAGAGACCGGGAGGATGTGCGCTCAGAGGAGCGGCGCGATGCGGGCCTGGATGTCGGCGGCCAGTCGCTCGGGTGGGAGCGCGGCGTCGACGACGAGGAACCGCTCGGGCTCCGCGGCCGCGAGGGCGAGGAACGACTCCCGCACCCGGGTGTGGAAGTCCTGCGCCTCGGCCTCGAGCCGGTCGAACCGCTTGTTGGCGTTGTCGAGACGGCCGCGGGCTACGGCGACGTCCAAGTCGAGCAGGACGGTCACGTCGGGCAGGAGGTCCTCGGCGGCCCAGAGCGAGATGTCGCGGATCTGCCGGGCGTCGAGTACGCGTCCGCTGCCCTGATAGGCGACCGACGAGTCCAGGTACCGGTCCTGCAGGACGACCTCGCCCCTCGCGAGAGCCGGGCGCACGACGGTGGCGATGTGGTGTGCGCGGTCCGCCGCGTAGAGCAGGGCCTCGGCACGCGGGCTGATGTCGCCTCGGTGATGCAACACGATCTCGCGGATCTCGACACCGAGCTCACTGCCGCCCGGCTCGCGGGTCCGGACGACCGTCCGCCCCTGCTGCTCGAACCAGTCGCTCAACAGCCGCGCCTGCGTCGACTTCCCGACGCCGTCACCGCCCTCGAGGGTGATGAACAGGCCCCGAGGGTGTCCTCCCCCGCTCACGTGACGGCGTCGGCCTTCGCCGCAGCCGCCTTGTTCGCGGCGCGCGTCGCGGCAGCCTTCTTCGCCGCTTCCGAACGGGCGGCCGACGTGGCCGACGCGGACTTCGTGGCCGTCGCCTTGGCGGTCCCCGTCTTCGCGGCGGGGGTCTTCTTGGCCGGAGCCTTCTTTGCGGGAGCCTTCTTCGCGGGAGCCTTGCGACCGGCCTTCGGCTTCGCCGGGCCCTTCGCACGCTTGTCCGCCAGGAGCTGGACCGCTCGCTCGAAGTCGACGTCCTCGACCTGCTCGCCGCGAGGGATCGTCGCGTTGGTCACGCCGTCCGTCACGTACGCGCCGAAGCGGCCGTCCTTGATCTTGATCGGCTTCCCGCTCTCGGGGTCGGCCTCGAACTCCTTGAGGGCGCTCGACGCCTTCCTGGCTCCGTACTTGGGCTGGGCGAACAGCTCGACGGCCCCGGCGAGGTCGACCGCGAAGATGTCGTCCTCGGAGGTGAGCGACCGGGTGTCGGTGCCCTTCTTCAGGTACGGACCGTAGCGGCCGTTCTGCGCGAGGATCTCCTCGCCCGACTCGGGGTCGGCGCCGACGACCCGCGGCAGGTCGAGGAGCTTGAGCGCGGTCTCGAGGTCGATGGTCGCGAGGTCCATCGACTTGAAGAGCGATGCGGTGCGCGGCTTTTCCGCCGCCGCCTTCTTCTTGGCAGGAGCCTTCTTCTTGGCACCCGCTGCCGGCTCGGTCACCTCGCCGGTCGCCGTGTCGACGGAGAGCTCCGCCTCGGGCTCCGGGTCGACCTCGGTGATGTACGGGCCGAAGCGTCCGTCCTTCGCGACGATCTCCTTACCGGTCGTCGGGTTCACGCCGATGACGCGATCGCCGACGACGGGTGCGTCGATGAGCTCGTGCGCCTTCGCGGGCGTCAGTTCATCGGGCGCGAGGTCCTCGGGCAGGTTGACCCGACGCGGCGTCGGGGCTTCCTCTCCCTCGGCCGGCGGCGGACCGTCGGGCGTGACCTCGAGGTACGGGCCGTACTTGCCGATGCGGAGCGTGACCCCGTCGTCGATGACGATCGAGTTGATGCGGCGGGCGTCGATGTCGCCGAGGTTGTCGATGACCTGACGCAGGCCGCGACCCGAGTCGTCGCCGAAGTAGAAGCCCTTGAGCCAGTCGACGCGGTCGACCGAGCCGCCGGCGATCCGGTCGAGGTCGTTCTCCATCTCAGCGGTGAAGTCGTACTCGACGAGCTCCTCGAAGTACTCCTCCAGGAGACGGACGACGCTGAACGCCACCCAGCTGGGGATGAGCGCCTGGCCGCGCTGCGTCACGTAGCCGCGGTCGATGATCGTGGAGATGATCGACGCGAAGGTGGACGGTCGGCCGATGCCGAGCTCCTCGAGCCGCTTCACCAGGCTGGCCTCGGTGTAGCGCGGCGGCGGCGAGGTCTCGTGCCCCTTCGCCTCCGGGTCCTCGATGCCGAGCTGCTGACCTTCGGTGAGGGGCGGCAACTTCGCCTCGGACGCGTCGTCCTGGGAGTTGCGGTCCTCGTCCTGGCCCTCTTCGTAGGCGGCGAGGAAGCCACGGAAGGTGATGACGGTGCCGGAGGCGGTGAACTCGGCGCGGCCGACCTCGGTCTTCGACTCGAGCGTGATCGTCGCCGTGGAGCCCTTCGCGTCGGCCATCTGGCTTGCGACGGTGCGCTTCCAGATCAGGTCGTACAGCTTGAAGTCGTTCCCGCGGAGGGTCGATGCGAGCGAGGACGGCGTGCGGAACGTGTCGCCCGAGGGACGGATCGCCTCGTGCGCCTCCTGCGCGTTCTTGCTCTTGCCGCTGTAGAGGCGCGGCTTGTCGGGCACCGTCTCAGCACCGTAGAGGGCAGCGGCCTGTTTCCGAGCCGCGTCGATCGCCTGCTTGCTCAACGACGGCGAGTCGGTACGCATGTACGTGATGTAGCCGTTCTCGTACAGCGACTGCGCGACACTCATCGTCTGGCGAGCGGAGAACCGGAGCTTGCGACCGGCCTCCTGCTGGAGCGTGGAGGTCGTGAAGGGAGCCGCCGGACGGCGGGAGTACGGCTTGGACTCGACGGAGAGGACGGTCGCCTTCGATTGCCCGAGTGCTGCGGCGAGCGCCGTGGCCCGCTGTTCGTCGAGCGGGACGGCACTGCCCTTGAGCTGTCCGAGGTCGTCGAAGTCGCGGCCGGTGGCGACGCGGTCGCCGTCGAGCCGGACGAGGCGCGCGGTGAAGGGCGCTCCGGTGGCGTCGGCTTCGGGGAGGAAGCGGGCGATGACGTCCCAGTAGGAGGCGGCGCGGAAGGCGAGGCGCTCGCGCTCCCGGTCGACGACGAGTCGGGTGGCGGCGGACTGCACGCGTCCGGCGCTCAGTCCGGGGCCGACCTTGCGCCAGAGCACGGGCGAGATCTCGTACCCGTAGAGACGGTCGAGGATCCGGCGGGTCTCCTGGGCGTCGACGAGGTCGGTGTCGAGGGGCCGCGTCTTGTCCTTCGCGGCGAGGATGGCGTCCTTGGTGATCTCGTGGAAGACCATGCGGCTGACGGGGACCTTGGGCTGCAGGACCTGCAGGAGGTGCCACGCGATGGCTTCGCCTTCGCGGTCCTCATCAGTCGCGAGGAGGAGTTCGTCGGCGTTCTTGAGTGCGCGCTTGAGGTCCGCGACGGTCTTCTTCTTCGCGTCGGAGACGACGTAGTACGGCTCGAAGCCGTTGTCGACGTCGACCGAGAACTTGCCGAGCGAGCCCTTCTTGAGCTCGGCGGGAAGGTTCTTCGGCTCGATGAGGTCGCGGATGTGACCGACCGAGGACAGCACCTCGTAGTCGTCACCGAGGTATCCGGCGATCGACTTCATCTTGGTCGGTGACTCTACGATCACGAGTTTCTTGCCTGCCACGAGGCTCCTTCCATCAGGCACACCATACACACGTGCACAGCAGGCTTGTCCAATCGTGGGGCGGCCACGCGCGTGTCCAACCCCTTGCGTTCTGCGGCGTTCGGAGCAGAATGTCTGCCATGAGTACCCAGACGAGTTACACCGTGAAGTTGACCGACGGTCCACTGGAGGGCAAGACGATCAGCGCCCGACTCAGCGACCATGGATCACCGACGCCCACTGTCGACGTCCCGAGCGGTACCGCCGGCAAGGTCTACCGGTACGCCCGGACGACCGGTGAGGAGTACGACGACTCCGGCGCCCCGAGCGCGGTCGACTACCGCTTCCTGGAGGCGGTCTTCACGACCGGCTCCGGTCAGGACTGACCGGTCGCACCGCTACCTCTTAATAGGTGGCGGTCACGGGCACCCCGGCGACGGCGCCGGACGCCTCAGGAGGCGGTCCGGCTCTCGCGGCGACCGTGATGGCGCCGAAGGCCGTGTCGACAGTGGCGTCGACGAGGACCGTGAGGCCCTCCACGCTGCAGGTGCCGAGCGACGCCGCATTGCGCGCCGCGACCATGCGAGCAGTTTCGCAGGGGAAGCCTGGGAGCCTGCCGGACGCGGTGTCGGCTGCCGCCAACGCGGCTGCGTCGGCCGCGTTCGCCGCTCGCTGATGAGCGGCGAAGAGCGTCACCACGGGCAGTGTCGCCAGGAGGACGGCGATCAGGGCTCCGAGGACGCCTGCCGCCAGGACCGACCCGGCTCCGGTCTCGTCGTGCAGGCCTTCCGTCGCGCGGAGGGCGATACGGCGCAGCTGCACGTTCACCGGCCGCCACCCATGGCGCACGAGGAGGCCGATACCGGGACGATGCCGGCCAGGCCGGATCCGCCGACGGCGTCGACCCGCACGCAGACGAGGTCGCCTTCCGCCCCACTCGTCATGGTCGCCCCCGGCAGGACGCGCTCGACTCGACCCGCCGCGGTCCCGGCGTCGTCGCCTCGCCCCAGACTCCGGGCGGCGTCCGCAGCCGCGTCGGTCGCGCGGAGCTGGGTCAGCCCCACCTGCACCGCCGAGAGCCCCATCGCCAGCACGAGGACGACGGCCGGGACGACGACCGCGAACTCCGCCGTCACCGCGCCATCCTCCGAACGGCATGTCGGCACACTCAGTCGCACGGCTCAGCCGTTCGCCGTTAGGGCTCGTCGGATGAGGTCGGTGAGGATGCCCCGCACCTCGTCTCCGCGAAGGATGGCGACCAGGAGACCTGCGAAGCCGACGGCCGCCATCGTGGCCACCGCGTACTCCGCCGTGGCGGACCCCCGTTCGTCCTGCAGGACGCGCCGCACCTCGCGCGTGACACGCTGCTCGACTCGACGACCGATCGTGATCATGATGTTCCTTCCCCGCACCGGAGTGCTGCGCTCGTGGCACGAACACCTCCATGTTCGGCGAACGCGTCCAGCGACGCGCGAGCGGAGCCGACGTCGGCGACGGGCCGCCTCGGCCGGCCGGTTGTGGAGCGATCTCGCCTTGCACCCGACCGCTATTCATGCTTGAGTAATAGTCATGGATGAACAGCTGGCGGCGCGCGACTCGCAACTCCTCCGGGGCGTGTTGCCGATGCTCATCCTGTCCACCGTGCACCGCGGTGAGACCTACGGGTACGAGCTGGTCGAACGTCTCCGAGCCCTCGGTCTGGCCGATCTGGCGACCGGCGTCGTGTATCCGGTCCTCAGCCGGTTCGAACGCGACGGACTGGTGACCGCGCGTCGGGTCGCCTCCTCGGGCGGCCCAGCACGGAAGTACTACGCGATCACCGAACGAGGAGACGCGGCGAGGCTCGACGCCATCGCCCGCTGGAGGGCGATGACCGACATCGCCGAACGAGGAATCGACCCTGAAGGAGCATCAGCATGATCGACCAGAAGCACCCGACGGCCGATGACCTGCTCGCCGAGCGCGCTGCCCGTGGATTGAGCCTCGCGGACCGCTGGCGACGCGACTCGTACCTGCAGCGCCTCGACTGGCACCTGGAGGCCGTGGTCACGGGGCGGGAACGCCGCTCGATCATCCGTTCACTCCGAGACGAACTCTCGGTCGATCGGCGACCGATGACGATCGCGCTGGCCGACCTCGGCTCACCACGCGCTCTGGCCGCCCGCTACGCCGACGACCCGGCCCGGTTGCGGCCGACCTGGTCGATCGGGGTCATCTGGGGCGGCGTCGCGATCCTCGCCTACTGGTTCTCGTTCGCCCTGTTCACCCTCGGGATGCTCGCGGTGGTCGAGCAGTCGACACTCGATGAAGCGCACGCGCGGTTCTTCTTCGTCGACGTGCTCGCCTTCGCCAACGAGGACGGCATCGGCGTCGGCTGGTCCGGCGACGTCGCGTGGATCCTCGTGCCGATCGTGATCATCACCGTCGCCGTGCTCGTCGGAGCACGCTGCTGGCGCGCACTGCCACGCTCCCGCGGCTGACGCGGCAACGCCGCTGCAGCAAGGCGGGTCGGCGTCGAACAGTCGGTCAGAAGCCGAGCGTCGTCGAGGTGACGACGCTGAGCAGGAGCGGAGCCACACCGACGAGGAGGAACGCCGGCAGGATGCAGATTCCGAGCGGGATCATGAGGCGGGTCGCCAGGATCGCTGCAGCCCGCTCGCCGTCCGAACGCGCCTGGTCACGCTGCTGCTCCGCCTCGCTGCGGAGCAACTCTCCGGCCGGGATGCCCGCTCGGGCAGACAGCGCGAGGACACTCGTGATCGTGGCACCGTCGTAAGGGACGGCGAACCGCTCGCACGCCTCCTCGACGATCGATCGGGCCGCCGGCGCCGCTCCCCCACCCGCCATCGCCACCGCGACGAGGTCGAGCGACAACCCCGGCGCGGGGTCGCGCCTGGCCGCCCGTGCACTGAGCGCCGAACTCCAGCGCGCACCGACGATGAGGAACACCACACCGGCCGCGAGACAACAGAGTCCGGGAGGTGTCGCGAAGAGCGTCCGCAGCGTGTCGAAGCCGAGGGCCATCCCGAGGAGGACGGCGACGAGCGGCAACCAGAGCACCAGCCTCGCCGTCGCGGACGGTCCGGCGAGCGCCGTGCCGACGTCGCGACCGATGCGGTCCAACTCGCGGAGCGACCCGGCGAGGTCGCGCAGACAGACGCCGAGCGGCGCGCCGCTGATGGCAGCGACCTGCCAAGCGGCGGCCAGGCCCGCCCAGGCCGTGCGCGCGCCGGCACCCGTCTCCTGATCAGCGATGGCGGCGATCGCCGCCGGCAGGTCGCCGCCGTGCGCTGCAGCATCGGCCACCGCTGACAGCACCGCCGCGTCGGCCCGATGATCGTTCGTCGGGCCGGCTTCGTCGTCCGGTCCATCCGCCGCGAGGCCGACGGACACCGATGCTGATCGCGTTCGCGCATCGGCGTCGGCTTCCAGGGCGAGATGCCTCCAGGCGCTGCCGGGTGCGACACCGGCACCCAGCAGTACGGCCAGACGACGGGTGGTGCGCGCCACGCGGGCGGGACCGTCGTCATCGGGCGGAGCCGCGCCGGGAAGCGCCGCGAGCACCCGCCGCAGGACCCGCAGCCGGGTCACGGCAACTCCTCGACGGAGAGGCGGTCGTGTTCGTCGATCAGGAGGCGACCGACCGCCACCACCTGCCGTCCGACCGGGAGCCGTGCCAGGTGCACGATGAGTCCGATCGCGCTCGTCGCCTGACGGGCCACAGCCTCCTGACTCATGCCGGCGAGCGCACCGAGCGCTTCCAAACGGGCGGGCACGTCGGTCACGGAGTTCGCGTGGAGGGTGCCTGCACCGCCGTCGTGCCCGGTGTTGAGCGCCGACAGCAGCTCACGCACCTCGGGCCCCCGGCACTCGCCGAGGACGAGCCGGTCGGGACGCATGCGGAGCGCCTCGCGCAGGAGGCGTTCGAGGTCGATACCGCCGGCCCCCTCCAGGTTGGCCTGGCGCGACTGGAGTGCGACGACATGCGGGTGGAGGATCCGCAGCTCCGCGACGTCCTCGATCACGACGAGCCGCTCGGCGGGCGAGGCGAGGCCGAGCAGGGCGCCGAGGAGCGTCGTCTTCCCGGAGCCGCCCGCACCGGTGATGAGGATGTTCGTCCGGGCCGCGACGGCGTCGCGCAGCAGCTCGGCGACCGTCGCCGGGAACATCCCGGAGGCCTGCAGCGCATCGAACCCCAACGCTTCGTCCCGTGGCACCCGGATGGACAGGAGCGTCCCTCGCGTCGACACCGGCGGGAGGACCACGTGGACCCGCACCCCGTCCTGCAGACGCACGTCGACGCACGGCGTCGCCTCGTCGACGTGCCGCCCACCTCTCGCGACCAGGCGCACCGCGAGCGCGCGGATGGTCGCCTCATCGGAGCGCCATCCCGCCTCCCGGACGAGCCCGGCACCGTGGTCGAGCCAGAGGCCGGACGAGCCGTTGACGAAGAGGTCGGTGACCCCAGGATCGGCGAGGTAGGGCGCGAGCGCGCCGAAGTCGGCGAGCGCCGTGACACCGCGCGACTCGCCTGCTCGCGCGGGCTCGGCGTCGACCGCCGCCTCCGGCGGATCGGGCGGGGCGGCCTCGGGCGGGACGGAGACGACGAATCGATCGGACATGCGGCGAGCGTAGAAGCCCAGGCTCGACCCCCGAGGCGCGGAGGCGCTGACCTCGCAAGCTCACGAGACCGGCCTCGCTTGTGGAGCGTCGTCGGCGAACCTCAGTGCGCCTCAGCGACCGATCGTCGAGGCGCGGATGACGAGGTCCGCCGCGATCACCGGGGCGGGTGCCACCGTCCGACCCTCGATCCGGGCGAGGAGTTGCTCGGCGCCCGCGCGACCGAGCGCCTCACCGGGCAACCGCACACTCGTCAACGGCGGGTCGCTCACGACCGACGACGCCAGGTCGTCGAACCCGACCACCGCGAGCTCACCCGGTACCGGCATGCCCATCGCCCGCGCCGACTGCAGCACCCCGTACGCGTGCGTGTCGGTCGCGCAGACCAACGCGGTCACCCCGGCGTCGCGCCACCGCGGCCAGCTGTCGACGAACGCCTCGGCCGCCGCTTCGAGGTCGATGATGCTCTCCGCGCGATCGTCGGCGTGCACGCGCATCCCGCGCACGGCGGCCTCGCGCTCGAGCAGCAGTCGACGCAGAAGGAACGTGTCCGTCGCGGTGCGCCCACCGAGGTACCCGAGCTGACGGTGACCCAGGACGTGGAGGTGGTCGAGGAGCGCGCGGACACCGCCGAGGAGGTCGAAGTCGACGGAGACGGCGCGTCGGTCGGCGGCGACGCCACCGGACGCGGCCTCCGCCGTCGTCATCGGGAGGCGGGGTGCGTCGAGCAACACGAGCGCGGCGTCCAGCCGGAGCTCCTCGAGGAAGGCCTCGCTCGGCGCGTCGACCACGACCCCGGCCGGTCGGAGGGCCGCCAGTCGGCCGAGCGCCGCCGCCGTGGGCACGTCGCCCTCCCCGGTCACTGAGACGAGCAGCTGGTACGCGTCGCCGAGGCCGGCCCTGAGCCCGCGGATCACCGCACCGAAGTAGGGGTTCGAGGCATCCGGCGTCACGAAGACGACCAGGTTGCTCGACCCGCTCGCGAGCGCCCGCGCGGCGTGGTCGACGACGTAGCCGAGCTCCGCGATCGCCTGGCGCACCCGTTCGGCGTTCTGTGCCGACACGTGACCGGCCTCCTTGCCGTTGGCTACGAGGGACACGGTCGCGACCGACGTCCCGGCCCGCTCCGCCACCATCGCCGCCGTCACGCGACGGGCGGCACGTGGCCGGGGATCGTTCGGTTCGAGGGGCACCAGTCGATCGTATCGGGGCCGCGGAACCCTGGTCCGAACGACCCGGTTTGGCGAACCTAAAGCGCTTGACGTAAGCTGCCTCCGGCAGACCTGAAGCGCTTTACGTGCTGTGTCGCCCGCTCCCCCAGCACCCCAACGATGTGGAGAACCATGCCCCGCAAGATCATCCTCGACTGCGACCCAGGCCACGACGACGCGATCGCCATCCTCCTGGCACACGGCAACCCCGAGATCGAGCTGCTGGCCGTCACGACCGTCGTCGGCAACCAGACGCTCCCGAAGGTCACCCGGAACGCCCTCGCCGTCGCCCGCATCGCCGGGATCACCGACGTGCCGTTCGCCGCCGGTGCCGACCGCCCGCTCGTACGCCCGCTCGAGAACGCGCCCGACATCCACGGCGAATCGGGCATGGACGGCCCCGTCCTGCCCGAACCGGCGATCGCCCTCGACGACCGGCACGCCATCGACCTCATCATCGACCTCGTCATGTCGCACGAACCGGGCGAGATCACCCTCGTCCCGACCGGCGGCCTGACGAACATCGCCCTCGCAGCCCGCAAGGAACCGCGCATCGTGGAGCGGGTCAAGGAGGTCGTCCTCATGGGCGGCGGCTACCACGTCGGCAACTGGTCGGCGGTGGCCGAGTTCAACATCAAGATCGACCCCGAGGCCGCGCACATCGTCTTCAACGAGAGCTGGCCCGTCGTCATGGTCGGCCTCGACCTCACGCACCAGGCCCTCGCCACCCCGGAGGTCGTCGAGCGGATCGCCGCGATCGGCACCGGCCCGGCACGCTTCGTCGAGGAGCTGCTCGAGTTCTTCGGCACCACCTACAAGGACGCGCAGGGCTTCGACAGCCCGCCCGTGCACGACCCGTGCGCCGTCGCCTACGTGATCGACCCGACGATCGTGCGGACCGTCAAGGTACCGATCGACATCGAACTCACGGGCACGCTCACCCTCGGCATGACGGTCGCCGACTTCCGCAGCCCGGCTCCGGACGACTGCAGCACCTGGGCCGCGACCGAGCTCGACCACGCACGCTTCTGGGGCCTGGTCACCGACGCCCTCGAGAACATCGGGGAGATCGAACTGTGAGCGACCTCCTGAACTCCACGAGGCCCGCCGTCCGCATCGGCGCCCTCATGACGGCGTTGCTCGCCGCCTGCGTCGCGTTCCAGTTGAACGCCAGCATGCTGAGCCCCGCGCTCGTCAGCATGGCGCGCGAACTGCAGACCGACGACGCCACCATCGGCCTCTCGCAGACCATGTTCTTCACCACGGCGGCGTTGTTCTCGGTCTTCCTCCCCCGCCTCAGCGACATCGTCGGCCGGAAGCGCGTCCTGACGGGCATGCTCGTCATCATGCTCGTCGGCACCGTCGTCGCGGCCCTCGCCGTGAACGTCGAGATGCTGTTCGTCGGCCGCATCATCCAGGGCGTGTCCGGGCCGGTCGTGCCCATCACCCTGCTCATGCTGCGCGCCGAGGTCACTGACCCGAAGCGGTACGGCGCCATGATGGGCCTCATCACCGCGGTCAACGGCGGCATCGCCGGGATCGACGCGCTCGCCGGCGGATGGCTCGTCACGAACCACGGCTTCCGATCCGTCTTCTGGACCATGGCCGTCGTCGCAGCCGTCGCGATCGTGTTCGTCGTCCTGTGGGCCGCGAACTCGCAGCCCTCGAAGGGCACGAGGATGGACTGGTGGGGCGTGCTCCCGCTCGTCGTGTCGATCGCCGCACTGCTCACCGCGTTCAACGAGGCCGGCAAGCTCGCGGCGGCGAACTGGTTGCTCGTCGGCGGGTTCATCGTCGTCGCCCTCGTCGCATTCGCGATCTTCTGGACCGTCGAGAACCGCGTCGCCGAGCCACTGGTCGCCACGAAGTACCTCCGCCAGCGCAGCACCTGGGCACTCCTGCTCACGACGCTGCTCACGATGACCGGGGTCTTCGCCGTCGCCAACGGCCTCGTCACCTCGATCGCGCAGAACGCCGACGCGGGCTTCAGCATGGAGGCCGACCTCGCCTCGCTCGCGTTCCTGACGCCGTACGCCCTCGTCGGCTGGCTCGTCGGCCCGTTCGCCGGTCGTCTCGCGCCAACGCTCGGCTACCTGAACGTGCTCCGCATCGGTCTCATCGGCAGCATCGTCTCGATCGTCATCATGGCGCTCGTCGGCGTGCACTCGCTCCCCGTCCTCATCGCGACGACCGTCCTGATCGGTGCGACCTACGCGGGCATCGGCAACATCATGCTGAACGGGCTCGGCATCGTCCTGTCGCCGAAGGAGAACCCGGGCTTCCTGCCCGGACTGAACGCGGGCGCCTTCAACCTGGGCGCCGGCCTCAGCTTCGTCGTCCTCCCCGCCGTCCAGATCGCCGTCGCACCCGCCGGAGGGACGTCGACGGCCGGGTACACGAGTGCCATGCTGGTCGGCGCGGGCATCACCGCGGTCGCCCTGCTGGTGTCGTTCCTCATCCCGAAGCCCGCCGGCGCCGAGGTCCGTCCGGCCGAGACCGCCTCGGCAGCCTAGGAGGGTCACCATGCAGAGTCCACGCATCGTCGTCGTCGGGTCCTTGAACGCGGACCTCGTCGTCCGCACGGCACGCTTCCCGCAGCCCGGGGAGACGCTCACGGGATCCGAACTCGCCGTCATCCCCGGCGGCAAGGGCGCCAACCAGGCGGTCGCCGCGGGCAGACTCGGCGGCGACGTCACCATGATCGGCGCGGTCGGCGACGACGCGCACGGGTCGCTCCTGCTCGAGTCGCTCTCGAGCTCGGGAGTGGACGTCACCCGGATCGCCCGACGTGACGACGTCGCGACCGGCACCGCGGTGATCACCGTCGACGACGCCGGGGAGAACACGATCATCGTGTCGCCCGGGGCGAACGGCACCCTCACGCCCGACCGGATCGGCGAGGCGTGGACGGCGCTCGACGGTGCCGGCGTCGTCTGCCTGTGCCTCGAGGTACCCATCGACACCGTGCTCGAGACGGCCCGGCGGGGCGCTGCGGCCGGCGCGCTCGTGCTCCTCAACCTCTCCCCCTACGGTCCGGTGCCGGAGGAGCTCCTCCAGGCGACCGGCGTCCTCCTCGTGAACGAGCACGAGGCCGCCGATCTCGCCGGGGTCGACCCGGAGGAGGCCGGGTGGGAGGCGACCGCAACGGCGCTGCGCAGCCACGGCGTCCGACGAGCCGTCGTCACGACCGGGGCCGCGGGCAGTGTCGTGATCGACGGCGAGGCCGCCCCGACACCGGTTCCGTCGCCGACGGTGGACGCCGTCGACACCACCGGCTGCGGCGACGCGTTCATGGGTGCCCTCGCGCTGCGACTCGCTGCCGGCGACGAGCTCGTCGACGCGGCTCGATTCGCCTCGACCGTCGGCAGCTACGCGGCGACCGGGGCCGGCGCCCAGGCGTCGTACCCCGATCAGGAACAGCTCGCGGCGTTCCTCGAGCAGGGATGAGACACGGGGTCCCGCGTGAACCGACGCGGGACCCCGTGTCGCCTCAGCCGGCGGCGATCACCCAGAGGTAGAGCACCGCGGCAGCAGCGATCGCCCAGCTCGTGAAGCTGCCGACGAGGAACTCCTCCGCCTTGCCGCCGACCCCGCGATCCTCGGATATCTCCGGGAAGCGCACGATGCCCTTCGCAGCGACGAGGGCGGCGATCACCATGCCGGTGCCGCTCAGTGCGAGGACGACGATGAAGACGCGTTCGAGCGGGCCGATGAGTCGGCCACCGAGCAGCTGTGTCGTCGGACGCCGCGGCGTGGCGCTCTGCTCGACGCTCCCCAACTCGCGTCCGCGGATCATGACCGTCCAGGCGGAGGCGGGTGCCGCGGTCGGTTGCGGCTCGTCGTCCTCACGCGCGCGGCGCAGTGACGCCCGCACGATGAGGTTGCTGCTCCGCGTGAGGAAGACGAGCGTCGACCCGGCTGCGACGGCGAGAACCAGGGGCACCTCCTGCAGCACGCCGAGGTCGAAGCCCGCGTAGACCTGTGCAGCGGGGCTGTCGGCGGTCCCGCCCGCCCCGAACACGAGCGTGGAGACGACGACGAGGAGACCGAGCAGGAGCACGGGCCAGAACCCGCGCGGTCGTGACGCGTCCGAGGACGGCATGGCCACGATCCATCCGAGGGCGACGAGGCCGGTCAGCGTCGGCCACCACCAGTCGAGCCCGAGGCCCAGCACGGCGAACAGCCAGACCACCACCAGCCCGATCACCGGGGACCAGCGCGGGCCGCGGACCACACCTCGACAGAGGTCGGCGCCCCCGATCATGAGCAGCAGGACGGCCGTGATCATCGGGCCGGCGATCCGGCGAGCAGGTCGAGGGCCGAGACGAGCGCGGCACCGCCCGATCGTTGCAGGTTCTGCGACACCGCGGACTGCGAGATGCCGGCTTGGGCAGCCATCGACTCCTGCGATCGGCCGAGGAGCGCGCCCGCGGCGAGCTGTCGCTGTCGGGGGTTCCGCATCTGATCGATCGTGTGGTCGCGCAGGGTGAGGAGTGCGTTCACGATGGCGTCTCCGTCCTGGGGCGCTTCGCCCTCGAACCACGATCGCAGGTACGGCTGACGTTTGTCCTCTCGCCGATGCGCCTCGTCGATGGCGGCTCGGGCCCGCCACCAGGCGGAACCGTCCTGAATGCGGGCCTCCTGCCCGGCGTCGATGTCCGTGACCTCGCCCCAGCCGAGGCCGAACCGGCAATCGACCTCCGCGGGGAACAGCAGTCGCGCGAGGGTGGTGGCTCGCAGTGCGGTCGCGACGTCCGCGTACACGACCTGGAACTCGTCGCCGACCGTGGGACGCAGCGGCTGCTCGGCGGGCCAGGTGGCCTCCACCTGGAGGAAGACGTCCTGGATCGCGCGCTGAGCTCGGGTGCGGTCGTCGAGACGGCGGGAACCGACGATGTCGACGACGACGGCCAGGAGGAGATCGGTCATCTCAGAAGCATAGAGCTGATAGTGGCAGAACTATAAGCAATAATCGAATACTCACCTGCCACCGACGCCGGAGACGGAAGAAGGCGGCACCCATTGGGGGGAATGGGTGCCGCCTCTACAGTGCCGGATTGGGGGGAATCGCTGGCACTGCATGCACGAATGTGTATTCGGCCGGGTCCAAGTGTACGCCAGTGAACGGGGAACACAAGCACTCAGACGACCCCAGATCGAGTGGTTTCCCTACCATGCCCAGATCATTCACAGACTGGGCCCGAGAATTTGTTCGGATGAGTGACAAATCCGCAACGGAGAACGCGCTACGCTCGTGCATGGCACGGACTCGACCCGCCTCGGCAGGTCGGGTCAGGAACGCGGATTCGCAAGGGAGCGAGACACACACGATGAGCACGCAGATCGACAGCCTGATGCACGAAGACCGACGATTCCCACCGTCGGAGGAGTTCGCCGCGCAGGCGATCGCCAGCGCCGAGCTCTACGAGCGGGCGTCGAGTGACCGGCTCGCCTTCTGGGCCGAGCAGTCCCGCGAGCTGCTCACGTGGAGCAAGCCGTTCACGAAGACCCTCGACTGGTCGAACCCTCCCTTCGCGACCTGGTTCGACGACGGCGAGCTGAACGTCGCCTACAACTGCCTCGACCGGCACGTCGAGGCCGGCAACGGCGACCGCGTCGCCCTCCACTGGGAGGGCGAGCCCGGCGACACCCGCACCATCACCTACGCCGAACTCACGGCGGAGGTCAAGCGCGCGGCCAACCTGTTCACCAGCCTCGGCGTCGAAGCCGGCGACCGGGTCGCCATCTACCTGCCGATGATCCCGGAGGCGATCGTCTCGATGCTCGCCGTCGCGCGCATCGGCGCGGTCCACTCGGTCGTCTTCGGCGGGTTCAGCGCGGACAGCCTGCGCTCCCGCATCGACGACGCGGAGGCCAAGCTCGTCATCACCGCCGACGGCGGCTACCGCAAGGGCAAGGTCTCCGCGCTCAAGCCCGCCGTCGACGCGGCGCTCGCGAGCCGCGGCGAGCTGCCCGAGCAGGCGACCGTGGATCACGTGCTCGTCGTCCGTCGCGGCGAGAACGAGGTCGACTGGACGGCCGGACGCGACCTCTGGTGGCATGAGGCCATCGCCGACGCCGAACCCGAGCACGACGCGCAGGCGTTCCCCGCCGAGCAGCCGCTCTTCATCCTGTACACCTCCGGCACCACCGGGAAGCCGAAGGGCATCCTGCACACCTCGGGTGGCTACCTGACGCAGACGGCGTTCACCCACAAGAACGTCTTCGACCTCCGCCCCGAGACCGACGTGTACTGGTGCACAGCCGACATCGGTTGGATCACGGGCCACAGCTACGTCACCTACGGACCCCTCGCGAACGGCGCGACGCAGGTGCTCTACGAGGGCACACCGGACGCCCCGCACCCGGGACGCTGGTGGGAGATCATCGAGAAGTACGGCGTCAGCATCTTCTACACGGCTCCGACGGCGATCCGCTCCTTCATGAAGCTCGGCCGGAAGATCCCGAAGCAGTTCGACCTGTCGTCGCTCCGCCTGCTCGGCTCGGTGGGCGAGCCCATCAACCCCGAGGCGTGGATGTGGTACCGCAAGATCATCGGCAACAAGGTCGCGCCGATCGTCGACACCTGGTGGCAGACGGAGACCGGGGCGATCATGGTGTCGGCCCTTCCCGGTGTCACGTCGACGAAGCCCGGTAGCGCGCAGGTCCCGATCCCGGGCATCGCCATCGACGTGGTCGACGACGCCGGTGACGCGGTCGGTGCCGGCGGCGGCGGACTCCTCGTCGTGACCGAGCCCTGGCCGTCGATGCTCCGCGGCATCTGGGGCGACCCCGAGCGGTTCAAGGAGACCTACTGGGAGAAGTTCTGGGACGTCGAGGGCGGCCCGTTCTACTTCGCCGGCGACGGCGCCCGACTCGACTCGGACCGCGACGTCTGGCTGCTCGGCCGTGTCGACGACGTCATGAACGTCTCCGGGCACCGACTCTCCACCGCTGAGATCGAGTCGGCGCTCGTCGCCAACGAGATGGTGGCCGAGTCCGCCGTGGTCGGTGCGGCCGACGAGACCACCGGGCAGGCGGTCGTCGCCTTCGTCATCATCAAAGAGTCCCACCTCGAGCAGGCGTCCGGACTCGCGGACATCACCGGCGCGCTCCGCAGCTGGGTCGGCGAACAGATCGGTCCGATCGCCCGCCCCCGCGAGGTCTACCTCGTGAACGAACTGCCGAAGACGCGCTCGGGCAAGATCATGCGCCGTCTCCTGCGCGACGTGGCCGAGGGCCGCGAGGTGGGCGACACGACGACGCTCGCCGACACCACGGTCATGCAGATCATCACCGACAAGATGGTGAAGAACACGTAGATCGATGCTCCGAACACGAGAGCCGGACGGAATCAGTCATTCCGTCCGGCTCTCGTGTATGTGGCGCGGGAGGCGCTACGCGAACTCGACGATGAGCTCCACCTCGACGGGCGAGTCGAGCGGGAGCACGGCGACGCCGACGGCGGAGCGGGCGTGCACGCCGAGGTCGCCGAAGATCTCGCCGAGGACCTCTGACGCACCGTTGATGACGCCGGGCTGGCCGGTGAACGCCGGGTCGGAGGCGACGAAGCCGACGACCTTCACGATGCGGGTGACGCGGTCGAGCGAACCGATCTGGCTCTCCACCGCGGCGAGCGCGTTGAGCGCGCACGTCCGGGCGTAGGACTTGGCGTCGGCGGGCGAGACGAGTCCGTCGCCCTCACCGACCTTGCCGGTGGCGGGGAGCTTGCCGTCGGTCATGGGCAGCTGGCCCGAGGTGAAGACGTGCTCGCCGGAGACCACCGCGGGGATGTAGGCGGCGACGGGCGGGACGACGGTGGGCAGGGTGATACCGAGCTCGGCGAGTCGGTCGGCGATCTGGGACATGGGGGTTCCTCCGGGACGTCGGGTCAGTCGGCGATGGGGCGCTTGAGGTAGGCGACGAGCCCACCCTCCGGACCGGTGACGACCTGGACGAGCTCCCAACCCTCCCCGCCCCAGTTGTTCAGGATGGCTGCCGTGTTGTGGATCATCAGCGGCGTGGTGAGGTACTCCCAGCGGGTCATGTCTCTCCTCGATCGGGCGCTCCGCACGGAGAGGCGGAGGCGCAGGGGATGCTCATGGCGGGCCCCAAGTGAAGCTCGCTCACAGTTTCCCCGCTTACCTTCGATCCTATGCCTGAACCACGTACCCCCGCGAAGACGGTCGCGCAGAGCGTCCTCGGCTTCGTCGGCTTGAGCGTCGCCGCCGGTGTGCTCGCCACCGCCGCGGTCACCCCTGCCATCGCGATGACCGGCCTCGCCACCTCCACGGGCATCTCCGTCTTCGACGGCCTCCCCGACTACCTGCAGCTCGACTCACTCGCCCAGAAGTCGAGCATCTACGCCAAGGACTCCGCCGGCAACCCGGTGCTCCTCGCCTCCTTCTACGACCAGAACCGGATCGAGGACAGCTGGGACCAGATCTCCCAGTTCGCGAAGGACGCCGCGGTCTCGGCCGAGGACCCGCGCTTCTTCGAACACGGTGGCATCGACCTCGCGGGCACCGTCCGCGCGGTCGTCAACAACGCCGCCGGCGGGTCGACGCAGGGTGGCTCCTCCATCACGCAGCAGTACGTGAAGAACGTCCTGGTGCAGAAGGCCGAGGCGATCCCCGACAAGAAAGAGAGCGACGCGGCCTACGAGGAGGCGACCGCGACGACCCCGGAGCGCAAGCTCAAGGAGATGCGACTCGCGATCGGTCTCGAGAAGACGTACGGCAAGGAGGACATCCTCCGCGGGTACCTCAACATCTCCGGTTTCGGCGGACGCGTCTACGGGATCGAGGCGGCGTCCAACTACTACTTCAACACCACGGCGGCGAACCTCACGCTGGAGCAGGCGGCGACCCTGCTCGCGATCGTCAACAACCCCGAGAACCTCAGGATCGACAAGCCCGACAGCGCCGACAACGGCGCGGCCAACGGCTACGCCCTGACGAAGACGCGACGGGACTACGTCCTCGACCAGATGCTCAAGGAGCAGAAGATCTCCAAGGAGCAGCA
Source organism: Plantibacter sp. lyk4-40-MEA-4 (assembly GCF_030209415.1). NCBI lineage: Bacteria > Bacillati > Actinomycetota > Actinomycetes > Micrococcales > Microbacteriaceae > Plantibacter > Plantibacter sp. lyk4-40-MEA-4. The sequence continues at coordinate 117,468 of NZ_JARVSA010000004.1, forward strand.
CGACACCGCCGTGGCGATCCCGATCACCCCGACGATCGTGCCGCCCGTCACCGGCTGTTCCGCGGCCGGGTCCTCCGCCTACTTCTGTGATTACGTGACGAACGTGCTGCAGAACAACGAGATCTTCGGTGCCACACAGGACGAACGGTGGACGAACTTCAAGCGCGGCGGATACAGCGTCTTCACGACCCTCGACCTCGACCTCCAGAGCGCCTCGCAGGCGGCGATCGACGAATACGTCCCGAAGACCACAACCGAGCTCGACCTCGGCGCCGTCTCCGTGAGCGTGCAGCCCGGGAGCGGGCGGATCCTCGCCATGGCCCAGAACAAGGACTACTCGCAGGATCCCGATGTCCTCGCGACGGGCTCCAACTACAGCGCCATCAACTACAACACCGACCAGGCCTACGGCGGCTCGGCCGGCTTCCAGCCCGGGTCGACGTACAAGATCTTCACCCTGACGGACTGGCTGAAGTCGGGCAAGGGCGTCAACGAGTCGATCAACGCGAACCGCAGATCCGACTGGGGCACCTTCACCAACAGTTGCGTCCCGGGTGGGACGGAGCAGGCGGAGGCCGGGTGGAGCCCGCGGAACGACGAGGGCGAATCAGGGTCCTACACCGTGAGACGTGCCACCCAGCAGTCGATCAACACCGCGTTCATCGCGATGGCGCAGGAGCTCGACCTCTGCGACATCAGCAAGACCGCCGAGTCGATGGGCGTGCACCGTGCCGACGGCGCGCCACTGAACAACTCCCCCGCGACCGTGCTCGGCACGAACGAGGTCGCCCCGCTGAGCATGGCGACCGCGTTCGCGACGCTCGCGGCCGGCGGCAAGACCTGCGACCCGATCGCGATCGACTCGATCACGAAGCCCGACGGGTCGACTGCCGAGGTCCCCTCCGCGAACTGCCGCCAGTCGGTCGATGCGAAGGTGGCGGCCGCGGCCGACGACGTCCTCCAGGGCGTCGTGTCGAGCGGTACCGCGTCCGCCTCGGGCGCCCGCACCGACGGCGTCGGTGAGCTGATCGGCAAGACGGGGACCACGGACAACGCCGAGGCGACCTGGATGAGTGGCGCGAGCACGACCGTCGCGACGGTCGTCGGCACCTTCAACGTCAGCGGACACGTCAACCTCCGCGACACCTACATCGACGGCACCCAGGTCGCGTCCATGCGGCACTACATCTGGCCGGAGGTCATGTCGGCCGCGCTCGCCAAGTACCCGGGCGGCGACTTCCCTGAGGCCGACCGAGCCACGCTGCAGGGCGACGGTTCCGGCAGCAGCGAGGAGGACTCGACGCCCGCGCCGACACCCACCGCCGACCCGACGCAGGCCCCGAGCGAGGCGCCGACACCGGCACCGGGCGACGGCGCGGACACCGATGGGACCGGCGAGGACGGCGGGCCCGCAGCCCCTGGGAACGGCGGCGGAGCCGGGAACGGGAACGGGAACGGCTCGCCCGGATGATCGGATGCGGCTGCCGGTCGCACGCCGACCGACAGCCGCGTCGCGTCGCCCGGCGGCAACGATCGGGTTTCAACGCAGCCCTGAGCGGGCCTTTTTCAGGATTGTCGCTTAGCATCGATCCATGCCTCAACAACATCGCACGGCCACCGGTGTGCTCGGCGGCTTCCTCGGCTTCCTCGGTCTGAGTGTCGCCGCGGGCGTCCTCGTCACCGCCACGGTCACTCCGGCGCTCGCTGTCACGGGGATCGCGACCAACAGCACGATCAACGTGTTCGACGGTCTGCCCGACTACCTGGCCCTCGACGAGCTGGCGCAGAAGTCCAACATCTACGCGACCGACAGCGCCGGTACGCCGCAGCTGCTTGCGTCGTTCTACACGCAGAACCGCATCGAGGTCGGTTGGGACCAGATCAACCAGTTCGTGAAGGACGCGGCGGTCTCGGCCGAGGACCCGCGCTTCTACGAGCACGGCGGTGTCGACCTCACGGGAACGATCCGTGCGGCCGCGATCAGCCTGTCCGGCAACGACCTCCAGGGTGGTTCGTCGATCACGCAGCAGTACGTCAAGAACGTGCTCGTGCAGAAGGCCGAGGCGATCACCGACAAGGAGAAGATGGAGGCCGCGTACGACGAGGCCACCAAGACCACTCCGGAGCGCAAGCTCAAGGAGATGCGCATGGCCATCGGCCTCGAGAAGCGCTATGGCAAGCAGGACATCCTCCGGGGCTACCTGAACATCGCCGGGTTCGGTGGTCGCACCTACGGCATCGAAGCCGCCGCGAACTATTACTTCAACACGACCGCGGCGAACCTCAACCTCGAGCAGGCCGCGACGCTGATGGCGATCGTGAACAACCCCGAGACGCTGCGTCTCGACCGCCCGGAGAGTGAGACCAACGGCGCGGCCAACGGCTACGCGCTGACGAAGGACCGCCGCGATTACGTCCTCAAGCAGATGATCAAGGAGGGCAAGATCACGCAGGAGCAGTTCGACGTGGCCATCGCCACCGTGATCACGCCCACGATCACGCCGGCCAGCACGGGTTGCCAGACCGCCGTGAACATCAGCCCCGGCTCCGGGTTCTTCTGCGACTACGTCACCCGCGTGTTCCAGAACAACCCGATCTTCGGTGAGACCGAGGACGAGCGGTGGGCGGCGTTCAACCGTGGCGGCTACAGCGTGTTCACCACGCTCGACCTCGACCTCCAGTGGGCAGCACAGAGCGCGCTCGACGCGTACATCCCGCACGCGAGCGACCAGCTCGACATCGGCGCGGTCGCCGTCACGGTCCAGCCGAAGACCGGCCGGATCCTCGCGATGGCGCAGAACAAGGACTACACGAACGATCCGGAGATCGCTGCGACCGGAGCGAACTTCAGCGGCGTCAACTACAACACCGACTACGACTACGGCGGATCGAGCGGTTTCCAGCCCGGCTCCACGTACAAGACCTTCACCCTGGCCGAGTGGCTCAAGGAGGGCCACGGCCTGAACGAGGGCGTCGACGGACGCAAGCGATCGCCGTGGGGTACGTTCAAGGACTCCTGCGCCGACGGCGGCACGGTCTACGCCGGCTCCGATTGGAACCCCGGTAACGACGAGGGCGGCAACGGCGGCTACTACACCGCGCTGCAGTCCACGAAGGCCTCCATCAACACCGGCTTCATCGCCATGTCCAAGCAGCTCGACCTCTGCGGCATCCGCAAGACGGCCGAGTCGATGGGCGTGCACCGCGCCGACGGCGGGCCGCTCCTGCAGTCCCCTGCCACCGTGCTCGGCACGAACGAGGTCGCCCCGCTCAGCATGGCGACGGCCTTCGCGACCTTCGCATCCGGCGGCGTGACCTGCGACCCGATCGCGATCGACCGCGTGGTGAAGCCCGACGGCACGGAGATCCCCGTTCCGGCGGCGAACTGCCGCCAGGGCCTCGAGCCCAACGTCGCGGCGACCGCGAACGTCGCTCTCCAGGCGACCTTCAACGGTGGTACGACGAGCGCATCGCGCATCGGTGACGGCATCCCGCTCATCGGCAAGACCGGAACGACCGACAACAACGAGGCCACCTGGATGAGCGGTGCGAGCACCTCCGCGGCTACCGTCGTCGGGGTCTTCAACGCCACCGGCCACGTCAACCTCCGACGCACCTACTTCGATGCCGGGCAGGTCGCGGTCCTCCGTCACTCGATCTGGCCGCGCATCATGGAGGTCGCCAACGGCAAGTACGGCGGCACAGCGTTCGGCGACCCGGATCCATCCCTCATCAACGGCCAGTCCGTCCAGGTGCCGGACGTCGCCGGGAAGTCCATCGAGGAGGCACAGAAGATCCTCGAGGATGCCGGCTTCGGCTTCGCGAACGGCGGCGCCGCCGACTCCGCCCTCCCCGTGGGTCAGGCTGCCAGCACCAACCCTGCCGGCACGGTCCCGAAGGGCTCGATCATCACCGTCTACACGAGCAACGGCCTGGTCGGCGTCGTCCCCGATGTGAGTGCTGCCGCCAGCTTCGACGATGCGAAGGCGGCCATCCAGGGTGCCGGGTTCTCGAACGTGGGTCAGAAGTGCGTCGCGGACCCTGCGGCCACGGGCACGAAGGTGACCGGGGTGGATCCGCCAGCCGGATCCCAGGCGAAGAAGGACGCGAAGATCACGGTGTCGATCACGAAGGACAAGTGTTGACGCTTTGACGCGATGACGAAGGGCCCGGTCGGATGTCGACCGGGCCCTTCGTCGTACCCGCGGATGCGCTCCGGGCGTCTTCGGAGGGGCCAGCGGGTACGCTCGTGGGACGGTCGGCACCACTCGACGACCGAGGAGGAGACGATCGATGGCGGCACCCATGAGCACCGGCGGCAGACTCGGAACGGCAGCGGCCGTCGTGGCAGGCCTCGGGGCCCTCACCTTCGGGTACGCGTCGGTGATCGAGCGCAACGCCTTCACGCTGCGCAGGGTGACCGCTCCGGTCCTCCCGCCCGACGCCGAGCCGATCACCGTGCTGCACCTCTCCGACCTCCACATGGCGCCCTGGCAGCGCCGGAAGCAGGCCTGGCTGCGGTCGCTGGCCGATCTCCGGCCGGACGTCGTGATCAACACCGGAGACAACCTGGGGCATGAGCAGGGCGTCGACGGGATCAGGGCTGCGCTGTCGGTGTTCGCGGGGGTTCCGGGCGCGTTCGTGCACGGCTCGAACGACTACTACGGCCCGACCGCGAAGAACCCGTTCAAGTACTTCACGCAGACCTCGTCGAAGCACGTCTCACCGACCACCCTCGACACGGGCGCGCTCGAGCGGTTCTTCATGGACGAACTCGGCTGGATCGACCTCAACAACGCGGTCGGTGAGATCTCGGTCCGCGGGACCCGCCTCGACCTGTTCGGCGTCGACGACCCGCACAAGCACTTCGACCGTCTGGACACGTTGACGGCCCTCATCGACGAGCGGTTGGACGCCGAGACGTTGGAGACCGATGACCCGTCCCTGGCGCACACCGTGACGGTGGGCGTGATGCACGCTCCGTATCGTCGGGTGCTCGACGCCTTCGTGACCCAGGGTGCGCAGTTCATCTTCGCGGGTCACACCCACGGTGGTCAGGTCTGTGTGCCGGGCTACGGGGCACTCGTGACGAACTGCGACATCCCGCGCAAGCAGGTGAAGGGGCTCAGCGTCTGGCGCCACGCCCTCCGATCGGCGTACCTGAACGTGTCGGCGGGTGTCGGCACGTCCATCTATGCACCCGTGCGCTTCGCCTGCCGGCCGGAAGCGTCGCTCGTGACGCTCCTCCCCCGTCGCACGGTGGTCTGACCGGGCCGGACTGCCCTTCGACAGGCTCAGGGACCGACGATGCGCCTCAGGGACCGCCAGCCCGAGAAACAGAGAAGCCCGGTCAGACAATCTCTTGTCTGACCAGGCTTGTGCTGTCGGGGTAGCGGGATGTGCGACCCGCCAGCCCAGCGGACCGCCAGCCCACGAAAACAGAGAAGCCCGGTCAGACGATTTCTCGTCTGACCGGGCTTTGCTGTCGGGGTAGCGGGATTTGAACCCACGACCTCTTCGTCCCGAACGAAGCGCGCTACCAAACTGCGCCACACCCCGATGGCCCGAAGGCCTTGTCTAGGATAGCCGATTTTTCAGCGGCTGTTCGCCACTTCCTGGAATCGGTGGATCCCGGACCGGATCAGCCGAGCGCCGCCATCGCCGCCCGGCCGATCCGTGATCTCACGCCTGCTGGCGGCGACGCACGACCACGGTGCCGAGCGCGGCAGCACCGACGGCGAGGAGCCCACCGGCCACCCAGGGGAGGGCGGTTCCGGCGAACCCGGTGTCGGCGAGGGCGTTGCCCCCGGCAGACGGGTCGGAGGCCGACGCGGCGGCAGCAGCGGCGTCCGCGGGGTCCAGCACGGTGAAGTCGGACGAATCGGTCACGGCGCCCTGGGTCGCGGTCAACGTGTAGGTGCCCGCGGGGTCCGCAGCCGTGTCGATGGAGACCTGGATGTCTCCAGCGGCGTCAGCGACGGTCGACAGGGTACGAGCGGAGACGCCGGCCACCGAGGAGTCGATGGTGATCGACACGGTCTGGTTCGCGGCCCAGAAGTCCGAGCACGAGTACGAGACCGCCGCGCCGCGCGCGACGCTCGCCGGCGTGATCGAGTTACAGCTGCCTGGACCGTAGCTGTCGCCCTCGACCGCGTTGGCTGCGGTGGGCAGCGCGGCGACGGCGAGGAGGACGAGTGCGGCGGCGGAGAGAATTCGTTTCATGTGCGGGCCCCTAGGTGTGCGGATGGCGCATGCGCTGCGTGATGCGACATGCGGACACGGCCTGGAGCCGAGCGCTGTTCACTCGTGGCCTCCATGGCCGTCATCATGCTAGGGCAGCCGCTCGCTCGCCAGAGCTGGAAAACCGCGGAATTCCGCGGATGTGACCACCTTTGGGGGTACGCCCTGTCCGCCTGGCGCCAGGCCGTGGTCCGAGCGGACGACCGCCCGGACCACGCGTCCCGACCGACGGATCAGGCCGTCTTGCGGCGACGGATCGCCATCGCGCCGACGACGCCGGCACCGACGACGAGGAGGCCTCCGCCGATCCACGGCAGGGCTCCACCGTCGAAGCCGGTCGAGGCGAACTCGCGCTCCGAGACCTGGAACGAGGCACTCTCCGTGGTGGCGCCCTGGGTCGCCGTGACCATGCAGGTGCCGGAGGCGGTCTTGCTGGTCTCGATCGTCACCGCGAACGCGCGGGCGGCGTCGGCGCTGAACGTGCCGGACGTGGGTGCGGCGCTCTGCTCGGCGGCCTGCTCGGTCGCTCCGGCGGTGTTCGGCTTCGCAGCGGGAATGCTGCAGCCGGGCCCGGCGACGGTGACCGTCACCGGAGTGCCGGGGTCGAAGGTGCCGTCGCAGCGGAAGACGGTCGACTCCCCCTGGGTCACCGACACCGGTGTGAGGGTCGCACAGCCGGCAGGGCCGTAGGTGGACGAGTCGGTCGCTGCACTCGCGGCGGTCGGGGCCGCGAAGACTGCCAGGAGGCAGAGCGATGCTAGGGCAAGGGTGCGCTTCATGTTGATATCCCCAAGGAACGTCGAATACCCCCTGCGTCCGCCGATTTCGGGTGGGCGTCCGCGCGAGGTTCCCCAGGGTCACGAATTCGGGTGCGTGGCTTCCTGAGGTGTTGTCATGCTATGTCAGGAGCCGCACCGAGGGAAGGCTGAAATGGTCGTTTTGCCCGTGATTCCGGGGGTTGTGACCAGGTTTGGGGGTACGTCGGAGGCCTTCGGAGCGAGCACGGTGAAGACGAGTTCCCTTGTCGCCCCCGGAGTGAGGGTCACGTCGGTCTGGGCGTAGAGACGACCGTTCGGGTCGGTCACGGCCTTCACCGGCAGGTCCTCGCCGTCGCTCGCACCGAGCAGGGTCGCGCCGAGCGGGCCGTGGATCACGACGCGCGTCGCGATGTCTCCCGCGGGGGTGCCGAAGCGCCCGCCGGCGGTCACGTAGTCCGGCAGGGAGGTTGCGGCGTCCGCCGGTGCGGTGGACGTCAGGGTGACGGCGACGACGTATTCGGCGCCCTGTTTCGTGCACCGGGCGTCGCGGATGTCGACCTTCGTCTCCAGGTAGTAGTCCATCTTCGCGCGGGTCAGGTCTTCGAGGTAGACCCCGGTGTACACGGCTGCGTCGTCGGTCGCCGGTGGGATCCCGGCGAGGCTCGTCTCGGCGATCAACGCCTGTTCGGTGGGGACCGCACTCCACACGTGGAGACGGTTCTCCGCACCGGACTCGGACAGGGCCTGGACGAGGGCGCCGGGGTCGGGCGAGCGGGAGATCATGCCCTCGAACACCGCACCCGAGACCGCGGCGAAGAACGCGTCCTGTACGAGCCGGTCCGGGAACCGGGCGTAGACGTCGCTCAGCAGCGTCTTCGCCGCGTTGTCGGCGGTGAGCTCGGTGCCGTCCGGGAGGGCGACGGGGCCGGTCGCCTCCAGCAGGTGTGCGAGGACGTAGGGGTCGACGGCGACCACGGTGTCGATGGGAACGCCGAACACCTGGGTCCCCATGGCTGCGGCGAGCTCGCCGGTGCGACTGAAGTCGACCGTGAGGTTGGTGTCCTGGATGTACCGGCCGAGGTTGTCGGTGTAGACGTTCTGCTCGAATTGGGTGAGCGGGAGTACCGGGGCGGGGAATCCGGAGAAGTCGTCGCTCCCCCGGGTGCCGACGAACGAGATGACGCCGTTCTCCGCGTGGATGAGGGCCACCGCCCCGGCGATGCCGCCACTCGAGCGCAGCTCCGCGTTGTTCTGGATCATCACCATGATGTTCCGAGGCCCGGCCCCTCCCGCCATGTCCGGCAGGAGCGCCGTGGCCCGCGCCGCGGTGTCGAGCATCGTGGATGCACCGGTGATCGTGCGGGTGAGCTTCTCGACGGCGTCGGCGACCACCGGCAGCGCACCGTCCGTGCCGATCGTGTCCACGCGCCCGGCGATGGCGTCAGCCGCTGCAGCCGCCTCGGCCACGGTCGGCGCGACGGCGCGGAGCGGCTCCGTCGCGATCGACCCGTCCCCGGGGAGCAGGGACGACAGGTTCACCTGATCGGCGATCTCGACGACCTTCGGCACGACGTCGACTGCGACGTCATCGGTCGCGGCGGCGGCCTGTCGCACCGCGGAGAAGTTCACGCCGAGGAACGGGACCGCCTCTGCCGCCCGCCAGATGGGATCACTCGTCAGCGACACCGCCTCGCCGGTGTGCTTGGTGAGTGCACGCTGCGTGACCTCGGTGCCGCTCGCGTCACCCTTGAGCACGGCCGACTGGAGCGACTTCGCCTCCGACTGGGCGGCTTCGAGCGCGTTCTTCGCCAAAGACGCCCGGACGCCGAGCCAGGCTCCGAGCGCGAGGACGACGAGGAGGACGGCGAGTGCGATCCACCACAGACGCGAACGCCTGCGGCCGGGCAGGCGGATGCCGGCCGTCGCCGGGCGTGGGTCAGCCAAGAGTGCTCCTTGTTCGGGTAGGCACAGCCTAACCGCCGGATGATGGCCTCCGAGGGTCGCTGCACGCCCCCTTTCAGGGGTGGACGACGCACGCCACACCAGGGCTCACGGCCGCTCATGGCCTACGATTGCGGGATGCCGTCAGCACGCCCGTCGACCGATCTGGAGCCGCACCGCAGATGACCCGCACGCCGCGCATCGTGATCGGGATCCTGCTGCTGCTCTGCCTGTGCGTCATGCTCGGCATCGCGTTCTGGCCGACGCCCGTCGACGCCGACGGCCGGACGACGCTGCTGGCGATCCTCGATCGCTTGCAGGCCGCGGGCGCCCCGACCTGGTTCGACTACCGCTTCGTCGAATCGGCCGCGAACGTCGTGCTGTTCATCCCGCTCGGAGCTCTGCTCGCCCTCGAGCTGCCGTTACGCCTCTGGTGGGTCGCACCGCTGACGACGACCCTGTTCTCGGTCGCGATCGAACTCGGACAGACCCTGCTCCCCGAGCGGGTCGCGACGATCGCCGACGTCTACGCCAATGCGGCCGGAGGGCTGCTCGGCGCGACGATCGTGCTCGTCGTCCGGCTACTCGTCACCGGTCACGGACGACCGAGACCGACGTAACGCCACCCGGCGCCCCGCCAGGCGTCCACGTCGAGGCAGTTGCGTCCGTCCACGATCGTCTTGCCCGCGGTCAGCTCGGCGACGGCAGAGGGGTCGAGGGCTCGGAACGCCTTCCACTCGGTCACGACCACGACGATGTCCGCGTCCGTCACGGCCTCTTCCGCCGAGTCAGCGAACGTCAGCTGCGGGTGGAGCCGACGCGCGTTGGGAACCGCTTCCGGATCGAAGGCGAGCACCTTCGCACCCAGTCCGTTGAGGCCGACGGCGACATCGAGGGCCGGCGAGTCTCGGACGTCGTCGCTGTCGGGCTTGAACGCGAGGCCGAGTACCGCGACCCGCTTCTGGTAGGCGCTCCCGCCGAGCTCCTCGACGACGAGGTCGATGACGCGCTGACGACGACGCAGGTTGATCGCGTCGACCTCCTTGAGGAAGGCCACCGACTCCCCACGACCGAGCTCCTCGGCACGAGCGGTGAAGGCGCGGATGTCCTTCGGCAGGCAGCCGCCGCCGAACCCGACACCGGCGTTGAGGAAGCGGCGACCGATCCGGGCGTCGTAACCGATCGCATCGGCGAGCTCCGTGACGTCGGCGTCGGTGACCTCGGCGATCTCCGCCATCGCGTTGATGAAGGAGATCTTCGTGGCGAGGAACGCGTTCGCGGCGACCTTCACCAGCTCCGCGGTCGAGTACCCGGTGGCGACGAGCGGCGTGCCGGTGGAGAGTGCCTGCGCGTAGACCTCGTCGAAAGCGGCTCGAGCGACGGCGGCGTCCTCGGGAGCCGGCGGCAGCCCGTACACGAGTCGGTCGGGCGCGATCGTGTCCTGCACGGCGAAGCCCTCCCGCAGGAACTCGGGGTTCCAGGCGAGCACCGCGCCGGTGGGGGCGACGAGTTCGGCCAGGCGCGCGGCGGTGCCGACGGGGACGGTCGACTTGCCGACGACGACGTCTCCTGCCGACAGGTGCGGCAGGAGGGCCGTCACCGCGGCGTCCACGTAGCGCAGGTCGGCGGCGTTGGAGCCGGCCTTCTGCGGCGTGCCGACCGCGACGAAGTGCATGGTGGCCCCGGCCGCGTCGGCCATGTCCGTACTGAACCGCAGGCGGCCCGACTCGACACCGGCCAGCAGCAGCTCTGGAAGGCCTGGCTCGAAGATCGGCGAGCGTCCGGCGGCGAGGGCCTCGATCTTGGCCGGGTCCACGTCGATGCCGACGACCTCGTGCCCGATCGATGTCATGGCGGCCGCGTGCACGGCCCCCAGGTAGCCGCAGCCGATGACGGAGAGCTTCATGCGTGTGATCCTTCGCTGATGGGAGGTGCGGTGGGTGTGCTGGACAGGCGACCGCCGGACTCCTGCAGGTAGCAGACGCCGCAGAGCGATTCGTAGGTGACGGTGGTGCCGTCGATGGCGACCTGGTCGCCGTCGAAGACGAAGGTGTCGCCGAACCGGCGGCCGTTGAAGATCGCCTTTCGACCACAGCGACAGATCGTCTTGAGCTCCTCGAGGCTGTGGGCCACCTCGAGGAGGCGGCGGCTCCCGGGGAACGCGACGGTCTGGAAATCGGTCCGGATGCCGTAGGCGAGGACCGGGATGCCCTCGAGCAGCGCGATGCGCAGCAGATCGTCGACCTGTTCCCCGTGGAGGAACTGGGCTTCGTCGACGAGCAGGCAGCTGACGTCCTCGCCGGTCTCCTGCACGACGCGGCGACGGTGCTCCGCGAACACCCGGACGGCGTCGTCGTCAGGACCGAGCAGGAAGTCGGCATCGCGGGTCACGCCGAGGCGACTGACGATGGCGGCGTCGCCCTTCGTGTCGAGGGACGGCTTGGTGAGGAGGACGCGGTGGCCGCGCTCCTCGTAGTTGAACGCCGCCTGGAGCAAGGCGGTGCTCTTGCCGGAGTTCATCGCCCCGTATCGGAAATACAGTTTCGCCACCAGGCAAGCTTAGGGTTCCCAAGCTGCACCTGTCGCATCCGACGAGGGGCCGGGCGAGGACCCGTGCGGCGGCTACAGCGAGATGTCGAGGGCCTCGGCGGTGCTCTCGAGGACCTTCGCCGCCGTCTCGGGGACGTCGTTCAGCGTCGAGCCGTAGGTCGGGATCATCTCGCGGAGCCTCGGCTCCCACGCGGTCATCCTGTCGGGGAAGCACTTGCGCAGGACGTCGAGCATGATCGGCACGGCCGTCGATGCGCCGGGCGAAGCGCCCAGCAGTCCCGCGATCGTGCCGTCCGCACCCGTGATGACCTCGGTGCCGAACTGCAGGACGCCGCCCTTGGCCTTGTCCTTCTTCATGACCTGGGCTCGCTGCCCGGCCTCGATGAGGTACCAGTCCTCGTCCTTCGCCGTCGGCAGGAACTCGCGGAGGCTGTCCATCTTCTGCTTGCGGGACTGCAGGAGCTGCCCGATGAGGTACGTGATGAGACTCGGGTTGTCCTTGGCGACCGCCAGCATCGGGAGGAGGTTGTGCGGGCGCACCTGGGTGACGAGGTCGAGCATCGATCCGCGCTTGAGGAACTTCGGGCTGAACGTCGCGTACGGGCCGAAGAGGAGGCTCGCCTGACCGTCGACGACGCGGGTGTCGAGGTGCGGGACCGACATCGGCGGGGCCCCAACCGAAGCCTGGCTGTAGACCTTGGCCTGGTGCTTCGAGACCACCGCGGGGTTGTCGGTGCGGAGGAACTGCCCACCGATGGGGAAGACGCCGTAGCCCTTGATCTCGGGGATCCCGGACTTCTGCAGCAGCTTGAGCGCCCATCCGCCGGCGCCGACGAAGACGAAGCGGGCGTTGATCTCCATCGGTGATCGTCCGAGCGTCTGACGGCCTCGGATGCGCCAGGTGCCGTCCTTCAGCCGCTTGAGCGACCGTACCTCGTGGTTGGTGCGGACGTGGGCGTTCGGCGCTGCGCCGAAGAGCTTGTGCGTGAGCGAACCGAAGTCGACGTCGGTTCCCGCGGTGATCCGGGTGGCCGCGATGCGTTCGCCGACGGCACGACGGTTGATGAGCAGTGGAGCCCACTCGGCGATGACGGCCGGGTCTTCCGAGAACTCGATGCCGGCGAAGAGCGGCTGATCCTTCAGCGCCTCGTAGCGCTTCCGCAGGTATTCGACGTCCTTGTCGCCGCGCACGAACGTCATGTGCGGGGTCGGGTTGATGAAGGTGTCGGGTGCGCCGAGCAGGCCCTCCTCGACGAGGTGCGACCAGAACTGACGGCTGAGCTGGAACTGCTCGTTGATGCCGATGGCCTTCGCCGGGTCGACGTGGCCGTGGGCGTCCTGCGGCATGTAGTTGAGCTCGCACAGCGCGGCGTGGCCCGTCCCGGCGTTGTTCCAGGGGTTGGAGCTCTCGAGTGCGACGTCGCTCAGGCGCTCGTACACCTCGACCTTCCAGTCAGGCTGCACCTGGTGGATGAGGGCGGCGAGCGTGGCGCTCATGATGCCACCACCAATGAGGGCTACGTCGATGGTTTCGGTCACCAGAGCAGTCTAGTCGCGGCGAGGCCCGAGCTCTCCACCCGCGTGCTGTCGCTGACCGCATGCTGTGAGATCGCTCGATGTCGAGACACTTCGGCCCGACTGCACGACCGCCGGGTCAGCGTCCGGGGAGCGCGGGGGTGAGGGCGTCGAGCTCCTCGAGCATGCGCTGCGCGAGGTGCGCGTACCCGGCGTCGCTCGGGTGGAGGCCGTCGGCGGAGATCCACGTCGCCGGGTCCTCGTCCAGCCAGTGCGACGCCCCGGAGATGTAGTCGGCCCCGATGGTGTCGGCGGCGTCGTGCACCCATCCGATGATCTGTTCGACGGAGGCCGGTCGCTCAGCGGTGTACCACCAGGGCTCCACCACGATGATGCGGGTGCCGGGCAGCCCGTCGCGCAGCCGCTGGAACTCCGGCAGGATCGCCTCCCGGATCGCCTGCTCGTTGCCGGTCCACTCGAAGTTGTCGTTGATGCCGAGCGCGACGATGAGGACCTCGGGGTGCTGCGCGATGACGTCCGCCGTGACATCGCCGACCTTGTCGCGTTTGCGGACGAACCCGAGACCCGGGTAGCCGGCGTTGTACTCCGTCCAGCCCTCGGCCTTCGCGACGAGCGAGGACCAACGGGCGGCCGGCGACGACGCTGCCGAGCCCTTCGTGTACGAGTCGCCGTAGAACGCGACGAGCGGTCCGACGGCGACCTCGGACCCGGAGGTGTCGGCGCGGGCGACCGTCGTCTGCTGGACGTCGGCACGCAGGCCACTCACGGTGATCACCGCGGTGACGGCGATGGCGGCCGCGATGAACGCGGCCAACCACCGTCGGCGCAGGCGTGGTCGCTGGCGGGCCATGTCGTCGTCCCCGATCGGGTGGAGGGAGGGCCGGTCAGACCGTTGCGGGCTGTGCGAGCAGCTCGGCGGCGACGATCTCGGCGATCTGCACCGCGTTGAGGGCCGCACCCTTGCGCAGGTTGTCGTTCGAGATGAACAGCGCGAGGCCCTTGCCGGCCGGCGCGCTCTGGTCGGGACGGATGCGCCCCACGAACGACGGGTCCGCGCCGGCGGCCTCGAGCGGCGTCGGAACGTCCGACAGCTGGACGCCCGGAGCGTCACGGAGCAGCTCGATCGCACGTTCCGGCGACAGGTCGCGCGAGAACTCGGCGTTGATGGCTAGCGAGTGGCCGGTGAACACGGGCACGCGTACGCAGGTGCCCGACACGAGCAGCTCGGGGAGCTCGAGGATCTTCCGGCTCTCGTTGCGGAGCTTCTTCTCCTCGTCGGTCTCGCCCAGGCCGTCGTCGACGATCGAGCCGGCGAGCGGGATGACGTCGAAGGCGATCGGGGCGACGTACTTGTCGGGAGCCGGGAACTCGATCGCCGAACCGTCGTGGACGAGTCGGGTGAGGTCGCCCTGGGCGACCGCGGCCTCGATCTGGCCGGCGAGTTCAGCCGCGCCGGCGAGCCCGGACCCGGAGACGGCCTGGTAGGTGTTGACGATGAGGCGGGTGAGCCCGGCCTCCGCGTCGAGCACCTTGAGGACCGGCATGGCCGCCATGGTCGTGCAGTTGGGGTTCGCGACGATGCCCTTGACCGCGTCCTTGATGGCGTGCGGGTTCACCTCGCTGACGACGAGCGGGACCTCGGGATCCATCCGCCACGCGCTCGAGTTGTCGATGACGAGCGCACCGGCAGCGGCGAACCGCGGAGCCTGCGTGCGGGAGCCGGTCGCGCCGGCCGAGAACAGGGCGATGTCGATACCGCTCGGGTCGGCCGTCTCGACGTCCTCGACCACGATGTCCTGGCCACGGAACGGGAGCGTCGTGCCCGCCGAGCGAGCCGTCGCGAAGAAGCGGATCTCGCTGATCGGGAACTCGCGTTCCTCCAGCAGGCGGCGCATGACCTTGCCGACCTGACCGGTCGCTCCGACGACACCGACACGTACACCGTTGCTCATGGGGATTCCTCTGGTTTCAGGGGTTGTTGTGAACCATCTTGCATCAGGATCGGCCAGGCTCCGGCCCCTGAGCCTGTCGAAGGGTCGTTCCTCAGCCTGCCGAAGGGCGGGCTCAGCGGCCGGTGCCACCGTGGACGACGGCTTCGTCCTCGCCGTCGAGACCGAACGCGGAGTGGACCACGTTCGCGGCCTTGTTGAGGGTGTCGGCACGCGTCACGACCGAGATGCGGATCTCACTGGTGGAGATCATCTCGATGTTGATGCCCGCTGCACTGAGCGCCTCGAAGAGCTTCGCCGAGACGCCGGTGTTCGTGCGCATGCCGGCACCGACGAGGGCGAGCTTGCCGATCTGGTCGTCGTGCTGGATGGCCGAGAAGCCCACCCGCTCCTGCTCCGCCGCGAGCGCGCGGAGGACCTGCTGCGCCTCGGGCTTCGGCAAGGTGAACGAGATGTCGGTGACGCCGGAGACGGCGGTCGACACGTTCTGGACGATCATGTCGACGTTGCCGCCCGACTTCGCGACGATCGTGAAGATCTCCGCCGCCTTGCCCGGCAGGTCGGGGACACCGACGACGGTGATCTTGGCTTCGCTGAGGTCGGTCGCGACTCCGGCGACGATGGGCTGCTCCATGGGTGCCTCACCTGCTCCTGGGTTGTTGCGGCCCGCGTCGTTGAGGACGAGCGTGCCTTCGTTGTTGTTGAAGGACGACCGGACGTGGAGCGTCACGCCGTGGCGGCGTGCGTACTCGACGGCGCGGATGTAGAGGACCTTGGCACCCGAGGCCGCGAGCTCCAGCATCTCCTCGCTGGAGATGCGGTCGATCTTCCGGGCTTTCGGGACGACGCGGGGGTCGGAGGTGAAGATGCCGTCGACGTCGGTGTAGATCTCGCAGACGTCGGCGTCGAGGGCTGCGGCGAGCGCGACGGCCGTGGTGTCGGACCCGCCACGACCGAGCGTGGTGATGTCGCGGGTGTCACGGTTGAAGCCCTGGAAGCCGGCGACGATGACGATGGCGCCGTCGTCGAGGGCCTCGCGCAGGCGCACGGGGGTGACGTCGACGATGCGCGCTGCACCGTGCTGGGCGTCGGTGATCATGCCGGCCTGGCTGCCGGTGAAGGAGCGTGCGACGTAGCCCATGCTGCTGATCGCCATGGCGAGGAGTGCCATCGAGATGCGCTCGCCGCTGGACAGCAGCATGTCGAGCTCGCGGGGCGCCGGGATGGGCGTCACCTCGTGGGCGAGGTCGAGCAGTTCGTCGGTCGTGTCGCCCATCGCCGAGACGGCGACGACGACCTCGTTGCCCGCTTTGCGGGTCTCCACGATGCGCTTCGCCACGCGCTTGATGCTCTCGGCGTCCGCGACGGAGGACCCGCCGAACTTCTGCACGATCAATGCCATCGGATCTCCTGGGGAAGTCGGTGCGGGCACGAGCGGCCCAGCGATCATCCTACCCATCCGGGCATTCCGCGCCGTTCATGTGACGAAGGGCACCCTCACCCGCTCCGGGGAAGGAGATCCGCCCCGCAACAGGACACTTCGGCACGTTCGGTCCTGCTGTCGCGCCGATCTCCTGCGGTGGGGAGGAGGGTGGGCCTCGGTAGGGTTGGCCTATGCAGCAGGAAGACGCGCGGGTGCTCGCGACGGTGCGACGCCTCTGGCAGGGGCTCGCCTCGCCGACCGCGCGATTCTCCGCCGGCCGCGTCGCCGTCGTCGTGAACGCCGGCTCGATGGCGTGCCCGCCCGGATGGATCGGCGTCGTCGAGATCGACGGAAGCGCCCTCGCGATCGTGCCCGACGAGGACACCGCCAGGCGACTCGCCATCGAGGACGAATCACCGAGGAGCGTCGGGACGGTCGAGTTCCTCCGCTCGCGCGTGCAGGTCGCCGAGGTCCTCGGGCCGGCGACACTCGACTACCTGCTGCCCGGGCGGTTCCGACCGGCCGAGGAGATCGACGTGGTGGCGAGCAAGGCGAGCGACCCGGCCATCGAGTCGCTGCTGTCGAAGGTGGGCGATGACGAGGCCTCGGAGAGCGGGATCTTCGGCATCACCTCGCCGCTGTTCTCGGTGCGCGAGCACGGTCGGGTCCTCGCCGTCGCCGGCTACCGGTCATGGCCGTTGGGTGTCGCGCACGTGACGGCGTTGACCGCCCCGGAGGCTCGCGGGACCGGTCTCGCGACCAGGCTGGCCTCGACCGCGGTCGAGCATGCCCTCGCGGCCGGGCTCCTCCCCCAGTGGCGCGCCGCCGACACGAACCCCGGCTCACGCGCCGTCGCCCGCAAGCTCGGCTTCTCCGCGATCGGCCGGCAGCTGTCTGCCCGCCCGGTGGTCGCCGAGTGGCCGGCGCCCTCCGCCGACGCCTGAGGCGCGCCCGGCTGCCCTGACTCAGGAGTCTGTCGGCGCGGCGCAACCCACCAGCCCCGACACACCGGACGACTCCTGAGAAAGGGCCGATGGCAAGAGGGAGGGGTGGAAGGGCGGGCGACGAGGCGGGGTGGTCAGCCGCTGACGACCGTGCGACCCTCGAAGGCACGACCGAGGGTGACCTCGTCGGCGTACTCGAGGTCGCCGCCGACGGGGAGGCCGGAAGCGAGGCGCGTGATACGGATCCCCATCGGGAGGAGCAGCCGACTGAGGTAGGTGGCGGTCGCCTCCCCCTCGAGGTTCGGGTCGGTCGCGATGATGACCTCGGTGACGGTGCCGTCGGCGAGGCGCTGCATGAGACGACGGATGTTCAGGTCGTCGGGTCCGACGCCGTCGATCGGGCTGATGGCGCCGCCGAGCACGTGGTAGAAGCCGCGGAACTCACGCGTGCGCTCGATGGCGACGACGTCCTTCGGTTCTTCGACGACGCAGATCAGGGCCGGGTTGCGACGCGGGTCGCGGCACACGCTGCAGAGGTTCTGCTCGGAGATGTTGCCGCAGATCTCGCAGAACTTGACCTTCTCGCGGACGACGGTGAGCAGCTCGGCGAGCTTCGACACGTCGAACGACTCCGTCTGGAGGATGTGGAACGCGATGCGCTGCGCCGACTTCGGACCGATGCCGGGCAGCCGCCCGAACTCGTCGATCAGATCTTGGACGATTCCCTCGTACATGGCCTACCGCCCTCCGGAGCGCGGCTCGTGCGGCTGCTCCTCGATGAATGTCGCGCCGAGGAGCTCGCGGACGACGCTCTCGCCGTACCGGTTGTCACCCGCGGGGTGGGATGTCGGCACCGGGGGCGCCTGGCGCATCCGGACCGGGGGCTGCGGGCGCTGCTCGGCGACCGGCGCCGCAGGCGGTGCGGCCTGCGGGGAGCCGACGGGCGCTGCTGATGGCGCGCCGGCAGCAGAGGACGGAGCAGGAGCCGATGACTCGAACGGGTCGGGGTAGGGCGGCTCGTCGTCCGGCGGCGGTGCGTCGTCGTCGGACGGGATCGAGACGACGTCCCAGGTGACGGTGCGCGAGCCGAGCGCGTCGCCGTTGGACGGGCCTCGGGCGGGTGCCTGCTGGCGCGGCGGGGCCGACGGCTGCCGCTGCGCGGGTGAGCCGGCCGGCGTCCCGGGGGCTCCGGATCCGGCGGGTCGCCCGGGATGCCCTTCGACAGGCTCAGGGACCGAGGACGGCTGCGTCGACGAGGCGGGCTCGGGCCCGTCGACAGACTCTGGGACCGGGGGATGCCCTTCGACAGGCTCAGGGGCCGAGGACGGCTCGGGCTCGTCGGCCGGCGGCGGCGCGACCGTCGCCCACGAGGAGGCGGAGACGGAGGTCTGCTCCTCGGCTGGGGCGACGACCGACGACGCGGGTGGCACTGGCGTGGCAGCCGACGACTCGGCGTCGACCGGCACAGCAGAGGTGGGCTCGCCACCGGCTGGTGCGACGGTGGGCCACGAGGAGCGGGCTCCCGACCCGCCGCTGCTGTCGGACGACGACGGGGCAGCGGGGGCGGGGACGGTCTGCGGCAGGCTCGGGGTCGACCAGGCGGACGACTCCGACGACGGAGCGCCGACGGCGGGCGCAGTGGCCCGCGGTGCCGGCGGCTCGTCGGCACCGGCGACCTTGGCGAGGTACTTCACCCGCACGCCGAGGACGTCGAGGACCGCCGTGCGCAGGACCTCCGCGACGCCGGTGCCGGGCGCGTGACGTGCCTTGAAGTCGTTGAGGTCGCCGTTGTTCGCGAACACGAGCGTGAGGACGTCGTCGT
The DNA here is from genome assembly GCF_030209415.1 of Plantibacter sp. lyk4-40-MEA-4. Taxonomy (NCBI): domain Bacteria; kingdom Bacillati; phylum Actinomycetota; class Actinomycetes; order Micrococcales; family Microbacteriaceae; genus Plantibacter; species Plantibacter sp. lyk4-40-MEA-4. The sequence goes on from NZ_JARVSA010000004.1 coordinate 136,631, forward strand.
CCGAGTACCCGCCGACCTGGGTGTTGACGACGATCATCCACGCCTTGCGGTCGGCCTTCTCGACCTGCGCCACGATCTCGGGCCAGGCGTCGCGGATGTGCTGCAGGGTGACCGGGCCGACGCGAGGGGCCGCGGGGGTCGGTGCGGCGGTCTGCGCGTGGTCGGGCTCCTGCGCCGGTCGACGGTCGGCGGCCGCGGATGCTGTCGAGGCGGCGGCCGGGGCGGGAGCCGGGGCGGGAGCCGGGGCGGAGCTCGCCGCCGTGCTCGCGGGGACCGCGCCGGCAGGGGCCGGAGCGCGGTCGGCGACCACGGGCTGCGCCGAGACCGCGGCCTGACCGCCCTCGGCGGCAGCACCGTCGACACCGATGCGACGCTCGAGCCGCTCCACTCGGGCCAATGCACCACGAGCGGAGTCGTCGGCTGCGGGCACGAGGATGCGCGCCATCATGAGCTCGAGGTGAAGCCTGGGCGACGTTGCACCCGTCATCTGGGTGAGCGCCTCGTTCACGACGTCGGCCGTGCGGGACAGCTCGGCGATGCCGAACGCCCGCGCCTGGGCGAGCATCTTGTCGAGCTCGTCCTGCGGGAGGCCGCGGAGGACCGCCGCCGCGTTCTCGCCCGTGGCGGCCACGACGATGAGGTCTCGGAGTCGCTCGAGCAGGTCGTCGACGAAGCGGCGTGGGTCTTGGCCGGTCTGGATGACGCGGTCGACGGTGCTGAAGGCGGCACCGGAGTCGCGGGCGGCCAAGGCGTCGACCACCTCGTCGAGCAGGGCCGTGTGGGTGTAGCCGAGCAGGGCGACCGCGCGCTCGTAGTCGACGGAGTCGCCCTCGGAGCCGGCCATGAGCTGGTCGAGCAGGGACAGCGTGTCGCGGGCGGAACCGCCACCGGCCCGGACAACGAGCGGCAGTACACCGGCCTCGACACCCACGTGCTCGCTCTCGCACAGCTGCTGGACGTAGTCGAGCATCTGCGCCGGCGGGATGAGCCGGAACGGGTAGTGGTGGGTGCGGGAGCGGATCGTGCCGATCACCTTGTCGGGCTCGGTCGTCGCGAAGATGAACTTCACGTGCTCCGGCGGCTCCTCGACGATCTTCAGCAGGGCGTTGAACCCCTGCGGGGTGACCATGTGCGCCTCGTCGAGGATGAAGATCTTGTAGCGGTCGCGCGCGGGCGCGAAGATGGCGCGCTCGCGGAGGTCGCGGGCGTCGTCGACACCGTTGTGGCTGGCCGCGTCGATCTCGACGACGTCGAGCGAGCCGGAGCCGTCGCGGGAGAGGTCGACGCAGCTCGCGCAGACGCCGCACGGGGTGTCGGTGGGGCCCTCTGCGCAGTTGAGGCAGCGGGCGAGGATGCGCGCGGACGTCGTCTTGCCGCAGCCACGAGGACCACTGAACAGATACGCGTGGTTGACGCGGTTGGTGCGCAGGGCCGTCATGAGGGGATCGGTCACCTGCGCCTGACCGATCAAGTCGGCGAACGTCTCGGGCCGATACCGGCGATACAGAGCTGTGACCACCCACCAATGGTAGCCGTCGCCCCCGACATCGGAGTCGGGGATCGGACTCCTCGATCGGGACCGGGGCTCGAGCCTGGCGCGACGCGGGGAACGGGCCATCCTGGTGCCCTTCGACAAGCTCAGGGACCGGGGTTGGAGTCAGGGACCGGGGTTGGAGTCAGGGACCGGGGTTGGAGTCAGGGACCGGGGTTCAGCTCAAGGACCGGGATTCAGCTCAGGGACCGGGGTTCAGCTCACGGACCGAGGTTGGGATCAGGGACCGGGGCAGGCATCAGGGACCGGGTGGTGCGGTCGGCGCCGCGTCTGTGCGGGCGACGCCGACCGGATCGTGGGCGGCTAGAACTCGGTCGGGCCGAGCGAGGGGCGGGCGAGGAATGAGAGCGTCGGCGTCGTGAGCCCATGGAACTCGAACACCGTGAAGCGGTTCTCCCCGGCACGGAGCTGGCCGCCGGGGACGTAGAGCGTGTGCTGCGGCCCCCGCGACCAGTAGCGGCCGAGTAGGAAGCCGTTCACCCAGACGAGTCCCTTGCCCCAGGCCGCGGTGTCGAGGAACAGGTCGGTGGGCGCGTCGAGCGTGACGGTGGCGGTGAGGAGGACCGGCCCGGCACCGCTGATCGTGGCGTCGGACGTCCGCGTGGCTGCGGCGTCCACGACGGCGTCGAGGCGGTCGAGGGCCACGGGGGCGATGCCCCACGACGTGAGTTCCACGCCGTCGAGCGACACGGGCCCGATGATCCCCTTCGGCTCCCCCAGGCGCTTGCCGTAGTTCACGCGGCCCTGGTTCTCGAGGAGGAGTTCGAGCGTCTCACCCGCCGGGATCACGATCGAACGCTCCTTGAACTCGCGGGTGAGCGCGCCGACCGGCACGCCGTCGACGGAGACGACCACGCGGTCGCGCACCTCGGCGAACCGGAGCACGCCGCCACGTCCCCCGAGCGACGCCCGGTACCGCGCCAGACCGCTGAACGCCCCGAGTTCGTCCATCGTGGGGATCCGGTCGAACGCCTGGAGCGGAGCGATCTCGTCGGCCACGTCCGCGAACGGGACCTCCTGCTCGAAGGACGCGGTGAACGCCGGGGCATCCGTCGCAGCCGGCGGGATCTCCGTCGGCACCTCGGCGTACTTCGCGATCACGTCGCGGAAGGCGAAGAACTTCTCCGTCGGGTGGCCCGCCTCGTCGAGGGGCGCGTCGTAGTCGTAGGAGGTGACGTGCGAGCGGTACTGCCCCTTGTCGTTCGCGCCGCCGGTGAACCCGAAATTCGTGCCGCCGTGGAACATGTAGATGTTCACGGACGCGCCGGCCGCGAGGAGCGCGTCGAGGTCCGCTGCCGTCTCCGCGACGGGCGTCGTGTGGTGGTGCTCGCCCCAGTGGTCGAACCAGCCGTCCCAGAACTCCGAGCACATGAGCGGCCCGGTCGGTTGGTGCTCGCGCAGGGTCGCGAGGCGTTCGAGCGAGCGGCTGCCGAAGGAGGCGGTCTTGTGGAGTTGGGGGATACTCCCGTCCTCGAGCATCTGGGGCGTCGGCTGGTCGACGGTCGTCAGCGGCACCGTGATGCCGAGCTCGCGGGTCCACGCGGTCAGCGTCCGGAGGTAGTCGTGGTCGTCGCCGTAGGCGCCGTACTCGTTCTCGACCTGCACGAGGATGACGGGACCGCCGCGGTCGATCTGCAGCGGCGCGATGATCGGCAGCAGCGCCTCGAAGTACTCGCGGACGGCGGCCAGGTAGCGGGGCTCGCTGCGACGGAGGCCGAGCTCGGGGTCGTGCAGCAGCCAGCCGGGGAGGCCGCCGTTGTCCCACTCGGCGCAGATGTAGGGGCCGGGACGCACGATCGCGTACAGACCGGCGTCGGCGACGAGGCCGAGGAAGCGTTCGAGGTCGTTCACGCCCGTGGTGTCGAACACGCCGCGCTCGGGGCTGTGCTGGTTCCACGCGACGTAGGTCTCGATGGTGTTGAGCCCCATGAGCTTCGCCTTCGCGATGCGGTCCGCCCACTGCTCGGGGTGCACCCGGAAGTAGTGGAGGGCTCCGGAGAGGATCCGGAACGGCTGACCGTCGAGCAGGAAGTCGTCGTCGCCGATGGAGAAGGTGGGCATGCTGGGGCTCCGTGATGAAGGGGTGCGGATGGAGCGACCACGGCCGGCCGGAGCGGATCCCGGAAGACCCTCCGACCGGCCGCGGTCGATGGTGCTGGTGCTACAGGTGCCGTTCGGCTACTTCTCGGTGACCGTGAAGCCCTGCGTGTTGCCGTACTCGACGAGCTGCTTCTGCCAGTCGGCGAGACCGTCGTTCAGGTCGGCCTTGTTCGCGTAGGACTGTCCGACGGTGTCGGCGAAGATGCTGTTCGCGTAGACCTGGTAGGGCAGGTACTGCCAACCGGTCGACACGTCCTTCGCGCCCTGCACGAGGACCTCGTTGATCTTCTGGCCGCCGAAGTACGCGGGAGCTGCGGAGAGGAACGCGTCGGAGTTCAGGTCGGCGGTCGTCGCCGGGAAGCCACCGTTGTCGAGGAAGACCTTGACGCTGTCCTCGTCGTTGTTCAGCCACTTGAGGAAGCCCGCGGCGAGCGCCGGGTTCTTGCTCTGCTTCAGCACGACCTGGCCACCGCCACCGTTCTCGGCGTTGGCGGGCTTGCCGTCGTAGGTCGGGATCGGGGCGACGCGCCACTGGCCGGAGGCCTCGGCGACGGACGACTCGAGCACACCGGGCATCCAGGCGCCCGTGATGAGCGTCGCGATGCTGCCGTTGCCGAGCGACTTGTACCAGTCGTCGCTCCACCCGGGGACGTCGGAGAGCAGGTCGCCCTCGACGAGCTGGTTCCAGGTGTCTGCCCACTTCTTGGAGCCCTCGTCGGCGAGGTTGACGCTCACCTTGGTGCCGTCGGCGGTGAACGGACGTCCGCCGGCCTGCCAGATCATGCTGGTCGCGAAGCCGGAGTCACCGGAGTCGTTGGTGATGTACTTCGACGGGTCGGCCGTGTGCAGCTGTGCGGCTGCCGCGATGTACTCGTCCCAGGTGGTCGGCACGGCGATGCCGTACTGGTCGAACACCGTCTTGTTGTAGAACATGGCCATGGGGCCGGAGTCCTGCGGGAGGGCGTAGAGGCCGTCGCCGATGTTGACGGAGCTCCACGGGCCGGGGCTGTAGTCGTCCTTCAGGTCGCCGAAGCCGTAGGCGTTGAGGTCGACGAGGGAGTCGCTGAGCGCGAACTGCGGGATGGCGTAGTACTCGACCTGCGCGACGTCGGGGGCACCCTTACCGGCCTTGATCGCGTTCTGCAGCTTCGTGTACTCGGTGGTGTTGGTGCCGGCGTTGACGAGGTTGACCTTGACCTTGGGGTAGGCCTTCTCGAACGCGGCGACCTGCGCCTCGGCGGAGGGCGTCCAGGACCAGTAGGTGATCTCGCCACCGGCTTCGAGGGCGGACTCGATGTCCTTGGCGTCGCCCGAGGCGGTGCTGCCGCCGCCGGACGAGCAGGCGACGAGCGAGGCTCCGATCATCGCGGACGCGACGGCCGCCGTGGCCGCGCGGCGCAGAACCGTGCGAGACGGTGAGATGCGCTTCATGGGTGTTTCCTTTCACTGCGTTGGGAGGAGGAGGTGATGCCCCGGTCCCTGCCCTTCGACAAGCTCAGGAACCGCTTGTCGAAGAGTGGTGCCCTTCGACAGGCTCAGGGACCGGTTGGTGATGCGGTGGTGCGGGTTGGGAACGGCGGGGATCAGCCCTTGACGCTGCCGGCGCTCAGGCCGGACTGCCAGAAGCGCTGCAGGAAGAGGAACGCGATGACGATCGGGACGATGGTCAGGAGCGATCCGGTGATCACGAGGTTGAAGATCGGTTGTGCGGCGACACCGGTGGCCTGGGCGCTCCACTGGCTGAGCCCGACGGTGAGCGGATACCAGGTCGGCTCCGACAGCATGATGAGCGGCAGGAAGTAGTTGTTCCAGGTCGCGACGATCGCGAAGAGGAGCACCGTGACGATGCCGGGGCCGAGGAGTCGCAGTGAGATCGTGAAGAAGGTGCGGAACTCCCCCGCGCCGTCCATGCGGGCGGCCTCGAGCAGTTCGGTCGGGACCGCGTCGACCGCGTAGGTCCAGATGAGGTACAGGCCGAACGGGCTGACGAGCGAGGGCAGGATGACGGCCCACGGCGTGTTCGTGAGGCCGAGCTGGCTGAACATCAGGAAGGTCGGGACGGCGAGCGCCGTGCCCGGCACTGCGATGGAGCCGAGGATGATCGCGAAGACGGCGCGCTTGCCGGGGAAGCGGAACTTCGCGAGGCCGTAGCCGCCGATCGTGGCGAGCAGCGTCGCCCCACCGGCACCGACCACCACGTAGAGCAGTGTGTTGCCGAACCAGCCGACGAACTGCCCGTCGCGGTAGGTGAGGGTGTCGACGATGTTCTGCCAGAGGTTGAACCCGCCGTCGCCGAACCAGAGGCCGAAAGAGGTGAAGAGGTCGGGCTGGGACTTCGTCGCGTTGATGACGAGCCACAGGATCGGGACGACCGAGTAGATGAGGAAGACGGCCATGACGATCGTGAGGACGATCGAGCGCTTGCGGCGCGGGTCGTGGCGCTTCCGGGTGGGCCGGTCGAAGGCACGCGGGTTGCGGGCGGTCCTGGTCGACACGGTCTGCGGACGGACGGTCGGGTTCGAGACGGTGGCCATCAGCTGTTCTCCTGTCGGGAGCCGCGCACCTGCACGACGTAGGCGATGACGGCGGTGATGACGCCCATGATGATCGCGACCGTCGCCGCGAGGTTGAACTGCTGGCCGGCGAAGGACAGGTTGTAGGCGTACATGTTCGGGGTGAAGTTGCTCGTGATCACGTTGGGTGCGAGGTTCTTCAGCAGGTTCGGCTCGTTGAAGAGCTGGAACGAGCCGATGACGGAGAAGATCGTCGCGATGACGAGGGCTCCGCGGAGGGCGGGGATCTTGATGCTGAAGACGGTGCGGAACTGTCCGGCCCCGTCGATCTCGGCCGCCTCGTAGATCTCACCGGGCACGACGCGGAGGGCGGCGTAGAAGATGAGCATGTTGTAGCCCATGAACTCCCACGTCACGATGTTGCCGATGGAGGCGAGGACGGCCTGGGAGCTGAACGGCTCGAGGATCTGGGCGCCGACGAGGTCGTTGAAGCTACCGGCGAGACCGAACTGGTCGCCGTAGATGAAGCCCCAGATGAGCGCCGCGACGACGCCCGGGACGGCGTACGGCAGGAAGAGCGCGATGCGGAAGAAGGCGGCGCCGTGGAGCCTGGCGCTGTCGAGCGCGAGCGCGGCGGTGAGCGACAGGGCGAGCATGATCGGCACCTGCACGACGAAGAACAGTGCGACGCGACCGAACGGCTCCCAGAACTTCGGGTCCTGGAGGACCTGGGCGTAGTTCTCGAAACCGACGAAGGCGTTGCCGCCGATGAGCTTCTCCTGGAAGAAGCTGAGGTAGAGCGCGTAGACGAGCGGGGCGATGATCATCAGCGCGAAGACGATCATGAAGGGGGCGATGAACGCCCAGCCCTTCCAATCCCGGCGGTCGCGTCGGTGGACACGGACCGCTGGTGGCCGGCCGGTGCGAGCGGTCGTGGTGGTCATGGGCAGCTTCCTTGCTGGGATTCGGGCGGAACCGTCGTGCGGTGGAGCCGTGCGGGGAGGGATCGCGATGGATGTTTACGTCAACATCTGATCGGTACCATAGCATGTTCACGTCAACATGCAAGGATGGATGCGACGATAGGGAGACCATGACGGACACCACCCGGAGAGCGCCTGGCCGCACCAGGCGAGCACCGTCGATGGCGGACGTCGCGGCGCACGCCGGCGTCTCCTCGCAGACCGTCTCCCGCGTCGCGAACGGCCTGACCAACGTCGACGACGGCACCCGCGACCGCGTGCTCGAGGCGATGACCGAGCTCGGCTACCGCCCGAACAAGGCCGCGCGAGCGTTGCGGTCGGGGCGCACCCGCAGCATCGGGATCACGATGTTCACGCTCTCCTCCTACGGCAACATGCGCACGCTCGACGCGATCACGGTCCAGGCCGCACGGGCCGGCTACTCGGTCACGGTCGTCCCCGTCGAGTACCCCACGCAACGCGATGTCGCGGTCGCCCTCGACAGCCTCCGCGAGCAGGACGTCGACGGACTCATCATCGTCATCGAGTCGCACATCGTCGACGGCGCCGACGTCGAACTCCCCTCCGGCCTGCCGGTCGTCGTCATCGACTCCGCGGCACGCACCGACTACCCGGTCGTCGACAACGACCAGGCGCAGGGCGCGGCGCTCGCCACCCAGCACCTGCTCGACCTCGGACACCAGGGCGTGTGGCACATCGCCGGCCCCCGCACCTCGTACTCGGCGGCTCGTCGCGAGCAGAGCTGGGCCGACACGCTGCGCGAGGCCGGCATCACGCCGCCGCCCGCGTTCCGTGGCGACTGGTCGACGACCTCGGGGTACGAGATCGGCCTCGAGATCGCCGAGCGCCCGGAGATCACGGCCGTGTTCGCGTCGAACGACCAGATGGCGCTCGGACTCCTGCGCGCCCTGCACGAGCGCGGGCGTGCGGTCCCGGAGTCGATCAGCGTCGTCGGCTTCGACGACACCCCGGAGTCGGACTCGTTCTGGCCACCGCTCACGACGGTGCACCAGGACTTCGACGAGATCGGACGCCGGGCGATCACCACCCTCCTCCGCGAGATCGAGGAGGGCCCGCAGCTCTCCACCGAGCCCCTCACGCCGACGTCCCTCGTCGTCCGCGCGAGCACGGCTCCCCCACCCGCGCACTGAGGCGAGGCAGTTCGTCGTCCGCGCCGCCGAGGAACGACGATGTGCCGCACTTCGACGGGTTCAGCGATCGGGCATCGCTTGACACCCGAGCGAGGGGGCGCCCATACTCGTCGGGAATGTTGACGTGAACACGGCAGTTCGACACCGCTCGATGTTCACGTGAACATCCCCTGTACCACGGCCTCCAACGAAGGAACCACCGATGACACTGCCGTCACCAGTCCGCCGACGAACGATCGGAGCGACCGTCGCCGTCGCCCTCGGCATCGCCGCGATCGCACCAGCACTCGCCACCGTGGACGCCGCTCCTGCGGCCGCCGCGGAGAGCACTCCCCTCACCATCACCCCCAACCCGGCCTACCAGAACGAGGCGTTCGAAGGCTGGGGAACGAGCCTCGTCTGGTTCGCCAACGCCACGGGCGACTACCCCGAGGACGTCCGCCAGGACCTCTTCGACAAGGTGTTCGGCGAGGACGGCCTCAACCTCAACATCGCGCGCTACAACATCGGTGGCGGCAACGCGAGCGACGTCCCGCCCTACCTGCGGGCCGGCGGCGCGGTCGACGGCTGGTGGAACCCGGACCTCGCAGCAAGCGACGCCGACGGCCCCATCACCTCCGACTACGCCGACCGCGACCGCTACGCCGCCGCCTGGGACGCCGACGACCCGGCCTCCTACGACTTCGACGCCGACGAGACCCAGCGCTGGTGGCTCACGGCACTCAAGGACAAGATCACCAAGTGGGAGGCGTTCAGCAACTCCCCGCCGTACTTCATGACCGAGAGCGGCTACGCGTCGGGCAACTTCAACGCCGCCGACGAGCAGCTGAAGCCGGAGAGCGTCGACGACTTCGTCGCCTACCTCACCACCGTCGTCGACCACCTCGAGGCCGACACCGGTGTCGACTTCGACACCATCGACCCCTTCAACGAGCCGAACACGAACTACTGGGGCACCCAGATCGACGAGGCCACCGGTTGGCCGAAGGGCGGACGCCAGGAGGGTGCACACATCGGCCCGGCCATGCAGGACACCGTCATCAAGGCCCTCGCCGAGCGCCTCGCGGCCGAGGGCACCTCGACCGAGGCCGTCATCGCGGCCATGGACGAGACGAACCCGGGCATCTTCGCGACGAACTGGAACGGCTGGTCGCAGACCGCCAAGGACCTCGTCACGCAGCTCAACGTCCACAGCTACGGCCAGGGCGGCAGCGTCGTCGCGCGCGACATCGCGAAGACCGCCGGCAAGCCGCTGTGGATGAGCGAGGTCGAGGGCAACTGGGACTCCAGCGGCAAGCACAACCTCACGAACATCGACAACGGCATCGGTATGGCGACGCACCTCATCGACGACCTCCGCAACCTGGAGCCGACCGCGTGGGTGCTCTGGCAGCCCGTCGAGGACCTCTACAACATGGAGAAGGTCGAGAAGCTCAACTGGGGCAGCGTCCTCATCGACTTCGACTGCAACGCCGAGGGCGACTCCGAGCGACGCATCGCCGACGGCGACGCCGACCCGAGCTGCTCCGTGAAGACGAACGCGAAGTACAACACGCTCCGCAACTTCACCCACTACGTGCAGCCCGGTGACCACCTCATCCCCTCCACCGACGCGCAGACCACCACGGCGCTCCGTGCCGACGGCACCGGCGCGACCCTCGTGCACGCCAACCCGTCGACCTCGGCTCGGACGATCACGATCGACCTGTCGAAGTTCGCGGACATCGCTCCCGGCGCGACGGTCACGCCGATCGTGACGACGGAGTCCCCCGCGGACGACGTCACCGCCAACGCACTCGTGCGGGGCGACGCCGTGTCGATCGACCCGGTGACCAAGCAGGCGACACTCACCGTCCCGGCGAAGTCGGTCACCACCTTCCTCGTCGACGGCGCGACCGGTGTCGCAGCCGATGCGGCACCGTTCCAGGACGGACACGCCTACCAGCTCGTCGGCAAGCAGAGCTCGAAGGCGTTCACCGCCGCAGCCACGACCGGGACCGTCCCGGCCGGCACGATCACCCCGCGTGCCTCCGACGCCACGACCGGTGCCGCGCAGGTGTGGACCGCCGAGCGACTCTCGGGCGGCGGCACGAACACCGACCGCTACGCCGTCCGCAGCTCGTCCGGAGCACTCCTCTCCGCGAACTCCGCGGGCACCTCGCTCGTCGCTGCGACGCGGGAACAGGCTGCGGCCGACCCCTCGCTGCAGTGGATCCCGACGACGACCAACGGCTCCGAGTGGAGCCTCGTGAACGTCGGAACCAGCCAGGCCCTCGAGGTCGGCGGGCAGTCCACCGCCACGGGTGCCGCCGTTGGCGTCTACCAGTCGAACAACGGCGCGAACCAGACCTGGAGCTTCGTCGACACCGCCCTCACCGGGGTGCAGCCGGTCACGCTGCAGACCGTCGCCGGTGTTCCGGCGGCGCTGCCCGCGACCGTGGTGCCGCTGTACAGCGCGGTCCAGGGTGCTCCGGTGCCGGTCACCTGGGACACCTCCGCCGTGGACTGGAACACACCGGGCACGATCGTCGTGAACGGCTCAGGTACCGACGGCTGGGGTGCGGCGTTCACCGCGCAGGCCACCGTCGACATCGGCGGCTTCACCACCACCGAACCGGTCTCCCTGACGGTCGCGGCAGGGTCTCCGGCGAGCGCCGTCGTGGCTGCGGCACCGACCACGGTCCCGGCGCAGATCGGGGCGAGCACCAACCGCTTCGACACGCCCGTCACCTGGGACTTCAGCACCCTCGACGACGCCGACCTCGCCGACACCGGTGTGGTGCAGGTGCGCGGCGCGGCTGCCTCGAACGACCCGGCCGCGGCACCGATCGACGCACTCCTGTCGATCATCGTCACGGCGCCCGGTGAGCGGAACATCGCGCCGGACGCCACGACCGTCGCGAGTGCGACGTCCACCGAGTCCGGCTACCCCGCGAGCAACACGAAGAACGGTGTGCGGAACGACAAGGGCTGGTCGAACTGGCGCTCGTCGAACAAGCCGGCGAGCGACACCCTGAGCTACGAGCTCGGCGGTGAGCACACGATCGAGCACGTCACCTTCTACGCCTACAAGGACGGGAGCACCAACAGCTGGCCGAGTGCGTTGACCGTGCAGTTCCGTGACGCCGACGGCGCGTGGATCGACGCTCCGGGCGGTGCGGTCGCTGTGCCGGTCCCGACCGATGGGACGGCTCCGATCGTCGACGTCGACCTCGGTGGCGTCACGACGAGTGCCGTTCGTGTCGTGATGACGGCGTACGCGAACACCCACCTGGTCGTCTCGGAGGTCGAGATCTACGCGCTCGCACCGTCGGTAGCGACCGAGGCGAGCCTCGCCGCGCTGCGGGTGAACGGCACGCCGGTCGAGGGCTTCGATGCAGGCGTCCTCGAGTACGAGGTGCCGCTGGCAGGGTCCGCCGACCCGGTGGTCGACGCCATCCCGGCCGACCGCGACGCGACGGTCACGATCGAGCCGCTCGAAGCGGCACCGGCGGCTACCGCCCGCGCTGCGGCTGACGCGACCGACGGTGTCGTCATCACGGTGACGGCGGCTGACGGGGTGACCACGCAGTCGACGACGATCACCTTCGCCCGGACGGCGGTCGCGACCGCGACGCTGTCGAGCGTGGCCCGCGAGGGCGTGCCGACGACCGCGGCGGTCGTGGTGGACCCGGAGGACGCCAACGTGGTCTACGCCTGGCTGCTCGACGACGAGGTCGTGGACGGTGCCGACACGGCGACGTTCACGCCGCCCGCCGGCAGTGCGGGTGCCGCGCTCGCGGTGCGGGTCACGGTCTCGGCCGATGGCTTCGCGCCGGTGGAGACGACGTCCACGCCCGTGACGGTGCTCGCCGCCGCGGTGGACCCGGGGACCGGTCCCGGAACCGACCCGGGGACGAACCCCGGGACCGGTCCTGGAACGGGCTCCGGTGGTGGCGCGGTCGGTGGTGGTGACGGCACGAGCTCCCCCTCGGGTGGTTCGGCCGCCGGCGCCGACTCGCTGTCGCGCACGGGTGTGGACGTGTCGAGCGTCGGGCTCGTCGCGCTGCTCCTCGGCCTCGTCGGCTTCGCCTCGGTGCTGCTCGCGCGTCGCCGCCACTCCGCCGAGTAGCTCGCTCCTGACGAACCCCGTCACCCGTCGTCTCGGGTGGCGGGGTCCGTCGCGTGTCCGCAGCCGCGCGGCTCTCCGGGGGCACTTCGACAAGCTCAGCGACCGGAACGGTTCCCCCGCTCCCTGAGCCTGTCGAAGGACCCACGAGCAACCACGTACGACACGAGACGGTTCCCCGGGGCCACTTCGACAAGCTCAGTGACCGGAATGGGGAGCTCAGTGACCGGAACGGTTCCCCCGCTCCCTGAGCCTGTCGAAGGGCCCACGAGGAAGCCCCGCCGTCCGAGATGACTCGGGCGGCGGGGCTTCGTGGTGCGGGGTGACTACTCGGCGTCGAGGTCCGTCTCGAGGAGACCGGCGAGCTCGGCGAGTGCCTCGTCGGCACCCTCGCCCTCGGCGCGGAGGGTCACGACGTCGCCGTTGGTGGCGCCGAGGCTCATGATCGTGAGGATGCTCGAGGCGTCGAGCGGGCCCGAGTCGCCCAGCTCGATCGTGACGGGCACCGGCTGGCGCTTGACCGTCTCGATGAAGAGCTTGGCGGGGCGGGCGTGCAGCCCGACGCGGCTGGCGATGGTGGCTTGGCGTTCGGCCATGATGATGCTCCTTCTGCGGTTCGGTTGGTGCCGGCCGGACCAGTGGATCAGGTCAGGCTGTGGATCGGACGGGTACGGATCAGACGGTCGCGGGCACGGTGGCGACCGTGGGGGCTGCCGTGTCGGCACCCTCCACCGGACGACGACGGGCGAACCGCTTGAGCAGGACAACGGCGACCGCGGTGATGACGGTGCCGATCGCGACCGACAGGACGAACATCCCGATATTGCCGATGGCGAAGAACACGAAGATGCCACCGTGCGGCGCCTGCGAGGTCACGCCGGTCGCCATGACGAGCGCACCGGTGGCGGCACCACCGAGGATCGACGCCGGGATGACGCGGAACAGGTCGGCCGCGGCGAACGGGATCGCACCCTCGCTGATGAACGCGGCACCGAGCAGCCAGGCGGCCTTGCCGTTCTCGCGCTCGACCGCGGTGAACGAACGACGGCTGAGGACGGTCGAGGCGAGCGCCATCGCGAGCGGCGGCACCATGCCGGCAGCCATGACAGCGGCCATGATCTGCCACGGTGCCTGGTTGGCGAGCGTGCCAGCACCGAGACCGGCGACGGCGAACGAGTACGCGACCTTGTTGACGGGGCCGCCGAGGTCGAAGGCCATCATCGTGCCGAGGATCACGCCCAGCAGGATCGCCGAGACGCCGGTGAGGCCGGAGAGCCAGCCGTTGAGGCCGTTCATGAGCGCGGCGATCGGGCCGCCGAGGACGAGGATCATGAGACCGGACGCGACGATCGAACCGACCAGCGGGATGATCACGACGGGCATCAGCCCCCGCAACCACCGCGGCACGTTCAGGCGACCGAGGCCGTAGGCGACACCACCGGCGAGCAGACCACCGACGAGCCCGCCGAGGAAGCCGGCGCTCATGAGCAGCGCGACGGCACCGGCGACGAACCCGGGTGCGATGCCCGGTCGGTCGGCGATGGCGAAGGCGATGAAGCCCGCGAGAGCGGGGACGAGGAAGCCCATCGAGGCGGCGCCGATGGAGAACGCGACCGCGCCGAGGTAGGCACCGAGGCCGCCGGCAGGCAGGTTCGCGAGGCTGTTCTCGACGATGATCTTGCCGGCGTTCTCGGTGATGTCGTAGCCACCGAGGAGGAAGCCGAGGGCGATGAGCAGACCGCCACCGGCGACGAACGGGATCATGTAGCTGACACCGGTGAGCAGCCAGCGCTTGATCGACTGACCGACGTTGGCGTCCTTCTTGTCCGACGTCGACGCGGAGGCGTCACCGGCGGCGGCGGCGACCCGCGGGGCGTTCGGGTTCGAGATCGCGGCGACCGCGTCGTTGATGAGCTGTTCCGGAGCGTCGATGCCGCGCTTCACGGGAGCCTTGATGACCGGCTTCCCGGCGAAGCGCGTGACGTCGCGGACGTCCACGTCGACGGCGAAGATGACTGCCTGCGCCTTCGCGACGACGTCGGCGGGCAGCGGGGTCGCGCCGGAGGCACCCTGCGTCTCCACGTGCAGCTCGACACCGAGGCGCTTGGCGGTGGCGGCGAGCGAGTCGGCCGCCATGTAGGTGTGGGCGATGCCTGTCGCGCACGAGGTGACCGCGATGAGCACGGGCCGTGCGGTCTGGTCGCCGGCCTCGACGGGAGCCGTCGCGGCGCGCTCGGCTGCAGGAGCCGACGCCGGCTTGGGCGCGTCGCTGAGTGCGCCGTCGACGAGGGCGACCACCGCGGCGGCGTCGGGCGCCTCACGCAGCGAGGTCACGAACTCGGGCTTGATGAGCGAACGGGCGAGCTTCGACAGCAGGGCGAGGTGTGCCTGGTCGGCGCCGTCCGGAGCCGCGATGAAGAAGAGGAGGTCGGCCGGGCCGTCGTCGGAGCCGAAGTCGACGAGCGGCGAGACCCGGGCCATCGCGAGCGTCGGCTCGGTGACAGCGGCCGAACGGCAGTGCGGGATCGCGATGCCGCCGGGGATGCCGGTGTCGGTCTTGCTCTCCCGCGCCCAGGCGTCGGCGAAGAGGGCCTCGGTGTCGGTGGCACGGCCGGCGCGGACGACGAGCTCGGCGAGCGCGCGGATGACACCCGCGCGATCGGTGCCGAGGTCGGCGTCGAGGGCGACGAGCCCTGGGGTGATGAGTGGGGTGGACATCTGGGTTCTCCTTCGAAACGGATGCTGGTGCTTCGGGTGGTCGGGGTGGCCCTTCGACAAGCTCAGGGACCGGGGTGGGAGGTCAGGGACCGGGGTGGCGGTCAGGGACCGGGGACGGTCAGGGGACGGATGGGATCCGCTGCGGGAGCTGGACGACGTCGATGGCGGCGGCGTCCGTCCCGCTGAGCGCCGGCACGTCGCTGCCCGGGAGTGCCGCGGCTGCGGCTCCGTGGGCGACGGCCTGCGCGAGGCGTGCTGCAGGGGCGAGACCTGCGGTTCGGGCGATCAGGTAGCCGGCGAGGGAGGAGTCCCCCGCGCCGACGGTGCTGCGCGCGACGATCTTCGGGGCCCGGGCCGACCAGGCGGTGTCGCCCTCCACGAGCACGGCTCCTCGGGAGCCGAGCGTGACGAGGACGGCGGCGACCGGGCCGGGTCGGTCCGTGGTGCCGATGAGCGTGGCGGCGACGGACGCGGCGAGCGCCGGGTCCGCCTCGATCTCGTCGCCGGACGCGGTGCCGGTGAGTTCGGCGAGTTCGGCACCGTTCGGCTTGATGAGGTCGACACGTTCCCCGGTGGCGGCGAAGGCGGCGAGGAGGGCGGCGAGCGGCTCACCCGAGCTGTCGACGGCGACGAGCGGGCGGGTGCCGTCGGTGAGGGCGCGAGCGGCCCGGACGATGCGTGCGTAGAAGTCGGCGGGGAGGCCGGGTGGCAGCGAACCGGCGATGACGAGCCACTCGGCACTCGCGGCGGCACGGGCGGTCGCGTCGACGAGGCGTGCAGCGTCGTCCTCGGTGAGGAGCGGGCCCGGCTCGTTGATCTTCGTGGTGGTGCCGTCGGGCTCGGTGAGCGTGATGTTGCGGCGCACGGGCTGCCCGGTCGGGACGGCGAGGACGTCGATCCCCTGCGCGCGCAGCGACTCGATCATGGGGTCGGTCGATTCACCGGGCAGGACGGCGATGGTCGCCAACTCGGCGGCGGCGATGGCCCGCGAGACGTTGACGCCCTTGCCGCCCGGCTGCTCACGGCTGGCGAGGGCGCGGAGGACCTCACCGCGCTCGACGATGCCGGGGAGCTCCACCGTGTGGTCGAGCGAGGGGTTGGCGGTCAGGGTGATGATCATGCGACGACCACCTCGACACCCGCAGCCTCGAGGGCGTCCCCCAGGGTCGTCGGAACGACCTCGTCGGTGATGACGGTGTCGATCTCGTCGAGGGCGGCGAAGCGGATGAGTGCTTCCTCACCGAGCTTGGCGGCGTCGGCGAGGACGACGGCCCGGCGCGAACCGCGGACGATGGCCGACTTCACGGCACCCTCGAGCTCGTCCGGCGTGCTGAGGCCGAAGTCGGCGCTGACCCCGTTGGCGCCGACGAAGGCGATGTCGGGGCGGAACCGGCCGAGCTCGTCGACGGTCGTGCTGCCGACCGCCGCGCTGGTGATCCCGCGGACGCGGCCACCGAGGAGGTGGAGTTCGACGTGGTCGCAGTGGTGGAGCGTCGCGGCGATCGGGACGGAGTTGGTGATGACCGTGAGCGTCTGGCCGGCGGTGGCCGGGCGCCAGGTGACGAGGAGGTCGGCGAGGTGGGCCGTGGTCGTCCCGGCGTCGATGACGATCGAGCCGCTGAACGTGGCCGGGATGAGCCGGAGGGCAGCACGGGCGATCGTGGCCTTCGCGTCGCTCCGTTGGCCCTGGCGATCGGCGAGGCTGGCCTCGGCGACGGAGGCACGCGCTGCGGAGACGGCGCCGCCGTGGACGCGGCGCAGGACGCCGGAGGCTTCGAGCTGGTCGAGGTCGCGGCGGATCGTCTCGGCGGTGACGCCCAGCTCGCGGGAGACGTCGGCGACGGAGACCCGTCCGCTCGTCTTCACCCGGCTGGTGATGTGCTCGTGCCGCTCCGTCGCGTAAATGCGTCGTCCTTGACCTTCGTTTCCGGTGTTGCAGGCTTGCAGTGCGAAGAAAGTATCACACAAACACAGAGAAACACAGATCCAATTGCGTTCATTCGCCCATTTTTGGGCGAGGGAGCGTTCGTTCGCCCAAAGATGGGCGAACGGAAGGGGACCTCAGGGCGAGAGGGACGGGACCGGCAAAGGGGTGGCGGTCGGCGCAACCGTGGCGCCGACCGCCGGTTCGTCTCGCACCCGAACGTGCGAGACGGCTGGTGTCACGACGGCGAACCGGCCGACGTCGTGACAGGTCTCTCCGTCGCTTGGCGCTCGGGCAGCAGCTGGCGGAGCACTCCCCCGGCGTGCGCCGCCCACCGACCGACGGCGACCCAGCTGCGGTCGCGGACGAACAGCAGGTCGAGCGCGATCATCGCGAGCGAGAACGGCCAGAGGCCGAGGAACAGGCCGATGCCGAGGTGCATCAGGATCGTGAAACCGAGCGCGAGGATCCGCGTCGGTCGCCACAGGATCAGCACCGGGAACAGCAGCTGCACCCAGACGGACAGGAACGTGGCCACCCAGACGAACGGTCCGAGCTGCCAGGCGAGGTCGCTCAGCACCGGGAACGGGCGGAACACGTCGAGGACGAGCGAGTAGTAGAACGCCGTGCCCTCACGCCACTCGGGACCCATGAGCTTGTAGATGCCGGAGTTCACGTAGACGAGCATGATCTGGTACGCGCAGAGCAGGACCGCCGTGTTGTTGGCGGCGTTCGCGAGCCACGCCGGGATCGTGAACCGACCGCGCAGGATCGGCCGCGGCGCTCGACCCCGCCGCTTGGCGAGCCACGCGTCGACCGACCAGTGACGCGACAGGTCCGCGAACACCAGGAACAGCAGCGTGATGCGGATGATCGTGTCGCCGCCGTTGGTCAGCACCGTGCTGTTGGTCGCGAGCCCAACCCAGAACACGAGCAGGACGGGCGTGACGAACCTGGTCTGCCAGCCGATGAGGAACAGCAGGCCGAGCACGATGAGCACCCCGTAGGCGAGGTCGAAGACGAAGGCGCTGTCCTTGGTGAAGACGACCTCGAACAGCGGGAACCACGCGCGACGGTTCGCCTCCGGGTCGACCCACTTCGACGCGACGCCCCAGAGGTAGTGGCGGTCGGCGAGGCTGGTGAACAGGAAGCTGACGATCGCGACACCGTAGAGGATCCGGAGGGCGGAGAGGCTGTAGCCGGCGTGCTTGGCACCCGTGACCCAGCCGGCGAACCGGTCGAACGACGCTCGGACGGCGTTCATCGTGCACCTCCGTAGCGGGTGATGACGTCCCGGTAGACGGCGAGGGTCTCCGGGTCGATGACGCCGTCGACGTGCCGCCAGCCGAAGGTGACGGCAGTGTCGTCGAACTGCTGCTCCTCGGAGAAGCGGTTGTCGAAGTCGTTCGGGCGGGCGCGGTCGATCCGCCACCGGACGCGCTCGACGTCCTGGTCGAAGTACGCCGTGGAGAACGCGGTCGCGTACTCCTTGAGCATGTAGTCGTAGCGGAGGAACCGGACGATGTCGCCCTGCCCTGAGCCTGGGGTCGTGCTGACGGCGTCGAGGTCGGCGATGAGCGACTCGGCCGACTGGGCGCGATACCCGCCACCATCGGCCCGCTGGATGAAGGTGTCGCGGACGATCTCCCGCTGCTGGGCGTCGAGCGCGAGGTACCGGGTGTTGTAGGCGAGCATCGCGTTCCACGAGGACTTCTGGATCCGCGAGGGCTCGGCGTGGCCGGGGACCGCCTGCTGCTCGAGCTTCGTGACGTTGACCCAGTCGGACTTCACGAGGGTCCCGTCGGCGTCGCGCCACTGGGCTTGGACGGAGAAGGTGATGTTCGTCTTCATGATGCTCGGCGCGAAGACGTTCCACTTCTGCGTGAAGTACGGTCCGGCCGCGGCGACGACGGCACCGCGGACGGGTGTGGTCGGCGAGACGATGACGAGGGTGCCGGCGACGTAGACGCCGACGAGGGCGATCGAGACCGCGGCGGCGATGCGAGCGGCCCGCTTCGGTGGGACCACCGGCGCCGGTCCCTCAGTGCCCCTTGATCCCTGAGCGCCCGTCGGTCCCTGAGCGCCCGTCGGTCCCTGAGCTTGTCGAAGGGCCCCCGCAGAAGCCTGCCCTTCGACAGGCTCAGGGACCGGTTGCCCGGCCTCGAGCCCCTCGGCGCCGTCCGGTCCTTCGGCTCTGTCCGGTCCCTGAGCCTCTCCCGGCCCCTGAGCTTGTCGAAGGGCGTCAGAACGCTCCCCGACGGATGTGCGTGTGATCGGAGTCACGGTTCCTCCTTGGTGCTGGGTGATGATGAACCGCGGGGGCACCCGTTCGGTGGCGCCGTCCGCGGGGAAGGAGTGGGCCGCGCCGACCCGAATGCGGCGCGGCCCACTCAGCGCGTCACTCCAGACGCGCCCGTCGCGTGGCCACGAAGGCACCTCCGAGGAGGAGCATCGTGGCGCCGAGTCCCCCGATCCACAGGCCGTCGAAGCCGGTGCTCGGCAGACCGGGGCGTGACCCCGGTGCGGCGGCGGCCACCGCGGTGACCGTGAAGGCGGTCGCCTCGCGGTCGAGCGGCAGGTCGCCGGTCACGGATCCGGAGAGCTCCACCCGGTGGGCACCCAGCTCGATCGACGAGTCGACCGGGAAGGTGAGGGTGGCGTTGCCGGAGGCGTCTGCGACGACGGGCGTCAGTGCGAACGGCGTCGAGAAGACGGTCGCCGAGACGGTCTCACCGGGCTCGAAGCCGGTGGCGTAGACCTCCTGGATCACGCCCGTGTCGCGGACGATCGTCGAGTACTTGACGGTCGCCAGGCGGTCGTCGCCGGCGTCGGTGTCACCATCGGCGTCAGCTGCGGTGTCGGCGTCGGTCGCCGTGTCCACGTCGGTCGCCGTGTCCGCGTCCGCCGCGGTGTCGGTGTCGACATCCGCGTTCAGGTCGACATCCACTCCGTCGGACGCTGCATCGGTGTCCGCCGCGGTGTCGGTGTCGGTGTCGGCGGCAGTGTCCGCGTCAGTGTCGGCAGCAGCATCCACGTCGGCTGCAGCATCAGTGTCCGCAGCAGCGTCGACATCAGCAGCAGCATCGGTGTCAGCAGCAGCATCGACATCAGCTGCGGCATCGGTGTCCGCAGCAGCATCCACGTCCGCAGCAGCATCCGTGTCAGCAGCAACGTCAGTGTCCGCATCAGCGTCCACGTCCGCAGCAGCGTCCGTGTCGGCAGCAGCATCCACGTCCGCAGCAGCGTCCGTGTCCGCAGCAGCATCCGTGTCGGCAGCAACGTCAGTGTCCGCATCAGCGTCCACATCGGCTGCGGCATCCGTGTCCGCAGCAGCGTCCACGTCCGCAGCAGCGTCCACGTCGGCCGCAGCATCAGCGTCAGCCGCGGCATCAGCATTCACATCGGAAGCAGCATCAGTGTCAGCCGCAGCATCCACATCGGCCGCAGCATCCGTGTCCGCAGCAGCATCCACATCGGCAGCAGCATCCGTGTCCGCAGCAGCATCCACGTCGGCAGCAGCGTCAGTGTCCGCAGCGGCATCCGTGTCGGCCGCGGCATCCACATCCGCAGCAGCGTCCACGTCCGCAGCAGCATCCACATCCGCAGCAGCATCCGCAGCAGCATCCGCATCCGTTGCAGCATCGGTGTCGGCAGCAGCGTCAGTGTCCGCAGCAGCGTCCACGTCCACGTCGGCGTCCACGTCGGCCGCGGCGTCGACGTCAGCAGCGGCGTCGACGTCGGCATCCGTGTCCACGTCGACCGCAGCGGCGTCGGTGTCAACGTCGACCGCTCCGTCCTCGATGGTGACGTCGGCCTCGGCCGGCGTCTCGGAGACGTCACCCTCGGCGGTCACCGTGACCGGTCCGGGCGTGTAGTCGTCCGGGATCGGCAGGTCCACGGTGAAGGAACCGTCAGGGTTCGTCACCACGGTGACGGACGGTGCGCCCGGGATGGACACCGTGACGGTCTCCCCACCGGCGAAGCCTGTCCCGTCGACCGTGACCGACTCACCCGGCAGGACCGACGACGGGTCGACCGTGATGGCCGTGTCGTACGCGAGGATCTCGATGATCGTCGTCGCCGGCTCGTTCGATGCAGCACCGAGTGCCGTCACCGTGACGTCGCCGAGCGCGTAGCCGTCGGGGACCGGCAGGGTCGCCGTGAAGCCGCCGCCGGCGTTCGTCACCTGCGTGACGACCGGAGCGCCCGGGATCGACACCGTGACCGTCTCGTTGGCTGCGAAGCCGGATCCGGTGATGACCGTCGTGTCACCGGCGATCAGTGCGTCCGGGGAAGCGGTGATGACGGGCGAGAACACGATGGCGGTGACCGTGACGGTCGCGGTGGCCGGAGCCTGCGACACCGCTCCCTCCGCCGTGACGACCAGCGGGCCGACCGGCGCATTCGCCGGAACGGTGATCCCGACCGAGAACTCACCGGCGCCGTTCGTCGTCGCCGGGACAGCGGTGCCGCCCGGGACCGAGACCGTGACGGACTCGTTCGCGGCGAAGCCGGTACCTGTGACGAGCGTCGCTCCGCCCGCCGTGACCGTGCTCGGGTCGGCGGTGATCGCCGTCTCGTAGGCCTCGACCGTGAGCTCCGCGTCGGCAGGCGTCGCCGAGCTCTCACCGACCGCGGTCACCGTGACCGGCCCGGCGGGCGTTCCGGCCGGCACCGGCAGGGTCGCGGTGAAGCCGCCGTCGCCGTCCGCCGTCACCACGACGGGGTCGCCGCCGGGGATCGAGACGCTGATCGATTCGTTCGGCTGGAAGCCGGTACCCGTGACCGTGGTGGTCTGGCCCGGGTTCACCGTGTCCGGCGTGAGGGTGATCGCCGTGTCGTAGACCGTGGCCTCGACCGTGACGGTGGTGGTCGCCTCGGTCGCCGAGACGACGCCGAGTGCCGTGACCGTGACCGGACCGACCGCGAAGCCCTGCGGGACGGCGAACGTCGTGGTGATCTCACCGTCGGCGTTCGAGGTGACCGTCACCGGCGCGAGGCCGGGGAAGGTGACCGTGACGCTCTCGCTCGGAGCGAAGCCGCTCCCCGAGATCTCCGTCGAGGTGCCGCCGGGGACCGTCGCCGGGTCGGCGGTGATCGTCGGTGTGTAGACCACGTCGACCGTGAGGTTCGTCGTCGCAGGCGTGTCGGACGTCGTCCCGAGCGCGGTCACGACGGCCACGCCCTCGGCGTAGCCGGCCGGCACGGGCAGCGACACCGAGATGGCGCCGGTCGCCGTCGCCGTGGTGGTCACCGGGTCGGCACCGGGGATCGAGACCGTGACGCTCTCGTTCGGTGCGAAGCCGGTGCCGGTGACGAGGGTGCTGGCACCCGCGACGACGGTGGCCGGGTCGGCGGCGATGGCCGTGACGTAGGTCGTGGCCTCGACGGTGAGCGTCGCCGTGGCGGGGGTCGCCGAGACGGCACCGGTGGCGGTGACGGTCACGGGTCCGAGCGGGAAGTCCACCGGGAGGTCGACGCTCACGGAGATCTCACCGTTGCCGTCAGCCGTGGTGGGGATCGGCGTCGCGATGCCCGGGACGGTGACGCTCACGGACTCGTTCGACGCGAAGCCGTCGCCGGTGACCGTGGTGCTGCCGCCAGGGGCGACCGTCGTCGGGTCGAGGGTGATCGAGGTCTCATAGGCCTCGACGGTGACCGTCGCGGTCGCATCCGTCGCGGAGACGGCGCCGGTCGCGGTCACGACGAGCGGTCCGGCCTCCGTGCCCGACGGGATCGGCAGGGCGGCGGTGAAGCCGCCGTCGCCGTTCGCCGTCACCACGACCGGTGTGCCACCGGGGATGGAGACCGAGACGGACTCGTTCGGTGCGAACCCGGTACCGGTGATCGTCGTCGAGGTGCCGGGGAGCAGCGTGTCCGGGTCGGCGGTGATCGCGGTCTCGTACGGCACCACGGTCACGTCGGCGTCGGCTGGCGTGTTCGACGTGTCACCGGTCGCGGTGATCGTCAGCGGACCCGCAGGCGTTCCGGCCGGGATCGTCACGGCCTGCGTGAAGTCGCCGTCGCCGTTCGTCGTCACGGTGACGGGGTCGCCGCCCGGGATCGTGATGGTGACGGTCTCGTTCGGTGCGAAGCCGGTGCCCGTGACGGTGGTGGTTCCGCCCGGGTTGACCGTCGTCGGATCCACCGTGATCGCCGTGTCGTACACGACCGCTTCGACGAGGACCGAGGTCTGCGCCGGCGTGAGCGACAGGGCGCCCGTGGCCGTGAACGTCACGGTCGCGGGGACGAAGTCCGCCGGGAAGGCGACCACCTGGCTGATCTCGCCGAGCCCGTTCGCCGTGGTCACGACGTCGTCGAAGCCGGGAGCCGAGATGGTCACCGATTCGTTCGCGACGTAGCCGGTGCCGGACAGGATCGTCGAGTCACCGGGGTTCAGCGTGGACGGCGTCGCGGTGAGCGTCGTGTCGAACGCCTCGACGGTGATCGTCGCGGTGGCAGGCGTGTTCGACACGGCTCCGACGGCCGTCACGACGACGGTGCCGGGGTCCGTGCCGGGCAGGATCGGCAGGATTGCGGTGATGTGGCCGTCGGGGCCGGCCTCCACCACGACGGGCGTGCCGCCGGGGATGGAGACGGAGACGGACTCGCCGGGCAGGAAGCCCGTTCCGGTGACGGTGGTGCTGCCGCCGGGGAGGAGCGTGTCGGGGTCGGCGGTGATCGCCGTGTCGTAGACCGTGGCCTCGACCGTGACCGTGGTCGTCGCCTCGGTTGCGGAGACGACGCCGAGGGCGGTGACCGTGACCGGACCGACCGTGAAGTTCTGCGGGACGTCGACGGTGGTCGTGATCTCACCGGCTGCGTTCGACGTGACGGTGATCGGGTCGAGGCCCGGGAAGGTGACCGTGACGCTCTCGCTCGGCGCGAAACCGGTGCCCGAGATCTCGGTGCTCGCACCGCCGGGGACCGTGGCCGGGTCGGCGGTGATCGTCGGGGTGTAGACGACGTCGACCGCGAGGTTGGTGGTGGCCGGGGTCTCGGAGACCTCGCCGAGGGCGGTCACGACGACCGTGCCCTCCGCGTAGTCCGCCGGGACCGGCAGCAAGACGGAGATGGTGCCGGTCGCCGATGCCTGTGTGGTGACCGCGGGCGCACCGGGGATGGAGACCGTGACGGTCTCATCGGGCTCGAAGCCGGTACCGGTGACGAGCGTGCTCTCCCCCGCGACGACGGTCGTCGGGTCGACCGTGATGGCCGTGACGTAGGTGGTCGCCTCGACGGTGAGCGTCGCCGTGGCCGGGGTGGCCGAGACGGCCCCGGTGGCGGTGACCGTGACGTCGCCCAGCGGGAAGTCCGCCGGCAGGGTGACACTGGCCGTGATCTCACCGTCGCCGTTCGCCGTGGTCGTCACGGGCGTGTCGAGGCCGGGGATGGTGACCTCGACGGACTCGAGCGGGACGAAGCCGGAACCGGTGACGAGCGTGCTGCCACCGGGGGCGATGGTCGCCGGGTCGAGCGCGATGTCGGTGTCGTAGGCCTCGACGGTGATGTCCGTCTCGGCCGGCGTCGCGGAGACCGCGCCGGTGGCGGTGACCGTGAGCTGGCCGGCAGGCGTACCCGACGGGATCGGCAGGACGGCCGTGAAGCCGCCGTCGCCGTCAGCCGTCACGACGACGGGCGTGCCGTCCGGGTAGGAGACGGAGACAGACTCGTTCGCGGCGAAGCCGGTGCCCGTGATGGTGGTCGAGTTGCCGGGGAGGAGCGAGGCCGGGTCGGCCGTGATGGCCGTGTCGTACGGCAGCACCTCGAGGTCGGCGGTCGCCGGGGTGGCCGACGTCTCACCGGTGGCGGTGACGACGACGGTCGCGGCGGGCGTGCCGTCGGGGACGGGCAGGTCGACGGTGAAGCCGCCGTCGCCGTCCGCATCGACGGTCACCGGGGTGCCGCCCGGGTAGCCGACGGTGACCGTCTCACCGGGCAGGAAGCCGGTGCCGGTCACCGTCGTGGTGTTCCCAGGGATGAGTGACGTCGGGTCGAGCGTGATGGCGGTGTCGTAGACCGTCGCAGTGACGGTGACGACGGTGGTCGCTTCGGTGGCGGACACGGCGCCGAGGGCGGTGACCGTGACGTCGCCGACCGCGAAGTCCTGCGGGACGGCGATGGGGGTGCCGATGGCGCCGAGTGCGGTGGCGGTGACGGTGATCGGCTCGAGTCCGGGGAACGTCACGACGACGTCCTCGCCGGGCGCGAAGCCGGCACCGTTGATGATCGTGGTCGTGCCGCCGGCGACCGTGGCCGGGACGGCGACGATCGACGTCTCGTAGACCACGGCGAGGTTGGTGGTGGCCGGGGTGTCGGACGTCTCGCCGAGCGCGGTCACGACGACCTGGCCTGCGGCGTAGTCGGCGGGGACGTCGAGCTCGACCGAGATCGTGCCGGTTCCGGTGGCCGTGGTGGTGACCGGGTCGACGCCGGGGATCGAGACGGAGACGGTCTCGCCCGAGGCGAAGCCGGTCCCGGTGATCGTCGTGGTCCCACCGGCGACGACACTGGCCGGGTCGGCGGTGATCGCGGTGACGTACTGGGTCGCCTCGACGGTGACCGTCGTGGTCGCCGGGCTGGCCGACGAGGCGCCGGTCGCCGTGACCGTCACGGGGCCGAGCGGGAAGTCCGCCGGGAGCGTGAGGCTGGCGGAGATGGTGCCGGTGCCCGTCGCGGTGGTGACGACCGGGTCGGCGACACCTGGGACGGTGATCGACACCGACTCGCCGGGCAGGAAGCCGGATCCGGTGATCGTGGTGCTGCCGCCGGGGGCGATCGTCGCCGGGTCGGCGGTGATGGCGGTCACGAAGGGGGCGACGACGAGGTCGGTGGTGGCCGGGGTGTCGGAGGTCGCGCCGGTGGCGGTGAACGTCAGGGTCGCCGGGGTGAAGCCGGCGGGGATCGCGACGCTCTGGATGATCACACCGGCGGCGTCCGACGTCGTGACGACCGGGTCGAGGCCGGGCGCGGTGATCGTAACCTGCTCGTTCGCCGCGAAGCCGGTGCCCTCGATCACGGTGGACTGGCCGGGATTGACGGTCGCCGGTGTGGCGGTGATCGCCGTGTCGTACACGACGAGCGTCCCGCGCACGGAGGACGACGCGAGGTTGACCGTCGCGAGCGAGATCGCCGGGACGAGGGAGATCTGCACGGCTCGGACGGTCGCCGATCCGTCACCGAGGTCGCCGGTCGCCGGCTGCACGTTCGCGGTGACGTCGGCGACGAGCCGCACGATGTTCAGGATGGGGCCGACGACGTTCGCGGCGAGACCGCCAGTGATGCCGTTCAGGGCGGTGTTGAGCGTTCCGACACCGGTGTAGGCCGTGGCGACCGTGTTCTTCACGAGGTTGAGGACGAGGTTGACCACGCCGTCGAGGGTGAGTCCGAGGGTCGCGAGGATCGGGTTCAGCACGTTCGGGAGGAGCCCCGCCGAGGTGAAGGCGGCGGTGCCGTTCTGGACGGCGCCGAGGGTCGAGTCGAGCGACAGGGAGATGACGGGGACCTGGGTGACGACGACGTTCGTCGTCACGTTGCCGGTGACCTGGATGCGCGTGCCGTCGACGGCTGCCTGGACGGCGGCTGACACGGCCGTGACCTGCGCGGTGACGGCCGACGTGATCGCGGCGGCGATGGCGGCGCCGATCGGGCCGGACAGCAGGGAGGTGTTCGGCGGCAGGTCGTTGAGGTCCGGCAGGTTCGGGTCGTTCGCGAGGAGGGTCGCGAGGTCGACCGTCACCGCGCCGGTGAGCAGGTTGACGGAGACACCGGTCGCCGCAGACTGCGACGCCTGCGTGGTGAGGATGCCGTTGACGACGGTCGCGAGGTTCGGCGGGGTGACCGTCGCCGTCGCGCTCACGCGGAGGACGCCGATGAGGTTCGCGTTCAGCGCCGTGTTGAGCGCCGAGGTGAGCCCGTTGAGCGTGGTCTGCAGCGGTGGGAGGAGGCCGGTCACCTGTGTCCCGACGTTCTGCACGAGGGGGCTCTGGAACGTGAGCGTCGCACCCGCGATCTGGTAGTCGGGAACGGCCGTGGCGCCGTCCGTCTGCGAGATCGTGGAGGCGAGGGCGCCGAGGCTGAGCGAGAGGTCGCTGAGGACACCGCCGGTCGGGGTTCCGACCCGGCCGAGCAGGCCGGTGAGGTCGAGGTCCGCGTCGGCCGGCGGGGCGTCGGGTCCGCCGATGGACACACCGCCCTGGTCGGTGACGGCGCCGGACCCGGCGAGCGCGTCGCCGTTGTCGGCAGCTGCGCCGTACTGGGCGACCGCGCCGAGTTCGATCACGCCGTTCGTGCCGAAGAGCTGGAGGGAGTCACCGAGGTCGACGCCGAGGGTGTTGAGGACCTCTACCGAGAGCGGGTTCGCAGCGACCGGGTGCACCCCGCTGGGGTTCTCCGCTCGGGCGCCGTTGACGGCGGCGAGGGTGTCCAGGTTGATCCCGGCCGCCTGCCCGCCGAGGAACCGGCCGAGGCCGTCGGAGACGTCGGTGGGGGCGGCGACCGCAGCGGTCGTCGTCGATCCCATGGCGATGACCGTGCCGACCACGGCCATGGCCGCGACCTTCCAGGCACGGCCACGGCCGAAGTTGCTTCGCTGCTGTTCCCCCACGGCGGAACCCTTTCGTCGGTGCACGGGCGGGCCCGCGTCTGGCGTCGATCCCGGCCAATCTAGAGCCGGACATCCCTGTCCCCCAGAGGTGGGACAGCAACCCGGGTAGTGCCGGGGCCGAAACCGGTATTCCGCCCTCCCTGGGCGGGGCGTGGGAGGTTTCCCCCGGTGGTTACGAGGTATTCCCCACGTGGGGTACGTAGTTTCTACTGAGAACACCCAGCTAGGGCTCTCCAAGTGCTCAGGGAGTCCGGATAATGGGGGACAGATCCAATGGAGGGTCCCGTCGGACGGAGGGTCAGTACCGCTGAGCAGGGGTGGCGATACGACGATCGGACGACGGATCTCGCTGGACGACGGAGCTTGAGGGGGCTGCGATGGAAGAGCAGGTTGAGACCGCATCGGTGCGGGGGCGACAGCACCGTTTCGACGAGCGAGCCCTGCCATGACCGCCCGCTCTCCGCGATACGCGGGCGGCTCCCGGTCGGCCGGGTCGCCGATGCGACGGACGGCCGAGTTCCGGCAGGCCGCGTCGCGGGCGCCGGCCCAGCAGAGTAGTCGGGAGGCCGCGATCGCCCGGGTCGCAGCGCTCATCGAACGCCGTACGAGCACGCTGCTCGTCGGCCCCCACGGCTACGGCAAGACCTTCACGGCCGACACGATCGGCGGGCGCATGCAGCGTGCAGGTCGTGCCGTCGTCCGCCTGTCCGGGACGGCGGCCGACGCGTCGCACCTCTTGAGCGACTGGCGGACCGCCCCGAGCGGCTCGGTCTTCATCATCGACGACGGCGCCGGTCTCCAGGCGGGCGGCCTGTCCGACCTCGTCGACCTCACCAGGTCACGCGAGCACGTGGCACTCGTCACGCTCGAACAGGAGCGCGCCGGGCTGCCGAGCGCCTCCGACGATTCGGCGCAGCGGCTGCTCTCGGTCTGGCGAGGCGGATCGCTCACCCGGATCGACCTCCCGGCGCTCGACGGGTTCGAGGCCTCGGCGCTCGCCGATGCCGCCGCGGACGACGCCGTCCTGGACGACATGGCGAAAGCCGTCATCGTGCGACTCAGCAACGGCTCACCGCGCCTCGTCCACGAGCTCACCAAGGACGCCCTCGAGACGGGCGGTGAGTTCTACCTGCCGCGCAGCATCCTGTCGCTCGGGGTGGCCGGTGTCTCACCGCGCATCCACGACCTCACCGATCCGCAGCTCTCCCGCCTCGACGACGAGGGCCGCTACGCCCTCGTGATGCTCGCGAAGCTCGGGCCGGTCCCCTACTCGCGCGCGGCCCGGCTGATCGGCGAACACGAGCTGCACACCCTCTTGCGGCTGGGCCTGGCGCGCAATGACGGGTCAGGGCAGGACCGGATCGTCGCCGACGAGCTGCACGCCTGGTCGGCGTTGGCCGAGTGGCGGCACGGCGGTCGGCTGCGCCCGCACGACCGGGTCCAGCGCACGCTGATCGCGGACCTCCGTGCGGGGAGCCGACTGACACCGAACGAGTCGTTCATCCTCGGCCGGTATTGGTTGTCCGCGGACGACGACCGCTTCGACCACGGGTTCGAGGCCGTCACGATGGCGCGGGTCTATCTGGACGCGGCGCACGTCGCGAACGTCGCCGGGCTCGCCGCGGACGGCCAGCTGCTCGCGGCTCGTGCCTTCACCTGGCGCCCCTCCGTGAGCGCGGCGCTGCAGCAGTCGAGATCGCTCGCCATGCTCGGCGACGTCGACGGTGCACAACGCGTGCTCGACGTCGGTCCCGATGCGGATTCCGACGAGGACATCCGGGCCGAGGTACTGAGCTGGCGTGCGACGCTGGACCGCTGGGGCGACCGGACGTGCGCGCAGGTGCTCACCGAACGAGCCGAGTACAGCCGTGCGCTCACGCGGCGCATCGAGATGGTCGAGCTGTGGCGGCAACAGACCGATCCGGGACCGACCGAGAGCGACGGCCTGTACGAGGGCGTCCTCCAGGACGACACCGCGCCGCAGTCCTCGAGACTCTACGCGGGCGCGGCACTCCTCAGCCGACGCGGCCTGCACGCGACGCCGACCGAGCTCCGCGAGTTCCTCCACGCCGGCGATGCGGTGTACCGCCGGGTGCCCTACAACGCCGCACGACCGCTGTCCCACGCGATGCGCGACGCGAGCGCGATGTACGTCCTCTCGGCCGGCACGATCCGGCTCCTGACCGGCCTGTCCTGGGCCGGCTTCGCGCGGTACATCGACGAGTTCGCCGAGCGTGCGGAGCGTGGGACCGGTCGCCTGGCGACGACCGATCAGTGCATCGTCGGACTGCTGGGCGCCCAGCTCGCGTTCTTCGACGGCAGACCCGAGCGAGCGCTGGCGGACCTGCGGGTCGTCGAGCGCATGCTCGACTCGACGGTCCCGCCCGACGTCCACGCGCACGCCTCGCTCATCCTCATCGGAGCGCTCGCGCAGACGGGACAACTCGATGAGGCGATGGAGCGGCGCACCGGCGAGGACCGGCGACTCATCGCGTCGTCCTCCGTCCTCTCCTACCTCGCCGACATCGCGGACTTCAGCCTCCTGCTCGCCGACGGCAACCTGACGGCTGCCAAGCTGCAGTTGCACCACATGGCCGAGTCCGGCTCGAATCCGCTGACCGAACGGCTCTACTCCGCGTGCCTGGCCTCCGTGGTCGGCACGGATGCAGCGGAGGCGTTCTCCTGGGTGGCCGACGCGAGGGACAGCGAGAAGACGCCGCTGCAGGGCGCGCTGTTCCTCCTCTGCGATGCCGGTGCAGCGGGTGATGCGAGCCGGGTGGAGGAAGCCGCGTGCTCGCTCGAAGCGGTGGGAGCCCGGCATCGGGCCATCGGAGCCCACCAGCTCGCTGCGCGCCTGCACACGGAACAGGGACGTCCGCACCACGCCCGTCGCTGCGCCGAGCGCGTCGCCGGGCTGTCGGAGCAGCCGACCGGACCGCTCGTCGACCTCGCTCCGGAGCACGCTGTCCCGGTCTCCACCGCGGAGAGCTTCGGCTCGCCGCGCGGATCGGCGGCCTCAGCGCCGCCCACGCCGGACGACGCGCTCGAGGTCGACCGGCCCACCGCCCATGCACCTCTCGCCTACATCCCCTTCGACCAGACCATGCACCGGGACGGACCGCCCGCCGACGTGAGCTCGCTCACTCGACGCGAGTTGGAGGTGGCGCACCTCATCGCCCAGGGATTGAGCAACCAGGAGATCGCGACCCGCCTGTTCCTCAGCGTCCGGACGGTCGAGTCGCACGTCCTGCAGGCGCGGACGAAGCTCGGCGCCGGCCGTCGGCGCGACCTGGGCCGGATCGTCATGCAGTCAGGGCAGCGCGAGGCGTGACCGAGCCGGACCGCGGGCGTCATCCGCACGCGGGTCGGAGCCGCCGATCTCGGTAGTCCTGCCGCGCTCCGCCACGGATCCCAGTACCCCACTACTGGTTACAACAGACACCCGGCTGCCTATCGTCCTGAGAGTGTCGCGAGACGCGCGGAGACCGTCTCCGCACGCCCGACACCTGTGGTGACGTCAGCCGTCACCGACGGACTTCAGGGGGCTTCCATGACCATCGACACCAGCACCGAGGCCCCAGCGGCCGCCGGCACCGAGACACCCGTGCGCGGACTGCGCAGCAAGCGGGCGAAGGCGATCCTCGCCGGCGGCCTCGTGCTCGGCGTCGGTGCGGCGATCACGCTCGCGGCCTGGAACGATTCCGAGTTCGCGACCGGGATCTTCGCCGGTGGTGGGTTCGGCATCGAGGGCAGCACGGACGGCACCGCCTTCACCGAACACCCGACCGAGGCGGCGGCCGCCCCGCTCACCTTCGCGGTGGAAGCCGACAACCTGGCACCCGAAGAGCCCGTCTACGCCGGCTTCGCCGTCCAGCTGACCGCCGCGTCGACGTACGCCGGCACGGTGGACATCACGGCCACGAGCGGAGCCGCCATCGCCTCCTCGCTCAGCTACTCCGTCGTGGAGACCACCACGTTCGGCTGCGACGCCACGAGCTTCGCCGCCGGTGACCCACTCGTGACGGACGCCGCGACCACGTCGAGCACGGCCGCGGACATCTTCACACTGGGTGCGGTCACGACCCCGGTGTTCCTCTGCTTCCAGGTCACACCGTCCGCGACGCTGCCGCAGTCGTCGCCGAGCGGCACCGTGGTCTGGGAGTTCGCAGCCGAGTCCACCACTCCGCTGCCGTAACCCGCGGCGAGACGGCGATCATGGGACGACACACTCCGGCGATGGGGAGACACCACCGCACCGATCGACGACGGAGCACGTCGCGCTATACGAAGGCCAGAGCGGCCCTCGCAGCCGCGCTCGTGCTGGGCGTCGGGACCTCGCTCACCCTCGCCGCGTGGAGCGACGACGAGTTCGGAACGGCGACCTTCGCGGCCAGCACCTTCGCCGTGGAGTCGCAGACCTCGTCGTCGACCTGGGCGGCTCACGAGGCGGCGAACCCCGCCACGCTGGTCTTCAACGCGACCGCCATGTCGCCGGGGTTGTCGCAGTTCGCCTTCATCGACATCCGCACGACCGCCGCGACGAACATCGGTGGGACGGCGGCGCTGTCCGCGGTCTCGGCGGCGACGGGCACCCTCCTGCCACAGCTCGAGTACCGCGTCGTCACGACGGCGGCGGGCACGGCCTGCAACGCCGCCGCGTTCACCTCGGCGACCGTCCCCGCCTACACCGCGTCGTTGTCAACGGGCACGGCTCCGCCGACGGCGACCGGAGCACTCACGGCGGCCGGCGGTTCGACGGTGCGCTTCTGCTTCGACGTGCGGGTGAAGGCGGGCACGGCCTCCAGCTTCCAGGGTGGAACGGCGTCGGCGACGTGGCAGTTCACCAGTACCTCCAGTTCCTGATCGGAGCACCGTGACCCGACCCTCCTCGGAAGCGATCGACGCCACCGAGCGGCAGCAGCCCCGCCGCTCGGTGGCGTCGATCGTCGGAGACACCCTGCTCAACCTCGCCGCCGTCGGAGGGGTGGTCTGCATCGTGCTCGTCATCCTCGCGACCTGCTTCAACGTGACCCTCATCATGTTCAAGACCGGTTCCATGAGCCCGACGATCCCCACCGGCTCACTCGCGCTCGTCCGCGAGATCCCGGCATCCGACATCGCGGTCGGCGACGTCGTGACAGTCGACCGCGCCGGCCAGCTGCCCGTCACCCACCGCGTCACCTCGGTGAGCGGCGGCGTCGACACCGCAGGACCACAACGCACGATCACCATGCAGGGCGACGCGAACCGGTCGGAGGACCCCGAGCCGTACACGGTCTCGACGGTCCGCCTCGTGCTCGCCTCGGTGCCCGGGCTCGCGTACCTCGTCGTGTGGTTGTCCAACCCGTGGGTCCTCGGCGGACTGACGCTCAGCTGTTCGGCCCTCGTCATGTGGGCGTTCTGGCCGCGCTCGGATCGCAAGCGCCCGCCGGGTGGTGAGGGAGGAGCGGGCGGCGGCGGTCGTCCTGCTCCGCGGCGCCGCTCGACCGCTGCCGGTGCCGACGGAGCCGGACCACGACCGGCTCGCCACGCCGCGCTCCGCTGCTCACCGGTCGCCCTGCTCCTCGGAGCCGGCCTCGCGATCGGCGGCGCCGCTCCTGCCCACGCCGAGCCGACGATGGACGTCATCGCCGGCGAGGCGGTCGTGCTCACCTCGATCGGCGACCCGTCGGCCATGCGGTCCCTCACCCCGGGTCGGTCGACGCCCTGGGAGGTGGGCATCACGACCAAGCCGGAGGCGACACCGGGCTCCATCGACGTGACCATGGTCGGCTCGGGCTCGACAGAGCTCGGACTCGTCATGGCGGTCGACGCCTGTTCCGTCCGCTGGACCGCAGCCGGCTGCGTCGGCACCGTCACCCACTTGTTCGACGAGATGGCGGTGCCCGTCGACGGTGTCGAGCGCGCGGTCCTTTCGATGAGGAGCACCGAGGCGTGGTGGCTGAAGTTCGACGTCCGGATGCCGTCCGGCGCAGCGGTGGCGAACGCCTCGGTCGCACTCACGGTCACGGCGGAGGGCGTCGGTGACGACCTCTCGGTCTCGCCCGGCCCGATCACCACGCTCCCCCGCACCGGCGCGAGCATCGAATTCGCGGTCTGGGCGGCAGCGGGGGCGATCCTGATCGGTCTCGTCGGTGCGTGGTTCGGTGCGCTGCGTCAGCACTCGCGCTCCGCGAGGAGCGCTCGATGAGACCAGCGCGGTCAAGACACGTCGCGGCGGTCGTCCTCGCGACCACGGTCGCGCTCGTCGCGGCTCCTGCTCCGCAACCGGTGGAGGCCGCATGGCAGGACGCCGAGTCGGGTGCCGCGACGTTCGCCGCACTGAGCATCCCCAAGCCTGTCTACCTTGCCGGAGCAAGCGGGTGCTCCATCTCGACGACGTCGGTGCTCGGCGTCGGACTGGTCATCAACTCCTACACCCTGACGTTCGCCATGCCGGAGGGGTATGGCGCGGCGGACATCCAAGTCGGCGGCGGGAACACGTCGTCCACGATCGCCCTCGCCTCGGCGGCGGTCACACCGGCCGCGACCTCGCCGACGCCGAACCCGACGAGGCAGTACTCGATCACCTTCAACCGCGCTCTACTCGACGGACTGCTCACCGGCCTGCTCGGTGGGTCCGGCTATCTCGGCGTCCGCGTGGCGCCGTCGAGCCTGATCGTCCCGCCGCTCGCTCGAGACACGATCTGGACGTCGCCGTGGGCCGTCGTGCAGGTGGGGACAGGACTCCTCGGCACGAACCCGACGTGTGCCGTCATCGGGTGAGGCGCGCCGGACCGGACGATTCTCTGACGATCAGCTCGAACCCGGCGCGCACCCGGCGCCCCGGCCCGACGTGTCCGGCCACGCGTTCGACCAGCATGGCGACGGCCTCGCGGGCGATGGCCTCCTTGTCGGGCGCGACCGTCGTCAGTGACCGCATCGCGTACCGGCCGTCCTCGATGTCGTCGAAGCCGACCACGGCGAGGTCGTGCGGGATGTCGACGCCGCGATCCCACGCCGCACGCATCGCGCCGAGCGCCATGAGGTCGTTGAAGCAGAACACGCCGTCCGGGGGATCGCCGGCGTCGAGCATCTCGCCCATGACGGCCGCACCACTCGCGCGATCGTATTCCCCTTCGGCCATATACCGGTTCGGGTTGAGGCCAGCCTCCCGCATCGCCCTCGTGAACCCGTCCACGCGCTGCTTCGCGGTGCCCGTGGAATGGGCCTGCCGACCGATGGCGCCGATGCGCGTGCATCCGCGTTCGATGAGGTGCCTGGTCGCCAGGTAGGCCGCCTCGGTACCGTCGATGGCGACGTGGTCCGCGCTCGCGCCATAGTCGCGCTCGCCGAGCAGGACGATCGGCTGCGTCGCGGCGGCGGCTTCGACGTCGGCGGCCGTGAGGTTGAGGGCGTTGAGCAGCACGCCGTCGAACGTCGAGGACACCGCTCCCCCGGTGAGCACCGCGCGCTCCCGTTCCGGATCGCCGTTCGTCTGGTCGACGACGAGGGTGAGCGAGCGTTTCGTGAGTTCAGGGATGAGGCAGCGGGCGAGGTCGGAGAAGTACGGCACATCGAGCTCGGGGACGACGAGCGCGATGAGTCCACTGCGGTTGTTGCGGAGCCCCCGCGCGTGCGGATTGGGCCGATAGCCGAGCTCGTCGATGACCGCCTGCACGCGCCTGCGGGTCTCGGCGCCGACCCGCCCCGGCAGGTTCACGACATCCGAAACCGTCCGCTGGGAGACACCGGCCGCCTGCGCGACATCCCGTGCGGTCACTGCCATCCGTGCCTCCCCGTCGGTCGCGCACGCTCCACCGTGCGTCCGTCCTGACGCAAGCGTAGCGACTCCACGACGTCCGGATCATCGCGGCAAGCGTTTTCCAACTGCGTCTTGTGCTACGTAGCACAAGCCGTTAGCGTGTCTCCCTGTCAGCACGGTCGCAGCGAGTCGAAGGAGATGCGCAGCATGTTCGAGAGCCCACCACCCATCACCCGAGCCGCCACATGAGCGCGCTCAACGAGCTGCGCGCGCTACGGACGCCGAAGGGGGCGATCAAGCACCGCGACGCCTCAGAGTTCCGGGACAACCGTGCGGCGCTCCTGTTCCTCGGGCCCTGGATCATCGGTTTCCTCGTCATCACGCTCGGGCCGGTCCTCGTCTCGCTCTACCTGTCGTTCACCGACTACAACCTCCTCCAGAACCCGAACTTCACCGGGCTGGAGAACGCGCAGCGGATGGTCGAAGACCCCCGCCTGCACCAGTCCCTCGGGGTGACCATCACCTACGTCGTGGTCTCGGTGCCGTTGCAGCTCATCGTCGCCCTGGCGATCGCGGTCCTCCTGGATCGCGGCATGCGCGGGCTCTCGTTCTACCGGTCGGTGCTGTACCTGCCGTCACTCCTCGGCGGCAGCGTCGCGATCGCGGTCCTCTGGCGGCTCGTCTTCGGCTCGAGCGGACTCGTCAACGCGCTGCTCGCCGTCTTCGGCATCCAGGGCCCCGGGTGGATCTCCGAACCCGACACCGCGCTGTCGACGCTGATCATCCTGCACGTGTGGACGTTCGGCGCCCCGATGGTGATCTTCCTCGCCGGCCTCCGGCAGATCCCGCGACAGTACTACGAGGCGGCGTCGACGGACGGTGCCGGGCGGTGGACCCAGTTCCGGTCGATCACCCTGCCACTGCTCAGCCCGATCATCTTCTTCAACCTCGTGCTCGGGATCATCGGCGCGTTCCAGTCGTTCACGCAGGCCTACGTGGTGTCGAACGGATCGGGCGGGCCGTCCGACTCGACGCTGTTCATCACGCTCTACCTGTACCAGAAGGGCTTCGGCAGCTTCCAGATGGGGTACGCGTCGGCGATCGCGTGGCTCCTGCTCATCATCATCGCCGCCGCCACGGCCATCAACTTCTGGGCCTCGAAGTATTGGGTGTTCTACGATGACTGACCTCAAGACCCGCCCCTCCTCCGAGGACGGCCTCTCACCCGATGCGGCCGCCCGTCGCGAGCGGAGCGACGCTCAGCGCGCCAAGCTCCTGCGTCGACAGCGGATCTCGAGCATCGGCAAGCACGCACTGCTGATCCTGCTCGGGCTGCTGATGCTCTACCCCGTGCTGTGGATGGTGGCGTCCTCCCTCCGCCCGAACGGGTACATCTTCGACAACCCGGGTCTCGTGCTCGACACCTTCGAAGCGTCGAACTACACGAACGGCTGGAACGCGCTCGCGCAGCCGTTCGGGAGCTACCTGGCGAACTCGGCGATCGTGGTCGTCGGGTCGATCATCGGCAACCTGCTCACCTGCTCGCTCGCCGCGTACGGCTTCGCCCGGCTGCGGTTCCGGTTCAAACGCTTCGCCTTCGCGGCGATGCTGCTCACCATGATGCTGCCGATCCACGTGCTGATCATCCCGCAGTACGTCATCTTCGCCCAGCTCGACTGGATCAACACCTACCTGCCGCTCATCGTGCCGAAGTTCCTCGCGACGGACGCGTTCTTCATCTTCCTCATGGTGCAGTTCATCCGCGGCATCCCGCGCGAGCTCGACGAGGCGGCGCGGATCGACGGAGCCGGTCACCTGCGGATCTTCGTGCAGATCATGCTCCCGCTCATGACCCCGGCACTCGCAACGACGGCGATCTTCACCTTCATCTGGACGTGGAACGACTTCTTCGGCCAGCTGATCTTCGTGACCGACCCCGACAAGTACACCTCGTCGGTCGCCCTCCGGTCGTTCGTCGACACCCAGTCGCAATCCGACTACGGCGCGCTCTTCGCCATGAGCGTCGTCACCCTGTTGCCGGTGTTCCTCGCCTTCCTGTTCGGTCAGCGGTTCCTCCTGCGGGGCATCGCGACCACCGGAGGCAAGTAGCCCCGGTCCCAATCGGTCCCCGATCCACAACCCGGTCCCCGAGCCTGTCGAAGGGCCGACCCACCCATGCAAAGGAGCATCATGCAACGCCAACCACGATCCCGGTCCCGTCTCCTCGGCTTCGCAGGCGCAACCGCCGTCTCGGCGCTCGCCCTCACCGGCTGCGCCGTCGGGGGCGGCAACGGCGACGAGTCCCTCAGCGACGAGGACGTCACCATCACCTTCAACTGGTGGGGTGCCACGGCCCGCGACGAGCGCACCCGCGCCGCCATCGACCTCTTCCAGGAGAAGTACCCGAACATCACCGTCAAGGGCCAGTCCACCGAGTGGGGCGGCTACTGGGACAAACTCGCCACCACGGTCGCCGGCGGAGACGCCCCCGACGTCATGCAGTTCGACCAGCTCTACCTCGCCTCCTACGCCCAGCGCGGCGCCCTTGCCGACCTCGGCGAACTCGACGAGTTCCTCGACACCTCCGACCTCAGCGCCGAGGTGCTCGACCAGGGCAAGGTCAAGGACGAGCTCTACGGCGTGCCGATCGGCGTGGGCACCGTCGGCCTCATGGTCAACCGGTCCATCTTCGAGCAGTACGGGATCCAGCTGCCCGACGCGACGACGTGGACCTGGGACGAGCTCAACGACGTCGCCCTGCAGGTGACCGAGGCCTCGGGCGGTGCGGTCCATGGCATGTCCCCGTTCGGCGGCGACATGCCGACCCTCACGCTCTGGGCCCGTCAGCACGGCAACGACATCTACGACAAAGACGGCAAGGTCATCCTGAAGCCCGAGGTCGTGGAGAGCTATTGGCAGTACGCACTCGACCAGATCGAGAGCGGCGCGGCCCCGAGCGCTTCGCAGCTGGCCGAGGGCAACGGTGTGGCGATCGACCTCATGGACATGAGCACGGGCAAGGTCGCGATGACCTTCCAGCCGTCGTCGGTGCTCACCGCGTTCCAGGCCGCCGCACCCGACCACCAGCTCGACATGCTCCCGTTCCCCGCGGCGAAGGACGCCTCCGAGGGATACCAGTACCTCAAGCCGTCGATGTACTGGTCGGTCTCGTCGAAGTCCGAGCACCCCGCCGAGGCGGCACTGCTGGTGGACTTCCTCACGACCGACACCGAGGTCGCGAAGCTCTTCAGCACCGAACGCGGCATGCCCGCGAACCCGGACTTCCAGAAGGCCATCGAGCCCGACCTGACACCTACGGACCAGATCGTGGCGGGCGTCGTCGACGCCGCGCGCGAGGAGTCCGGCACCCCGCCGGCGATCACGCCCGTCGGCGGTGGTGACAGCGAGAAGATCCTCGGCCGCTACAACCAGGACGTCCAGTTCGGCAAGACCAGCCCCAAGGAGGCCGCTGAAGCGTTCGTCGCCGAGCTGACGAAGGCCGTCGACGACGCCCGATAGCGGCTCCCCGCCCTTCGACAGGCTCAGCCCGTTCGGTCCCTGAGCCGAACTCCCGGTCCCTGAGCCGAACTCCCGGTCCCTGAGCCGAACTCCCGGTCCCTGAGCCTGTCGAAGGGCCACCCCGGCCCCTGAGCAACCACCCCGGTCCCTGAGCTTGTCGAAGGGCCGACGACACCTCCACCCACCACCACGCATCGGAACGACATCCATGACGCACCCTCTCCGCTTCCCCGCCCCGCTGCCGACCGGCCGCGCCGACACCGCGCCGCAGCCGCGCCCGGAGTACCCCCGGCCGCAGCTCGTCCGTGACGGCTGGATCAATCTCAACGGCCTGTGGGAGTTCGAGATCGACGCCGGCGACAGCGGGCTCGAGCGCGGGCTCCTCGGCCGCGAACTGACCGACCGCATCCTCGTCCCGTTCGCGCCGGAGTCGGCCGCGTCGGGCGTCGAGCACACGGACTTCATGGAGGCCGTCTGGTACCGCACGCGGTTCACGGTGCCGGCGACGTGGCGGGGGAAGCACGGTGTGCTGCACTTCGGTGCCGTCGACCACGACACGACGGTGTGGGTGGACGGGGTCGAAGCGATGCGGCATCGGGGTGGCTTCACGCCGATCCGGGTGCCGCTCGGTGCGGTCGAGCCGGGGCAGGAACTCGAGATCGTGGTGCGCGCCCGCGACACCCGTCACGAGCCGAAGGCCGGTGGGAAGCAGGCGACCTGGTACGGCAACACCGACTGCTACTACACCCGAACGACCGGGATCTGGCAGACGGTCTGGGTGGAGGCCGTCGACGAGCTGCACCTGCATCGGTTCACCGTGGTCCCCGATGCGGACGCCAGGCGGTTCGACTGCACGCTCGTCCCCAGCCGGAACGCCGCCGGCGCGACCGCAGTGGTGACGCTGTCCGCGGACGGTGTCGTCGTCGCGAGCGAGACCGCGCAGCTCGGGTCGACGATGTCGCCGTCGGTGCGGCTCGAGGTCCCGGCGGACCAGCAGCGGCTCTGGAGCCCCGCCGACCCGTTCCTCTACACCCTCGACATCGAGATCCGCGACGGTGCGGGCGACGTCACCGACCGCGTCTCGAGCTACGCCGGGCTGCGCAGTGTCGCGATCGACGGCACTGCGGTGCTGATCAACGGCGAGCACGTCTTCCAGCGGCTCGTGCTCGACCAGGGGTATTGGCCGTCCTCGCTCATGACCGCGCCGGACGATGACGCGCTCGTTGCCGACATCACGCTCGGGTTGGACGCCGGGTTCAACGGTGCGCGGCTCCACCAGAAGGTGTTCGAGGAGCGGTACCTCTATCACGCGGACCGGCTCGGGTATCTGGTGTGGGGCGAGTTCGGCGACTGGGGGGTGTCGGGTGCCGGCACGGTCGGTCACAACCAGGGGCCGACGGCGTCGTTCATCACGCAGTGGGTCGAAGCGTTGGAGCGCGACGTCAACCATCCGTCGATCATCGGCTGGTGCCCGTTGAACGAGACGCACCAGACGCTGCACGACCGCGTGACCGTCCTCGACGACGTCACGCGTGGCATGTTCCTCGCGACGAAGCTGATCGACCCGAGTCGGCCGGTGATCGACGCCTCAGGCTACGCGCACCGGGTGCGGGAGACCGACGTGTGGGACGCGCACTCCTACGAGCAGGACCCGGCGGCGTTCGCTGTGGAGCAGGCTGGGATCGCGGACGGAGAGCCGTTCACGAACCTCGAGGACGGACGCACCATCTCCCTGCCGTACGAGGGGCAGCCGTTCTTCGTGTCGGAGTTCGGCGGCATCTGGTGGAACGCGGAGCTCGCGGCGGCGGACACCGGTGGTGACTCCTGGGGCTATGGAGCGCGGGTGGCGTCGGTCGAGGAGTTCCACGAGCGCTTCGCGGGGCTCGTCCGCGTGCTGACCGACGACGAGAACATGTTCGGCTACTGCTACACGCAGCTCACCGACACGTTCCAGGAGCAGAACGGCATCTACGACTTCGACCGCAAGCCGAAGTTCGACCTCGCCCGCGTGCGAGCGGTGCTCGCGGCCGACGCCGCCTACGAGCGCCGCGTCCGCAACTCCGCCCCCTGACCGATCGTCCGGTCCCAGACCCCCACCCGGTCCCTGAGCCTGTCGAAGGGCCCACACCCCCAACCAGCCGACCCACCGCCGGTCCCTGAGCCTGTCGGAGGGCCCACGGGCTCCCTTCTTCGCCCAAGGACCGGTGCCCGGGTCAGCTCCCGCTGCGTGCCAGCGTCAGCAGCACGGTGAAGGTGTTGAACCACACGTGCGTCCAGATGCCCGGTCCGAGGCGACGGGTCGTCGCGGCGTAGACACCGTTCACCGTGCCGAGCACGAGGATGGTGAGCCCGAGCGTGACCATGGTGACCGGGCTACCCCAGCCTTCGTAGAGGTGGACGATCGCGAAGATCAGTGCGCTCGCTCCCACCGAGACGACCGCCGCCGTGCGACGTCGGGCGGTCGTGGGCGTCGCCGCACCTCGGCGCACGCCGTTCGTCGTCCGCCCGCGGAGAATCGTGTTCCGGAATCCGCGCAGCAGGAGCCCGCGGAAGAGGAGTTCTTCACAGAACGGCGCGACGATCGCCGTGGCGAACACGGTGTTGACCAGCACCCAGACGAGCTCTGGCGACGGCGGGGCGATGTTCGACTTCGGCGTCTCGCCGGTGAGGGCGATGACGAACTGGCCGATCATGCCACCGATCAGCTGGATGCCGACGGCGGAACCGAGCCCGATGAACACGTCGAACCAGCGGAAGCGGAGTCCGAAGTCCTTCGCCCAGGACCCGCTTCCCCAGGTGCGGCAGACGATCGCGAGGGCGACGAGGATGCCGCCGTCGAAGATGATCCACATGATCATCGTGCCGACCTCGCCGGACAGGACGCCGAAGGTCCGTGCGAGTTCGACGGCGACGAGGAGCGCGATGATCGCGACGAATGTCGTCAGCGCGGTCGGGGTACCCCACCGGGTGTCAGGCGAGGGGCTGTAGGGCAGGCGTGCCTCGGCGCGGCGAGCTTCAGCCCGTTCCTGGCGCGAGCCCGGGCGCGGGGCGGTCTCCGCCGGGACAGGGTGGT
Source organism: Plantibacter sp. lyk4-40-MEA-4 (assembly GCF_030209415.1). NCBI lineage: Bacteria > Bacillati > Actinomycetota > Actinomycetes > Micrococcales > Microbacteriaceae > Plantibacter > Plantibacter sp. lyk4-40-MEA-4. Next base: position 178,622 of record NZ_JARVSA010000004.1, read on the forward strand.
CGCTCATCGCTTGTTCGCGGCGAAGTACTCGCGAGCTGCCGGCACGTACATCTGGACGATCGCGACGATGGTCACGATGACGAAGATGAAGGAGAGCGGGTTGAGGGCGATTAGCCCGGTGATCGAACCGAGGACGGAGAGGATGCCGAGCACGGTGAGGACGATCCGAGCCCAGTTGCGACCGCGGAGCATGAAGAAGGCGAACAGCACGTGGAGTGCGCCGACGATGAACGCGCCGACGGCGGTCGAGATCAGGAGCACGCTCGAGGAGAGCACACCTCCCGAGGCCGACTGTTCGGCTGCGGCCTCGGCGACGGTCCCGGCGGACATGGCGGCCGTGACCCCGGAGATGACGGAGAGGACGGCGGAGACGACCCACAGCCAGAAGGAGATGACGATCGGCTTCGGTGCGGTCCTGGAAGCGGCGGTGGCGGTCATGATGCTCGTTTCGGTCGTGGAGGATCCGACGACCGGACCCAGGCTGCTCGAACTGTATTGCCCGTCATCTGTCCCCCGGAAGGGAGGTATGTCCCGGCCTATCCGTTTTCCGCAAGAACCGTCGGTTCGCCCGGTCCCTGAGCCCCTCCGCCCGGTCCCTGAGCTTGTCGAAGGGCACCGGTCCCGGAGCCACCCCACCGGTCCCTGAGCCTGTCGAAGGGCCTCGTTCCCTGAGCACTCCTCCCGATCCCTGAGCATTCCTCCCGCTCCCTGAGCTTGTCGAAGGGCCCAGAACCGCCGCCCAGGCACCCTGTCAAGCCCGCTCAAGCGCGCTCGCGTGCCTCTTAACCTGTTCTCCATGACGAACGACACGAACGACACTGACCAGAACAGCAGCGAGGGAACGCCGAAGCCGGGCGGCCTGGGCGAGAACCAGACCATCCCCAACAGCGAGGACGGCCTCGCGGTCGGCCACGACCCCGATGCCTCGAACTTCAACCAGGAGGAAGACCCCGACCACCCGAGCGACGACGCGTAGGGCTCGGGAACGACGAAACGGCGGCCGGTGCAGAAGCACCGGCCGCCGTTTCGTGTGCGGCGTGAGCCGCGGTGTGACTAGGCCGCGAGCGAAGCGCGCTGGCGACGAACCATGACGAGGACCGCGATGAGCGCTGCGCCGAGGGCGACTGCGCCGGCTGCACCCCAGACGACGAACGCCGGAGCGCCGAAGCCGGTGTCAGCGAGGTCGTTGTCGTTGCCGCCCGAGCCGGAGCCCGAACCAGCAGCGGTGACGGTGAGCGTCGCGGTGCCGACGATGCCCGTGGTGAGGCCGGTGCCGGTGACCGTGTACGAGCCGGTCGCGTTGGTCGGCAGCGTGACGTTGAGGTTGACGGCGCCGGTGGAGGAGGCCGTCTTCTGGATCGTCTGGGTCTCGACAGCGGCGAGCGTGGCGCCAGTCGCGTTCTCACCGGTCAGGGCGAGGGAGACGGTCTCGCCGGGCTGGAAGCCGCCGTCGCCGAACGAGACGGTGGAGGTGCCGCCGGCGGTCACCGATCCGCTCACCGTGATGCCGGCGTCCGGCACGTAGGAAGCGTTGGCGGCGATGGGTGCGACGAACAGGCCTGCGAGGGCCAGCGCGAAGACCGCGGTGATTTTCTTGATCATGTGATGTCCCCTTGAAGGCTCTGCAGGTGTGCTGGTGCAATGACAGTGCTGTAGCCGACCGCCGGGACGATGTCGTCTCACAGCGGAAGTAGATCGTGCCTCCCCGACACCCCCCGAAAACGGGTCAAGAGCGACAACAGTTCTCACTGTAGAGCAAATTCACAGTTAATGGACGCTTGTTGTGTTTCAAAGAGATGAACTTTCGGTGTGGCCACGATTCCGGGCGTTCCTGAAGCGTCATACGCCGTCACACCGAGGTCGATGGTCGTGCTCTCCCCTGGAGCAAGCTCGATCTTGAACTGCGTCACCGGGAACTCGCCGTCGGTGGCCAACTGCGATGGCAGGTCGACGCCGTCTCGTTGGACTCCGCCGGGCAAGGACCCCGGCGGTGCATAGACGGCGATGTTGAAGCGGAAGTTGCCCGGCGTCACGCCGACCTGACCGGCACCGGTCACGTAGTCGCTCAGCGTCGAAGCCGCATCCGCTGGAGCCGTGTTCGTGAGCGTGAGCCGCAACCCGAGCAGTTGACCGTCCGAACCGCACTTCGCGACACCGGTAGCCGTCTGCAGGTCGAGGTAGTAGCCCATCTTGCTGCCGGTGGCGTCGTTGACGTAGACGCCGAAGGTCTGCGGAGCCTGCTCGGCCGTGGGAAGCAGGTCAGTGAGGGTCGTGCCGTCGAGCAGCGCCTGCTCCGCCTCGGCCGCGTTCCAGATCAGCACACGTCGCTCGGTCCCGGCTTTCGCCAGGGCACCGATGAGCTTGGTCGGATCGAAGTTGCCGGATGCAACCCGGTCGAACACGGCACCAGAGGCCGCGGCGAAGAACGCGTCCTGCTCCGGTCCCAACGGGTAGCGGTTGTAGACCTCACTCAACAGGAGCCGCGCCGCGTTGTCGGTCGTGAGCTCGTCGCCGGTTGCGAGCGGGATGGGGCCGGTCGCGTCGAGCAGGTAGCCGAGGGCGATCGGGTCGATGCTGAGCACGCCGTCGACGCGAGTACCGAAGCGCTGGAACCACATCTCTGAGGCGAGTTCCGCCGACTGCTGGAACCGCGGCGTGAGCGTGACGTTCTGCATGAAGCGGCCCGTGATGTTGCCGTAGATGCCGGCCGTCTCGGTGGGCAGCGGCAGGACCGGCTCCGGGAAGCGTGGGAAGTCGGCCGTCGATGCCTGCTGCAGCAACGAGATCCTGCCGCCGTCGGTACCGATGAGTGCGAGCGCACCCGGGTTGCCGCCGCTCGCCCGCGGCTCGGCGGGGTTCTGGAACATCACAAGGTAGGTGCGCGGTCCGTCGGCGCCGAGCATCGCGGGCATCAGGTCGCTCGCGCGCCTCGCCGCGTCCACGGTGTCTGCAGTCTCGGTGAGGACGGGGCGGAGCTGATCGACGGCTCCACGGACCTGGCTGATGAGTGGGCCTTGATCGATCGTCCGCACGCGTTTGGCGGCGCCTTCCAACGCGTCGTCGGCCTTACGGACGTCTTCTTGGGCGTCCACGATCGGCTGGAGTGGCACCGCGCCGTCAACGGGCTTGAACAGCTCCGGCCGCAGCGACCCGGCGAGGTTCACCAACGGTGTGATGGCGCCGACGGCGACGTCTTCGGTCGCCCCGGCCAGCTCGCGGACGGCAGAGAGATTCGGCCCGACCCATGGGATGACCTCGGCAGCCCGCCAGATCGGGTCGCTCGTGAGGCCGGCGGCCGATCGCGCGTGCGCGGCCAGCTCCCGAGCGGTCTTCCCGGCTGCGGCCGGATCGTCGGCGACAACCTGCTCGCGAACCGTCTGCGCCAGCGGAACGGCCGCTTCGAGTTCCCCCTTGGCGAGGAACGCGCGGACGCCGATCCAGGCCACGGCGGCGACGATGACGAGGACGAGCCCTCCGACGATGAGCAGCGTCCTGCGACGGCGCACCTTCAGCCGCTCGTCACGCGCACCCTCCCGACGACGTGCCCGGGAACTGGCGCTCGACCTCCGGCGGGAACCGTCAGCGCGGCTCGAGCCCTCGGACCGTCGGGCGGCGGCGCGATCGCCGGAAGATGAACGACGGTCGTCGGATGGGGACGGCATGGGCGCTATTCAATCACGACGCCTGTTCCACCGGTCACGGCGGTCACACCGAGCACGAGGACCGAGGCGTTGAAGACGATGTGCGTCACGATGGCCGGACCGAGGCGCCCGGTGAGCACAGCAGCGGTGCCGGTTCCGAGCCCGACGAGGAATGTTCCGACGCCGGTGACGAGTGCTTCCGACGGTCCACTCGCGACCACCAGGTGGAGCGAAGCGAACAGCGCTGCCGAGATCACGACGGCGATCCAAGCCGCCCGGCCGGGCAGACTGCCGCGCACCGATCGCAACAGCAGCCCCCGGAAGAACAGCTCCTCGACGACGGGGGCGATCACCGTGGCCGCAAGCACGGCGACGATGAACGAGATCACGATGAGCGCACTCCCGGTCGGCGCTCCGCCGGGGGCCGTCGCCGGCAATGAACCATAGACGACCACCTCGAGGGCGCTGACGAGGATGCGGAGGAGGAGCCCCGCGGCCAGCCCCCACAGCAGGTCGATCGGTCGGAAAGCGAGGCCGAGCACGGGCGCACTTCCACGAGGTGCCACAACGGCGAACCGGGCGAGCAGCACCGCGCCGAGGAGGGGAACCCACACGAGCACATAACCACCGAGGGCGTCGAACGGTTGCGGGATCTGCACCCCCGCCCGCATCATCGCGGCCAGGAGCGCCGCGGCCGCGAGCCCGGTGAGCGCGATGGTCAGCCTCGTCTTCGGGCTTCGCGTGTCCATGCTCGAAGGGGTTCCTTGGTCGTCCGTCACGGTCGCAAAGCTACGCCACGCGTCGACTCGCTTGATCACGACGCTCGGGAACAGCTGACGGTTTGTGGCACCATGGCTCACAACCCCCTCTTCGGGGCCGCCTCCAACCGAGGCGCCATGCTCTCCCCTCTGACTGATCGGATGCCACCGCGTGGAGCTTCGTGACTATCTCCGTGTCCTTCGCAAGTACTGGGTGCTGATCGTCGCGCTCTCCTTGCTCGGGGTCGCACTGGCGGCGACCTACTCGCTCATCAAGACACCCGAGTACAGCTCGTCCGCCAAGGTCTTCGTCTCGACGCAGTCCAGTGACAACGTGCAGGAACTGGCTCAGGGCAACACCTTCACGCAGCAGCGGGTGAAGACCTACGCCGACCTCGTCACGACCCCGATAGTGCTTCTTCCGGTCATCGGCACCCTGCAGCTCAACATCACTTCGGCGCAGCTCGCCGACCAGGTCACCGCGTCCGCGCCGCTCGACACCACCCTGATCGAGATCACCGCGGTGAGTCCGGACCCGGTGCTTGCCGCCGAGATCGCGAACACCACCGCCGAGAGCCTCACGAACGTGGTGGCCAAAATCGAGACCCCCGAAAACGGAACATCGAGCCCGGTGAAGCTCACCCGGGTGCAGGAGGCCGACGTCCCGAACACCCCGGTGAGCCCGAACGTCCCGCTCAACATCGCCCTCGGCCTCCTGGTCGGTCTCGCGCTCGGGGTCGGGTTCGCCGTGCTGAAGGAGACGCTCGACACCCGCATCCGCAACGAGCGCGACGTCGAAGGTGTCACCGACATCCCGCTCATGGGCGGCATCGCCTTCGATCCGAAGGCGAGGCAGCGTCCGCTCATCGTGCAGGCCGATCCCAAGAGCCCCCGCGCCGAGTCGTTCCGCAGCCTGCGGACGAACCTGCAGTTCCTCGACGTCACCGATCAGCCACGCAGCTATGTCATCACCTCGTCGATCCAGAGCGAGGGGAAGAGCACGACGGCGGCGAACCTGGCAATCGCCCTCGCCGACGCCGGCCACAGGGTCGTGCTGATCGACGCCGATCTCCGCCGCCCCAAACTCGCGAACTACTTCGACATCGAGGGCGCGGTCGGGCTCAGCGATGTCCTGATCAGGCGTGCGACCCTCGACGACACGATGCAGCCCTGGGGGCGCGGGCTCTTGCAGATCCTGCCTGCCGGCGCCGTTCCACCAAACCCCAGCGAGCTCCTCGGCTCCGTGACGATGCAGAAGCTGATCCGCGGCCTGGAGCAGCAGTTCGACTACGTCCTCATCGACGCACCGCCGCTCCTGCCCGTCACCGACGGTGCGCTCCTCGCCCGTCACACCGGCGGAGCGCTGGTCGTCGTGGCAGCGGGTCGCACACACAAAAACCAGCTCAAGGGCGCCATCGAGTCGCTTGCTCATGTCAACGCCTCCATTGCGGGACTCGTCATGACGATGGTGCCGACCAAGGGGCCCGACGCCTACGGGTACGCCCGATACGGCTACGGCGCCGGCTACGGCTACGCCGAGGACGTGAAGAAGTGACCGGTTCCTCCCGAACCCACGACCGGCCGTTCTCGGTCCTCTTCGTCTGCACGGGGAACATCTGCCGCTCGGCGCTCGGTGCGCAGATCCTCACCGCGCGGCTCGCCGCAGCCGGCGTCACCGCGGGTGGCCGGCCGATCGCCGTGTCCAGCGCGGGCACGGGCGTCGGCCAGGGCCTCGAGATGCCTCAGGAGGTCGTCGAACAGTCCCGCCGCTTCGGTGGCTCACCGGAAGGCCACGTCCCCACACCGCTCGACCGCGACCTCGTAGCCGATGCCGACTTGATCCTGACGGCGACCCGCGAACACCGCAGCGTCGTGGCACGGCTTCTCCCCCGAGCCTCCCGCGTCACGTTCACCGTGCCGCAGTTCGCGAGGCTCGTCGCGGAGGCCCCCGCCGTCTCCGACCCGTGGGCGCTCGTCGATGAAGTCGCCGCGCAGCGTGGCTCCGTTCCGCCGCCAGAGGACCCGGAGGACGACGACATCGAAGATCCCTACCGCCGGAGCGCGACCACCTACGCTCGGGTGGGCGACCAGATCCATGATCACGTCTCCGTCATCGCGGATCGACTCGCTCAGGCGGGCGACCGAGCGTGACACCGAAGCAGAGCAGGTCGACGTATCGCGCGGGCGATCGCAAGGAGACCTTCCGGGATCGCCTCGGCTCCCGACGCCGGACATTGGCGCTCATCGGATTGGCACTCTTCCTCGTCGCCGACGTCATCCTCGTCGGGCTCGCGCTCACGGCCAACGGCCGCAGCGCGGACGACGCGACACAGCGACCGATTCCCACGTTCGGCGGTGCGCCGTCTGCCTCCGCCTCACCGGAACCGACCGAGGAGCCTGCTGCCGCCGAGCCGAGCGACCGGTTCATCGCTGCGGGGAGTGCCACCGTCATCTGGCGCGCGACGCAGGGGTCCTGCGAAGCTCCCGCCGTCGTCGAGCGCAGCGAGGACGCTGGTGTCACGTGGGCGGTGCTCCCGACAGCCCAGGCGTTCGACCTTCGTGTCGTCTACGCCCTCACGGCGACGAGCGAGGACGAAGTTCAGCTCGTCGGTTCAGCCGGCGCAGGCTGTGCGGTCGGCGGGTACTCATCGACTGACGCCGGTGACACCTGGATGTCCACACCCGAGCTGCTCTCGACCATCGCCTACCAGACACCGGTCGCGCCCGACGGCTCGACCACGGTCGTCATGGCAGGGCAGCCGGTGGTGGCGCCTTGCCCGATCATCGAGGCGCTCGCGGCAGACGCGACTCGCACGGTGACGGCTTGCTCGGCCGCCCTCGCCGAGTGGGATGCGTCGAACGACTCATGGACGGCGATTCCGTTCGCCGGCATCCATGCCTTGGAACTCCGGCCGGAACAGATCCTATTCGCCGCTCGTGGAGTCACTGGCTGTACCGGCCTCGGCGTGCTGCGCGTGTCCGGCGCGACCTTGACCGCCACGTCCGCGCCGGAGGGTGTCGGGTGCGTCGAAGGGGTGGATCTCACCGCACCGGCCGCGCTCACCTCAGCCGAAGGGGTCAGTTGGCTGTGGGTGGGCGACCTGCTCTTCAGCTCGCCCGATGGCGGCGCCTCTTGGGGGGCTGTCATCTCCTGAAACGCCCCACCCGCGTCTGGTGCTGCACCGTAGGGTTTTCCCTACAGTTGTTGCAATTGCGTCCCAAATGGGGCACATCCGCCAAAAAGGGGACAGATGTGGGGCATCTCCACCGCTAGTGTCAACAAGACCGATACAGTCCCGTATCGAAACGCCTCCCTCACTTCTCGTCATCAGTAGTAATTACGTGTTCCACCACGGAGACCGCATGTTGTCGCAGCCTTCCGTGCCGCTGCCAACGACGCCCGCGAGCACTGCCCCCGCCCCGCCTGGTGTCGTCGTGCGCGACTGGCGACGCGTGTACGCGAATCGTCTCGCGTTGACGGATGCTCTCGTCCTGATCTGGGTGGTCTTCGGGACGCAACTGGTCTGGTTCGACTTCGATCAACAGACGACGAACGTGGGATTCTCCAATCGCATGTCCGTCGCGGTGAACTACACGATCATCTCGCTCGTCCTGATCGGTGCGTGGATGCTGACCCTCCGCGTGTTCGGTACCCGAGAGGCTCGAATCGTCGGCAACGGCAACGCGGAGTACAAGCTCATCGCCGACGCGAGCGTCCGGCTCTTCGGTCTCGTGGCCATCGTGGCGTTCCTCTTCAAGCTCGACCTCGCCCGCGGGTACTTCCTCCTCGCGTTCCCGCTCGGCATCCTCGTGCTGCTGCTGTCGCGCTGGATGTGGCGGCAGTGGCTGTCGGTCCAGCGATCCCGTGGCAAGTACTCCTCGCTCGTCCTGCTCGTCGGGTCCGCCGATTCCGCGGAACACATCGCCGCCGAGCTGGGTCGATCGACGGATTCCGGGTACCGCGTCGTCGGCGCTTGCGTTCCGACGGGCAAGGTCGGCGGCACCCTCGGATCGACCACGATCCCGGTCTCCGGCACCGTCGACACCGTGCTGCAGGCACTCGAGGCGACGGGTGCGGACACGGTGATCATCACGAGTTCCGACGAACTCACGCCGATACGGGTCCGGCAGCTCAGTTGGAGCCTCGAGCCCGGTCGTCAGCACCTCATCGTCGCGCCGAGCCTCACCGACATCGGTGGCCCGCGCATCCACACGCGGCCGGTGGCCGGTCTGCCGCTCATCCACGTGGAGACGCCGCGCTATGAGGGCCGGAAGCGGTTCTCGAAGCGGCTCTTCGACATCCTCGGCTCCGGCGCGATCCTGCTCGTCGCGTCGCCGATCCTCCTCGTCGTCGCCCTCCTGGTGAAGCTCACCAGCCCTGGACCGGTGCTCTACCGCCAGGAGCGGGTCGGCCTGAACGGCGAGCCCTTCAACATGCTCAAGTTCCGATCCATGCGGGTGAACGCCGACGCCGAGCTCGCGGCGTTGCTCGCCCAACAGGGTACGAGCGATCGCCCGCTGTTCAAGGTGCAGAACGATCCACGCCTGACCCGCGTCGGCGCCACCCTGCGGAAGTTCTCGCTCGACGAGTTCCCTCAGCTCATCAACGTCTTCCGCGGCGACATGAGCCTCGTCGGCCCGCGTCCGCAGCGCGAGGGCGAGGTCGCGCTCTACGACTCCGCGGCGAAGCGCCGCCTCATCGTGCAGCCCGGCATGACGGGCCTCTGGCAGGTCAGCGGCCGCTCGGCGCTCAGCTGGGAGGACGCGATCCGACTGGACCTGTACTACGTCGAGAACTGGTCGCTCATGGGCGACGTCGTCATCCTCTGGCGGACGATCCGGGCCGTTGTGGCTCCAGGCAAGGAAGCCCACTGATGGCGCAGCCAGACAAGCCACAACCCGACACTGGGCCGGCAAGAGCGCGAATATTGGTAGTCATCCCCTGGCTGCAAGGCGGCGGCGCACAAGGGGCGCTGTTCGGACTGCTACGGATGATGCCGCGAGATCGAATCGACGCAGTAGTCCTCTTCAAAGGCAATCGTCACTTCGATGAGTTGTATTCGCTCGCTGCACAGGTTCATCTTCTCGATCTACCTCGTAGCCCAAGGGGCATTCTCCACGCGAGAAAGGCCATCCGTCCGCTTATCAAGTCCTCGTCCTCGGTCTACTCACTAATGCGAGCGAGTCATCTGGTACTCGGAACACTCCCCCGTCTGGAGCTATCAGATGCCAACTTGGTCGCGACCTTCCACCAATTGCCAAGCCAGGACGGCACGGGTCTTCAAGGTAAAGTTGAAGACATCCTGGTCAGGCGTACTGCGACTAGCGCCCAGCTTGTGACGGCTCCTTCACGCAGAGCCGTCGCGGAGCTACGCAATCGGAAGTTTGCGTCGAACCCAGTTCTGGAGCGCAACCGGATATCTATCGACAGCACACAGATGGCTCCGCACCGGCAATCATGTACGGACCATGTGCGACTACTTTTTGCAGGGCGGCTCTCAGCTCAGAAGGGGCTCGATCGAATTGCTGGGCTGCTCGCTGCCACTCAGACTCCTGTCCACCTCCGTATAATCGGCGACGGGGAGGATCGTTCCTTCGTCGAATCGCTCGCCGACAAATCACACGGGCACCACGTCGTAGAATATCGCGACCACGTGAGATCCGTTCAGTCACACCTTGACTGGGCAGACGCTTCATTCCTTCCCAGCCGGTGGGAACTGAACCCGCTATTTGTGTGGGAGTCCTGGGCACGCGGTCGCGGCGTCATCGCAAGCGAGATAGACGTCTTTCAAGATCTGCAGCAGGAGGGACCACTGTGGACTTTCAGCTCACCGGACACGTTCGCCCAAGTCGTTCGGCACCTCAGCGCATCTGAAGCGCTGCGACGGGACGCATTCGATCGAGGAGTTATAGCTGCATCCCAATTGAGAGGAAAGAGCGAGATCATTGACCAACTCAACCGCTAACCCGCCTAAGGTTGTTTTGCTTCACGCGTACAGCCCGAAAAACGCCGGCGACGGCCTCCTCGTTCAATTGGCGGAGCAGCTGATAGCGGATGCCCTTGGAACCACGGAAATTGTGGTGATTGCTGCAGACGCCTCGGCGTTCGCACGTGCTGATGTGACTCAATGGGGTGGCCCGATCGCCGGAAAGGCCGGCCTTTCGAGAAACCTCTCGATGGTCTCAACCGTTTTCCTCGGGCCATCCCGATCAATCCGCGCAGCTGTGGCGAAAGCCGACCTCGTCGTAGCAGTTGGTGGGGGATATCTTCGCGGAGGTCACTTCCTGGAGTCATTGAAGTCGCTCGGTGCTCACTACGGTCAGCTCAGGCTCGCGGCAACTGTCGGCGAGTTTGCCGTCTACCTGCCGCAAAGTATTGGGCCGTTCCACGGGCTGTACCTAACTGCCATCCGAAGCCGACTGCGGCGAATCTCGTCCGTGATGGTACGAGACGACAGGTCGGCGCGGGATCTTGCCACCGTTTCGACGGTCGAGCGCATACCGGATCTCGCGGTGCTCGAAATCGCGAGAACCATCTCGAGATCTACACAGTCAATTCCTTCTGGGCCCCCGGTCGTCGTGGCCCGAAACTTGAAGAACCCGCGGCACTACTACGATCTACTCGCCGAGATGGCATCAACAGGCAGCTACGATTGGGCAGTGCAATCCGAGGTTGGCGCCAATAATGACCGCCCGCTGACGGAACGCTTCGCCAAGGACACCGTACCGACGCTCTCCCATATCTTCGAAGAACGGCAACCACGGATCATTATCAGCACTCGTATGCATGGCGCCCTCTCGGCTCTGCTTCAAGGCTTCCCAGCCATCCATCTCAGCTACGAGCGAAAGGGGTGGGGAGCCTTCGATGACTTAGGACTTCCCGAGTACGTGCTTCCTGCACGTGACGCCCAGCTCGAAACCATCCGCAGTCTGGAGTTGAAGATCATGGACGATCCTCAACGGTACTGGAATGCCGTACGCCTCAAGATGCCGGAGATCCTTGCGCAACACGCCAGCGTCGTTCAGAAGCTTCGGGACACTGCTCGACGCCCCAAAGGCTCGACCGCTGAATCTCGCGACAAGTCGAAATTGAACCCCTCGTGAAATCGCCTCGTCCGAAGGTCGTGCACGTCACCGAAGCTATGGGCGGCGGCGTCCAAAGCGCCATGGCACGCTTGATGAGCCTGATACCTGAGGCAGATACCGTTGCGCTTGTACGTCCACGTAGCGGCGAGTCTTCATATGTGATGCCCGCAGGAGTAGACGTCAGACGATTCGACGGACCACTCGTTCCATTCCTACTCTGGGTGCGCAGAAACATCTCCGTCATTCGACCCGATGTTGTCCACTTCCACTCCAGCCTCGCCGGCCTGGGACGACTTCTCGTGCCAAAGGGCGCGCACGTGGTTTACTCACCACATTGCTTCGCTTTCGAACGAACGGATATCAGCCGTGCGCAGCGCGCTGCCTATGTCTGGGCGGAGCGTCTTCTCTCTCGCCAGACCGACGCATTTGTGGCTGTGAGCCCGCACGAAGGCTCGCTGTGCACAGCTCTCGGAGGTCCGGCGGAAGTCCATTTCGTCCCGAACGTTGTCGTAGCGCCAGGGAACACCGCTACAACGCAGACAGACAGAGTGGTGATGGTCGGCAGAATCGGCCACCAAAAGCTGCCGCGCCTCTTCGCAGATATCGCCACCCGAGTCGGCGATCGCTCCCAGTTCGTTTGGATCGGCGACGGCGACACCGACGATCGCAAGTACCTTCGAGACGCCGGTGTCGACGTTACGGGCTGGCTGAGCAAGGAGGACGTTGCCAAACAGTTGGAAAGCGCCACGTTGTACCTACACACAGCGGCGTGGGAGTCTGCTCCGATGTCAATAGCGGAGGCAGCATCGAGTGGCGTACCGGTCATTTGCAGAAACTTACCTGCCCTCGACTCTCTCGGTTACCCCCTCGGCGGTATAGAGGTAGGCGATCTCGCCGAGTCCGTCGTACGGTTCCTCGACGAGCCAAGCTACCGTGAAGGCATCAAGTCCGCGACGCGTTCTGCCGCACTGCGCTACACCGAATCCGATGCTCGCCTTCGGCTGGTAGCAGCCTACAATGTCACTGACCTAGACCTGGCGTCCCATCTGGTCGATAAAGGGCCAGTTGACGAAGCGCCGCCATTTAAGGATGTCCTGAGATGAAACAAAAGAGATCTACGGACTATCTGAAGCTGCTGCGTGGAGGCGCTCCGGCACTCGTGAGTAGCGGCGTTGTGGCGGTTGTGCCTCTGACTGGTGCTCTATTTCTTTCAACTTCGGACTACGCTGTCTGGGCGCTCGTCTCGACCTTGTCTACTATATTCATAATCTTTGACTTCGGAACGACCAGTCTTGCCACAAAGTTGGCCGCCGAACGACGTTTGAGCAGAAAGTTCGTCGCCAAGCTTGCGGCAATCACGGCTGCTCCGCCGGTCATTCTTGGGGCTTGCGCGGTGCTGCTTTGGCCGCTGTACTCCCATCTCTCGGACATCACCAGCGCCCCAACCGACCGAGTGATGTGGCTGATCGTCGCTGTTTCCGCAGGTACAACAATGCGTAGCGTCGGCGTCGTGTTTGCGGCAATTTCACTTGGCCGTGAAAACTTCGGCAAGCGCACTGCGATCCTTCTCGCGGGGGCCCTGACTCAGGCAACGGCCACAGTGGCGAGCCTAGCAATAGGCACAGGGTACTGGTCCTTGGGCATTGGCGTAGTCGCGGGCGGTCTCGCACAGTTCCTCATTGGAATTCTGTGCGAGCGCAGAGGCGACAGTTTTTCCTCAGAAGATGGTATCGACCTAAGCTCACTACTAAAGCGCTTCGTCACCGTCAAAGGTCTCGCCACCGCGCTTGGCATTATTGCCACACAGCTCGACCGGTGGGCTCTCGGCCTCGTTGCGGACCCATCTCTACTCGCCACCTACGACATCTCAACGAGACTCGCGACGATTCCGAAGATTGCGCTGATTGCGCTGGCCGCCGGTCTCATTTCGGAGGGAGCCCGCACCGCTCGCCTCTCCGAGGCTCTGAGAATGCTGGCTAGTTCCCAGCGCATGGTCGGGCTCTTGTACATCGCGGCGGGTAGCGTGACCGGGACGATCGCCTGGATCATGCTTCAGGGCCGCGAGCCAGATCTGCTCGTGATCGGCATCATCGCCGTGGTCAGCATCGCGCAAGGAGCGAACGTTGTCACGATCTCCGCCACACTGCTGTTGACCGGCGCCGGACACCCGGAGTTCGAACTCCGATACTTGGCTCCGCTAGCCGTCGCATGCCTCGTCGCGTATGGCGCTGCAATTGGAACTGGCGAGCCGCTGCTCCTCATTGGGGGTTGGGCAATTGCGATGACCGTTACCTCTATCGGATTCATCATTCGAGCACCAAGATTTATGACTGGAGTTTGGCCTAATGTTCACGAAGATCGGTTCGTTCCTCAGTCCGAGAAGGGCTCGCCTCGCGAAGTTTCGTGAGTTGCAGTCCCAAGGGCGAGTGGCGATTGGGCGTCATTCATACGCCATTCCAGTGCTGAAAACATTTGCTAATGATTCAACCAGGCTCGTAGTCGGCAACTTTACTTCACTGGGTCCCAGCGTAACCATCCTCTTAGGCGGTAACCACCCAATAGACCGAATGACGACGTTCCCGCTGCGCGAGAAGCTAGGCCTTCCTGGTGCAGGAGCTGACGGATTTCCATCCTCGAAGGGGGACGTGAGAATCGGCAACGACGTTTGGATCGGCTTCGGGGTAACAGTGGTTTCTGGAGTCACGATTGGCGATGGCGCCATTGTGTTGGCCGGAAGCGTCGTCACTGGAGACATAGCACCGTTTACAATCGCGGGAGGTGTTCCAGCGCGCAACATTCGGCCTCGATTTGACGCTGACGTATCGAGGGCGCTTCAGGATATGCAGTGGTGGAATTGGGACGACGAGAAGATTAAGGCAAACGTTGAGATCTTGAGCGATCTGATCGCCGAGGACGGTCTCAGGTTGCTCGCACTTCGAGGGGAACACACTTGAAGCTGACGGGCCGTAGGTCTCTTGTTGACGGTGCGGCAGTGGTATTGGCGGTTCTGGCCTGGGCGATTCCGGTCAACTACGTCACACTCTCGAGTGCGTGGGGTGTCCTCTCGCTGGCGACCACTACTTTTGGAGCGCTCTTTGCAACAATAGTTCTTGCCCGTGCCGGAGCCACCCCGCTATTTCGGCATCTAATACCGTTAACCGTTCTCATTGCAATCGGCACCCTGGTTGCCGGAGACGTCGCTTCAGTTGGGTTCTTCTTCGCGCCATTCCTGATGGGGGCTGGCCTGACCTTCGCATCGACCCGCGATACTCTCTATCGCATTCTCCTCGTTCTGCTCGTTGCGGTGACGGCCACTCTAGCGATTGATTACATTGCGCGAGGCACGATAGTCTCTGAGTTCTTCGGCACGCCGCTTCGTTCGCTCGTCGATCTCGCAGGTTTCCGCGCTCGGGGCATTGTGGGGCAGCCGGTGCCCGCTGCAATGATTGCGGTCAGCCTGGGCGCCGTCTGCTGGCTCTTGGCTGAGCATAACGTTTCAGGTCGGGCGCGGCTCCAGGGACGGATAGTCTCGGCCGCCTGCGTCTCCGGCTCGTTACTAATGACCGGAACGAGATCAGCGTTTTTGCTAACCATCGTGATGGTCGCCATGATTGTTCTTCGGTCAGTTGTGCGACGTTCTGTCAGGCTGAGCCCGCTGGCTATGTTCGCTGGTATCCTGTCTGCGGGCGGGATTCTGGCGGCCTGGCCATCGATTTCGACTTCGCTCGGCAATAGTCGACTTTTTGCGTTCGCAGAGCTTGCCGGTTCAGACTCCGTCCAGGGACGCCTCTTTTCCAACGAGATCCTCGAGCGATGGGCGACCGGCTGTGATCTCGTCTGCATCATTGCAGGCAGCGGCCCTCGGAGTCTGCAAAACGACCTGGGTTCATCGCTCGGTATTCTTGGCTTAACCACGGTGGACAATATGTACGTTACTGTATTGTGGGATATGGGGCTAATAGGCGGTGCTACGTTGCTGACTGTCGCCATCATAGCAATAGGTTGCCTACTTAGTCGCCGCGCAGACGTCGTCGCGATAGCTGGCGGAATCGGTATTGCCTCCGTTCTGCTCTCCGGGTTCGTTTACGATGCTATCTATACTCGTCCCGTTCTCTTGCTTTTGGGCGTTTTCTTCGCCATGACATACCGGGTTCGCTCACGAGCCCTCGGTGACGCTCGCCCGAGTATGCTTCAAACTGACGCAAAGGTGGTTAGAATTGGGAACTGATGTCACGGTATGTATAGTGCTTTTTCATACCGACCCCGATCTAGTGGAACGTTGCATATCATCGATTGATCAAGCTCGAGACGGGTCCGGTCTCAAGGTCGAGATCGTGGTGGTCGATAACTCAGCCGAGGCTTCGCTTCGCGCGAGGTTCGAGAGCCGCACCAACGTGTGGATTGCAAGCCCAGTGAACTTGGGTTTCGGAGCCGCATCAAACTTGGCTCTCACTGAGGCGAACGGTGATTTTGTAATGTTCCTTAATCCAGACGCCGCCCTCGGCGCAGGTGCTCTGGCTGCTCTGCATGGTGTAGCCCAGCAGCATCGTGGTGATCTCATCGCCGGCTGGCTCGTCAGCGGTAGTTCAGTTCAGGTGGATGGACTCATGCACTGGTGGTCGTCCACGGGGCGCCTGATCAAGCGCCCGAGTTACAGACGCTATCTAGAGACCGCCGCATTAGACCTCGTCTCTGTGCAAAAGGTGAGCGGGGGTGCGATGTTTGCGGACAGGGAGCTCTTGCAGCGCCTCGGGGCGTTCGATGAGCGCTTCTTCTTGTACGGGGAAGATGCGGATCTATCGCAACGCGTCTTGAAGGGGGGCGGCAAGCTTTACGCGCTGCGCACTGCGCAAGTAGAACATGTAGGAGCTTCTTCGCAAGCCTCGCACTCAACCCTGGTAGAGCGGGCTCGCGCGGACGCCGCAATTCGTCTAGCAAGCTACCACCTACCCAGGGCTCAGAGCCTGCTGACTCGACTGGACCTTCTCGCCGTGACCATCATCGGACTCCTGCCTGGCCTGGGCCGCACTTCAGGATCCAAAGCGAGCCGTGCGGCCCGTTTGCGCGAGATACGAAGATGGGGTGTCCGCCGCGAGGCCCCTCGATATTCGCCGGTGGAGCGATGAGCGGTCGGTTCCGTTCTCGGCCGTGGGCGTAAACTCTTCTAGCTTTGATCGCGGTGGGGGCGGTTGCTTTGGCTTCTCTCGAGATGCTACCGAGCGTATGGGTGACGCCTTTGTCATGGAACCGAGACCACACTGCGCTCACGACGCCCCTACCGTCCGCTTCATAGTCATGGCAGATTCGGTCCACCGCGACTGTGCGAGCTTGGGAGGATCTGTCGACACCCTCGAACTCGTCTGAATGGCCCACCCCGTCAGATTGGGAATCAGTCGGGTTGCAGACCCAGGGGTTGCCTAGTCCTTCGCCTGCGATAACACCCTGCGTGCTCCCTTCAGCTCGACTACCTTGGACGCCAGGGGGCTGACTTGTCGTCAGTGCTCCGGTGTCTGGGATGACGCTGCTCTATGCGGATCGGTGAAATGGGCCACGGGAGGCATAAGTGACCAAAAGTGATAGCCCCGCGCAGCCAAACGTTAGCGAGCCTGGCGGGGAACAGGATCCCCGCCCCAAAGGCCCCACCTCCCGCCGAGACTTCTTCCGCGCCGCAGGCTTCGGCGTCGCGGGTCTCGCAGCTGGCGGTGCCGTTGCCGGTGGCATCGCGGCCGCCACCGCGTCCAACCCGCAGGAGGACTACGGCTTCACGCCGCTCCCCAAGCGCAGCGAACCGGGGTTCGACCACGTCGTCGTCGTGATGTTCGAGAACCGGTCCTTCGACCACATGCTCGGCTGGCTGTACCCCGCGGGAGGCGAACCGGCCGGCCAGACCTTCGACGGCCTCGCCCAGGGCGACTACAGCAACCCCGGTGAGTCCGGCGAAGCCGTCCGCGCCCACGTCTACACGGGCCCCACCGACCAGATCATGGCGCAACCCGACCCGGACCCCGGCGAGTTCTACCCGCACGTCAACACGCAGCTCTTCGGCACCATCGACCCCGAGAGCAACGGCGACCTCCGCAACCCGCTCCAGCCGCCGTGGAACCTCCCCGCCGACACCTCCTCCCCCAAGAACGACGGCTTCGTCAAGGACTACATCGTCAATTCGACGCTCGCCCGCGGACGCAAGCCGACGCCCGAGGAGTACTCCACCGTCATGGGCGGCTTCTCCCCCGAGATGCTGCCGGTGCTGTCCACGCTCGCCAAGAACTTCGGCGTCTACGACCACTGGTATGCGGCGGTCCCCTCACAGACCTTCTGCAACCGCTCCTTCTTCCACGCGAGCACCTCCCACGGCTACGTCACCAACATCGAGGGCGACGGCATCGGCAAGTGGCTGAGCGCACCGGCCGTTCCCACCGTGTTCAACCGGCTCGAGGAGGCCGGCAAGACCTGGCGCGTCTACTACGACGCCCAACAGGTCGTCTCCCTCACCGGTCTCCTGAGCGCACCGTCGATCGAGCAGTACTGGAAGAGCAACTTCCGCAGCATGGAGCAGTTCCACGAGGACGCAGCCAACGGTGACCTGCCCGACTACGCCTTCGTCGAACCACGCATGGTGTTCGATCACAACGACATGCACCCGCCGGTCGTCCGCCCCGACAACCCGAGCCGCGACGACCTCGACCCGGAGCTCGACTCCGCCTACTCCGACATGCGCGCCGGCGAGCAACTCCTCGGCGAGGTCTACACGGCGATCAAGCACGGTGCGTCGACCACCGGCTCGAACGCGATGAACACGGTCATGCTCGTCACCTTCGACGAACACGGCGGCATCTACGACCACGTCGCGCCACCTGAAGCGACCCCGCCGTCTGGCAAGCCGGAGGCGGGCGAGATGGGCTTCACCTTCGACCGCCTCGGACTGCGGGTGCCGACCATCGTCATCTCCGCGTACACCAAGGCCGGCAGCGTCATCAACGAGGAGATGCATCACGGCTCACTCATGAAGACCCTCGCCGAGCTGCACGGACTCGACCCACTGACCGAACGCGACCGCACCGCCACGAGCATCTTCAACGCCGTGAACCTCACCTCACCGAGGCAACCCGTGCTGTGGCCGACGGTGACGCCCGCCTACGTGCCGCCGAACCCCGAGGCGAACGCCCGTGCCGACAAGGACAAGGACCGCAAGCGACCGCTCACGCCGCCGGCTCTCGGACTGATCGGGATCCTCCTCGCGAAGTACGAACCCGGCGCCCCGCTGCCGGACAACTACGCCGACGCGTACGAGGTGCTGACGAAGCACGGCGAAGGACTGTTCGGAACGCGCGACTGATTCGGGCGTTGGTGCCCTTCGACAGGCTCAGGGACCGGACCGGATCGCGACGGATGCGAACGCTTCGGTTCTACGCACCCCGTGGCCCCCGAAGCACCGCTCCCGGTTCCTGAGCGGGCCCGCTCGGTCTGAGCGCTCTCTTGGGCCCTAAGCACTACTCCCGGTCCCTGAGCACCACTCCCGGTCCCTGAGCGCGCCACCCGGTCTTGAGCACCCATCCCTATCCCCGGGCACCCCGTGCGGTCCCCGAACAGCCCTCCCGGTCCCTGAGTACCCCTCCCGGTCCCTGAGCTTGTCGAAGGGTGGCAACCTCCGTCGAGGTGCGACCTCAGAACTCGACGTCCGCCACCGGCGGGAACTCGGTGATCGGTTCATCGCCGAACGGGGCGAGTTCCAGATAGGTCGGCCGGTCGTCCTCGATGAAGAGGAGGAGGAACGCGTTCGACGCACTCGCCTCGAGGACCGTCTGACGCGTCGGGGTCGGCCGATCGCCGCTGTCGGGAGTCAGGTCGATCGAGGGACACGTGCCGCAGCCGCACGTCCCGTGCACCATGAGGCCTGCGAGCTGTCCTGCCCAGCGTTCTCTACCCGAGGCGGCGATGGCCCGGTCGGCACCCGGCTCCGTTCCGCGGGCGATCAGGGCGACTATGAGGTCGCGCTCGCGGTCGGACAGTGGGCGCATATGGCGAGTGTACGCGGGCCACACGAGAAGTCCCTCGCCACTCACAGAGCGCGGCGAGGTATCCGCGCGCAACAGACGTTGGCTAAATATCCCAGATCAGAGGAGGAATCGCTCGGCGTTCGAATGTCAGTGGCTCATGTTTGGATGGTCCCATGTCCAGCAGCCCACGCGATCCCCTCGGTCCGGTCTCCGCCGACCCCTTGGGCACGCTGGGCGAGACGGTGTCCGAGTTCCTCCGCACCTGGTCGGGCGCGCTCGACCCGATCCGACCGGGCGACGACGCCATCGAGCAACTCGCCGGCATGAACGACGCAGGCGTGGTCCGCGTCCTCGACCAGCTGGGCGCCGTGCAGCACGTGGTCGAGGTCCTTGCCGCCCGCGTCATGGGCTCGGTGTCTGAGCGTTCCCGCGGCGGCATCGTCGGCCACGAGCCGTTGGCCCGCAGCCACGGGTATGCGACGCCGGCCGTCATGCTCTCGGAGCGTTGGCGCATCTCTCGTGGACGCGCCGCCACGATCACCTCGGTCGCCCAGGCGATCACCCCCAAGCGCGCCCTCACCGGCGACGTCATCGAATGCGACCGCCCCGAGATCGCCGCCGCCATCGAACCCCGGCCCGCTGCCGATGCCCCCTGCCTGCCGCTGTCCGAAGGCGACAACCCGACGTGCACGGTCGACCACGACGAGACGGCCGCCCCATCCCGCTTCGTCCGGTCCGCACTCAGTGTCGAGGGCGCAGGCATCCTGCTGCGCGAGCTGCGACTGGTGGGCTCCAGTGTCGACGACGAACGCGTCCACCGTGCCGTCAGCGCCGGCATCGAGCACTGCGACGGTGCACCGCTCGCCGAGGTCAACAGCCTCGCCAAGCTCGTCCGCACCAGCCTCGACCAAGACGGCCCCGTGCCACGGGAGATCGCCCTCCGGAGGCAACAGCGCTGCACCCTCCGCGAACTCCCCGACGGCATGACCGAGCTCCGCGCCTTCCTCGCGCCCGAGGCGGCGGGATGGATCCGCGCGACGATGGACGCCGTCGTCGGCAAGCAGCTGCGGCAGGTCCGGTTCGTCGATCCCTCCGATGAAACGGCCGCGGCGGCAGCAACCAGCGGTGAGCTGCCCTCCGCGGATCCGCTCGACGACGCCTACGTCCCGCCGGCAGAGATGCCCGACACCCGCACGATGGACGAACGCCGCGTGGAAGCCCTCGTCGGGGTCTTCCGTCACGCCGCGGGTTGCGAGTCGTCGGTCATGGAACTGGCGCCCGTCTCCCTCATCATCCGCATGGACGAACCCGATCTGGCCGACGACGGCCAGTGGTCCGACGGCAGGGCCTACATTGATGGCGTCTCCGAACCGATCTCCGCCGGCACCGCACGGTGCATGGCGGCCGATGGCCGGATCATCCCGATGGTGCTCGGCGGGCCGTCGCAGGTGCTCGACCTCGGAGTCGGCACACGATTGTTCACCAAGAACCAGAAGATCGCCCTCGCTGAGCGCGATGGCGGCTGCGCCTGGACCGGCTGTACCCATCCACCGTCGTATACCGAGGCTCATCACCTCGTCTGGTGGTCACGAGGCGGACCGACCGACCTGTCCAACGGCATCCTGTTGTGCAGTTTCCATCACCATCGCATCCACAACGACGGATGGGAGGTCATCGTGCGCGACCACGTGCCCTGGTTCATCCCGCCCGCACACATCGATCCGCATCGCATCCCGCGACGCGGCGGAAAGCCGAGGCTGCGCGCTGCGTGACGTGCTCAGCACGACCTGACGATTATCTCGACGTCAACCCAATCCATGCGGCCGGACGCTCCGAATCACTGTTTCCGGTCATTTTCGTTACCCGAACGCGCAAATGGCTGGCGCGCATGGCCTGGGCCAAGCGGTCCCGGCACGTGCGACCGGGCGGAGTGCAGCAATGGAGCTGCCGCTCCGCCTTCCTCCCCCCGCAGGGCTAAAACCAAGAACTCTCCCGTCTGCCCTTCGACAGGCTCACGAACCGGCGGTCGATATCGGTCACTGAGCCTGTCGAAGTGCACCGCGGACAACTCTCCACCAACCCCAAGGAACGGGGGGTCTCGGTCATTGAGCCTGTCGAAATGCAACACGGACAACCCTTCGACAGGCTCAGGGACCGGAGATGGTCACTGAGCCTGTTGAAGTGCGCCACGCGGAACCGAACCGTTCGCAGGAGTCACCCGTGGGCCCTTCGACAAGCTCAGGGACCGGCAGAGGGCGCTGAGGGACCGGCAGAGGTGCTTAGGGTCCGGCAGAGGTGCTCAAGGGCCGGCAGAGGTTCTCAGGGACCGAAGGGTCGGCGACTCGCGGCTACGCCAGTGCGGCGACCGTCTGGCGGGCGATCTCGAGCTCCTCGTTGGTGGGGACGACGAGGACGGTCACCGGGGAGTCGTCCGTCGAGATCACCCGGATGCCACGCGCACGCTCGGCGTTGCGGTCCTCGTCGAGGATGATGCCGAGCCCCTTGAGCCCCTGCACCGCACCCGCGCGGATCAGCGGCGCGTTCTCGCCGACACCGGCGGTGAACACCACCACGTCGAGACCGCCGAGGACCGCGAGGTACGCCCCGAGGTAGTGCCGCAAGCGGTGGACGGTCACGTCGAGCGCGAGCTGCGCCGCTTCGTCGCCCTTCGACGCCGACTCGGTGACGTCGCGCATGTCCCCGGTACCCGACAGCCCCAGCAGACCACTGCGGCGGTTGAGCAGCGTGTCGAGCTCGTCGAACCCGAGCCCCGCCTTGCGATGCAGGTGGAACAGCACCGCGGGGTCGAGGTCACCGGAACGCGTTCCCATGACGAGTCCTTCGAGGGGCGTCATACCCATCGACGTGTCGACCGACCGGCCGCCGTCGATCGCGCACGCCGACGCCCCGTTGCCGAGGTGGAAGACGATCTGCTTCAGCTCACCGAGCGGGCGGTCGAGGAACGCCGCCGCAGCCTCCGACACGAACTTGTGCGAGGTCCCGTGGAAGCCGTACCGACGCACGCGGTGCTTCGCGGCGAGCTCCGCATCGATCGCGTAGGTGTACGCCGCAGCCGGGATGGTCTGGTGGAACGCCGTGTCGAACACCGCCACGTGCGGGACATCGGGGAACGCGACCTGCGCCGCGTTGATCCCCTGCAGGTTCGCCGGGTTGTGCAGCGGCGCCAGCTCGGAGATGTCCTCGATGTTGATCTTCACGAGGTCCGTCACCACGGTCGGCTCGAAGAAGCGCTTCCCGCCGTGCACCACCCGGTGGCCGACCGCGATCGGCGCATGCTCGTCGAGTGACGGCCCGTGCTCGGCGAACGCGTCGAGCATGACGCGGAACCCGGCCGTGTGGTCGGGGATCTCGCGCTCGATGACCCAGCGCTCCTCGATGGGCGGGGTCGTCGCGCCGGCGGCGTCCGGGAGGTAGGACCGGTGCTCGGCGGCACCCGTAGCGTCGCCGATGCGTTCGACGAGTCCGCTGGCGAGCGTCCGCTCCGTCTCGACATCGATGAGCTGGTACTTGAACGACGAGGAACCGGAGTTCACCACGAGGACGGTGGGCATGTGTGTCTGGACCTATTCCTGTTCCTGCGCCTGGATGGCGGTGATCGCGACGGTGTTGACGATGTCCTGCACGAGCGCGCCGCGCGACAGATCGTTGATCGGCTTGTTGAGCCCCTGCAGCACCGGGCCGATCGCGACGGCACCCGCGGAGCGCTGCACCGCCTTGTACGTGTTGTTGCCGGTGTTGAGGTCGGGGAAGATGAACACCGTCGCACGGCCGGCGACCTGCGAGTCGGGCATCTTCGTCGCGGCCACCGCGGCGTCGGCGGCCGCGTCGTACTGGATCGGCCCCTCGACGAGGAGGTCGGGCCGACGCTCGCGCACCTGCCGGGTCGCTGAGCGGACCTTCTCGACGTCGGCACCCGCACCGGAGTCACCGGTGGAGTACGACAGCATCGCGATGCGCTGCTCGATCCCGAACTGCTCCGCCGTCTCGGCCGAGGAGATCGCGATGTCGGCGAGCTGGGCGTCGGTCGGGTCGGGATTCACCGCGCAGTCGCCGTAGACGAGCACGCGGTCGGCGAGCGCCATGAGGAACACGCTCGACACCACGGAGACGCCGGGCTTCGTCTTGATGATCTCGAACGACGGCCGAATCGTGTGCGCCGTCGTGTGCGCGGCGCCCGAGACCATGCCGTCGGCGAGCCCGAGGTGCACCATCATCGTGCCGAAGTAGGACACGTCGGTGACGGCGTCGCTCGCCATGTCGATCGTGACGCCCTTGTGGGCCCGCAACCTGGCGTACTCCTCGGCGAACTTGAGGCGCAGCACCGCGTCGAAGGGGCTGACGATGGTCGCCTTGCTGAGGTCGATGCCGAGCTCGATGGCCCGCGACCGCACCTCGATCTCCTCACCGAGGATGGTGAGGTCGGCGACCTCACGCGCGAGCAGGGTGCCGGCCGCGCGGAGGATGCGGTCGTCGTCGCCCTCCGGCAACACGATGTGCTTGCGGTTCGACCGCGCACGCTCCAGCAGCCCGTATTCGAACATGAGGGGCGTGACGACGTCGGCGCGCGCGACGTTGAGCAGCTCGAGCAGGAGCGGTGCGTCGACGTTCTGCTCGAACAGCGCGAGCGCGGTGTCGTACTTGCGCTGCGAGTCTGCGGCGAGGCGCCCACGGGTGTTCATGACGCGGACCGCGGTGTCGTAGGTGCCGAGGTCGGTGCTGACGATCGGCGGGATCTCGCCGAGACCGGAGATGAGCTCCTCCACCACCTCGGGCAGCGGGAATCCACCGTTGAGCACGATGCCCGCGATCGACGGGAACGTGCCGGAGGCGTTGGCCATGAGCGCGGCGAGCAGCACCTCCGTGCGGTCTGCCGGGATGACGATGACGGATCCCTCGGTGATGCGCGGGAGCACGTTCACCATGGACATGCCCGCCACGACGACGCCGAGCGCCTCGCGGGTGAGCAGCTCCTCACTGCCCTTCACCAGGGTGCCGTCGACAGCCTCCAGGATGCTGTCCATCGTCGGGGCGATGAGGAAGGTGTCTTCGGGGATGGCCCAGACGGGGACCATCGCGGCGCCGGCGGCGTGGCCGGCCGGGGCGACGACGGAACCGTTCGCGGAACCGTTCGGGTGGATGGCGTCGCTGATCGCAGCGGTGATCTCGAGGAGCTTGTCGGGATCGGCGCGGTTCGCGACGACAGCGAGCAGCTGCGCGTGTGCGTCGGCGAGTTCACCCAGGGCGAGTTCGGCGATGTTGCGCATGTCGTCGGGTGTGCGGGCGACGGACTGCCCGAGCTGCTCCCCCGCACCCTGACCGGCACGGCCGCCGAGCACGAGGAGGACGGGTGCGCCGAGGTTGGTGGCGATCCGGGCGTTGTAGCCGAGCTCCGTCGGGCTGCCGACGTCGGTGTAGTCGGAGCCGAGGATGACGACCGCGTCGCACTGCGCCTCGATGTGCTTGTACCGCTGGACGATGCGCGAGAGCGCCGCCTCAGGATCGGTGTGCACGTCGTCGTAGCTGACGCCGATGCAGTCCTCGTAGGCGAGGTCGACGCCGTCGTGCTCGAGCAGCAGCTGGAGCACGTAGTCGGGTTTCGTCGTGGACCGTGCGATGGGGCGGAACACCCCGATCCGCTCGATCTGATGACTCAGGGTGTCGAGGACCCCGAGGGCCACCGTCGACTTCCCGGAGTGTCCTTCGGCAGAGATGATGTAGATGCTTCGCGCCACGGTTTCCAGCCTACGGGGGCGACGTCTGCGGGGGCTGGGTAAGCGCACAATGTCGTGGTCGCGAAGAGCGGTAGCAGCAGAACCGACCCAGGGCAACCCCGGATCGCCGCCGCCATCAATGTTGCGGCCGCGTGATCTGCAGGAGTGCAAACGCTTACATCATCGAGAACCGCGCCCTTCCGCGGAAGCGGCTCCCGATCACCGCGCTACACCCGCGTAGCGTGGCGCTGATCAGGCAATTTTGTCGATCATCCAATTTCCGCTCTGGGGTCAACAGCGCTCCAAACACTGTTAGCTTCTCCCGCAGGGCGACCGACATCTGACGGGCGCCTGATCCGGTCGTATCTCCCGTCCACGAACACGGACGCTCTGCACAGTCGCATGCGGCTGTCCTGCCGGACGCCCCAGCCCGATCCTCGAACCCAAGGAATCCTCTTGTCACGACACCTGTCCTGGCGGAAGGCACTCGCCGTGCCCGCCGCCATCGCTCTCGCCCTCGGCGGCGCAGTACTCACCGCCGCTCCGGCCTCCGCTGCCGAAGCCGGCCTCACGGTCACCGCGCCTGCCCAGAACTCCACCGTCGACTCCCGCACCGTCACCGTCACCGGTTCCGTGTTCGGCGGCTCGACCGTCATCGTCTACGCGGCGGACGGCACCACGCCGCTCGCCCGGACCAACGTCGGCGGCAGCTTCGGCCAGCCCATCGACTACAGCGTCCAGCTCCCGACCTACGCGGACGACGCAGCCGTCGCCCAGAACATCAAGGTCGGCGGCCTCTTCGGCGGCAGCGGCATCCCGCAGGTCGGTGTCGACTTCTCCCTCCCGGCAGTCGCCCCCGCCTTCGCAGTGACGAGCCCGACCGAGGGCCAGGCTCTGGACTCCCGCACGGTCACGTTCACCGGCACCGGCACCGACGGCTCCACCGTCAACGTGCTCGACACCAACGGCGACCGCGTCCCCGGCACCACCGCCGCCGTCGTGACCAACGGCCAGTGGACCACCACCGGCACCTACGCCGACGACGCAGCCGTCGCCCAGACGGTCAACGTCAACCAGGTCACCGGCGGCGCAGGCCGCGGCGAAGCGACCGTGAACTTCACCCTCCCGGCCGCCGTGCCCGCGCAGACCTTCTCGGTCACCAGCCCGACCGAGGGCCAGGCTCTGGACTCCCGCACGGTCACGTTCACCGGCACAGGCACCGACGGCTCCACCGTCAACGTGCTCGACACCAACGGCGACCGCGTCCCCGGCACCACCGCCGCCGTCGTGACCAACGGCCAGTGGACCACCACCGGCACCTACGCCGACGACGCAGCCGTCGCCCAGACCGTGAACGTCAACCAGGTCACCGGTGGCGCAGGCCGCGGAGAGCAGACCGTGAACTTCACGCTCCCGACCAACACCGTCCTCGGCGCTCCGAGCATCACCAGCCCGACCGAGGGCGAGACGGTCGTCGGCGACGTCGTCACGTTCACCGGAACCGGCGAGCCCGGCGCCTACATCGGTCTCCTGACCGTGCCGACCGCGGCGCTCGACGAGGTCTCCGCGAATGCCCGCGCAGCAGCCGAGCCGGCCGACCCCGCCGACGAGATCCTCGTCGACGAGAACGGCCAGTGGAGCGTCACGCTCGCCTTCGCGCCGAACGCCTACACGACCGTCGCGATCCAGAGCACCGTCCCGGCCCCGACCGAGGTCGACCAGATCTCGGCACCTTCCGAGCCGGTGTCCTTCACCCTCGCCGCGGCTCCGGCCGCTGCCGCACCGGGTGCCGCCACGCCGCCGGCGGCGAACGCCGGGAACACCCTCGCGTCGACCGGTGTCGACGGCACCGCGTTCCTCGGTCTCAGCGCCCTGCTGATGCTCGGTGGAGCCGCTCTGCTCGTCGTTCGGAAGCGTCGCGCCCAGCTCAGCTGACCTGACGCACTCCAGAGTCCCGGAGTCCTGCCGTGTGCAGGGCTCCGGGACTTCGACGTTCGCGCTCGAGACGAGACCGGATCGAGCACAGGAGATCGGCGCGAGAGCAGGAGGAAGCAGGGCCGGGTGTCCTGCTGCCGGGCGGATGTCCTGCTGCGGCGCGAGCGGGCGGAGAGCGGGAGCGGGCGCACCGCGGGCACGAAAAGACTCCCCGCGCACCCGCCAGAGCCCGGTTACCCTTGCTGCGTTTCCGCCCTGGGGGAGTTGGCCTGGATGGCGCCACGCGGGGAGCCGTCACCTAGTGTACCCGAGCCGCGACCGGGTTGCGTACGCCCCGGTTGAGGCGTTGACTGGCGGATCTGGGACCACTGGCCCCAGACCACCGATCGACCGCCGTCCCCACGAACGGGCGGCGGACTGACCGGGACCGCATCGAACGAGAGGACTCACATGACCGACGTCGTCATCGCCGGAGGACACGGACAGATCGCCCTGCACCTGCAGCGACTGCTCGCCGAAGCAGGACACTCCCCCGCCGGCATCATCCGCAACCCCGAGCAGGTCGGCGAGCTCCAGGGCATCGGCTCGCGAGCCATCGTCCTCGACCTCGAGCACTCCTCCGCGGCAGAACTGGCCGACGAACTCGCCGGAGCCGATGTCGTCGTGTTCGCGGCGGGAGCCGGCCCGAACAGCGGCGCCGACCGCAAGCTCACACTCGACCGCGACGGCGCCATCCTCCTCGCCGAGGCCGCCGAGCTCGCCAAGGTCCCGCGCTACGTGATGGTCTCGTCGATGGGTGCCGACGACTTCGACCCCGACTCGGACGAGGTGTTCCAGGTCTACCTGCGGGCGAAGTCCGAGGCCGACGCCGACCTCCGCGGGCGCGACCTCGACTGGACGATCGTGCGCCCCGGTGGCCTGACGGACGACGCCCCGACCGGAACGATCACCGCCGCGACGACCACGGGCCGCGGCTCGATCCCGCGCGCCGACGTCGCCGCTGTGCTGTTCGCGCTCATCGAGTCGGGCGCGGCGTCCCGCACGCAGTTCGAGGTCATCGGCGGCGAGACCCCGATCCGCGAGGCGCTCGCGGCGCTGTAGGCCCTTGCACCTCGACAGGCTCGGTGAACGGACCCCCGTTCCCGGGCCTGTCGTCGTCTCCGCAAAACACCCCACCCTTCGACAAGCTCAGGGACCGGAGGGGGTGCCACGGACCGGAACCGGGACGGGCGACGAACGCCGGCCACTGAGCCTGTCGAAGTGCACACGAGACACCCCGCCCTTCGACAAGCTCAGGGACCAGAACGGGACGGGCAACGAACACCTTTCCCTGAGCTTGTCGAAGGGCCGCACAACCGTTGGGCACGTCGGCTCCGAAGAGTTCCCTGACCCGCACCGGCACCG
This sequence comes from Plantibacter sp. lyk4-40-MEA-4, assembly GCF_030209415.1. Classification (NCBI taxonomy): domain Bacteria; kingdom Bacillati; phylum Actinomycetota; class Actinomycetes; order Micrococcales; family Microbacteriaceae; genus Plantibacter; species Plantibacter sp. lyk4-40-MEA-4. Next base: position 207,175 of record NZ_JARVSA010000004.1, read on the forward strand.
TGTGTGCGCGACCTGGCGCACATATGCAGTTCCTGTGGGCGACATGTCCAGGGGTGTTACCTGTTCGTTATCAGTCTTAGGATCGGGCAACGGGTTCCGGCCCGGACGATGTACGCAGCGCGACGGAGGCCGACGATGGACCAACGCTACGACCCCGCGTTCCAGCGCGGACACACCGACGAGCGCACCCGCCCGAACACCGGTGACACCGGCCGGCGCAGTCACCTCGCCTCGCTCGAGGAGATCGCCCCGCAGCTCATCCAGCCGCCCACCGACGGTCGCCCCGTCCGCCCGCCGACCGACGACCGGTTCGACGACGGCCCGCGCGCCCAGCCGTCCCGCGGCATGCCCTCGCAGGCCGACCGTCGCATCCACCCGTTCGAAGCCCGGACCGGCGACGCGACGACGGTCGCCGATCCGCCTGGGGTGACAGGTCCCGACGCGCAGCAGACCCAGCTCGACCAGCAGCGATACGAGGAGTACCTCGACGCCGCCGACGCCCACCGGGTCCGCGCCGTCGTCTGGGAGCGAGCCCTCTGGATCGTCGGTGTCGTCCTCACCCTCGGCGGCGGCGTAGGGCTGTGGCAGTCGTTCACCCTGCTGTACCGCGGGTTCGTCGGCGACAGCGGCCCGACCGACAACTACCTCTGGATGCAGTTCCTCGGAGCACTCGCCCCGACCCTCATCACGATCGGCCTCGCCACCATCGTCGCGCTGCTGTTCAAGCGCATGCTCGACCACGACCGCAGGAGCCGACCATGACCGAGCAGAGCAATACCAGCCGCGCCCCGCGGGACACCGTCGCCGAACTGAAGCCGGCCCTGAACGCCGAGGAGTTCCAGGTGCTGGCCGAGCGCATCCTCGACAACGTCGAGCGCGTCCTCGACGGCAAGCCGTTCGCCGCGCGGATGGCGCTCATCGTGATGCTCGCCGAGGGCCACCTGCTCATCGAGGACGTCCCCGGCGTCGGCAAGACCGTCCTCGCGAAGGCCCTCGCCGCGTCCGTCGGCAGCACCGTCCGCCGGATCCAGTTCACGCCCGACCTGCTCCCGTCCGACGTCACGGGCGTCTCGATCTTCAACCAGGTCGACCGCGAGTTCGAGTTCAAGCCCGGCGCGGTGTTCGCGAACATCGTCATCGCCGACGAGATCAACCGCTCCTCGCCGAAGACCCAGTCGGCGTTGCTCGAGTCGATGGAGGAGCGTCAGGTCACGGTCGACGGCGAGACGCACGCCCTGCCGTCGCCGTTCACCGTCGTCGCCACGCAGAACCCGCTCGAGATGGAGGGCACCTACGCCCTGCCGGAGGCCCAGCGCGACCGCTTCATGGCACGCATCTCGATGGGATACCCCGACGCGTCCGCGGAGCTCGCGATGCTCCGCCAGCGTGACACGGTCAACCCGCTCGACACCATCGGTCCGGTCGCGTCACGGGGCGACGTCGAGCGCCTCATCGCCTGGGCCCGCGGCGTCTTCGTGTCGCCGATCGTCGAGCAGTACTGCGTCTCGCTCGTGCAGGCGACCCGTGTGCACCCCGAACTCCGCCTCGGCGCGAGCCCGCGTGCCACCCTGCAACTCGTCCGTGCGGCCAAGGTCCTCGCAGCGCTCGACGGCCGCGAGTTCGTCCTCCCCGACGACATCGACCAGCTGCTGGCACCGGTCCTCGCCCACCGGCTCATCCCCACCCGCCGTGCGGTGAGCGCCCACGACCGCTCGGGCGTCCAGGCCGTCTCCGAAGTGCTCGCCGAGCTGCTGGAGCGGACACCCGTGCCGCACTCCGGTCGCACCGAGCTGAGGTCGTGAACCGATGGCCGCGCACCGCGACCGCCGGATCGCCGTGAACCGGCAGCGGAGGTCCTGAGCCCATGAAGCGTCGCGTGCCGTTGACGAGACGCGCGGTCGGCGTGCTCGTCGCGGCCGGCGTGTGCCTCATCTTCGCGCGCGGGATCGGCTCGCCGGAGCTGCTCGCCGCCGCCGGACTGCTCGTCGCGCTCGTCGCCGCCAGCTTCGGCGCGGTCTACCTCGAACGGCCGTCGCTCCGGGTCGACCGCACCACCCGGCCCGACCTCGTCGCGGTCGGCGGGCGGATCTCCGTCGAGGTCTCGATCGCCGAGACGAGCGCGCTCCCCCACGTCCACACGGAGTGGAAGGACCGCGTGCCGCCCGGACTCGCCGGCAGCGCCGAGGGCACCCTGCCGAGTACCGGCGTCGCGGGCATCGGATCGCGCCGGCGAACGGCCGAGTACACCGTGACGGCACTGCGTCGCGGAGAGCACGAGCTCGGCCCGCTCGGACTCACCGTGAGCGACCCGTTCGGACTCGTCGTCCGTCGCCGCGACGTCGGCGGGACGCATGCGGTCGTCGTCCTACCGGAGGTCGTGGTCCTGCCCGAGATCCCCGCGCTCACGGCCAGCCGCGACGGTTCCACGCGCCCGTCGTCGCTGCACGTCGGCGCCGGCGAGGACGACATCATCGCGCGCCCGTATCTGCCGGGGGACGCGATCCGCCGACTGCACTGGCGGGCGAGCGCGCACCACGGTGAGCTGATGGTGCGGCAGGAGGAGCAGCAGAACGACCCCGAGGCGACGGTCCTCCTCGACACCGCCGCGGCCCACTGGGCCTGGCCCGACGACGATCCGTCGTACCTGCCGGCGTTCGAGCAGGCCGTGTCGCTCGCGGCCTCGATCACCGCCCACCTCGTCGACGCCGACTACCGCGTCAACCTCCTCGGAGCCGGCACCGAGGAGCTGTCGCGCGAGATCAGTGCGAGATCCGCGGCCGGTGGCCTGCGGTCCAGCCCCGTCGGCGACATGGGCGACGCGCTCGCCCGCGGCGGGCAGCATCTCGAGGAGGACGACCTCGACGCCGCGCTGCTCGACCTGGCCCTCCTGCGTCCATCGGTCCGACCCGATCGGTTCCTCGACCTTTCACCCGTCATCGCCGCACGCCGGTCGCAGCCGGTCATCGCGATCCTCGGCGACGTGGAGGAGGGCGACCTCGGTGAACTGACCGCGGTCGCGCACCTCTCGCCTCTCCCTGTCGCACTGCTCCCGGCCGGCGCGCGGCGTCGGTCCATCGAGCTCCTGGAGTCGGCCGGGTGGCGATGCCACGTCGGCGAGCGCGGCGCATCGTTCCAGGCCCTGTGGTCCGGCACGAGCGGTCCGGCGACCACCACGCTGGCGCCGCAGTCTTCCGGCCGCGGCGGCCGTGGTGGTCGGGGTGCCGGAGGTTCGTATGTCCGTCGCTGAGGAACGCCGCGCGGCGGCCGCCGCCCGTGGCCGAGTGTCGTCTCGCGGAGGCGTGCCGTCGGGGGTCCGTCCTGGTGTCGGCTCGTCGAACCCTCGGCGACCGTCCCGCGGTGGAACCAGCGGCGGGTCGTGGTCGGGAGGCGCCGGCGGACGCCGCGACGACCCGCGCGACACCGCGAACGTCGGCGACCTGCGTCTGGGCCTCGCCGCCTTCCTCCTCCTCGCGACGGGTGGCCTCGGATTCGGGCGGGTGCTCGACGCGCTCGACTGGTGGTTCATCACGAACCTGGTCATCGCGATCGTCCTCGCCACGGCGATCCTCCTCCGGCGCACGAGACTGCCCGCGGTGTTCGTGTGGCTCGGCGCCGGCATCGCATGGCTGCTGACGATCACGCTGTTCTTCGCCAGTGAGACGGCGATCATCGGCATCGTCCCGACCCCGACGACGCTCGGCGCCTTCGAACGGTTGCGCGACGCCGGGTTCCAGACCTTCCACGACGGCTCGGCCCCACTCGACACCGACGCCGGCGTGGTCTTCGTCATGGCCGCGGGCGGCGGCCTCGTCGCGCTGGCGGTCGCGTGGCTCGTGCTCGGCCGCCACGCACCGGTGCTCGCGGCCGTCCTGGTCTTCGCCGTCTACGCCGGGCCGACCGTCGCCGTGTCGTTCCCGCTCGATCCGTGGGTGTTCGCGTTCGTCGCCCTCTCCTTCCTCTGGCTGCTCCGCGAGGACGTCCGGCGCCGGGAGGTGCTGCGAGCGCTCGCCTCGGCCCGGGCTACCGGCGACGGACGCGGCGCCGGACCGTCGGCGATGACCGGCGCCGGTCGCTTCGGAGGCCTCGGTCCGGCCGTCCTCGTCAGTGCCGTCGCGGTGGTCGTCGCGCTCCTCACACCGGCCGTGCTCCCGGACCTCGCCGTCCGGGACGTGACCGCCGGCGCCCGCGGGAGCGGTCCGTTCGTGAACGGCATCAACCCGCTCATCTCACTCGGCCAGAGTCTGCGGCGCCCCGCGAACACCACCGCGCTCGAGTACACGACCACCGCCGACGAACCGCCGTACCTCAAGGTCACCGACCTCAACGAGTTCACCGGCACCGTGTGGGGACCGGACAACTCGGGCTACAACGACGGCAACACGCTCGACGCCTTCCCCGCGCCGGCCGGACTCAGCGAGACGATCCCGGTGGAGACCTTCGAGACGACGGTCACGGTGGACTCGCTGTCGAGCCCGTGGCTGCCCTTGCCGTATCCGACGCAGAAGGTCGACGGGCTCCGCGGCGACTGGCGGTTCGAGGCCGCCGGGCTGACGGCGATGGCGGAGCGTGGATCCACCCGCGGGCAGACCTACACGGCGACGAGTACCGCGATCCTGCCGACCGCACAGCAGATGCGCGACGTCCCGCCGGTCGCCGACCCGGCGTCAGCCGCCCCCTATCTCGAGCTGCCCGACGACCTGCCGCAGATCATCCGTGACACCGCTGCGGACGTGACGGCGACCGCCTCCACCGACTACGACCGCGCGATCGCCCTGCAGCGCTACTTCCGCAGCACCTTCGAGTACTCGGAGTCGGCACCCGTCGAGGAGGGCTTCGACGGCAGCGGCGCCGAGGTCATCGCGACGTTCCTGGAGCGCAAGGCCGGCTACTGCATCCACTTCTCGTCCGCGATGGCCGTGATGTCGCGCGTCCTCGGCATCCCCGCGCGCATCGCCATCGGGTACCTGCCGGGCACGACGATCGACAACACCCCGGCGAACCGCGACACCTACATCGTCACCTCGGACCAGTTGCACGCCTGGCCGGAGCTGTACTTCGAGGGCGTGGGCTGGGTGCCGTTCGAGCCGACGGCCAGCCGCGGGGTTGTGACGCAGTTCAGCGACGCGAGCACCGCGACGCCCGGCAGCGGATCGGTGAGTCCCGACAGCCGTCCGGCTCCGACCGCGGCGTCGACGCCCACCCCCACCGCGGACGCGCTCGGCGGGCCGACCTCGACCCGGTCCGACGGGGCGTTCACCGCCGCCCTCGTCCCGCTCGCGATCCTGCTCGGCGTGCTCGTGCTGCTCGCCACCCCGTCGATCGCCCGGAGTCTCCGGCGTGCGGCCGGGCGTCGGCGTGCATTGGGCGACGGGAGCTCGGCGGGCTGGGCCTGGGCGGAGTTCCTCGACACCGCCCGCGACCTCGGGTTCCCGGTGACGTCGGCGGAGTCACCACGCGGGTTCGCGTCGAGGCTGCGCGGGCAGTTCCGGATCGAGTCGCCGGCCGTCGACCGGCTCGTGGCCGCGGTCGAGCGGGAGAGCTATGCGCCGAGCGCTGGAGCGCGACGCGACATCGGGGGCGATCCCCGGATCGGTTCCTCGGCTGGTGGTGCGGCGAGCGCCGGTTCGGTCGACGCGGCGTTGGCTGACGCGAAGGCGGCCCTGCGGTCGGCGAGTCAGCCGCTCGAACGCGTGCTCGCGGCAGTCCTCCCCCGGTCGCTCGTGCTGCGGCGTGACCAACGGGTGGACTGGCGGCCGCCTGCTGCGAGCTGACGCGAGTGGCGCTCCGTGCCGGTGTGTTCGACCGCTCGCGTTCGTGGTCGGCCGGGCTCAGCCGGGCTCGGAGCGCGGCGGCGGGGCCGGGTGGCGCGCGGCGGTCCGGGAACCAGGTATGCTGCTATCTGGCCGTTTTTCACAAACTGCCTTGGAGAATTCGCCTAGTGGCCTATGGCGCACGCTTGGAAAGCGTGTTGGGTTAACGCCCTCGGGGGTTCGAATCCCCCATTCTCCGCCAGCTGCACCATGAACGCCCCGCCTCGTGTGGGGCGTTCTGCGTTTCCGGGCCTCCCCAGCGACGTCTCTCCGTGGTGCCAGCGCGGTGCGCTGGCGTGAGCGCGGGTCACACGCGTGAGCGCGGGTCTCCGGAGGGGCGCGCTCAGGGATACGACCCGCGCCCACGCCGAACTCGTTGGTTTCGTGTCAGAGCACCGCGCTGACGCCGAGTCAGCCCAACTCACGCCAGCGCACCGCGCCGAGCAAGTCGATCATTCGAGGGTTGACAGTTAGAACTCGAAGCGTTAGTGTTCTAACCATGGATGACGAGACACCCGATTTCAGCAGCACACTCCAACTGCTCCGCTGGATCGCGTGGGCACAACGCAAAGCCGGCGAAGACTGGATCCGCGCTCGCGAACTCACGCACGAGCAGGCCTTCGTCCTCGGGTACCTCGTCCAGCATCCAGGCTCCATCCAACGCGACATCGCCGAGGTGAGCCGGACGAGCGCCGCCAGCGTCTCGAGCCTCCTGCAGGGACTCGAACGCCGAGCGCTCGTGGAACGACGCGCCGAAGCGGGGAACGCCCGCACCAAGCGGGTCTTCGCCACGCAGCGCGGCACCGACCTGATCGCCGGGTTCGAGACCGCGATGGCCGATGCCGACGACAGCATCCTCACCCCGTTGGACCAGAGCGAACGCGACACCCTGCACGCTCTGCTCACGAAGCTCACGGCACACCTGCCGCAGCCGACCCGCTGATCACCGCTCGGGAACCCGAGCTCCCCGACCACGCGCCGAGACCGCTCGCCGCGTCATCCGCCGACCGCCACACGCGATGGCGGCCGCGAACGCCACGACGGCGCTGTCCGTCGCGCCCGGACGCCTGCCGAGCCCGTCCGCTCGGCCCGCGCCGGACGACCACCCCACCAACGAACCCTCGCCGCGCCGGCGCTCATCGTCGCGCCCGGAACCTGCCCGAAACGGAGCCTGCCATGCACCCCGAACACCACATCGATCCCACAACCGGAACACCCCTCCCCAGCCGCACCGCACCGTCGACGGACACCGCGCCATCGACCGTGACCACAGCCTCGACCGACACCGCACCATCGGCCGACACCGCACCATCGACGGCAGCCGACACGGTCGGCAGCAACCGCTGGTACCTCGCGACCGCCCCGATCATCCGGGCACTCATCCACCTGTGCGTCCCGATGGCGGCGGCCCTGGTCGTCAGCGCCGTCTACAACCTCATCAACGCGGGTGTCGTCGGCTCGCTGCACGACACCTCGCTCCTCGCCGCGATCACCCTCGGAGCCCCGATCCTCGGACTGATCATGGCGATCGGCGACCTGTTCGGCGTCGGCGGCGGCGCACTCATCTCCAGGCGCCTGGGCGCCTCCGAACACGACCCGGCACAGGCCGGAGACATCAAACGGGCCGCCTCCTTCTCCGTCTGGGGCGCGTTCCTGACGGGCGCCGTCCTGGGCGGGATCGGCCTCGTGTTCCTCGGTCCCCTCGTGTCACTGCTCGGGGCGGACGCGGTCACCGCACCGGCGACCTCGGCGTTCATCGGCGTCATGCTCGCATTCGTCCCCGTCATGGCGACCGCGTTCTGTCTGGAACAGCTCGTGCGGGCCGAGGGTGCCGCCCGTCAGGTGATGATCGCCCTCATCGCGTCGGCCGTGGCGAACCTCGTCCTCGATCTCGTCTTCATCCTCGGGTTCGGCTGGGGCGTCGCCGGTGCGGCGCTCGCGATGGCCCTGGCGAACCTCGGCGTCCTCGTCTACTTCGTGGCGTGGTTGCAGCGCAACAGCGAGCACGTCAGCCTGGCACCGCGCTGGTTCACGCTGTCGCCGACGATCCTCAAGCCGGTCCTCGGTGTCGGGGTCAGCACGCTCCTGCAGTCGGGGTTCCTCATCGTCACCGCGCTCGTGTTGAACACGCTGGCCGCGGCCTACGGAGACGCCCCGCTGGCCGCCATGGGCGTCGCGGTCCGGATCGCCCAGGTGCCCGAGTTCCTGGTCATGGGCGTCACCTTCGGTGTGCTCCCGCTGCTCGCCTACGCGTTCGGCAAGGGCGACGGCGCGCGCCTCCGGTCGGCTCTCCGCGCCTCGGCGCTCACGGTCGGTGGGATCTCGGTCCTCTTCGCCGGCGTCGTCCTCGTCCTGCGTGAGCCGATCGTCTCCGCGTTCATCGCCGACCCCGCCGTCCTCGGTCTCGGCGTCACGATCCTCGTCGCCCAGCTCACCGCCATGATCGCCAACGGGTTCACCGGACTCATCACCTCACTCTTCCAAGCGACCGGGCGAGCGCTCCCCGCGGCGGTCATGGCCGTCACCCAGGGCGTGTTGTTCGTCCCGATCGTCCTCCTCGGCAACCTGTGGTTCGGACTCGGTGGCATCGTCTGGTCGCTCACCGTCACGGAGGTCATCGTCTTCCTGGTCGGTGTCCTGCTCTGGCTCGGCTCGCGACGCGCCATCGACCGTGGCCTCGCAGCCGGTTCCCCGGAGCGTGCCGAGGCCCAACTCGCCGACGCCTGACGGGCTGCCAGCGCGGTGCGCTGACGTGAGCGCGGGTCACACGCGTGAGCGCGGGTCTCCAGAGGGCCGCGCCGACGTCCACGACCCGCGCTCACGCCGATTGCAGCGATCTCACGTCGGCGCACCGCGCCGGCACCCGCACCACCGCGCTCGGGTCGGCGCACCACGCCGGCGACACCCCGCCGAGCGCGCGGGCCATCTCGGGAGCGTCACCCCGCGGGGTCGTCCAGGGGTATCCGCATCACCGCGTTCTCGATGAGTACCCCGCGACGCTCGACCCGCTGCTCGCGGACCACGACGAAGCCGTGGCGCTCGAACACCGGCTGCGCCGTCCGACTCGCCTGCACGGTCACCTCGTGGAGCCCCACCACCCGGGCTTCGTCGAGCACCTGACGGATGAGCGCGGACCCGACGCCGTGTCGTCCCGCGTCCGGATCGACGAACAGCATGTCGAGGTAGCCGATCTCGACGTCCAGATCGGTGAAACCGACCACCACGTCGTCGAGCTCGGCCACCCACGTCGTCACCGCGGCACGTCGGTCGGCCCAGTCGTCCAGCACGGCGCCTGCCGGTTCGTCCGGCACCCATGCGGCGAGCTGCTCGGCCGTGTAGTGGGCGGCTGCGGTCACCCGCACCGCGCGTTCGAAGATCGACCTGGTCGCTCGTGCATCGGTGTCGCGGTAGCGGCGGATCCTGAGGTCGTCGAGCACGCGCGTCAGCCTAGCCGAGCGCCGGGACTCCGCGAGCAAGCGACCTCAGCCCTCGATGGCCGGAATCTCCGAGAGGGCGGTGTACACGGGGATCCCGCGCTCACGGGCGATGGCGACGTCGGTGTCGGCACCGGACGACTCCCCCGGCAACCGGAGCACGGCGTCGCAGTGCTGGAGCAGCCGCCTCGCCGTCTCGTACATGACGTCGCCGTCGCCCGACGCGGTGTCGATCCCACGCAGGATCGGCAGCGCGACCCACTCCCCGATCATCGGAACGTGACCGAGCGCGTAGATGGGCGCTGCAGCGGCTTCGAGTCGTTCCAGGTTGCGGGCGATGGCGTCGGGATCACCGCCGGTCCCGGAACGGTAGGGGCCGGCGATGAGGATGAGGAGTGGCGTTGTCATGTCCAGCACTGTAGCGTTAACCGTGCACGATCGTGCAACATCATGAAGGAGCACGCATGTTGAGCGCCCAACGCCGATCGCACCTGCTCGACCTCCTCGACCGCGACGGGCGGATCGTCGCGAAGGACGCCGCCGCTGCGCTCGGACTCTCCGAGGACTCGATCCGCCGAGACCTCCGCGAGCTGGCCGAAGCCGGCCTCTGCGTCCGCGTCTACGGCGGCGCACTCCCGGTCCCTGCAGCCGACCGCTCGTTCCAAGATCGACTGTCCCTCGGGACGGCGAGCAAGGAGCGCGTCGCCCGCATCGCCGTCGAGCGGATCCGACCAGGCAGCACCGTCATCATCGACGCCGGCACCACCGCGCTCGCCCTCGCGCGACTCCTCCCGGACGACCCCACCCTCACCGTCATCACCCCGAGCCCGGCGGTCGCCCTCGCCGTGGCGGAGCACTCGCCGGCGCGCGTCATCATGATCGGGGGCGAACTCGGACGTCACTCCATGGTCGCGGGCGGCGCCCTCGCCGCTGAAGCCATCCGTCACCTGAGCGCCGATGCCTGCTTCCTCGGCGTCACGGGCTTCCATCCCGAACACGGCCTCACCACCGGCGACCTCGACGACGCCGCGACGAAACGCGCCCTCGCCGAACGCAGCACCGACGTCTACGTCCTGGCGAGCGAGGAGAAGGTCGGGGCCGTCTCCCGGTACCCGGTGCTCGACCTCGGCGAGGTCACCGAGGTCATCGTCGATCCACAGACGCGCGGATAGGACCGGCCGACGCGGGCCGGGGGTTCAGACGCGCAGGATCGTCAGGATCGCGGGTAGGTCTCGGCGAGGAACGCGGCGTAACCACCCGGGGTGCGACCGCGTCGCCGACCCGAGGTCTCGACGGGTGCATCCGGCGTCGGCACGACCCTCAGACCCGCCGCGCGGGCGCGTTCGACGAGATCGACGTCCTCGTGCTCGGCCAGCTCACGGAAGCCGCCGAGTTCGTCGAGCCGATCGGCACGGACACCCAGGTTGGCCCCATGCACGTTGCCCGGCAGATGTCCGGGCGGGTGGGTCTCCGTCCAGCGCTCCACGTCGCGCTCAGAGAAGTCCGTGAAGTCGGGCCGGACGGTCCCGAGGAGGACGTCGACACCGTCGTCGAAGGCACGGGCGTGCACGGAGAACCAGTCCTCCGGAACGCGCGAGTCGGCGTCGGTGTTGGCGATCCAACGTTCTGAGACCTCTGCAGCACCCGATCCGGCAGCACCCGATCTCATAGCGGCGGTGACACCGGCCCGCCGGGCCGCGCCGACACTGCGCTCGTCGATGACGACGGTGATCGCATCCTCGGGATCGAAGCCCGCCAACCGCTCATGGACGATCCGCGCCGTGTCGTCGCGACAGTCGTCGAGCACCATGACGATCCCCACCTGCAGCTCGGGACGACGACGCAGCACGGCGGCTCGCGCGACGAGCAGCGCGTCGAGGCATGCCCCGATCAGCTCCTCCTCGTCGTGCGCGGGCACGACGGCATCGATCCGTCGCAGCATCAGCCCGTCAGACCGTCCACCGCGGCGACGCTCGCCTCATCGGCAGGCACGAGGACGTCGAGCAGGAAGTCGTCCTCGACATGCTGGATGGACCGACGGCCGGGCCAGCGTTCGAGCAACCGGCGATGGACGAACTCGGCCGAGGTCGTGGCATGGTCGTCGGAGTGCCGCCAGTGACACGCGACGATGCTCCCGCCGGGCGTGAGCGAGCCGAGCAGGTGGTCGATGACCCGATCGAGGTCGGTCGCCGACAGGTAGTAGCCGACCTCAGACATCACCACGAGGTCGAAGGCACCGCTCGGCCAGTCGTCCGGCAGCGTCCCCCGTTCGAACCGGGCAGCGGGCACCCGTCGACGGGCGATCTCGAGGGGCGCCTCGGCGATGTCGACACCGAGCACGTCGTCGCTGCGGTCCGCGAGCCGCTCCGTCAGGACACCCGTTGCGCAGCCGAGTTCGAGCACCGACCCGTAGCGCTGGCGCGGCAGGGCGGCGAGCAGGACCCGACGTTTGCGCTCCTCGTACCAGGACCCGAAGTCCCAGCCGTCGGGGTGGTCGCGGTAGTGGTCCTCGAACGACTCCTTCGAGCGCGAGGTGGTGTCGGCAGTCACGACGGTGTCCGTCGCGGTGGCGTTGTCGGTGTCGGAGTGCGCCGCCGCACCCGCATCCGGCTCGCTGTCGGGGTCGAGGTCCAGCGCACGCCCGTTCGGGAACAGCACCTCGAACCGCCGTGCGTAGTGCTGCAGGTGGTGGTGGTCGACGATCGCCTCATCGCCCGGCGCATCCGAGAGCGGCTCCGTCTGCGAGGGGTAGGCGTCCATCGCGGCGATCTTCGCCCCGTGCGCCGCGGCGTCGAGCGGGACGATCCGCGCCTCGGCCCACGGCAGGGTCGCGTCGTCGGTGTCGGCCCAGTGCCAGAGCCAGATGGGGAACTCCACCAGCGCGAGGTCGAGCTCGGTCGCGAGGGCCGTGGCGAGTTCGCCGGCGATCCGGTGGTCGCGGTGCCCGTCGCCGCGCCAGGGGGCGACGATGAGCGGTCGCGACCCCGCGGTGGCGACGGCTGCACGCAGTCGCTCCGCGATGCGCGCGCGTTCGGCGTCGAGGCCGCCGTCCGGGATGTGCAGGACGTCGTACCCGACCGTCGCGTGGAGACGACCGACGGCATCGATGAACTCGGCCTCCCGGCGTGGGGCGAGTTCCTCGGGGGTGGTGGTCGGCGAGTCGGGGTGCGATCCCTCGCCGAGGGTCACGAGGAGGATCTCGACCGGGATCCCGGCGGCCGCGGCGGCCGCGATGATCCCGCCGGCTCCGAGCGACTCGTCGTCGGGGTGCGGTGAGAGGACGACGACGCCCGTGGCATGTCGCCAGCCGTCCCAGACGGGCAGGTCGAGCTCGTGCAAGCGGGTCGCCCAGGCGGCTGCCGACGTGCCGGGGTCGCGGTGGTCGAACGCGGGCATCAGTCGGCCTCCACCAGCATGCGGCCGTAGCGCGCGAGGTCGCGGTCGCCGTGGTCCTGCTGGACGTAGAGCTCGAGGTCGGACATCCGGGCGAGGTAGGCGGGCTCGGAGGTGAGCGGGACGGGGCCGAGTGCTCCGAGCACCCCGGCGCGGATGGCGTCGACCCGACCGCGGACCGTCGACCGCACGCGCTGGGCGAGGCGCGGGCCGGCCGTGTCGTCGGCGTGGCCGTGTTCGATGGCCTGGGCCGCGTCGGCGATCGCCTGCTCGGCGATCGAGAGGTCGACGGCCGCGGCGCCGAGCGTGCGCAGGAGGAGGTCGGCGTCGGGTCGTGTGCGTGCCGCGGCGAGCAGGCGGTCGACGAGCGTGATCGCGCCGCCCCACCAGCAGGCGGCGACGCCGATCCCGCCCCAGGAGAAGCCGGGGCGTCGCAGGTACCACCCGTCGTCGCCGACCGGGGAGGCTGGGACCCCGTCGAAGCCGACCGGGCCACTCGGGACGAGCGGCAGTCCGCGGGCGAGCCACACGCTGTCGTCGGTCGTGACCCCGGGATCGGTGAGTGCGACGGCGAACAGCCGCCGCTCACCCGGCGCGGTGTGGGCGGTGACGAGGGCGTCGCTCAGGCGGGAGGCGAGGGAGCACCACGGCTTGGTGCCGGTCAGCTGCCAGGCGTCGTCGACCAGGGTCGCGTCGAGACGCAGCCCGGGTGCTTCGGCCGCGAAGACGCCCCAGGTGGAGACGGTCGGCGGTTCGAGGTCGGCCTGATGCAGGATGGCCAGTGCGTCAAGGTGCGGTTCGACGACGCGTGCGAGCGTGACGTCGGCCGCCGCGATCGCGCCGAGTCCCGCGAAGACCCGCCCGGCGGTGTGCTGTTCGAGCGGGCCGACGAGTCGCACGGCTGTGGAGGTGAACGCCAGACGCGACTCGATGCTCGCCAACGATCCCGTCGCCGCGTCGTGCAGAGCGTCGAGGTCGAGGGAGGTGCCGCTGGAAGGCCAGGCGGTCGACTGCAGACGGATCATGCGATCCGCGTCTGGTGTCGGGGTTCCATCGGTGCGCGCATGCGACCTCCTCGCGTCGTGGAGGTCCAAGTCTCGCACCGCCACGCGCCGCCGCCCGACCCTGGACCGCGACCATCGACCCTGGTAGTGCGTCAGCGCGGTGCGCTGGCGCGAGCGCGGGTCTCCGGACGGATGCCAGCGCGGTGCGCTGACGCGAGCGCGGGTCATGGACGTGAGCGCGGGTCTCCAGAGGGGCGCGCTCGTTCGCCTGACCCGCGCTCACGCCGATTCCCCCGGGTTCGCATCAGCGCACCGCGCTGGCACCGGTTTCCGGCACCTCGGCTCAGCGCACCGCGCCGGCACCTCGCTCGGGCGGGACACCCGGCACCGGCTCAGTCGCGGAAGAGGGCGCTGTAGGCGTTGATCGCCGGCTGCCCACCGAGGTGCGCATAGAGGACGTTGCTGGACGCCGGGATGTCACCACTCGTCACGAGGTCGATGAGGCCCGCCATCGACTTCCCCTCGTAGACCGGGTCGATGATGACGCCCTCGAGCCGACCGGTCAGGCGGATCGCCTCCATCGTCGACTCGACCGGGATCCCGTAGAGGTCGCCGGCCCATCCTTCCAACACCGTGATCTCGTCATCGCGGAGCTCGCGTTCGAGGCCGATGAGCTCCGCCGTGTTGCGGGCGATACGTGCGACCTGGTCGCGGGTCTCCTGGATCTTCGCCGACGCGTCGATGCCGATCACCCGGCGCGGTCGGTCCTGCCCGGCGAACCCGGCGATCATACCGGCGTGCGTGGACCCGGTGACGCTGCAGACGACGATCGTGTCGAAGAACACCCCGAGTTCACGCTCCTGCTGTTCGACCTCGGCGGCCCAGTTCGCGAAGCCGAGACCACCGAGCCGGTGGTCCGACGCCCCGGCCGGGATCGCGTACGGGGTGCCGCCGCGTTCGCGCACGTCGTCGAGGGCGCGCTCCCAGCTCGACTTGAAGCCGATGCCGAAGCCCGCGGGATCGAGACGGACCTCGGCACCCATGATCCGCGACAGCATGATGTTGCCGACCCGGTCGTTCACGGAGTCGGGCCAGTCCACCCAGTTCTCCTGCACGAGCACCGCCTGCATCCCGAGCTTCGCCGCGACCGCCGCGACCTGACGCGTGTGGTTGGACTGGTAGCCGCCGATCGACACGAGCGTGTCGGCACCCTGCGCGATCGCATCGGGGATGAGGTACTCCAGCTTGCGGGTCTTGTTGCCGCCGTAGGCGAGACCGCTGTTGACGTCCTCGCGCTTGGCCCAGATGGTCGCGCCGCCGAGGTGGGCGGTGAGGCGGTTGAGTTCGTGGACGGGACTCGGTCCGAAGGTGAGGGGGTAGCGGGCGAAGTCGCTGAGGGACATGTGGTGGCTCCTGGGTCTCGGTGGTGCGGCGGGATGTCGGGGAACGGGTCGGGTGGTGGGCGCTGCTCAGTCCTCGTCGAGGTGGGCGAGGACGAGGTCGGCGAGGGTCGTCCAGTTGCCTCGGACAAGGGCGGCCGCCGCGTCGACGTCCCCCTCCGCACAGCGCTCGATGACGGCGTCGTGCTGCGCGATCGACCCACGTGCCGCGACCGAGGAGAACCGCAACCGTTCGATCCGCCGCAGCAGCGGGGTGACCGCCTCGAGCGCATCACGGATGAACGGATTCCCGGCGACGTCCACAGCCACGGCGTGGAAGGCGTCGTCGGCCGCGAGCGCGGCCTCGGCATCGTCACGCTGGAGGGCGGCTGCGAAGTCACGGTTCGCCGCGCGCATGCGGTCGAGGTCGGCCGAACTCAGGTGCGGTACCGCCTCACGGACGGCGAGTTCGTGCATGGCGGCGGCGACCGCCTGTGCCTGCAACGTCGCCCGGCTGTCGAGTGGGGCGACGACGGTCGACCGTCCGGGTTTCGCGATGACGAGCCCGCTCCGGGCGAGACGCAGGACGGCCTCGCGGATGGGCGTGCGGCTCACGCCGAGCCAGCGTTCGAGTTCGGTGTCGACGAGCTTCTCGCCCGGAGTGAAGGTCCCGTCGACGATCGCATTGCGCAGCGACTGGTAGACGTCGTCGCGGAGGAGCGCTCGGCGATGCGGGTTGGCTTGAGCGGGAGCGGGCATGCAATATATTGCACATCGCGGGAGCGAGAAGTCAAGTGTTCCGGGGCAACCGGGCGGACCGCGTCGAAGAGTGGGGCATTCGTCCTACTTGTCCCCCAGATGGCGGATTGTCCGCCCACTGAAAGCAGGCCACGATGGTCCGCGGGGGTGAGTGCGTGGTGCAACGGGGTGATGAACCGGTGACGGTCAGACCGCATCCACGCGTGCTCTGGAGCGCCGTCCTGAGCGCCGCCATCGTCGTCCTCCCCGTCTGGGGCGTTTCGCTCTGGCTCGTCGGCCCGGCCCCGAGTGTCGAACGCACGTGGGTCATCACGCTCGGCATCATCGGCATGGTCGTCCTGCTCGGCGTCGCCGCCCTCTCCCGTCGCCAACGCATCGTCGTGCGGCACGACGGGTTCGTCGAGCAGCCCATCGTCGGGCGGCAGCGGTTCGTTCCACGGGAAGCGATCGGCCGCAGTCTGCTCTTCGAATTCCGTGGTCGAGGTCTGCATGCGAGCTCGCAGTTCTTCGTCTGCGACACCGAGAACCGACCGCTCCTCCGCATGCGCAGCAACCGATGGAGCACGGACAGCATCGCGGCCGTCGTCGCCGCCTACGACGGCCCGGTGGAGCGACCTCGCCAGCCGGTCTCGCTCGACGATCTCCGCGAGGACCACCCCGACCTCCTCACCCCGCTCGAGCGCCTGCGCTGGGCGCGCGCCGAACTGCTCTAGCCGAACTGCCGTCGCTGAGTCGGCCTGGCCCGGCTACCGCGACGGAGCGCGAGGGCGTCGTCGCACCACCCGGCATCCGGCTCGGGCGGGATGCAGCTCGAGTCAGAATGTCTTCGCGTACCAGTGGGCCCCGGGACCGCCCTCGACCCGGGTGAAGCCCGTCCGCTGGTAGAACTGCTGCGCACCGGTGTTCGAGACGCCGACGCCGAGGTGCACACCCGGGACGCCGCGCGCTGCGAGGAGCCCGCAGAACGCGTCGATGAGCCGCCTGCCGACACCCATCCCCTGCGTCTCCGGCAGCAGGTCGATGTGCAGGTGGGCCGGATACTGCGCGAGGAGTTCCGGGGCCAGGCCGCCGCGATCAGTCGCGGATCGGACGATGCCGCGTTCCCCCTCCGAGGCGGCACCGGAGGCCGCGGCCGCCGCGTACTTGCCTTCGACGGTCGGCCACCAGCGCTCGATGAACCAGCGGTCGAAGGCGGTCGTGTCCGCGGTGCCCAGGATGTACCCGATCGGCCCCGAGCCGGCGTCGACGAGCAGCGCCAACTCGGGCTCGTGCTCGACGTAGGGCAAGGCATAGATGTCGGGCAGGAGGTCGTCCGTGCTGAACTGCCCGGTCGCGTCCGCCCCCGAGTCGCCCGTTCGGGTGCAGATCGCCGCCACGGCGGCGCGGTCGGACGGTCGGTACGCGCGGATCTCGGTCACCGCGCCAGCCTAACCGGCGTTCCCCGGTCCCGAAGCCCCATCCTCGCCGGTCCCTGAGCCCCACCTTCCCGGTCCCTGAGGCCCACCCTCCCCGACCCCTGAGGCCCACCCTCCCCGACCCCTGAGGCACACCCTCCCCGACCCCTGAGGCACACCCTCCCCGGTCCCTGAGCCTGTCGAAGGGCGGACGTTCCTTCGTGTGCCCTTCGACAAGCTCAGGGACCGATCGAGGCGGCGATCGAGGCGGCGATCGAGGCGCGACCCAGCGACCGCCACAGGGACCGCCCGAGGCGCGACCCAGGCGCCGGTCCGAGCGGGTTGCCTAGGCTGAGTCCCGTGACATGGCGACCAGGAGGCATCGAAGCGGCCGTCGAGCAGTGGCGGCTCGTGCCCGACGGCGAGCTCATCGTGACGCCGTCGAGCCGGTTGCTCCCCGTGACACATCACGGACGACCGGCGATGCTCAAGGTGCCACTCGTCGAGGAGGAGGCGCTCGGCGGTCAGCTGCTCGCGGCGTGGGGCGGCGCCGGGTGTGCAGCGGTGTTCGCGGGCGATGACCACGCGATCGTCCTGGAACGCGCGACCGGCGGCCGAGATCTCGCCTCGCTGACCCGCGCAGGTGACGACCTCGGAGCCGTCGCGATCCTGTGCTCCGTGCTCGACACCCTGCACGCGGCGATCCCCACACCGGCGCAGATCGATGCCGGTGGCATCATCGCCGAGCTCCCGACGCTCCGTCGGTGGTTCCGCGAGCTGCTCTCCAACGATGCATCCGCCGTGGGCGCCCTCCTCGGCGATCCGGCGAGCGCGGCGTTCCTCGAGCGTGGGCGGGAGCTCGCCGGTCGACTGCTCGACACCACGACGCCTGCCGACGTCGTCGTGCTCCACGGCGACCTCCACCACATGAACGTGCTCGAGTTCGCACCCGGCGACTGGCGGGCGATCGACCCCAAGGGCATCGTGGGCCACCGCGCCTTCGACGCCACCGCACTGTTCAGCAACCCCGATCCAGCGACGGCGCGGAACCCACGGCTGTTCGCCGAGCGGGTGGACGTCGTGCGTCGATCGCTCGGCCTGCCGCGAACCGTCCTGCTCGAGTGGGTGGCCGCGCGCTCCGCACTGTCCGCCGTGTGGTCGCTGCAGGACGGGCTGCTCGACGACGCCCGCGCCACCATCGAGATCGGTCGCCTCGCCGAGGACGGCCTCCGCTAGGCCCTTCGACAAGCTCAGGGACCGGAGAACCGCTCCGGGGACCGGAAGTCCGCTCCGGGGACCGGAGAACCGCTCCGGGGATCGGAAGGCCGCTCCGAGACGAGAGGTAGTCGCTCACGGGACCGGAAAACCGCTCGGGAACTGGGATACCGCTCAGGGACCAGGTCACCGCTCAGGGACAGGACACCGCTCGCAGGACCAGGACACCACTCCGGGACCGGGACACCGCTCCCGGAGCGAGACACCGCTCCGGACCGGGACACCGTTCGGAGACTTGGGCGTCGATGAACAGACGGAGCAGCAGCTCAGCGGCGGCGGCGCGTCCCGAAGATGCCCTCGACGACCCCGGTGAGGATCGACCGCGTCGCCTTCGACCCGAGGATCTCCTCGAGCGGACTCTTCGACGACGTCGACGACGACCTCGTCGACGTCCGGCGGGTCGTGCCGGCGGTCTTCCGGAGCAACCGTTCGTACTCGGCGTCGGCCTTCTTCTGCGCCGCAGCCTGGGCCTTGTCGGCGGCGGCCTGCTGCTTCGCGAGTTCCGCCGCGATGCGCTGCCGCTCGAGTTCGGCCTCGGCGGCGAGCGCGGCCTGGTTGGCCTCCTCGAGCTTCGCGGTCAGGATCTCCCTCGCCGACTCACGGTCGACGGGCGTCCCGTACCGCGCGAGCAGCGGTGACGCCGCGATCGCCGCGTCGATCGCTGTGTCGGCACTGGGCGACATGAGTCCCTGCGGCGCCCGCAGTCTCGTCCACGCGACCGGCGACGGCGCCCCCTTCTCGTTCATCACGGTGACGACCGCCTCACCCGTACCGAGCGAGGTGAGGACCTCGCCGAGCTCGTAGCCGGAGGTCGGGTAGGTCGACACGGTCGCCTTGAGCGCCTTCGCGTCGTCCGGGGTGAACGCACGGAGGGCGTGCTGCACGCGCGACCCGAGCTGCGCGAGCACCTCGCCCGGGACGTCCTTCGGCGTCTGGGTGACGAAGAAGATGCCGACACCCTTGGACCGGATGAGCCGGACCGTCTGCGTGATCTGCGCGAGGAAGTCCTTCGACGCGTCGCGGAACAGCAGGTGCGCCTCGTCGAAGAAGAACACGAGCTTCGGCTTCTCGGGGTCGCCCACCTCGGGGAGGGTGTTGAAGAGGTCGGCGAGCAACCACATGAGGAACGTCGAGTAGAGGGCCGGCTGATTCTGGACGCCCGGCACCTCGAGCAGACTGACGATGCCCTTGCCGGTCGGGTCGAGGCGGATGAAGTCGGCGGTGTCGATCTCGGGTTCGCCGAAGAAGACGTCGGCGCCCTGGTCGGCGAAGGTGATGAGCTCCCGCAGGATCACCCCGACGGTGGCGCCCGACAGCCCGCCGAGCTCCTGCAGTTCGCCCTTGCCGTCGTCGCTCGCGAGGTAGGTGAGGACCGCGCGCAGGTCGCTCAGGTCGAGGAGCGGCAGACCCGCTTGATCGGCGTAGTGGAAGACGAGACCGAGGCTGGACTCCTGCGTGGCGTTGAGACCGAGGACCTTGCTCAACAGCAGCGGGCCGAAAGCGGCGATGGTGGCGCGGATCGGGACGCCCTTGCCGACGCCGCCGAGCGCGAAGTACTCCGTCGGCGTGGCGGCCGGCGTCCAGTCCTGGCCGATGCCGCGGGTGCGGTCGAGGAGCTTCTCGTTCGACTCCCCCGGGGTCGCGATGCCCGAGAGGTCGCCCTTGATGTCCGCGGCGAACACGGGGACACCGGCGGCCGAGAGCTGCTCGACGAGGCCCTGGAGCGTGCGGGTCTTCCCGGTTCCGGTGGCGCCGGCGACGAGCCCGTGCCGGTTCATGACGCTGAGCGGGATGCGGACCTGCACCGCGGGCACCGGTTCCCCGTTGACCAGTGCTCCCATCTCGAGCGCCGGACCGTGCACGACGTAGCCGTCGCGGATCTTCAGCACGTCGTCGAGGCCGAGCGGTCCCGGGCCGATGGTGTCGGCGCTGAGGTCATCGGTGCTGGGCGCGGTGCTGCTGGCGTCGCCACCGACCGCGTCGTCGGTCGGAATGTCCGCCCGGACATCGGCTGGGGCCTCGGCGGCCGCCGCATCACTCGCGGAACCGGAGCCCGCCGCCACCGTGGCCCCGCCCGACGCGGTGATCCCGGCCCCGGCGAGCGCCGCTGCCGCCTCGGCCGCCTTCACTTTGGCTGCGGCGAGTGCCGCCTGCGCCTGGGCGGCTTCGAGCTCGGCCTGGGCTTGGGCGGCGGCAGCCTGGAGTGCGGCGATCTGCGGGTCGGATGCTGCATCACTGGGCGTCATGTGCCGAGCCTAGCGACGCGTCCCCCACCGGTCGAGGGGTCGCGCGGGGGCTGGACGACTGCTCCGATCACCACTGTTCGCGGGTGCGCTCCTGGTCGACGACGGCGCGGAGGTCGGACAGTCGGCGCATCCCGGCCAGCGGTTGCGCCATACGGGTGTTGTGCCGGATGCGCGGTTCCACGCGGTCGAGGAAGGCCCAGTATCCGGCGGTGAAGGGGCAGGCGTCCTCGCCCAGCCGCACCTTGGGATCGAAGACGCACCCACCGCAGTAGTCGGACATCTTGTCGATGTACGCACCGCCTGAGGCGTAGGGCTTCGTCGCGACGATGCCGCCGTCCGCGTGCTGCGACATGCCGATGACGTTCGCGGGCATCACCCAGGGGGTGCCGTCGACGAACATGTCGATGAACCAGTCGTTGAGTGCGACCGGATCGTACCCGTGCTGCAGGGCCCAGTTGCCGAGCACCATGAGCCGCTGGATGTGATGCGCCCAACCGTGGCGACGCATCCCGTCGATCGTCTCGCGGAGGCAGTTGGACCGGATGGCGGCGGCGTCGAGTTCGCGGAACTGACGTGGGAGCGGCTCGTGTGCTCCGAGGGCGTTGTGACTCGTCCGGTACGGCTCGCCGAGGTGCCAGTAGAGATGCCAGACGTAGTCGCGCCAGCCGATGATCTGGCGGGTGAAGCCCTCGACGCTCGACAGCGGCGCGCGACCGGCGTGGTACTCGGCGACCACGGTCTCGACGGCGTCGCGCGGGTCGAGCAGGCCGAGGTTGAGCGGCGCGCTCAGCAGGGAGTGCGCCATCGTCCAGTCGCCGCCGAGCATGGCGTCCTCGAACGGGCCGAAGTCGCCGAGCCTGGTCTCGATGAAGTCCGCCAGCGCCGCCTCCGCCTCGGCCGCCGTGGCCGCGAAGCGCCGGGGCCCGTCGTCGCCGACCAGCTGGACCAGTCCGTCGCGCTGCCACCGGTCGAGGTCCTCCCGGACCTGCGCGTCGATGTCGTCCTCGTCAGGCCAGAGCGGCTCGGGCAGACCGAGCCGGGCGGCTCCCTTCGGCGGCGGGTTGCGGTTGTCGTGGTCGTAGTTCCAGCGGCCGCCCTCCGGCTGATCGCCGCGCATGAGGATCCCGGTCCGCTCCCGCACCGTGCGGTAGAAGTCCTCCAGGAGGAGCCGCTTGCCGTCCCGCATCGACGCCCAGGCCGCGAAGTCCGCCTCCGAGGTCACGAAGCCGCGGCTCGGGAGCACCCGGAGTCCGCGCTCACGGACGAAGCGCCGAGCCGTCCACGACGGTGGATCGATCGCCTCGAGGTCGGCGCCGACCTCGACGACCTCCTCGTAGCGGTCGACCTGGTGGAACTCCGCCCGGTCGCCGAGTTCCGCCGCACGATGTCGGATGGCCGAGAGGAAGAGGTGCGCCTTCGCCCGGTGCATCGGTCGCTTCGTGAAGGTGGACTTCGATTCGATGAGCAGGATCGGTCCGCCGTCGTCGAACGCCGGACCGAGCTGGCCGGTGAGGATCCATCGCCGGCGAGGAGTCGCGTCATCGTCGTGCTCGGTGCTTCGCCGACCGGTGGTGTCCATCGCCTCAGCGTACGTGGGGCGACGGACACCACCGGGGGCTTGCTCAGCCTGGTCCGATGCTGCTCGGTTCTGTTCGGCTCGTGACCTATCGGCTCGCAGCGCTCAGAGCGTGGCGGCGAACGGGTCCCAGTCCTCGGCGACGAGCGGGACCGGCGCGACCCGGCTCGCCACGTCGACGGTCTGGCCGGACACCACGGACTCGTCGATCGAGACGAGCGTGTCGAGCACGTGGTAACCGAGGGCACCCGAGGCGAGCGGCGTGCCGCCGGAACGGATCGCCCGGGCGAGGTCGAGGACCCCGGTCCCGCGGCCGGCGAGGACACCCTCGGTCGGCACGACCTCCCACTCCGGGTCCTGCTGCATCCGCTCGATGGGCGCCGCACGGGTGATCCGCACCTCGCCCGTGAACATGTTCGGGTCAGGGATCACGAGCGTCCCCTCGGTGCCGGTGATCTCGACGACGCCCATCTTCGCGAGCGGCGACTCGAAGCTGAAGACGCTCTGGCTCACGCCGCCTTCCACGAAGCGGGCGATGGCGCTCACGTGCGTCGGCACCTCGACGGCGAACTCGGTGCCGACGCGGTCGCCCTGCTGGATCGTCCGCGTCGCACGCCCGCGGGAGCCGGCCGCCGACACCGAGGCGACCGAACCGAACACCTGCACGAGCGTCGTCAGGTAGTACGGCCCCATGTCGAAGAGCGGCCCGCCACCCTTCGCGAACAGGAACTCCGGGTTCGGGTGGAAGATGTCCGGCCCGGCGTACTGCATGACGGTCTGGGCGGTGAGCGGCTGACCGATGTCGCCGCGGGCGATGGCGCGACGCGCGGACTGGACGCCCGGGCCGAGCACCGTGTCCGGCGCGATGCCGACGAGGAGTCCTGCGGCGTCGGCCTGCTCGAGGAGCGCGAGCCCGCTCGCACGGTCGACGCTGATCGGCTTCTCCGTCCACACGTGCTTCCCGGCGGCGAGCACCTGCGACGCGACCTGTGCATGGACGGCGGGGATCGTAAGGTTCACGACGAGCTCGACGTCCGGGTGCGCGAGGACGTCGTCGGCGGTCCCCCACTCGCCGACGCCCCACTTCTCGGCCTGGGCCTTCGCGCGGTCGACGTCGAGGTCGCCGAGGATCACGACGCGGACGTCGGGGAACGAGGTGAGGTGCTCGAGGTAGGTGTCGCTGATCATGCCGGTGCCGATGAACCCGACGCCGACCGGGCCGCTGCCCTGCGGTGCGCGTGCCGTGCCCTGCGCTGCCGCCGTGTCGTGCGCTGCCGCGGCCATCAGCGGACCACCGCTTCGGTCGAGACGAGCTGCTCGGCGACGAGCGCGTCGACGCTCGCCTGGATGCCGTCGAAGATGTCGCCGGCACCGTAGTGGTCGAACTCGATGATCGCGAAGCGTGCCGAGGGGGCCGCTGCGATGGACTCGCGCAGCGGGACCTCGCCCTGCCCGAACGGTCGCTGGTCGAGACTCGTCGGCACGAAGGGTGCGGCGCCCGGTGCGAACGGGTCGGCGGGCAGCAGGCCGTCCTTGATGTGGAGCGCCTGCACGCGGTCGCCGAGGCGGCCGAGCAGCGCGGGGACGTCCTGACCGGCGGTCGCCGCCCAGAACAGGTCGACCTCGAGCGCGACGTCGTCACGCAGCTGATCGGCGAAGACCTCGAACGCGCTGCGTCCGCCGAACGATGCGACGAACTCCTGGGAGTGGTTGTGGTAGCCGACGCGGAGACCGTGGTCGGCGGCGCGCTCCGCTGCGGCGTTCAGGCGGGATGCCGTGTCGGCGACGGCGGCTTCGTCGAGCCAGCGGTCGGGGCTCACGAAGGAGTCGATGACGATCTCGAGGCCGAGTGTGGTCGCGGCGGCGAAGACGTCCTCCTGTGAGGCGGCCGGCATGACCTGGTCGCCGAAGCGGATCTCGTCGGAGAGGAGGGTCGCGTGCCCGGTGCGGGCGGCGAGACCGTGGCGGTCGAAGGCCTCACGGAGTTCGGGCGCACGGGAGACGAAGTCGAACGCCTCGACCTCGCGCAGGCCCATGCCGGCGAGCCGGGCGAGGGCGTCGTCGAGGCCCTGGTCGAGGTGCTCCTTGATGCTGTAGAGCTGCACGGAGAGCGCTGGTGCGGTCATGGTGTTGTCGTCCGTTCTGACGCCGTCGTTGGCATCGCTGGTGGTGGAGTGGAGCTGGTGATCGGGGTGCGGGAGGCTGTGACCTGGTTCACCCACGGGTCGCGATCGATCCGGTGATGGTCCCGTCTGCGTTCCGGGTCATGCGGTGTCGGACCGGCAGGATCGTCAGCGCGCCGAGCACGGCGATGACCCCAGCGCCCCAGAACAGGGCCGTGTAGTTGTTGCCGACCGCGCCGAGTCCGAGGAGGAACGCGCCCACCGCGCCGGCGAGCGACTGCGGCAGCGCGTTCGCGATGTTGAGGACGCCGAGGTCCTTCGCCGCGTCGTCGGGGTTCGGCAGGACGTCCACGACGAGGGCGGTGTCGACCGCGACGTACACGCCGTACGCCGCTCCCATGATCGCCTCGACGACGTAGAACATGGGCACCGTCGTGGTGTGGGCGAGCAGGATGAGTCCGACCGCGAACACCGCCGTCGACCCGATGACGAACACCTTGCGGTTGAGCATCCGGTCCGACAGCCAGCCGCCGAGCTTCGCGGTGATGACGAGCGCGATCGTGTAGATCAGCACACCCATGGTCAGGGTGTCGACCGCGCCCTGCTGCGACAGCCCGACCTCCTCCTGTAGGAAGAACAGGCGGAACGCGACGAAGAGGAACGAGGCGAGCGTCAGGAGGAACCGCGAGAGCCAGACCCAGCCGAAGTCGGGGTGCTTGAGCGGGTTCACCCAGAAGGTGAAGAGCAGGCCCTTCCACCCGCCGACGTCCGGACGGGTGGTGATCGCGCGGTCGGGCAGGACGAAGCAGTACAGCCACACGGTGATGAGCGCGAAGACGGCCGGAGCGACGAAGAGCAGCAGCATGTCGGTGACGAACCAGCTGGCCACGAACGCCGCCGCGAGGATGCCGACGTTCTGCATGACGCCGACGTTCGCGGAGACGCTCCCCCGCTGCTCCGGCGGGACCTGGTCGGCGATCGTCGCGAGGAGCGGGCCGAGGATGGCGTTGCCGGTCAGCTGGGCGAGGCACCACCCGGCGATGAGGACCGGGACGTTCGGTGCGAGGGCGACGATGGTGAGCGAGGCGACGAAGCCGATGGCGCCGAGGAACATCCATGGGCGACGGCGACCGAAGCGAGAGAGCGTGAGGTCGGAGAGTCGGCCGATCACCGGGTTCGCGACGAGGGCGAACAGGGCGGCGATGGAGAGGACGTTGCCGTTGACGACCGCCGCCTGATCCCCCGGGACGAGCTGCTGCGTCTTGAGGGCGAGGCTGACGGTGACCGGGGCGAGCAAGGCCACGAACAGACCGAACTGGGCGAGCGCCATGGTGGTGACGACCCGTTTCGATGCCCGTTCCGTCGGTCCCGACGGGCCGGTGACGAGGCTGACGTAGGGGCCGCTCGAGGCACGTTGACCGGTGGGCTTGGGGCGGCGGGGTGGGTTGGACATCCGAGTTCCTCTCAACGCTGAGCTGCGGACCGGCTCTGGCCCGCGGGTGGTGCTGTCCTGGCAGGATCAGGAAACCGATCACTGCACGGCTTTGAGTATAGGCGCGAAACCCGAGTGGTCAATAGGTTTTCAAGAATCCCGTCGGTGTTGCTGCTGCCAGCGCGGTGCGCTGACGCGAGCGCGGCCCAGCCGCGTGAGCGCGGGTCTCCGGAGGGTCGCGCTCACGCGGCCGGGGCGCGCCCACGCCGGTTCCGCAGCGCTCGCGTCACCGCACCGCGCCGGGCCCCACAGACCCGCGCTCGGGTCAGCGCACCGCGCCGGCCTCACCGACGAGGAGCGCCCAGGCGCGCTCGAGGTCACCGGCCATGTCGACGGAGGGGTCGAGCGTCCACTGCACCTGCAGACCGTCGGCGAGGGCGACCATGACACGCGCCACGTGATCAGGGTCGAGGCCCGCAGCGACCCGCCCGGAGGCCTGGCGATCCCGGACGACGTCGGCGATGCTCCGACGCACCGCCGTGACGTGATCGACGAAGAACCCGCGCACCGGGTGCTCCGCATCACCGGCGGCGGCCGCCATGGTCAGGTACAGCTCGACGAGACCCGGGACATCGCTGTTGTGGCGCATGACCGCGACCAGACCCTCGATCGCGTCCTGCGACCCGGCCGCGGCGAACTCCTCGTAGTCGACGGCGTCGCGCTCCCGCAGGATCGCCGCGAACAGGTGCTCCTTGGATTCGAAGTAGTGCATCAGCCCCGGAAGGCTGACGCCGACCTCACGTGCGACCTCGCGGAGCGACGTGCCGCGGTACCCCTCGCGCGCGAACACCGCGAGCGCGACGCGCAGGATCTCCTCCCGACGCGCGACGCCCTTCGCGTAGGAGCCCCGTGCCGTCATGTGCCGATTGTAGGGCCGCACGACGACGGCGGTGCGTGGGATTTCCCCACCCACCGCCGACGCCGATACGTGCACAACGCAGGACGGGTCCGGCGCGCCGCCCCGCGATCGCCGCGAGCGCGGCAGACCCGCCGCGATCGTCCTGCATTACGAACGTCGAGACCCCTGACTCGCAGACCGGAGCCCGCAGCCCGCTTCCCGACTCAGACGCCGAGCGCGACCGCCGTCCACGACACGGGCGGGAGCGTGATCGTGAGGGTGCCGTCGGCGAGCGACGCGCTCTCGTTCGCGACGAGGCCGACGCGCTCGCGGTCGTCGATCGTGTTCTTCGCGTAGACGTCCTCGTCGTGGATGCCGTTCGCCTCGACGATCGAACCGACGCCGAGCGCCGAGACGTCGAGGGTCACCGTGATGGCCTCGTCCTGGTGGCGGTTCACGAGGAACACGGCCGCGGTCCCGGCCTCGGCGTCGTACGTCGCGACCGAGTCGACGAGCGGTGCATCGCCGTGGACCTTCGTGGCGTAGCTGCCGACCTCGATGCGCGGCGAGAGCACGACACCCGACGCAAGCCGGCTGGTGACCGAGAACGGGAAGAACGTCGTCTGCCGCCAGGCGCCACCACCCGGCTCGGTCATGATCGGGGCGATGACGTTCACGAGCTGCGCGAGGCTCGCCGACCCGACGCGGTCGCTGTGCTTGAGGAGCGTCATCAGCAGGTTGCCGAACACGACCGCGTCGGCGACCGAGTAGACGTCCTCGATGAGTCGGGGCGCGTAAGCCCACTCCTCGATCGTGCCCTCGATCGCGTTCCACTCGTCGAGGTACCAGACGTTCCACTCGTCGAACGAGAGCTGGATCTGCTTGTCGGAGTGACGCTTGTGCTGCACGTGGTCGGCGGCCGCGACGACCGTCCGGATGAAGTACTCCATGTTGAGGGACGACGCGAGGAACGACCCGAGGTCGCCGTCGCGCTCCTGGTAGTACGCGTGACAGGAGATGTAGTCCACCGAGTCGAAGCTGTGCTCGAGGACGGTGCGCTCCCAGTCGCCGAAGGTCGGCATCGAGGAGCTCGACGAACCGCAGACGACGAGTTCGAGCTTCGGGTCGACCATCTTCATCGCCGACGCGGTCCGGGCGGCCAGCTTGCCGTAATCGTCGGCCGACATCGCGCCGACCTGCCACGGCCCGTCCATCTCGTTGCCGAGACACCACATGCTGATGCCGTAGGGCTCGGGTGCGCCGTTCGCGATCCGCTGGTCGGACAGCGCCGTGCCGCTCGGGTGGTTCGTGTACTCGAGGAGGTCGAGCGCTTCGAGCACCCCGCGCGTACCGAGGTTGACGGCCATCATCATCTCGCTGCCGGTGAGCTTGCACCACTTGGCGAACTCGTCGACGCCGACCTGGTTGGTCTCGAGCGAGTGCCAGGCCAGGTCGCGGCGCACGGGACGGTTCTCGCGCGGCCCGACGCCGTCCTCCCAGCGGTAGCCGGAGACGAAGTTGCCGCCGGGGTAGCGGATGGTGCTCGTGCCGAGCTCCGTGACGAGGTCCACCACATCGCCGCGGAAGCCGTCGGCATCGGCGGTGGGGTGGCCGGGCTCGTAGATGCCGTCGTAGACGCAGCGGCCCAGGTGCTCCACGAACGAGCCGAAGATCCGGCGGTTGACGGGGGCGACCGTGACGTTCGGGTCGATGGCGATGCGTGCGGTGGTCATGACGGGAGGTGTCCTTCGTTCGGGCCGGAGTCGGCCGTGGCGTGCAGTGCTGGTCGTTCGTGCGTTGCGTGGGCGGTCGTGGTGTCGATGATGTCGCGGAGTTCCCGGTCGGGGCGACGCCGCGGCGGCGCGTCTGTGGAGCGGCTCACTTCACGCTGCCGAGGGAGAGCCCGCCCTGCCAGTACCGCTGCAGGGAGAGGAAGGCGATGATGAGCGGCACGATCGAGATGAACGCCCCGGTGACGATGAGGTTCCACACCTGCTCGCCGCCGGCACCCGCGTTCGACAGCGCCGTCCAGTTGTTCAGTCCGACCGTCACGGGAAGCAGGTTCGGGTCGCTGAGCACCGCCAGCGGCAGGAAGAAGTTGTTCCACGTGCCGACGATCGAGAGCAGCAGCACCGTCACGATCGCCGGTCGCAGCAGCGGGAGGGCGACCTGGAAGAACGTCCGCAGCTCCCCTGCGCCGTCGACCCGCGCGGCATCGAGGATCTCGTCCGGGATGGCGTCCTGGGTGTAGATGCGCATGAGGTAGACGCCGAACGGGCTGAGCAGCGACGGGAGGATCACGGCCCAGATCGTGTTGACGAGGCCGACCTGGCTGAGCAGGACGAAGGTCGGGATGACCAGGGCCGTGAGCGGGACCATGACCGCACCGAGCAGCAGGTTGAAGAACAGCGAGCGACCACGGAACCGGTACTTCGCGAAGCCGTATCCGGCGAGCACCGCGAGGACCGTGGCACCGATCCCGCCCGAGAACGCGTACAGGAAGGAGTTCCCGAGCCAGCGCCAGTAGATCCCGCCCTGGTGGGTGGAGAGCTCGGCGACGTTGTCGAAGAAGTTGAACTCACCGTCGAACCAGAGCGGCCCGCCGGAGCCGGTGAAGAGCCCGGAGGTGTCCTTCGTGGCCGCGACGATCAACCACCACAGCGGGAGGATGAAGTAGATGACGAGAGCGAGGAGGAAGAGGTGCGAGCCGACGCGTCGGCCGCCGGTACGGGCCTCGGGACCCTGACGTCGTCGTCCGGCCTTCGGGTTGACGGCCGGGATGGCGGTGGTGGCGCTCATCATTTGAGTCCGCTCTGCTTGCGCGTGAGGAAGAGGAAGACGTACGAGCCGATGAACACGATGATCCCGAGCGCGAAGGAGATCGCGGAGGCGTAGTTGAACTGGCTGTACGAGAAGGCGAGGGAGTACGCGTACATGTTCGGTGTGTACGAGATGGGGATGGCGCCCTGGGCGACCCCGCGCAGCACCTGCGGTTCGGTGAAGAACTGCAGCGTGCCGATCATGGCGAAGATGAGCACCATCACCATCGACGAGGAGATCATCGGCACCTTGATGCGGAGCGCGGTCTGGAACGCGTTCGCGCCGTCGATGCGGGCGGCCTCGTAGATGGACGGGTCGATCCCGCGGAGCGCCGCGTAGATGATGATCATGTAGTACCCCGACCACTGCCAGGTCACGATGTTGACGAGGCTGCCGAAGATGCTGCTCTGGTCGAGGAAGGACGGCGCCGTGGCCCCGAACAGTGCGAAGACGTCGGTCGCCGGACCGAAGCGGGGGCTGTAGAGGAAGCCCCACATCAGCGCGCCGATGACCACCGGGATGGCGTACGGGACGAAGATCATGAGCCGCGAGAACTTCGACAGGACGGTCGCCAGGTTGTCGAGCACGAGGGCTGCGACGAGCGCTACGAGCATCTGTGCGGGGATCATGACGAGTGCGAACATCGCCACCCGTGCGAGCCCACTGAGGAAGATCGGGTCGGTGAAGGCCTTCGCGTAGTTCGCGAGGCCCGTGAACTCGGTACCGGTCGCGAGGGTGGAGGTCTGGAGGCTCATCCAGAACGCGTAGCAGAGCGGGAAGATGAGGAACGCCGCGAAGACCACGGCGAAGGGGGCGACGAAGAGCCAGCCCCAGCGTTGCCGCCGCCGGTCGATCGCGCCGATGCCGCCTCGTCGCGGACGGACGATCCTGGCGGCCGACGCGGCGGTGGAGGCCGATCCGGTGGTGAGTGCCATGATGCTGCTTTCGAGTCGTGGGGACCACCGGGGCGGCGACTGCGCCGCCCCGGTGATGGAGGACGTGCGGGGCGACGTCGCGGCCGCCCCCGCGGGCTACTTCGAGGTGAAGCCCTGCTCGGTGGCGTACTTCTCGAGGCTCGCCTGGAGGTCGTCGAGCGCCTCGTCGGCGGTCTTCTCCCCCTGGACCATCGCGTACTGCTGCTCGGTCAACTGGTCGAACGCGTAGTTCTGGAACGGACTGAACGTGAAGCCGCTGTAGCCGGCCGCAGCGGCGAGGAAGACGTCCTTGTTGATCTGCTGACCACCGAAGAACGGGTACTCGAGGTTCGTGAAGTAGTCGGACTCCAGGATCGGCTTGTACGTCGGGAAGAGCGCGCCCTGCTCGATGCCGATCTTCCACGCCTCGTCGGTGCCGAAGATGTCCTTCGCGACCTCTGCGGCGAGTTTCTTGTCCTTCGCCTGCTCGGTCACGGCGAAGGTGGAACCGCCCCAATTCACCTGGACGGGGTTCGCCGCGTCCCACTGCGGGAGCGGGGCGGCGCGCCACACGGCGGAGTCGTCGGCATCGGAGAGGCCCTGCAGGTATCCCGGGCCCCACGCGGCCGCGAGGTAGACGGCGTACGTGCCGTCGACGAGGCTCGTGTTGTAGTCGGCGGTGAAGGCGTCGTCGGTGGTGACGAGTCCCTCCTTCACGAGGCCGTCCCAGTAGTTGAGGACCCGCTTGGACGCGTCGTCGTTCACGTCGATCGACACCTCGGTGGGCTTCGTCTTGTCGTACTCGAACGGCTTGGAGCCGGCCTGCGCGAACAACGCCTGGTTGAAGGCCCGGCCGTTCGTCGGGAAGTTGGCGAGGACACCCGTGCCGGCGTCCTTCAGCTGCTTCGCGGCGGCGGCGAACTCGTCCCAGGTGGTCGGGACGGCGATGCCGGCCTTGTCGAACAGGTCCTGGCGGTAGAGCATGCCCATCGGGCCGCTGTCGACCGGGATCGCGTACACCGAATCACCGCTCGTGACGTCGTTCCAGGCGCCATCGGTGTACTTGTCCTTGACCTCGTTCGCGCCGAACTCGCCGATGTCGACGAGCGCCTTGCGGATCGTGAAGCTGGAGATGACCTCGGACTCGAGCATGATGACGTCGGGTGCGCCGGACTTCGCCTCGATGGCGGTGGAGAACTTCGTGTACTCGTCGTTGCCCTGGCCGGCGTTCGTCCAGCAGACCTGGACGTCGTCGTGCGTCTCGTTGAAGAGGTCGACGACCTGCTCGAAGGCGGGGAACCAAGCCCAGACGGTGACCTGCGGCACGTCCTTCTTGGTGATGGTGTTGGTGCAGGAGGCTTCGCCGCCTCCGCTTGCGCCACCGGTGGAGCATCCGGTGAGGGCCATCGCTGCGACGGCGACCGTGCCGACTGCTGCGAGAACTCGTGACTTCATGTGGGTGCTGTCCTCTCGGAGATGGAACTTCGTTGTCATCGTGCCGGGTTTTACAACGTTGAAGGTAAACGTTGTAAAAGCATGATGCCGGGTGGTTCCAACGATGTCAAGGACGAATCGAAGTGGTGGATCAGACGGCTGGGAGCGCGGTGGACTCCCGCTGGACGAGC
Source organism: Plantibacter sp. lyk4-40-MEA-4 (assembly GCF_030209415.1). Taxonomy (NCBI): domain Bacteria; kingdom Bacillati; phylum Actinomycetota; class Actinomycetes; order Micrococcales; family Microbacteriaceae; genus Plantibacter; species Plantibacter sp. lyk4-40-MEA-4. The sequence goes on from NZ_JARVSA010000004.1 coordinate 239,257, forward strand.
TCGAAGTCAGCGAGCACGAGGCGCGGCGGGAAGGACTCGTCGCGCCGCTCGATGCGCTCCAGCAGCAGATCCACGGCCGTCTCGGCGATCTGGTCGCGCCCCGGCGCGATCGTCGACAGCGATGGCAGGGAGTACCGCCCCTCGTCGATGTCGTCGAAGCCGATGATCGCCACCTGCTCCGGCATGCGGATGCCACGCTCACTCAGCACGCGCATCGCGCCGAGGGCGAGCGCGTCGTTGAAGGCGACGATTCCGTCGAACTGCACCCCCTCGTCGAGCATCGTGCGCATCGCGACCGCGCCGTCCAGGCGATGCCAGATCTCGACCTCCCGCACGAGGGACTCGTCGTACGGCAGATCAGCGGCGTCGAGCGCTTCGCGGTAGCCGACGAGGCGCAGTCCGGCCGAACCGATCTCCTCCCCCGGGTGTGCGCCGAACGCCACGATCCGTCGGCGCCCCGAAGCGATCAGGTGCTCTGTCGCCGCCCGGACACCCTCAGTGTTCTGCATGGTGACGTGGTCGTTCGGAGCATTGAAGATCCGCTCGCCGAGGAGGACCATCGGTGTGCGCACCTCGGCGAGGATGTCGACGTCCTCCTCCCCCAGCTCGAGCGCCGAATACAGGATGCCGTCGACGAGTTGCGTCCGCGGACCACGGACGAGCGCCGCCTCGCGCTCGCGGTCGCCGCCGGTCTGCTCGATGAGCACGTACAGACCACGCTGCGCGGCGGCGTGCATGACGGCGTCGGCGAGTTCGGCGAAGTAGGAGTTCCGGAGGTCGGGGATGATCAGGCTGATGACGCCGGAACGACCGGAGCGGAGCCCGCGTGCGGAGAGGTTGGGGCGGTAGCCGAGTTCGGCGATGGCGGCGAGCACCCGCTCCTTCGTCGCCTGCTTGATGTGGGGGTAGTCGTTGACGACGTTCGAGACTGTCTTGGCGGACACCCCGGCGAGCTTCGCCACGTCGTGCAGGGTGGTCGCCATGATCCTCCTCGGCGGCGGCATGCCCGGCCGCCCTGTACGCACTCTACAACGTTGAAGGAGCGTCCCTGGGTCCGGGCTCGTGAGCGGTGACGGAGCCGGTGGACTCCCGCGGTACGACGCGGTATCCGCTGACGATCGCCCGCGGTTCCTCCGGCTGCCCGGGCGCGGCGATCCGCTCGATCAGCAGCTCGACGGCGCGCTCGGCGATCTCCTCCCGGCCGATGTCGACCGTGGACAGGGTCGGGAGGGCGTAGCGCGTCTCGTCCAAATCGTCGAAGCCGATGATCGCGACGTCGTCGGGGATGCGGAGACCGGCGTCCTGGAGGACGCGCATGGCGCCGAGGGCCATCGCATCGTTGAAGGCGACCACGCCGTCGAACGGCAGGCCTGCGGCGATGACCTCGCGCATCGCGTTCGCCCCGTCGCTGCGGTGCCAGCTGACGACCGTGCTGACGTAGGCGGGATCGGCGGGGATACCGGCGGCTTCGAGCGCCTCCCGATACCCCTGGAGGCGGAGGGCGGCCGGCCCCAGGGTGTCGTGCGGGTCGGTGCCGAGTGCGACGATGCGGCGGCGACCCTGCGCGAGCAGGTGTTCGGTCGCCGCGCGGGCGCCGTCGACGTTGGCCATCGTCACGTGGTCGCGGTCGCCGTCGAACAGTTGCTCACCGAGGATCACCATGGGGCCCTCCGGGAGGAGTGCACTGTCGTCGCGGTCGAGGCTGAGCGGGCTGTAGAGGATGCCGTCGACCAGCTGCATGCGCGGCCCACGGAGGATCTCGAGCTCGACGTCGCGACCGCCGGCGACCTGCTCGATGAGCACGGAGAGCCCGCGCGCACGCGCCTGACGCATGACCGCGTCGGCGAGCTCCGCGAAGTAGGCGTTGCGGAGGTCGGGGATGATGAGGCTGATCACGCCGGACCGGCCGGAGCGGAGACTCCGGGCCGAGAGGTTGGGGCGGTAGCCGAGTTCGGCGATCGCGCGCTCGACCTTGGAGCGGGTCGCGTCGCTCACGTGCGGGTAGTCGTTGACGACGTTCGAGACGGTCTTGATCGAGACGCCCGCTCGTGCGGCGACGTCGTGCATCGTGATCGACACGCGTCTCCTCCCCCGGCCGGCTCCCGGCTGTCAGCAGACTACCGCTCCGCCGGCACGGGGGGGGGCCGCCAGCGCGGTGCGCTGACGCGAGCGCGGGTCTGTGGCGTGAGCGCGGGCCTCCGGAGGGGCGCGCCCAGGCGGTGGACCCGCGGTCACGCCGATCCAGGCGGTCTGGAGTCAGCGCACCGCGCTGGCGCCAGGACGGAACACGAACGACGAACGTTGGAGGACCGGCATCGAGGGACGGGCCTCCACGCGATCAGCCGTCGGCGAGCGGGACCCGTTTCTTCGGCTCGGTCGACATCCGGTGCAGCAACGGCACGGCGATGATGAGCGCGACACCGGCACCGAGCAGCAGCCCGCCGATCGTGTCGCTCACCCAGTGGGCACCGAGATAGGTGCGCGACAGCATCATCAGCAGCGTGTAGGCGACACCGATCAACCACACCCAGACCCGCGGGAAGATGATCCCGAACGCGACGGCGATGGTCGCCGCGTTCGCACTGTGCCCGGACGGGAACGAACCGAAGTCCGCGTGGACGAGGATGTCCTCGGGCCGCGATCGACCGACGATGTTCTTGATGATCTGCACTGCTCCTGCGCTCAGGGCGGAGACGAGCGCGAAGTACAGGGCGGCCCACGGTCGGCGAAGCAGCAGGAGGACGGCGATCCCGAGCAGCGGCACGACGAAGATCGCGACGACCCCGCCGCCGAGCCAGTTCATGACGAGCGCAGCCTGGACGAGCCACGGCGAACGCTCCTCGAGGACCTCCTGCATCCACTCCTCGTCGAACCCGAACGGGGCGTTCGGACCGCGCTGGAAGAGCAGCACGCCGAGCAGGAGGACGAGGACCACGGCGATGGCGCCGCTGATCAACGGCCACCGACGGGAGACCTTCGCGGCGAGCTTCGGGTCGGGCCGGATCGACGCCGGGTCCGGATCCATCGCGAGCGCACCCGACTCGTCGAGCGCGGGCGAGACCGCCTCGTGCACCTCGGGAGCCGGTGCAGCTGCTGGGTCGTCGTGGTCGTCGGGTGCCGTCATCGTCCCATCATGCCGTGTCGGGTATGTCCCACGCGTGGGCTTGCGCGAGGAGGATGACACGTTGATCGCCGCGCCGATGCGCCACCGGACGAGTGCCGACGGGCAGTGACAACCGACGTCCGGCGAGCACGACCCGCGAGCCTGGCGGGCGATACTGGAGCAGTGACGACCGACGCCCGAACCGCTGCCCTCGCCGACGACGCACGGTGCCCCTGCCTGTCCGGTGAGACGTACGGCGCTTGCTGCGGGCGCCTGCACCGAGGCGAGTCGTCGGCGGCGACCGCGGAGGCGCTCATGCGGTCGCGGTTCTCGGCCTTCGCGGTCGGCGACCCGGAGTACCTGTTGCGCACGTGGCATCCGTCGACCAGGCCGGCATCGCTCGAGTTGGACGGCTCGCTCCGCTGGTACCGGCTCGACATCGTCGCGACCTCCCGCGGTGGGCTGCTCGACACCGAGGGGATGGTCGAGTTCGTCGCGCACCACAAGGTTCCCGGCGTGCGGGGCTCCGCGGGGAGCCAGCACGAACGGAGTCGGTTCTCGAAGGACACCGGCGCGTGGACGTACGTCGACGGCGTGGACCCCTCCGTCTGACCGGGACCCGCCCGCCCGATCCGGCCCCGATGCCGGCGTCAGCGCGGTGCGCCGGCCTGAACCGCCCGGGACCGGCGTCAGCGCGGTGCGGCCACGTGAGCGAGCCCGAACGGGCGCGACCGCGGGCCGCAGCCGTGAGCGCGCCGCTCCGGAGACCCGCGCTCACGCCACAGGTCCGCGCTCACGTCAGCGCACCGCGCTGGCGCAGCCCACCAGGTCAGCCGGCGAGGGCCGGGACCTTCTTCGGCTGCACGATGAACCAGAGCGCACACACCGACACGACCGAGGTCGCGGCCATCACGGCACCCATGGGGATCGCGGTACCGATCCCGAGCACACCGACGATCGGCGAGATGAGCCCCGCGAGACCGAAGTTGAGCGCCCCGAGGAGCGACGCCGCCGTCCCGGCCTCGTGCCCGTGGTTCGCGAGTGCGAGCACCTGCACCGCCGGGAAGCCGAAGCCGCACGACAGGATGAAGAAGAACAGCGGCACCAGCACACCGAACAGCCCGACATCCGCCATCGTCAGCGCGACGATCGTGACCGCCGAGATGAGCTGCACGATGGTCGTGCACGCGAGGATCCACTGCGGCCCGTACCAGCGCATGAGGCGCGACGAGATCTGCACCCCGGCGACGATGCCGAGCGAGTTCACCGCGAACAGGAGACCGTACTCCTGCGCGTCGAAGTCGTAGACCTCCTGGAAGAGGAACGACGAGCTCGAGAGGTAGGCGAACAGGCCCGAGAAGCTCATGCCGCCGATGAGGGCGACACCGACGAACACGCGGTCGCTGAACACCGAGCGGTAGCGGTCGCGGACGGTGCTGTGTCCGGCGTCGCGACGCCGCGCCGGAGGCAGGGTCTCGACGATCCAGAGCGACACCGCGATGACGACGAACAGTCCGTAGGCGGCCAGGAACACGAAGAGGCCGCGCCAGTCGAGGACGAGGAGGAGCTGCGACCCGATGACGGGGGCGGCGATCGGCGCGAGCCCGTTCACGAGTGCGAGTCGCGACAGCATCCGCACGAGCGGCTTCCCGCCGAAGAGGTCGCGGACCATCGCCATCGCGACCACACCACCGGCCGCCGCACCGGCGCCCTGCAGCACGCGGAACACCATGAGCCATCCGATGTCGGGCGCGAACGCGGCGCCGACCGAGGCCGCGATGTGGATGCTCGTCGCGAGGATGAGCGGGAGACGCCTGCCGACCTTGTCGCTCCAGGGCCCCATGAAGAGCTGGCCCACCGCGAAGCCGATCGTGGTCCCGGTGAGGGTGAGCTGGATGAGGCTGACCGGGACGTCGAGGTCCTGTTCGAGGATCGGGAACGCCGGCAGGTAGAGGTCGATGGTGAACGGCCCGAGTGCGGTGAGCGCGCCGAGCACGAGGATGTAGACGAGGCGCTGCCTGCCCGAGAGCGAGTCGCCGGGGTGGACGACGGTGATTCCTGCGGTGTGCACTGGTGAACGGATTCCTAGCGAGGTGCGGGGGGGGTGAGAGGGGTGGTCCGAATCGATGTCGAATCGATTCGAGAATCGGCGTCAAGGCTAGCAGCCGGGGACGCGTTTTCGCGACACCCCAGGACGACCGATCGGCGTCGACCTCGCTCCACAGGCCCTGGGGAGCAGGGTCGTCTCACCGACTCCCAGGCGACCGCCCAGCATCCGTTTCACGACGTTCGCTAGGCTGATCCGGCTGCAGACGAACCGGTCGCGGTCCGTCTGCCTGAAGCCCGATCCACCCCGCACAGACGCCCGATGCAGGCCCCGCAGCCGCCGACGGAAGAGAGCCATGCCAGACCACTCCCGAGCCCCGCTGCCGTTCCAGGTCGACCTCCGCGGAGTCGTCGACCTCCTGAGCCGCCACATCTACTCGGGACCGCGCGTCTACCTCCGCGAGCTCCTGCAGAACGGACGCGACGCCGTCGCAGCCCGTCGCGCCGACGACCCGACGGCGCCTCCCGGCAGACTCCTCATCACCCCGCACGTGCCACCGTCCGGCTCGGAGGCGGGCTCGCCGTTCCGATTCCGCGACGACGGTGTCGGGCTCACCCGCGACGAGGCCGCAGAACTCCTGGCGACGGTCGGCCGCAGCTCCAAGCGCGGCGACCTCGACGAACTCCAGCGCGGCGACTACCTCGGCCGGTTCGGCATCGGTCTGCTGAGCTGCTTCATGGTGGCCGACACCATCACCGTCCGCAGCCGCTCGGCTCGTGGCGGTCCGGCCATCGAGTGGATCGGCGATGCCGACGGTACGTTCACGATCCGAGAACTCGACGACGCCGCGACCGCCGCCATGCCGATCGGCTCCGAGGTCGTCCTCGATCCACGCATCGACGGTCCGATGCACGACGGCAGTCTGCTCGGGCACGGTTCGGTGCTCGGCCTCGCCACGACGTTCGGACGCTTCCTCGACCTCGATGTCGAGGTGGTCGATCCCTCCGCCCCCGACCACCCGGTGCGCATCAACGTCGACCCGGTGTTCCGGACGGCTGAGGCGACGACTCGCGAAGCGCTCCTGGCGTTCGGGGAGGACCTCCTCGGGACGCGCCCGTTCGACGCCGTCGAGATCGTGGTGCCCGGCACCGGCACCCGGGGCACCGCCTTCGTCCTCCCCTCACCGCCTCCGCCGGGCGCCCGGCAGGCGAGCCGCGTCTACCTCGGCGGCATGCTGCTGAGCGAACAGATCGACGACCTGCTGCCCGAGTGGGCGTTCTTCGTCCGCTGCATCGTCGACACGACGGGGCTCCGCCCGACGGCGTCGCGCGAGCAGCTCGTGCAGGACGACGCGTTGGAGTTCACCCGCGAGGCCATCGGAGCAACCCTGCGACGGTGGATCCTCGACCTCGCTCGCCAGCGGCCGCACCGACTCCAGGAGTTCATCGGCGTCCACCAGCTCGGCATCAAGGCGATCGCCGCTCACGACGACGACCTCGCGAGTGCCGTCGTCCGGTGGCTCCCCATCGAGACCTCCGCCGGCACGATGACGATCGAGGAACATCTGTCGCAGACCGGCGTCATCCGGTACACGGCATCCCGCGACGAGTTCCGTCAGATCGCCGCGGTCGTCGATCCGGCCTCTCCGATCGTCAACGGCGGGTACGTGTACGACCAGGAGATCCTGGAGCGGCTGCCCCACCTGATCGACGGCGTGCGGGTCGAACGGGTGACGGTGGCCGACGAGCTCGACAACCTCGAGCCGCCCCATTTGGACGACCTCGCCGCGACGACGGCACTCGAGGACCGCGCCAGTCGTGTGCTCGCCGAGGTGGAGTGCCGCGTCTCGGTCCGCCGGTACCGGCCGGACGACCTCGCCGCGCTGTACGTCGCCGACCCGTCCGTGCTCCGCCGGCTCGAGCGGCACCGGGCCGCCTCGGTCGCACCGGGTATCTGGTCGCAGGTCGTCGGGGCCGTCGACTCCTTCCTCGCCGACGCCGGCCCGGGAGGTGCTGAGGCCGACACCGCCGCCCGGCTCTGCCTCAACTGGAACGCGGCGCTCGTCCGCCGCCTGGCGACCCTCGACGACGACCTCGTGTTCGAGCGCAGCATCCAACTGCTCTACGTCCAGGCGCTCCTCGCCGGGCACCGCCCCCTCGAAGCGCGCGACCGCCGCATGCTCGACGCAGCCATGACCGACCTGATCGGCCTCAGTGTCGGTCTCGACGACAAGGAACTCCGATGACCGACACCACCGCCACCCCCGTGAACGACATCGATCCCGACGCGAGCGTCCAGGACCTCCTCGAGGAGGCCGACACCCTGCCGTGTGGTCCCGCCGAGCGAGCCCTGCTCGACGAGGCGCTCCGGCGAGCCGAGGCCGCCGGCGACGAGGAGGCCGCGTACGCCACCCGCATGCGGTTGACCCAGTCGGCGCACATGACGGGCGACACCGACGCCATGTTCAGCTCCTTCGGCTGGTGCGTCGGCAAGCACGACGCAGACCCGGAGCGCTTCCCGATCACGGTCGACGGCTGCGATCTGCTGTTCCAGTACAAGTGGATGGCCGGCCGGTTGTCGACGAACCCGACCTTCTCGCTCGCGCAGATCGAGGCCATGCACGAGGACATGCGCGCGCGGTACGCGGCAGCGGGCGCCACGATGAGCGGCGTGGTGCAGTCGCAGTTCCACATCGCGACGGTGACCGGTCGCCTCGACGAGGCCGCCGCATTCCTGGAACGCCGCTCGACCATCGAGGACGACCAGTACAGCCACTGCGAAGCGTGCGTGCGGAACGAGGACGCCTGGTTCCACCAGCTCCGCGGGCACGACGACGACGCGATCCGGATCTACGACGAGATGTTCGAGAACCGCATGAGCTGTGGTGAGGAACCGGAGACGAGCGAGGCACAGGCGCTCCTCCCCTACCTCCGCGCCGGCCGGTTCGACGACGCCAAGGCGGCGCACCAGCGCAGCTACCGGGTCGCCCGTTCCAACGCCGACGGATTCGGCATCATCGCCGACCACCTCGTGTTCTGCGCCGTCACGGGCAACGAGGCGCGCGGCCTGGCGATGCTCGAACGCCACCTGCCGACCCTCGTCAACGACCCCATCAACCTGTCCGGGCACGCCGACGGGCTCATCGCGGTCGGCGTCCTCCTGGACGCCGTCGCCCGAGCCGGTCACGGTGATCTGCCCGTCCGCGGTGCCGACGCCCCCGACCTCGCCCGGTACCTCGGCACCGAGTCGACCGACGCCGCCGACTGGACCGTCACCGCGGTCGCGGCTCGCGCCTGGGCGGCCGCCGAGCACCTGACCCGTGCCTTCGACGAACGCAACGGCAACGGCTTCCGTACCGAGCGACTCGAGGCCGCGCGCGCACTCGCGACGGAGCACTGGGACCTCCCGCTGTCGGTCGAGGGGTTCGCAGCCCCCGTCGCCGAGCCGGAGCCGGCGACCACGGCCGCCGAGTGGCGTGAACGGACCTCCGCGCTCCTGCAGAGCGCCGATCCGTGGGCTGCGATCGTCGCCGCGGAGCAGGGCCTCGCGCTCCTGGCGGACGACGCGGATCCCGACGAGAACCTCCGCGCCGGACTCCTGGGCGCGATCGCGCAGGCTGCGGTCATCGAGGGTGACGACGATCGCGCTGGGGCGGCCTGGACCGACCGCGGTACGGCGCTCCGTGCAGCAGGACGCATCGAGGTCGCCGACGTCGAGGCCCGCTTCGGCGTGGCCCTGCTCGGCACGGCGACCGAGGACCGGCTCACCCTCCTGCTCGCCGAGCTGGACGACGCCCGTCTCGTCCCCGTCGACGCGGACCGGCTCATCCACACGCTCGTCGTCACGGCGCGCCATGCGTTCGAGCTCGCGGGAGCGCAGACCGAGCAGGAGTCCGCGGAACGGTTCATGGGGATCGCCGACCGGCTCGCGGGTGAGGCCGTGCTCGCCGCCGCGGTCGACGATCCGGGCGAGGCAGGCCCGCCGGCCCGCCTCCTGCACGCGCACCTCTTCGCCGTGACCGGCCGGATCGAGGAGGCGGCAGAGCTCCTCGACCCGCTCCTCGAGCCCGGGCAGCGGGCGTCGGTCCGCCTCCCGGCATTGACGCTCCGCACCCGGATGCTCGGCGGGGCAGGGGCCTTCGCCGAGGGGGTCGCGCTCGCCGACGAGCTCGTCGCGCTCCAGACCCTCCTCGGCAACCGGCTCGGCATCATCCAGGCGTGCACCCTCTCCGCAGCCCTCCTGAGCGACGCCGACCGCGATCGCGAGGCCGCGGCTCGCATGCAGCTCGCGATCACCCACGCGAAGCGGGCGGAGTACGCCGACCTCGACTCGCTGACGCTCCAACTCGCGCGGTACCTCCAGTTCGCGGGCGATGCCGCCACGGCGCTCGAGCACTACGACGAGGTCTACCAAGCGAAGCGTGAGCACGCCGCGCCGGGTGAGCTCGCGGATCTGCTCGCCAACATGGGTGAGGCCGCGCGCATGATCGGTGAACACGGCATGGCGTACGGCGTGTGGCGCGCCGCGATCGACGACGCCGCGTCCGTCGGGAACGACCAAGTGGTCATCCGCACCGGCTTCGGGTTGAGCACGCTCCTCATCCAGTTCGAGGACGACGACGCGATCGAGGTCATCGACCAGGCACTCGCCGCCGCTCGGCGCCTGGGCGACCCGCAGCTCCTCATCCAGGCGCTCCAGCGCGCGGCGAGCGCACGGGCGGCCTTCGGCGACGACACCGGGCTGCCGCTCTACTCGGAGGCTCGTGACATCGCCTCGGCGCACGAGGCGGCGTGGCTCGTGGCCGACATCACCGATTCGGAGGCCCGCTCGCTCGGAGCGCTCGGACGCGCCGACGAAGCGACGGCGACGGCTCGGCTCGCCGCTGCGGGGTTCGTGGCCGCCGGTGACGAGAACGGGGCGGCGGTGGCCGAGGTGTTCGCGGCGAGGTCCCGGGTCGCCGTCGACGACCACGCCGGTGCCGTCGACCTGTTCCGTTCGGCTCGCGGACGCCTCCCTGCAGGCTCGCCCGACTGGACGACGGTCACGGCCGAGCTCGCGGACGCGTACGAGCGATTGGAGCAGCACACCGATGCGGCACTGCTCCGGGCCGAGATCGAGGAGTGATCGGGACCGTCCTCAGCGCGCCGACGGCACCGCGAGGACGGTCTTCGGACCGCGCCTAGGGCAGTCGCGCGAAGGCGCGGACGGGGAAGGTCGCGAAGTCCTCGACGAGCGGTGGCGTCGCGGTGAAGGCGGCGCCGCTCGCGGGGAGCTGCTCGAGGCCGGTGAGGTGCTCGACCACCTGGATCCCGGCTTCGAGGAGCAGCGAGTGGGCGGGACGTGCGCCACCGGATCCCGGCTCGGTGTCGTCGATGTTGATGGAGTCGATGCCGACCAGCACCACGCCCTGCTCGACGAGGTACCGCACCCCGTCCTCGGCGAGGTAGGGAGCGTCCTTCGTGTACGCCTCGGTCGCGAAGTGGCGGTCCCACCCGGTGTGCAGGAGGACGGCGGTCCCGCGCAGCTCGCGGTCGAGGAAGACGTTCGCGCCGATGCCGCGTTCCGTCGAGTCCTGGAGGTGGAACACCTCGGCCGGGAGGTCGACGAGCTGCTCGAGCGGCAGGCTCGCGAGGTCGCCGCCGCCGGCGTAGCGGTGGTACGGGCTGTCGAGGTAGGTGCCGGTGTTGCCGACCATCTCGATGATGTCCATCGCGAACTCGGTGCCCTCGGCGTACTTCGGGCGAGAGTCCTCACGGGTGAGAAACGGACGGATCACGGGCTCCGGCAACCCCGGGTAGGTGCGGAGGCCGGCACGGATCGGGTGGCTGAGTTCGACGAGCGCGCCCTCCGGACGGGGGCGCACGGCGTCCGCAGCCGCTGTGGTGTCGGGGATCTCGAGCCCGGCCGCCGCAGCCGCCGCCAGGATCCCGCGGGAGCCCTTGTGCTGCTCGCGCACGATCTCCAGCTTGGTGATGCGGATCTCGCCGACCATCGCGAGACCGAGGTGCGTGACGAGCAGCCGACCGACCTCCTGCTGCTGCGCCTTCCCCTTCGCCTGCGCGACGGCGGGCGGCAGGTCGAGGCGGAAGTCCTCGACGGCGAGACCGCCGCCGTTCAGGAAGCTGACGGTGGCATCGAGGACGGCGCGTTGTTCGGTCATGCCCTCATTCTGACGGGTGCCGCGAACCCTGCCGAGGGATTCCCGGCCATGGGCCACCGATATCCGGCCACGACCGTGCGGTTCCGTCGACTGGACGGCTGAGTGCACTCCACAAACAGCCCTCATGAGGCTTTTGTACACAGGGCTTGCATATCACATATCTCATGCCTATCCTCGATATGCAAGGACGGCTGACGAACCCGTCCGCGGACGAGGAGAGCCCCCATGAAGCACCAACGAACCCTGTCGATCGCCGCTGCAGCCGCCACGCTGGTCGCGCTCTCCGCGTGCACGGGCGACGCCGGGGGCGAGCGTGTCGGCCGCTGCACGATCGCCGACGAATTCGCCGCTGGCACGCCGGTCGACGCGACGCCGTCCGGCGAGATCACCTTCCAGACCACCGCGCTGAAGGCCTCGTTCTCCGAGTACTTCACCGAGCTCATCGAGGACTTCGAGGCCGCCTACCCCGGCACGACCGTCATCTGGGAGGACGACCCTGGCGACGGCAGCTTCGCCACTCGGCTCGTCGCGGACGCGCAGGCGTGCTCGCTGGCGGACGTCGTGAACATGCCGCTCGCCACTGCCGGCGGGCTCCGCGAACAGGGCTTCCTCGCCGACCTCGACGCCGCGTCACCGGGCATCGGCGCCGACTTCATCCCGAGCCTGTGGGACAGCCTGGTCCTCCCCGGTGACGACCACCACTACGTACTCCCCTGGTACTGGGGCCTCATCGGCCTCCAGACGTACAACACCGAGCTCATGCAGCGCGCCGGGCTCGACCCGGAACAGCCGCCGACCACCTTCGAGGAACTCTTCGACGCGGCCGATCAGGTCGCCGAACGGTCGAACGGCGAGTTCAGTGCCTTCTCCGCGAGTCTCGGTCTGCGACTCCCGCTCGAGTGGCAGCTGCAGGAGGCCGAGGTCATCGCCGACGACGGTTCGGCGTTCGTCTTCGCCGACGATCCGGCTGTGCAGGAGTGGACCGAGCGCATGACGCGACTCGCGCTGGCCGGCGGCATCCCGAAGGACTCGATCGCGTCCGACGACGAGCCCACCGCCCTGTTCACCCAGGGCGCGACCGTCTGGGGGTCACCGAACGCCTCCTCGCTCCGATACGTGCAGGAGGGCAACCCGGGCGTGTACGAGCACGTGGGCGTCTCGTCCCTCCTCGACCGCCGCGGCACGGCGATCGCCGAGGTGCAGACCATCGGTGTCCCGAGCACGAGCACCAACCCGGCCACCGCCATCGCGTTCGCGCGGTTCCTCCTCGCCGCCGAGCAGCAGAACCGCTTCATCAGCGACCCGCGCATCCAGAACTTCCCGAGCACCACCGAGTCGCTCGGCATCCCGAAGCTCACGGACATCACCGGCACCGCACCCATCGACGAGGCGAACCGTCTCGCCGTCGAGCTCGCCGACGAAGCGGAGATCGTCACCATCGTGCAGTGGAGCGACGCGGTCGCGAACGCGGTCAACGCCGAGCTCCAGCTGGCGCTCACCGGGAGGAAGGCGCCGCGTGAGGCGCTCCAGGCCGCCCAGGACGCGGCCAACCGGGTCATCGGAGCCGATGCTCGATGACGACCGCGATCCACCTCAACGGGGCGGCGCGCTACCGACCGCCCTGGGTGCCGCTGCTGTGGTGCGCACCCGCGCTGCTCATGATCACCATCTGGAGCGTCGGGCCCTTCGTCGGGACCATCGCGCTGTCGTTCACCGACACCTCCCCGCTCGGCATGGGTGGAGCCTTCGTCGGCCTCGACAACTACCGCTCGATCCTGCAGGATCCCGCGTTCTGGTCCGCGACGGGCAACAGCGTGCTGTACGCGGTCATCGCCGTCCCGTTGCTGGTCGTCCTCCCGTTGCTGCTCGCGCAGCTCGTCCACACCCGGCTCCCCGGGATGGGGTTCTTCCGCTCCGCCTACGCGGCTCCGATCGTGGCGTCCGTCGTCGCGGTCGGGCTGGTCTGGCAGAACCTCCTCGGTGAACAGGGGCCCGTGAACACGGTGCTCCAACGGGTCGGTCTCATCCAGCAGGCGGTGCCGTTCCTCTCCGAGGGGTCGCTCATCCTGCTCAGCGCCATCGCCCTCACGGTGTGGCGTGGGCTCGGGTGGTATCTGATCTTCTACCTGGCGGCGCTCTCCAACATCCCCCGTGAGCTGTACGAGGCGGCGGAACTCGACGGCGCCGGCCCGACACGACGGTTCCTCACCATCACGGTGCCGGGCACCCGCCTCACGATGCTCCTCGTCGGGCTCCTCGCCGGCATCGGGTCGCTCCGCGTGTTCAGCGAGGTCTACCTGCTCGGCGGCGCCACCGGTGGCCCGGGAGGCGAAGCGCGGACACTCCCGTTCTTCATCCGCGACGCAGCGCTCGACCCGCTCTCCGGCAACGCGGGCTACGGCGCGGCCGCGAGCGTGGCGCTCTTCACGCTCACCGCCGTGTTCGCCGTGCTGGCTCAGCGCTTCGGCGGGGAGCGGGACGCATGATCGCGCACATCGGGCAGCCACCCGCGCGACCACTCCTGCGGCGTCGGCGTCGGCGTCGGCGCTGGTCGAGGACGACACCGGTGCGGTACGCGCTCCTGCTCCTCGTGCTGCTCATCTCCGTCGGCCCGCTGCTGTGGCAGTTCCTGTCGTCGCTCAAGGGCTCAGGCGAAGCACTCTTCGGGCGCGACACCACCCTGTTCCCCCAGTCGCCGACGCTCGACGCCTACGTCACGATCTTCCGGCAGATCCCCATGGACGCCTACCTGACGAACAGCGCGATCGTCTGCGCGCTCACCATCGCCTCCCAGGTGGTGCTGCCGACCGCAGCCGGCTACATGCTCTCCCGACGCGGCTGGCACGGCCGGCGGGTCACCTTCACCGTGCTGATCGTGTCGATGGTCGTGCCCTTCGAGTCGATCATGGTGTCGCTCTTCCTCATGACCCAGGAGCTCGGCCTGCTCGACACCCTCGTCGGCGCATGGCTACCCGGTGCTGTCTCCGCGATGAACGTCCTCATCATGCGGGCCGCGTTCACGGCGGTGCCCGACGAGATCGAGGACGCCGCCTTCCTCGACGGAGCCTCGGAGTGGCAGCGGTTCACCGCCCTCTTCCTGCCGTCGTCCATCGGCGCGATGCTCGTCGTCGTCGTCAACTCCTTCATCACCGCATGGGACGACTTCCTCTGGCCGCTCCTCGTCCTGCGGAGCGAGTCGTCGTTCACCGTCTCGCTCGGACTCGCACGACTCTCGGCGTCGTCGTTCGGGTTCGACCCCAGGGTCGTGATGGCCGGATCCATCATCGCCGTCGTCCCGGTCCTCGTGGTGTTCATCGTGCTGCAACGATGGTTCCACCGAGGCGTCGCAGCAGGAGGAGTCAAGTGAGTCACCAGTCGCACCACCGCCAGCACCGTCCCGTCCCGACCGAGGGCCAGTTGCGCTGGCAACAGGACGGCTTCGGCGTGTTCTTCCACTTCGGCGTCAACACCTTCGCCGGCAAGGAGTGGAGCGACGGCACCCTGCCCGCCTCGAGCTTCGATCCAGGCGACCTCGATGTACGGCAGTGGGTGCGCGTGGCGGCCTCGATCGGCGCCCGATACGTCATCCTCACCGCGAAGCATCACGACGGGTTCTGTCTCTGGCCGACCGCGACGACCGACTACAGCGTCGCATCCTCTCCGTGGCGGGACGGCCACGGCGACATCGTGGCCGAGCTTGCAGCGGCCTGTCGCGAGGCGGGCCTCGGACTGGGGCTGTACCTCTCGCCGTGGGATCGCCACGCTCCCGAGTACGCCGACGAGGCGCGCTACGCCGAGGTGTACGCCCGGCAGCTCACCGAACTGTGCACGAACTACGGCGAGCTCGTCGAGCTGTGGTTCGACGGCGCCGGGTCCGAGGGGTACACCTACGACTGGCCCGGCATCACCGCCATCATCGAACGACTCCAGCCGCAGGCGATGGTGTTCAACATGGGCGCCCCGACGATCCGCTGGGTGGGCAACGAGAACGGTCTTGCCGAAGACCCGGTGCGGTACGTCGTCGACCACACCGACTTCAGCAACTACACGGTCGTCACCAGCCGGTTCGAGGAGGCCCTCTACCTGCCGCCCGAGTGCGACGTCTCGATCCGCCGCGGCTGGTTCTGGCACCCGGACGACGAGCCGAAGTCGGTCGATCATCTGCTCGCGATCTTCTACCGGTCCGTCGGGCTCGGAGCGAACCTGCTCCTCAATCTCCCACCAGACAGCCGCGGGCTCCTCCCCGACGCCGATGTGGAACGCGTGACCGCCTGGGCCGCGGAGCGCGACCGACGCTTCGCACAGCCGATCCCGGGAACGCTGACCACCGACGGGTCGACGGTCACCGTCACGTTCGCGGAGCAGGTCACCATCGATCACCTCCGGCTACACGAGGACCTCGCAGCCGGACAGCTCGTCGACCGCCACGAGGTCCGGACAGCGGACGGCCGCACGCTCGTCGAAGCCGGTTCCGTCGGCGTCTCGAGGGTGCATGTGTTCGAACCGGTCACGACCGACCGGCTGACGATCGAGCTCGTCCCCGACGTCACCGACGAGGCGGGCCACCCCGAGGAAACGCCGAACCCGACGCTTCTGGCGGTCGCCGCGTTCCACACTGGCACGAGCACCGTCCCCGAGCTGCCGGTCGGCTACGAGGCCCCGACGGACGCCCCCGACTGAGCGGGCCGCACCTGATCGGGCCACGCCCCGACGCGGAACTAGGCTGGTGAACGTGCAGGCACTCCCCGAACCACTCGACACGAGTGCGCTCACCCGCCCGCTTCCCCGTCGCGAGGTTCGAGAGCAATGGCGAGCCTTCGTCGCCGAACAGCCCGACGCCCTCGACCGCATCGGGCGGGCGCGCCGGATCACGACCACGATCGGCACGGTGGGCGGACTGCTGAGCATCCCGCTCTTCACGCTGATCGGCGTCCTGGCGCTCGCACAACACGGCGCGGATGCTGCACGAATCGCCTTCGGATTGGGAACGCTCGCGCTGGCCATGGTCACCGTCGCCGTGATCCTCGTCCGGACGACGGTCAGGGTCTGGTCACGCAGGACCATGCGACGCACGCACCTCCGTCTCGTCGCCTTCGCCGAGGCGAACGGATTCGACTACCTGGTCGGCCCCGTTGCGGCGCCGCGCGACATGCCCTGGCGGAACCGCGGTGCACTGAACCTTCACCGCGTCCTCCGAAGCCGCCAACCGCGCGGCATCGAGATCACGAATTACGAGATCACCGGAAACCGGAAGAACCTCGCGGCCCCCTTCGGCGGCTACTGCGCGCTCCGGATACCGATCGCCCTGCCGCACCTGGTGCTCCGCGCGCAGGACGGCCGACGCCGCGGCATGAGCGCCGCGAGCGCCCCGGTGGGCACTCAGCGACTGGAGCTCGAGGGCGATTTCGACCGACACTTCCACCTCTACTGCCCGATCGGCTACGAGGCGGACGCGCTCTACCTGTTCACGCCCGACGTGATGGCGCGCCTCCTCGACCACGTGCGCGGCTTCGACGTCGAGATCGTCGACGACTGGCTCCTCCTCGTGACCACCGACGACCTCGTCACGACGAAGGTCCACGATTGGCAGGACATCGCCGCCGCTGTCGACGCCGTGGACGACCGTGTCGAGCGCTGGGCCCGGTGGCGCGAGACCCGGGGCGACCGACGGAGCACCGAGACGGTCGCACCGGCGCCCGACGCGATGGTCGGCCGCGTCAGCACTCGCGGCCGACGCCTCAAGCTCCGTATGAGTACCGACGACATCCTCATGTGGAGCGCGCTGGCGCTCTTCGCTGTCGGCGCCGTCGTCGGGCTCCTCCCCTAGCCCGTCCGGACGGGTACGGGTCAGTCGCCGTACTCGTCGAGGAAGGTGTCCGACTCGGCATCGAGCGCACATCCCTCGGCGGCGGCCTCGGTCGGGGTACGGTCGCCGGCGTCGACGATGCTGCTCGCCCGCTCCGCGATGCACCGTTCCATCGCCCGCTCGGCGGCCGCCGGGTCGGCGGCGGTGAACCCGCCCGTCGCTGCGACGATCGCGAGGACCGCTCCGACACCGGCGACGAGGACGGTCCCACCGATCGCGAGCTTCCATCCGAGCCTCGTCGGCTCGGCCGACCCCTGGTCGCCCGGTTCGTGCTGCTCCGTCCGCGTGAACACATCCGTCATCGGTCGACCCCCGTCGTTCAGTGCGCCACCCCCGGCGCGTCGCCCCAGGCTAGCAAGCGCCGTCGTCGCACCGCACGATCGACGACAGCACGACGCGAGACGGCCTCCCGCTGGTGTCCAGGAGGCCGTCTCGGGCGGATCGTCCCGAGGCTAGAACCCCTGGGCCAGGCGGTAGTACGCGTTGTTCCAACGGACCTCGCGCTGGAAGTCGCGCGTGGTGGTCGACTCGTCGATCACGAGGAGCTCGGTCTTGGCGATCTCCGCGAAGTCGGCGAAGACCTCGACTCCGACCGCGGTCGACATGACGGTGTGGTGCGCGGCGCCGGCGGTGAGCCAGGCAGCGGCCGAGGTCGCGAAGTCCGGAGCCGGCTTCCACACGGCGCGCCCGACGGGCAGCTTCGGCAGGGCCTCGATGGGCTGGACGACCTCGACGACGTTCGCCGTCAGCCGGAAGCGGTCGCGCATGTCGCTCATCGCGACGACCACGGCGGGGCCGGAGTCGGCCGTGAAGACCAGGCGCACCGGATCCTCCTTGCCGCCGATGCCGAGCGGGTGCACCTCGAGGGTGGCACGAGCCGCGGAGAGCGTCGGGCTGACCTCGAGCATGTGCGCCCCGAGGATGAGCTCGTTGCCGGGCTCCATGTGGTACGTGTAGTCCTCCATGAGCGAGGCGCCGCCGGGGAGGCCGGCGCCCATGACGGACGCGGCGCGCACGAGGACGGCGGTCTTCCAGTCGCCCTCCGCGCCGAAGCCGTAGCCGTCGGCCATGAGGCGCTGGACGGCGAGGCCCGGCAGCTGACGCAGCTCGCCGAGGTCCTCGAAGCTCGTCGTGAACGCGGCGAAGTCGCCGGCCTCGAGGAAGGAGCGCAGGCCCAGCTCGATCGCGGCGCCGTAGCGGAGCGACTCGTGCCGCTCGCCACCCTTCCGCAGCTCGGGGACGACGTCGTACAGCTCCTCGTACTCGGCGACGAGCGCGTCGATGTCGGCGTCCGTCGACGCGTGCACGGCCTCGGCCAGCTCGTTGACGCTCCACGTGTTGACCTGCACCCCGAAGCGCAGCTCGGCCTCGGTCTTGTCGCCCTCGGTGACGGCGACGTACCGCATGTTGTCGCCGAAGCGTGCGAGCTTGAGCTCGTGCGTGGCCGCCCAACCGGCGGCGGCGCGCTGCCAGGTGCCGACCTCACGCTGGACGCGCGGGTCCGAGACGTGGCCGACCACCGTCTTGCGGGCGACGCCCAGACGCGTCTGGATGTACCCGAACTCGCGGTCGCCGTGTGCGGCCTGGTTGAGGTTCATGAAGTCGAAGTCGATCTCCGACCACGGCAGCTCGACGTTCGCCTGCGTGTGGAGGTGCAGCAGCGGCTTCTGCAGCGCGTCGAGGCCGGCGATCCACATCTTGGCCGGGCTGAAGGTGTGCATCCAGGTGACGAGACCGATGACGCTGTCGTCGGCGTTCGCGTCGAGCATGGCGCGACGGATCGATTCGGAGTCCTTGAGGACGGGCTTCCACTCGATCCGCACGGGGACGTCGGCGGCGGCGCCGAGTTCGGCGGCGATGGCCTGGGACTGCTCGGCGACCTGACGGAGGGTCTCCTCGCCGTACAGGTTCTGGCTGCCGGTGAGGAACCAGACGGTGTAGTGGTCGAGCGTGGTGGTGGGCTTCGGCATGGGTGGGTCTGCTTTCTGAGTGGGTGGGCCCTTCGACAAGCTCAGGGACCGGAGTTCGGTGCGGCGGTCCCTGCCCTTCGACAGGCTCAGGGACCGGGAACGGCGCGGGGACCGGAGGTCGTTCTGGTCAGAGCGCGCCCTGCGGCGCCTGGCCGTAGACGTTCTGGTAGCGGTCGAACAGGGCGTCGATCGCTTCGACCGGCATGGGCTTCGGCTCGCCGAGCTGACGCGAGATGTGCACGGTGCGGGCGACGTCCTCGACCATGACCGCGGCCTTCACGGCGTCGCGGGCGTCCTTCCCGATCGTGAACGGCCCGTGGTTCTGCATGAGTACGGCGCGCGACCGGTGACCGGTCAGCGTCTCGACGATGCCGCGTCCGATCGAGTCGTCGCCGATGATCGAGAACGGACCGATCGGGACCTCTCCGCCGAACTCGTCGGCCATCGCCGTGATGACGCACGGGATGGGCTCGGCGCGTGCCGCCCAGGCCACCGCGTAGGTGGAGTGGGTGTGGACGACGCCACCGACCTCGGGCATATGCCGGTAGACGTATGCGTGCGCCGCGGTGTCGCTCGACGGCGACCGCTCAGCGCCGGGCGTGCCCGGGATGACGTTGCCGTCGAGGTCGCAGAGGATCATGTTCTCGGGTGCGAGGTCGTCGTAGTCGACGCCGGAGGGCTTGATGACGAAGAGGTCGGCTCCCGGCACCCGACCGGAGACGTTGCCGCCGGTCCAGATGACGAGCCCGTACCGGACGAGCTCGCCGTGCAGCTTGGCGACGTCGGACCGGACGCGCGCGATCGCGACCTCGATCTCGGGCGAGTAGGTGTTCACGCGGTGGCTCCTTCGAGGGCGGTGGTCTCGGTGTCGGTCGGCAGGCCGTCGACGCCGCCACCGAGGGCGGCTCGGCGGATGCGCTTCAGGCGCTTCATGACGTCGTTGGCGCCACGACCGAAGTAGTCGTGCAGCGTCGCGTACTCCGCGTAGAGCAGGTCGTACGCATCGGCCGCCGCCTCGTTCGGCGTGTAGACGGCGCGGTTCACCTTGCCCATGGCGGCGCTGGCCGCGGGGACGTCCGGGTAGGCTCCGGCGGCGACGGCGGCGTGGATGGCCGAGCCGAGCGCGGGCCCCTGGTCGCTCGCGGTGATCGAGATCGGCAGGCGGAGGATGTCGGAGTAGGTCTGCATGAGGAAGGGGTTCCGCTGCAGACCGCCGGCGACGATGAACTCGGTGACGGGGACGCCCGAGGCGTTGAACGTCTCGACGATCTTCCTGGTGCCGAAGGCCGTCGCCTCGAACAATGCGCGGTACACCTCCTCGGTGCGGGTGGTGAGCGTCAGGCCGAGGACGGTTCCCGAGAGCTCGTGGTCGACGAGGACCGAGCGGTTGCCGGAGTGCCAGTCGAGGGCGACGAGGCCGTGCGCGCCGACCGGCTGGTCCTGGATGAGGGAGGTGAGGTGTTCGTGGATGCTGACGCCGCGCGCCGCAGCCTCCTCGGTGTATCGGGCGGGGACCTGGTTCGCGACGTACCAGGCGAAGATGTCGCCGACGCCGGACTGCCCGGCCTCGTAGCCGTAGAGGCCGGCGATGATGCCGCCGTCGACGACGCCGCACATGCCCGGGACCTCGCGGAGGACGTCGCCGTTCATGACGTGGCAGGTGGAGGTGCCCATGATCGCGACCATCTGGCCGGGCGAGACGGCCTGCGCCGCGGGTGCCGCGACGTGCGCGTCGACGTTCCCGACCGCGACCGCGATGCCCTCGCGGAGACCGGTCCACGCAGCGGCCTCGGCCGAGAGGGTGCCGGCGGCGGCGCCCAGCTCACCGATCTCGTGCGCGACCTTGTCGTCGGCGAAGCGCTCGAAGGCGGGGTTGAGGGCCGCGAGGAACTCGTGGCTCGGGTAGGCGCCGTCCTGGTAGATGCCCTTGTAGCCGGCGGTGCAGGCGTTGCGGACGTAGGTGCCGGTGAGCTGCCAGATGATCCAGTCGGCCGCCTCGACCCAGTGGTCCATGCGCTCGTAGAGTTCGGGGTCCTCCTCGAGGAGCTGGAGGCCCTTGGCGAACTCCCACTCGCTCGAGATGAGCCCGCCGTATCGCGGCAGCCAGGACTCGCCCCGCTCGGCGGCGAGCTCGTTGATGCGGTCCGCCTGCGGCTGCGCGGAGTGGTGCTTCCACAGCTTCACGTAGGCGTGCGGGCGGTCGGCGTATTCGGGCAGCTCGTTGAGCGGCGTCCCGTCGGCGATGACGGGGACCATCGTGCAGGCGGTGAAGTCGGTGCCGATGCCGATGACGGCGTCGGGGTCGATCCCGGCGGCCTCGACGGCGCGCGGCACGGCGGACTGCATGACGGCGACGTAGTCGGCCGGCACCTGCAGCGCCCAGTCGGGCGGCAGCGCGGCGCCGGTGGAGGCGAGCTCACGGTCCATCACGGCGTGCGGGTAGTCGAGCACCGCCGACCCGAGTTCGGCGCCGTCGGACACGCGCACGACGACGGCTCGGCCGGACAGCGTGCCGAAGTCGACGCCGATCGTGTAGGTCTCGGCGTGCGTGGCTGTCGCCTGCTCGGGGGCGCTGGCGGCCGGGTTCTGCTCGGTGTTCACCGGTGGGACTCCTTCGTCGATCTGGTGCTCGGTTAATTCGCGATGCTGTGGTGAAGCGGGTGGGGGCGGCTGCTCGTTCGGGTGGATCAGGGCTGGGCCGCACTCCAGTGTACAACGTTGTATATTGCCGTGGCCATGCACAGGACGACGCGATCTCGACTCATGCGAGACCGCCCATCGTCTCGATGACGGCGCGTGCGTCGAGCGGCTCGGGATCCGGCGCGTCAGCAGCGCCGACGGTCCCCACGATCCGGCCCGCGCGGACGGCGACGACCCGGTCGCAGACGGCCGCGAGCGCCGCCGGGTCCTCGCTCGAGACGACGACCGCCCGGCCGGACGCCGCGAGCGATCGGATCAGGGAGCACCGCTCAGCCCGCCGGCGTCCGTCCTCGGAGCCGGGGGCGCCCGTCGCACCGAACGGTTCGGCGAGCAGCACGGCGCGGGCCCCCGTGTCCGCGATGATCCGGAGCGACTCGGTGAACTGGTCGGCGTCCGGCCCGCGGTGCACGCCGGGGAGTGCGGCGACCAGGCCGCTCGGCACGGTGGTCGCCCGGTAGTCGCGGCGCGCGTCGGCCACACCGAGCCTGACCATCCTCGTGAGGGCGTCCGGGGAGACACTCGACGGGACTCCGCCGAGGAAGGAGAGGTCGAAGCGGATCGGATGCTCGGTCGTGTAGAGCACCCCCGCGGCGCGCGCCAGGTCCGTCGTCGAGACGTCGACCGCCGCACCGTCGAGCGCGACCGTACCGCGGGTCCGCGCACCGTACGACCGACCGAAGACGCTCAGCAGCACTTCCCCGGCACCGGAGTCGGGCGGACCGAACAGCCCGAGCACCTCCCCCGGTGCACAGGCGAAGGAGAGGTCGTCGACGACGGTCCGCTCGGGGTCCGCCGGGTGGCTCGCGGTCCAGTGTTCGACGGCGAGGCCGGTGCCCGACACCCGATCCGTGGGAACCGTCTCGGTGCCCGATGTCCACGCGCGGGCCCCGGCCGGACCTGCGGCGTCGAGGGCGAGCGCACCATCGGCCAAGGCTTCGAGCACCTCGCGTTCACCGCTGTCGGGAGTCAGTCGGATCGAGGGCGAGTGCGCACCGCCGACGGCCAGCACGGTCGCGGTCGATGCGACGCCCGCCAGCCCGGTGACGGCCCCGGTCGCGAGCAGGACGCCGGGTGCTGGGCCGGCGGTTCGAGGAACTCGGGCCACCTCGACCATCGCCTGCCGCCAGCGCTCGACCTCGTCCGCTCGAAGCGCGGGTCCGCTGTCGTCGACCACGATGAGGGACGCCTCCGCGGCGACGGCCCTGGCCAGCTCCACGAGCCGACGCTCCACGACCGACAGGGTACCGGCGGGGTCCGCGGGTGACCGGTCGAGCCCGACGACACGCAGAGCGCGGTGGATCCGCGCGGCATCGCTCCGCCCCACGGACGTCCGGTCGGCGGACGGTCCTCGGAGGAGCCGCATGACCGTCTCCCGCAGGCCCGCGGCACGCTCGGAACCGAGCAGCACGTTCTCGCCGATGGTCTGCGACCAGCTGATGGCCTGCCCGGCCGTCACGACGGCCACCCCGGAGGCGCTCGACGCGGCCCGGGACGACAACCGCGCCGGTCGACCGGCGACGAGCACCGTCTCGGAACCGGACGACCTGGTCACGCCGCGCGGGACGGGAGCCGTCCCGGACAACCGCGCGATCAGGCGCCGGAGCGCGGAGACCGGGCCGAGCACGGCGTGCACCGTGCCGAAGGGCACCTCCAGCAGCGGCGTGCCGTCCCGCAGGACGGCGAGCGCCGGCACGACCGACGAGGACTCGGGTGGGGCGGTCGCCTCGCCACCACGCACGGAGGCGAGGGCACCGGCCAGGTCGCCGGTGCTCTCGCCTCCGTGGTGGATGTCCATGCGTCGGATCGATCCGGGTTCCGCGGTCGCGGACCTCGGGATCAGCGTCCGCCGCTGCGGCGCTTGTTGTAGACGTCGAACGCGACGGCCAGCAGCAGCACGAGACCCTTGACGGCCTGCTGCCACTCGATGCCGAGGCCGATGATCGACATACCGTTGTTCAGCACACCGATGATGAGACCACCGATGATCGCGCCGCCGATGGTACCGACGCCACCCTGCACCGCGGCTCCACCGATGAAGGCGGCGGAGATCGCCTCGAGCTCGAAGCCGTCACCGGCCTTCGGACCGGCGAGGTTCAGGCGGGCCGTGAAGATGAGGCCCGCGAGCGCCGCGAGGAAGCCCATGTTGACGAACAGGAAGAAGTCGACCTTGCGGGTCTTGATGCCGGACAGCTCCGCGGCGTGACGGTTGCCGCCGATCGCGTAGATGTGGCGGCCGAAGACCGAGCGGTTCATGACGATGCCGTAGACGAGCACGAGGACCGCCAGGACGATGAGCGTGACCGGGATGCCCTTGTACGCCGCGAGCGAGTACACGAAGAAGCCGATGCCCGCGATGATGAGGACGAGCTTGGCGACGAACCACGGGAAGGGCTCGGTGTCCTGGCCGTACTTCTGACGGCCGAGGCGCGTGCGGACCTGCTGCACGACGAGGCCGACGACGGCGATGACGCCGATCCCGAGCGTGAGCGGGTCGATCGGGAAGTCACCGAACACGTCGTTCAGGAAGCCGTTGCCGAGCGCGCGGTACTCCGCCGGGAAGGAACCGATGTTGGCGTTGCCGAGGACCACGAGCGCGAGGCCGCGGAAGATGAGCATGCCGGCGAGGGTCACGATGAACGCCGGGATCCCGACGTAGGCGATCCAGAATCCCTGCCAGACACCGACGAGCGCGCCGATGGCGAGCGACAGGATGACCGCGATCCACCACGGCATCTGCATCTGCACGGCGAACACACCGGACACCGCACCGACGAAGGCCGCGACGGAACCGACCGACAGGTCGATGTGGCCGGCGATGATGACCATCACCATGCCGATCGCGAGGACGAGGATGTACCCGTTCTGCACGATCAGGTTGGAGATGTTCTGCGGCCGCAGCAGGATGCCGTCGGTGATGACGGCGAAGAACACGACGACGAGCAGGAGGGCGATGAAGATGCCGTTCTTGCCGAGGTCGCTGAGGATGTGGGTCAGCCAGCTCGTGAAGCGGTTGGTGGCCGGGTTGACGAGGCCGCCGGCGGCGGTACCGTCGCCTGCCGGGACGGTGGGTTTGGTGTCCAGATCGGACATTGCGGTTCTCCTTCGATCCGTCCGCGCCCGCGTCAGCGGGGCTTCTCCATGGTCATGAGCTTGAGGAGCGCTTCGGGGTTCGCTTCCTCGATCGGCAGTTCGCCGGTGATGCGGCCCTCGCTGAGGGCGTAGATGCGGTCGCAGATGCCGATGAGCTCGGGGAGCTCGGAGGAGATGACGATGACGCCCTTCCCCTCGGCGGCGAGGCGGTTGATGATCGTGTAGATCTCGTACTTCGCGCCGACGTCGATGCCACGGGTGGGCTCATCGAGGATGAGGACGTCGGGGTCGGAGTAGATCCACTTCGAGAGGACGACCTTCTGCTGGTTGCCGCCCGAGAGCTTCCCGGTCTTCGCGAGCACGTTCGGAGCCTTGATGTTCATGCTCTTCCGGTACTCCTCGGCGACCTTGTACTCCTCGTTGTCGTTGACGAGTCCGCCGCGTTCGAGCTTCTTCAGCGAGGCCATCGAGATGTTCCGCTTGATGTCCTCGATGAGGTTGAGGCCGTAGTACTTGCGGTCCTCGGTGGCGTAGGCGAGGCCGTTGTCGATCGCCTCGGACACCGTGCGCGTGCGGATCTCGGTGCCGTTCTTGAACACCTTGCCGCTGATCCGGCTGCCGTACGACTGACCGAACAGGCTCATCGCGAACTCGGTGCGGCCGGCGCCCATGAGGCCGGCGATGCCGACGATCTCACCGGCGCGGACGTTGAGGTTGACGGCGTCCACCATCACGCGGGTCGGGTCCTGCGGGTGGTGGGCGGTCCAGTCCTCGACGCGCAGGATCTCCTCGCCGATGTTCGGCGTGTGGTCCGGGTAGCGGTGCTCGAGGTCGCGGCCGACCATGTCCTTGATGATGCGCTCTTCGGTGACGTCGTTCTTCACGATCGTCTCGATGGTCTTGCCGTCGCGGATGACCGTGACGGTGTCGGCGACCTTCTTGATCTCGTTGAGCTTGTGGCTGATGATGATCGACGTTATGCCCTGCTCCTTGAGGTGCAGGATCAGGTCGAGCAGGTGGTCGGAGTCCTCGTCGTTCAATGCGGCGGTCGGCTCGTCGAGGATGAGGAGCTTGACGCGCTTCGAGAGGGCCTTCGCGATCTCGACGAGCTGCTGCTTGCCGACACCGATCTCGAGGATCTTGGTCGTCGGGTTCTCCCGCAGGCCGACCCGGGCGAGCAGTGCTGCCGCCTCCTGGTTGGTGCGGTTCCAGTCGATGAGGCCGAGCGGCCCCTTCAGCTCGTTGTTGAGGAAGATGTTCTCCGCGATGGAGAGGTAGGGGCTGAGGGCCAGCTCCTGGTGGATGATGACGATGCCCTTGGACTCCGAGTCGCGGATGTCCTTGAACTCCATCGTCTCGCCCTCGAAGACGATGTCGCCCTCGTAGGTGCCGAACGGGTAGACGCCGGACAACACCTTCATGAGCGTCGACTTGCCGGCGCCGTTCTCACCGCAGATGGCGTGCACGGTACCGCGCTGCACATCGAGCGTGACGTTCGAGAGGGCCTTGACGCCGGGGAAGGTCTTGATGATGTTGCGCATCTCGAGGATGCTCGTGGTCTCGCCTGACACCGTGTCTCCTTACAGGTGGTCGAGGTGCGATGGTGTCCGCTCCCGCCCTTCGACAGGCTCAGGGACCGGGTCGGTCCGGTCACGGTGCCGGACTCCGGTCACGGTGCCGGACTCCGGTCACTGAGCCGGACTCCGGTCACTGAGCCTGTCGAAGTGCGAGGTGAAGCGGGGGTGCCCTCCGGGGTCGGGATGAGCCGACCCCGGAGAGCGGGGAGGAACAGGACTGACTAGCCCTTGATCTCGTCTTCGGTCCAGTACCCGGAGTCCACGAGGACCTCCTTGATGTTGTCCTTGACGACGATCTGCGACTCGAGGAGGAAGGACGGGACGACCTTCTTGCCGTTGTCGTAGTCCTCGGTGTTGTTGACCTCGGGCTTCTCACCGTTCAGCACGGCGACGGCCATCTTGACGGCCTCGGCAGCGAGCTGGCGGGTGTCCTTGAAGATGGTCGCGTACTGCTCGCCGGACTCGATGGCCTTGACCGAGTCGAGCTCGGCGTCCTGGCCGGAGATGACGGGCCAGCCGTCGCCCACCGAGTAGCCGGCGTCGGTCAGCGCCGAGATGATGCCTCGCGAGATGCCGTCGTAGGGCGACAGGACCGCGTTGACCTTGCTGCCGTCGGAGTAGGTCGACGTGAGGATGTTCTCCATGCGCTTCTGCGCGGTCTCACCGTCCCAACGGAGCGTTGCAGCCTGCTCGAAGGAGGTCTGGCCGCTGGCGACCTTGAGGGTGCCCGCGTCGATGAACGGCTTCAGGGTGTCCTGAGCGCCGTCCCAGAAGAACGTGGCGTTGTTGTCGTCGGGCGAGCCGGCGAACATCTCGATGTTGAACGGACCGGCGGGTGCGCCCTCGGTGGGCTTGCCCTCGAGGTCGACGAGGCCGAGGCCGTTGAGGACCGAGTTGGCCTGCTGCACGCCGACCTTGTAGTTGTCGAACGACGCGTAGTAGTCGACGTTCTCGCTGTCGCGGATCAGGCGGTCGTAGGCGATGACGGGGATGTCGCCGTCCTTGGCCTCCTGCAGCACGCTCGTGAGCGTGGTGCCGTCGATCGAGGCGATGATCAGGACGGAGGCGCCCTTGGTGATCATGTTCTCGATCTGCGAGACCTGGGTCGGGATGTCGTCCTCGGCGTACTGCAGGTCGACCTTGAAGCCCTCCTTCTCCAGCTGCTCCTTGACGGCGTTGCCGTCCTGGATCCAGCGCTCGGAGCTCTTGGTGGGCATCGCGACGCCGACGAGCTTGCCGTCGCCTTCGCCGCCGCCCGATCCGCCGCTTGCGCCGCCGGAGCAGCCGGCGAGCGACACGATCATCGTGCCTGCGGCCAGCGTGGCGAGGAGCATTCTCTTCTTCACTGTGTGGTTCCTTCCCTAGGGAGTTGCTTGGACGTCATTGTCATGCGCAGGTCTGTCGGCCCCGATGTGTCCAGCTCATCGAGGCCGCTCGTCGGTTACGTGGCGTTCGCGGGTGCGGGTGCGGGCGCCTCGTCGTGGTGCCGGCGAGGGTGCAGGGAGAGGTGGCCGGCGGAGAGCCGGGCCGAGAGGGAGCTGTGGTCGGATCGATCGGTGCCGTGGATCGGGAGGCGGCTCATCGCCGACCTGCTCGCTCCATTGCGCTTCGTTCCCACGTCGACTTCCTCGTCACTCCGAATGTGACCGTTCACATTGTGTGTCACACGATAGCCCCAGACCTCCACCTGATGTCAAGTCGGGATGGGTCTCATTTTCATAACCGGCGACGGTCGGGGCATGGTCGCGCTCTCAGCGTGCCCGTGCAGGCACGTGCCGGGGGCGCAGGTACGCCCCGATCGGCATGGCCGGAAACCGGGGACGTGTCCGGCAGATCCCAGTGGGCGCCTAGAGTTCGGCGTCGATCGCGCGGATGACGTCCCAGGCGCCGTCCTCGGAGTTCGACAGCACGACGACGTCGATCGCGTCGGCGGCGGTCGGGCCGAAGTAGGTGCGCACGATGCCGCTCGCACCGGGGTTGACACCGTCGAGGTACATCGATCGCACCTGGCCGTCCTCGTCGACGTCGAACTCGAAACCGAAGCCGTAGGAGATCTCCTCGTCGACCTCGACCTGCGGGGAGGTGAACTCCTCGGTCAGCTCGGCGGTGAGGATCTTCGCGTCGCGGGCGGCGCGGAGGAAGGTGATGAGGTCGGCCGCGGTGGACTGCGCACCGGCGTCCGGGCCGCCGAGCGGCGGGAACGCGTCGGCGTTCGAGTGCCAGACGCCGTCGTCGTCGACGTCGCCGCCCTCGGCCAGACCGGGCTCGCCCGTCCGGCGGTCCACGAAGCCCGAGTGGTCCATGCCGAGGAGCGCGAACACCTGCTGCTCGACGAGCTGGCGGTAGGGCAGCCCCGTCACGCCCTCGAGCGCGAGCCCGAGCAGCACGTAGCCCGCGTTGACGTAGTTCGCCTCCTCGCCGGGGGCCGCGAGCGGCTCCTTGTCGGCGAAGAGCGGCAGGAGGTCGGCGGTCTCGCGGATCGACGAGGCCGGGCGCTCCGCCCAGAGGTCGTCGTAGCTCTCGCCGGCCGTCTCGTCGGCGTCGTCGGCGATGCCGGAGGTGTGGGTGAGCAGGTGGAGCAGCTGGACGTCGCGGCGGATGGTCGTGCCGTCGAGGTCGACGTACTCGTGGATCGACTCGTCGAGGTCGATGTGTCCGGCGTCCACCTGCTGGAGCACGGCGGCGGCGGTGAAGAGCTTCGTGATGGAGGCCGTGTCGAAGCGGGTGTCGAGCGTGATGGGTTCGTCGCGCTCCCTCGAGGCGAGGCCTCGGGCGGCCTCGAAGAGCGTCTCGTCACCGCGCTTGACGAGCACGACGCCCGAGAAGTCGGTGGCTTCGATGACGCGGGCGACGCTTTCGGTATCCATCCCCCAACGGTACCGTCGCGGACCCCTCCGTGGCTCCACGCGCCCTGGGGGACCCGATCCGTCGGGGGGGGGGGGCCTGACGCGTGTGCATAATGGGTGCAGCACGAAATGTGACCGTGCACATCGAGGTCCGAGGAATCCGTGAGCGACGACGCCGAACGGGGGCGAGCCCCCAATATCCGCGATGTCGCGCGCCTGGCCGGGGTCTCCCACCAGACGGTCTCACGGGTGCTCAACAACCATCCGAGCATCCGCGACTCCACCCGCGACCGGGTCCTCGCCGTCATGGACGAGGTCAACTACCGTCCGAACCGGGCCGCCAGGGCA
Source organism: Plantibacter sp. lyk4-40-MEA-4 (assembly GCF_030209415.1). Taxonomy (NCBI): domain Bacteria; kingdom Bacillati; phylum Actinomycetota; class Actinomycetes; order Micrococcales; family Microbacteriaceae; genus Plantibacter; species Plantibacter sp. lyk4-40-MEA-4. The sequence goes on from NZ_JARVSA010000004.1 coordinate 268,964, forward strand.
CTCGTGACGAGTCGGTCGCGGACGATCGGCGTGCTCGCGAGCCAGCGGTCGCAGTACGGTCCGGCGAGCATGATCCAGGCGATCGAGAACGCGAGCAAGGACGCCGGGTACCTCGTCAGCACGGCGAACCTGCCCGACGTCTCCGACGCGTCGATCGTCGCCGCCGTCGAGCATCTGCTCGCGCAGTCGGTCGACGGCATCGTGGTCATCGCGCCGCAGGTCCGGGTGTTCCGGGCGATCGAGGAGCTGCAGGTACGGGTGCCGTTCATCGCGGTGCAGTCCGGCGGTGACCTCGACGACCACTCGATCGGTGTCGACCAGGTCGCCGGTGGACGCTTGGCGACGCGGCACCTCATCGAGCTCGGGCATCGGAACATCTACCATCTCGCCGGCCCGCAGGACTGGATCGAGGCGGAGGCGCGCATGCACGGCTTCCTCGCCGAGATGAGCGCGCAGGACGTGCCGACGACCGCGCCGATCCTCGGTGACTGGACCGCCGACTTCGGCTATCGCGCCGGGATCGAACTCATGCGGGTGCGCGACTTCACCGCGATCTTCTCGTCGAACGACCAGATGGCGCTCGGCCTCATCCACGCGATCCGCGACGAGGGGTACGACGTGCCGCGCGACGTGTCGATCGTGGGGTTCGACGACATCCCGGAAGCGCCCCACTTCTGGCCGCCGCTCACGACGGTGCGGCAGGACTTCGACGAGCTGGGGCGTCGCTGTGTCGCGCGGTTGCTCGGCAACCTCGAGGTCGACGCCGTCGGCTACCGCGGCACGATCGAGCCGGAGCTGATCGTACGGAAGTCGACCGGTCGCCCCGCTTTCTGACCCTCGTGTCGTCGTGGTGTGTCGTGGTGGCGCCAGCGCGGTGCGCTGACGTGAGCGAGGGTCACACGCGTGAGCGCGCCCCTCTGGAGACCCGCGCTCGAGTCCACGCCCCGCGCCCACGCCTGTTCGGGTGACCTCGCGTCAGCGCACCGCGCTGACGCCGGGTGAGCACATCTCACGCCGGCGCACCGCGCTGACCACCAGGCCGACAGCACCCAGGGCGACGATCACCAGGCGGCGGGGTCCGCGATGAGTCGATCGAACGCGAGTTCCGCGGCACCGATGAGCAGGAGGTCCTGGCCGAGTTCCGCGCGCACGATCGAGACGTCCTCGAACGGCGGGACGAGCGCCCGCTCACGGACCGCGTCGTGCAACTCCTCCGACGCCAGTTCGAGCACGATCCCGAGATGCCCACCGAGGACGACGAGTTCGGGGTCGAGGATGTTCACCGTCCCGGCGAGCGCCCGTCCGAGCGTCCTGGCCTGCCGGACGACCTCCTCCCGCATCGCCCCAGCCGGATCGGCCGCGATGCCCTCGGCGAGCGCCGCTTCGAGGACCGTGTCGTCCCCGGCGGCGAGACCGGCGACACGGAGGAGCTCGCTGCGTCGCACGGCGTCTTCGAGCGCATTGCCGGCGGTCGTCGCCGAGGTGTGGCCGAACTCCCCCGCATAGCCGCGCGCACCCCCGACCGGTCGGCCACCGGCGATGATGCCACCACCGATACCGCTCGCGCCACCGTTCAGGTAGACGAGGTCGTCGATACCGCGGCCCGCCCCGAAGGTCCGCTCCGCCCGGGCGCCGAGACTCGCGTCATTGGCCGCGAACACCGCACGACCGGTCGCGGCACGCAGCCGTTCGACCAAGGGCTCGTCGACCCACCCGAGGTGCGGTGCGAGCCGGACGACCCCGTCGGCGTCCCGGACGAGACCGGGGACCGCCAGCCCGATCCCACCGCCGCCGAGAGCTTCTTCGGGCAGGCGGTCGGCGAGCTCCGCGACCAGTTCAGCGATGATCGCCGTCGCCTCGGCCGCCGACGGTGTCGTGTCGACCTCGCGACGTACGCGCTCGAGGACCTCGCCGCCGAGTCGCACGGCCGCCACCGTGATCGCGTCGAGTTCCGGGTTCGCTGCGAAGGCGACGGCTCGCGGGCCGGCCGAGACGAGTGGCGACGGCCGGCCGACACCCTGCCCACCGACCGGGACGGACTCCGTGACGATTCCGATCGAGGCGAGTTCCGTGACGAGCGCGGCGACCGTGGACCGGTTGAGCCCGGTCGTCCTCGTGAGCGCCGACCGCGACTGCACGCCGCCCTGATGCACGAGCTCGACGATCCGGCCGAGGTTGCGACGGCGCACCGAGTCGAGTCCGCTCCCCATGCCGGATCCGCCCGCTGGACCCGCCCCGACCGCTGTCGACTCGCTCACACGCACACCCTCTGCTCGATCCCTCCAGTGTCCCCTATCCGAGCACACGCCGGTTCACCCGCCTCCGGCCACGGATGGTTGACTGGACGGATGCCCGCCGCCTGGACACTCCGCCCCGCCACCATCGACGACTCGACCTGGATGGTCGAGTTGCGTGCCGTCGTCATGCGACCCGACCTCGAGCGCCTCGGTCGCTACGACGAGACCCGCGTGCGCCAGCGCTTCCTCGGCGGATATCGACCGGAACACACCTCGGTGATCGAGGTCGAGGGCATCACGGCCGGGCTGGTCGCCCTCCGCCCGGAACCCGACGAGCGGTGGCTGGAGCACTTCTATCTGGCGCCCGAACACCAGGGCGTGGGCCTCGGCACCGCGGTGCTCGCACGGCTCCTGGCCGACGACGGCGACCCGCGCCCGTTCCGCCTGAACGTCTTGCAGGGCAGCCCGGCCCGCCGCCTCTACGAGCGCCACGGCTTCACGCTCGAACGCGAGGACGAGGTCGACGTCTGGATGGTCCGCGGCTCGACAGCAGGAGATCGGCACGGCGCCAGGACGTTCGGGTGAGTGACGTCCTGCCACCGCGCGGATCTCCTCCTGCGACGCCGGCACCGGCTAGCGGCTAGCGGGTGAGCAGCGCGACGCCCGACCAGCTCACGCGGGCTGGCGGACCGTGGTCACGATGTCGACGAGGTGCGGGTCGGCCGGCGCGGAGCCGAAGCCGAAGCGCACGGGCGGGTCGAGTCGGGCGAGGGTGCCGAGGTCGGCACCGGACCAGCTCGCGGTGGCGGCGGTGATGCGGCGGGCGCCGGTCACGCCGTAGTACTCGCGTCGACCGTTGCCTGCGGAGCCCGCCGTCCGGGCGCCGGGTTGGAGCACGCGGGCGAGGGGGTCGATCGTCTGCAGCCAGACGGGGTTCACGGCCACGGGTTTGGGGACGACCCGGAGCGCACGACCGAGCGGAGAGCTCCCGCCGATGCGGAGGGTCGTGTCGAGCGGACCGCCCACGAAGCGGAGCCCCGTCGGTAGGCGGGTCCAGCCGACGGTGCCGATCTCGACGTCGTCGAAGGTGTACGTGGAGGAGATGAAGTCGGCGATCTCCTGGGTCGGCGCGAGCAGCAGGCGTTTGCCGCGGGAGTCCTCGATCATCGCGTCGGCGAACGAGCCGAACGGCGAGGTGGACCAGAGCCCGAGGACGATGCGGACGCCACCCGTGGTGCCGTAGCCGGCGATCCTCCCGGAGAAACGAAGGTCGGTTGCGGGCATGGGATCACCCTAGTCGCCCCTCCTGCGGGAGTGTCCGTGAACGGGGGTCCACGGCCCGGCCCCCGTGCCGGTGGACAGGCGCGGGAGCACCACCCGGTTGACGAGGTCGGCGCGATCCGCTTCCGTGGGAACATGCCGACCTCGCTGCTCCTCCTCGCCGACACCCACCTGCCGAAGCGGGCGAAGGCCCTGCCGGACGCGGCCTGGGCCGCCGTCGACGCAGCAGACGTCGTCGTCCACGCGGGTGACTGGGTCGACGAGGCGACCCTCGACGCCCTCAAGGCCCGGGCTGCCCGCCTCGTCGGTGTCTTCGGCAACAACGACGGCCCAGGTCTCCGCGCGCGCCTTCCCGAGGTCGCGCGCTTCGAGATCGACGGACTGCGGTTCGCCGTCGTCCATGAGACGGGGGCGGCGACCGGTCGCGAGCGACGGGCCGACGAGGCCTTCCCCGACACCGACGTCCTGGTCTTCGGACACAGCCACATCCCGTGGGACTCGGTTTCGCCCGCCGGCCTGCGTCTGCTCAACCCCGGGTCGCCGACGGACCGCCGTCGTCAACCGGATTGCACGATGATGACCGCGCGAGTGACCGACGGCACCCTCACCGACGTCCGCCTGCTTCCGGTCCCGCGAACGGTCACTCGACGCTAGTCCGAGCGGCTGGAACTGTGCCGGAGTGACAGTTCGCGGGCCACCGGCGCCGGGCGGGGGACGGTGCTCGTCAGTTCCACGACGCGGTGCTCACGACCGGCGACGATGATCGCCTCCATGATCTCCAACACGTGGAACGCGAGGTCGCCCGATGCCCGATGCGGTCGGTCCTGTTCGATCGCCTCGGCCAGGTCCGACAGGCCGACCCCGCGCCCGGCGTCGACGAAGCCGGCGCTGTCGGGGACGGCCCGCCAGGTGCGGTCGTCGGCCGTCGCGATCTCCACCGGGTCCGAGAACCGGTTCGGGTCGGGCACGGCGACCGTCCCGCCCGTCCCGTAGACCTCGAAGAGCGGCACGCGGCTCGCCCACACCTCGAACGAGACCGTCACGGTGGAGACCACCCCGTTCGCGTGCTCGAGGATCGCGGTGACATGCGTGTCGACCTCCTCGTGCACCGGGATCGGCGTCCCGGCCAGCGCTCCGGTCGCGACCGACCGCTCACGATCCGACCGCGCGACCGCGCCCGACACCCGCACGACGGGACCGAAGAACGACACGAGGCTCGTCAGGTAGTACGGCCCCATGTCGAGGAGCGGTCCGCCACCCGGCTGGTAGTAGAACGCGGGGGCCGGGTGCCACAGCTCATGTCCCGGGGCGCTCCAGGCGACGGCTGCGGCGATCGGCCGACCGATGGCGCCGCTGTCGAGCACGGCGAGCGCCGTCTGGACCCCGGACCCGAGGACGGTGTCCGGCGCGCTGCCGACGCGGAGGCCCTTCGCCGCCGCGAGCTCGAGCACCGGTCGTGCCTCGGCGGTCGACAGCGCGAGGGGCTTCTCCCCGTAGACGTGCTTGCCGGCCTCGAGGGCCCGGAGCGCGACCTCGGCATGCGCGGCCGGGATGGTGAGGTTCAGGACGACGTCGACCTCGGGGTCGGCGAGCAGTTCGTCGACGCTCGACGACCGCACGCCCTGTTCGGCGGCGACCTCCGCGGCGCGGGCGAGGTCGAGGTCCGCGACGACGACGAGCTCGAGGTTCGGGAGCTTCGGGAACTCGGCGAAGTACTGCTTCGAGATGTTGCCGACGCCGATGACGCCGACCCGGAGGACGGACCCTCCCGTGCTCTCCGATGACCCGTTCAGCGTGCTGCCCACAGCAGGCCCCTTTCGATGATGGTGCGGACGTTCGGGTCTTCGACGATCTCGATGCGGTGGCCGGGCGCGGACACGAAGATCCTGCCCTTCCCCCACTGGCGGGTCCAGATGGCGGGCGCCGTGACGGGACGGTTCCACGCGTCCCAGGGCCGCACCTCCTGCGTCGTCGTCGCGAGGACGTCGTTGTACTCGTCGCTCAGCACCCAGTACTGCTCGGTGACGAGGTCGAAGTCCTCGATCCCCTCGGTGATGGGGTGCGTCCGGCCGTACTCGGTGATGTGGACGGTGTAGGGGATGTAGTTGTCGGACTGCTCCCCCGTCCGCTCGGCCGGGTCCTTGCCGGCGTGGTGCGCGAACTGGCCACCGATCATGTGGAGGTAGTCGGCGTTGTTGCGGTACGAGTCCGCGATCCCGCCGTGCCAACCGGCCATGCCCGTCCCGTTCAGGACGGCGCGTTGCAGGCCGGCGAACTCCTCCGGCTCGATGGTGTTCATCGTGTTGATCTGCACGATGAGGTCGACCGTGTCGAGGTAGTCGGTGTCCGTGTAGACGGTGGTCCCGTCCTCGACGCGGACGGTGAACCCGTTCGCCTCCAGGAAGGGGATGAAGGCCGCGGTCGTCTCGACGGGCATGTGCCCGTCCCAGCCGCCTCGCACCACGAGCGCCTGCTTGTCAGTCATGTGTTCCTCTCAGGGGGTGGTTCCGTCTCCGGTCGACTCGCGACCGGCACTACTTGCTGAAGCCGGCGGTCATGCCACTGATCAACTGGCGTCGGCCGAACAGGTACAGGATGAAGATCGGCAGGGTCGACAGCACCACGGCGGCGAGCACGGCCGGCACGTTCACGCTGAAGGAGCCCTGGAACGTCCACAGCGACAACGGCAGCACCCGGTTGCTCGGCGACTGCGTGAGCACGAGCGGGAACAGGAAGCCGTTCCACACGTTGAGCGCGTTGTAGAGCGCGACCGTGACGATCGCCGGCCGGGCGAGCGGGAGGACGAGCGAGACCAGGGTCCGCCAGCTCGACGCCCCGTCGACGGTCATCGACTCGAACAGCTCCTTGGGGATGTCGCGGATGAAGTTCGACAGGATGAGCACGGTGACGGGCACCGCGAAGCCGATCGACGGCAGGATCAGCGCCAGGAGGGTGTCGTAGAGTCCCGCCTTGCTGAGCATGTAGAACAGCGGGATGATCGTCGCCTGCAGCGGGATCGCGAGGCCGAGCAGGAAGAACGAGAACGCTCCCCGCGTGAACCGGGAGTTGGTGCGCACGATCGCGTACGCGGCCATGAGGCAGACGAACACGGTGACGGCGACGCTCGCGACGGTGATGACGACGCTGTTGCCGAGATAGAGGAAGAAGTCGCTCTGCAGGACGAGGGCGTAGCCGTCGAGGGTCGGGTCGGTGGGCGGGATGAGCTGGTTGCTCGAGAAGAACCCGGCCTGCGGGCGCACGCTCGTGATGACGATGTAGTAGATCGGCAGCACGATGATGAGCAGCCAGATCCATGCGCCGATCCCGCCGATGATGTTCGGCTTACGGCGGGCACCGCGGGGGCGCCTGCCGCGCGTCTCGTGCTCGCCCGGGCGTCCGCGCTTGGACCCGGCGGTCGAGACGCTGACCGTGTCGAGGCTCCCGGTCGGGAGCGCACCGGGCTTCGTGAGTGGGTTGGTCGCTGACATCAGAGGCCCTCCTGCTGACTGTCCATCTTGGCGAAGCCGCTCAGTTTGGTGAGCAGCAGGGCGATGGCGAGACCGATGACGGCCAGGATGATCGCCATGACGCTCGCCTGCCCGAACTGGCTCGCGGAGAAGCCCGTCACGTACATGAGGATCGGGAGGATGCGGGTGCCGGCGCTCGGAACGCCGCCGGTGAGCACGAAGATCACGTCGAAGTAGGTGAGCGAACCGATGATCATGAGCGTGGACGACGTCACGAGCGTGTACCGCAGCTGCGGGAGCGTGATGTGGAAGAACTGCTTGACCGTCCCCGCGCCGTCGATCTCGGCCGCCTCGTAGAGGGACGCCGGGATCTGCCGCACGCCACCCTGGAACAGGAGCGTGTGGAAGGGCACGAACTGCCACGCGATGATGAAGATCACGACGAAGAGCACGAGCTGCTGGTTGCCGAGCCAGTCCTGCTTGAGGAACGGGATGCCGAGCGACGCCGACAGGCCGAAGTTCGGGTCGAGGATCGCCTTGAACGCGATGGCCGTCGCCGCCGACGACAGCAGGAGCGGCAGGAAGAAGATCGCGCCGAGGACGGCCCGGTTGCGCTGCTTGCCGGCGGTCCAGGTCCCGAGCAGCAGGCTGATCGGGGTCTGGACGATCCAGGAGATCACGATGACCTTGAGGGTCAGGACGAGGGCGTCGATCGCGACCGGGTCGACGAGGACGGAAGCCCAGTTGTCGAGGCCGACCCACGCGGGGTCGGTGATCGCATCCCAGCGGGTGAAGCTCAGGTACAGGGCGACGATGAGCGGGATGATCGCGAAGACGAGGAAGAAGCCCAGCGCCGGCGCGACCATCCAGCCGCTGGGGCCGGTGCGGCGGCGCATCGCTGCCGCACCGGCCCCTCGGGCCCCGTTCAATGGACGGGTGACGGTCATCGGGAGATCACTGTCCGATCGTCTTGTTCATGTTGTCGGAGAACTCCTGCGGGGTGATCTGCAGGTTGAACAGCTGGTCGAGGTTCGTCAGCAGCGCGGTCGCCTGTGCCGGCGGGAGCGCCTGGTCCCACGACATCTGGAAGTTCTTGGCGTTCTTCGTCAGGTCGTAGACGGTCGTGCCGAAGTCGCCGCCGGCGTCCGCGATCTCGGAGTCGATGTCGGTGATGGGCGGCACCTGGCCGGCCTTCACCATGCGGTCGATGTAGCCCTTGTCGAACACGCCCTCGGTGAGGTACTTCAGCGCGCTGGCCTTCTGCTCCTTCGTCGCCGAGGCGGAGATGGAGAAGTACCCGGACGGGTTGCCGACGATGTTCGACGGGTCGCCCTTGCCACCCGTGACAGCGGGGAAGGTCGTGTAACCGAGACCCTTCTCGGCGAACTCGGCCGCCTGCTGCTTGAAGGTCGTCATGACCCAGGCGCCCTGGAGCATCATCGCGGCCTTGCCCGTGTAGAGCAGGGCGACGTCGGCGTTGCTGTCGGCGGTGACCGAGGCGTAGCCGTCGACGAACGCGCCGGCCTTCACGAGCTCCTGGATCTTCTCGTTCGCCTCGATGATGCCGGGGTCGCTCCACGCGTCGGCCTCGCCGGCCATGATCTTGTTGAAGGCCTCGGGTCCGGCGACGCGGTCGACGAGGTACTCCTCCCACATGAGCGACGGCCACTTGGAGGCACCGGCGAGCGAGAACGGGGCCACGCCTGCGGCCTTGAGCTTGGGGATGGCGTCGACGATCTCGTCGAAGTTCGTCGGGACCTCGACCCCGGCGGCCTTCAGGACGTCCTTGTTGTAGTAGAACATGATCGGCGTGGTGGCGTTCATCGGCACCGCGTAGACCTTGTCGTCGATGACGCCCTGGTTCCAGACGGACTCGAGGAACTTGCCCTTCGCGTCCGCGGTCTCCGAAGTGATGTCGGCGACCTTGCCGGCGTCCACATAGGAGTTCAGGGTGCCGCCCGCCCAGCTGTAGATGATGGTCGGGGCGCTGCCCGCGCCGACGGCCGTACGGATCTTGGTCTTGTAGGCGTCGTTCTGGAAGTAGGTCGCGGCGACCTGGCCGTCGGCGTTGGCGCCGTTCCACTCCTTGAGCGACGGGCCGAGGACGGTGTCCTCGTCGGTGCCGGTGAGGCCCCAGAGGGTGGCACTGCCACTCGGGGCGCCGCCGCCGCTGGAGCAGGCGGTCGCGCCGAGCATGAGGGCCGAGACGCCGAGGGCGACTGCGGCCAGTCGGGTCCGACGGCGGGATGAAGTACGAAGCGTCATTGCGTTCTCTCCTTGGTGGGTGCTGCTGCTGATGGTGCGATGGGGACGGATCAGTCGGTGGGTGTCCAGGCGCTGCCGTTCGCCGCGCTCGACTCGACGGCACGCAGGACCCGCTGGACCTGCAGCCCGTCGGCGAAGGACGGCTCGGGATCGGTGCCGGCGGTGATGGCCTGGACGAGGTCGCGCACCTGGTGCGAGAACGGGTGCTCGTAGCCGATGCCGTGACCGGTCGGCCACCAGGCGGCCATGTACGGGTGCTCCGGCTCAGTGACGACGATGCGCGTGAAGCCCTGCTTACCGGCAGGAGCGGTGGCGTCGTACACCTCGAGCTCGTTCATCCGCTCGAGGTCGAAGGCGATGGCTCCGCGGGAGCCGCTCAGCTCGATGCGGAGCGCGTTCTTCCGGCCGGTCGCGTAGCGGGTGGCCTCGAAGGCACCGATCGCGCCGTCCGCGAGTCCGCCCGTGAGCTTCGCGGTGAACCAGGCGGCGTCGTCGACGGTGACCGCGCCGCGTTCCTCCGAGGCGGTCCCGCTCAGGCCGACGGTCTCACCGAGGAGCGGTCGCTCGGTGACGAAGGTGGCGAGCGTCCCGCTGACGGTGTCGAGTCGGGCACCGGTCAGGTGCTGCACGAGGTCGATGGCGTGCGCGCCGATGTCACCGAGCGAGCCGGAGCCGGCCTGGTCCTTGTCGAGGCGCCACGTCATCGGGCCCTCCGCGTCGCTCAGCCAGTCCTGGAGGTAGAGCGCGCGGATCTGACGGACGTCGCCGAGCGCGCCCTCCGCGATGAGCTGGCGGGCGTACCCGATGGCGGGCACACGACGGTAGCTGAAGCCGACCATGGAGCGGACGCCGCGGGCCCTCGCCGCCTCGGCCGCGGCGACCATCAGCTCCGCCTCCTCGACACTGTTGGCGAGCGGCTTCTCGCAGAGGACGTGCTTGCCGGCTTCGAGGGCGGCGATCGCGATCTCGACGTGCGAGGAGCCGGGCGTGCAGACGTCGACGATGTCGATGGACGGGTCGGCGATGACGCTCCGCCAGTCGGTCGAGGCCGACTCCCAGCCGAACTTCACGCGGGCCGCTTCGAGTGCTTCGGCGTTGCGGCCGACGATCGTCGCCATGACCGGTTCCGCGTCGAGGTCGAAGAAGCGCGGTGCGGTGCGCCAGGCCTGCGAGTGTGCGGCTCCCATGAAGCCGTATCCGATCATCGCCACCCGGAGTTCCGGCCGTCCGCTTCCCGCCATGTGCAACGCTCCCGAGCTGCTCGCGCAGCTGCGGCCCCGGGGTTCCGGATCGCTTCGCTGCGGTGCCCTGAAGCTAGCCCCGCCGCCTGTTCCCCCGCAACTTCCCTATCCCGCATTGGAAACTTTTCGCACCCATCGCCAGCCCGTCCACCCCCACCCTTACCCGCGAACTGTCACTCCGGCACATTCCCGACCGCCGGGACTAGCGGCGAGTGACAGTTCGCGGGCTAGGGGTGGGCGGGGCAGCGGTCGAACCCCGGACGACGAGGGAGGTGGCGAGGTCGAGGCGGATGTTGTCGACCGTCTCGGACCGGAGCTTCAGCACCAGGCGGGTCGCCTCCTCGGCCATCTCGATGAGCGGCTGCCGGATGGTCGTGAGAGCCGGGCCGACCCACTTGGCCGGCGGGACGTCGTCGTACCCCACGACCGACAGCTGCTCCGGGATCGAGATCCCGAGCGAGCGCGCAGCCTCGTAGACGCCGAACGCCTGCATGTCGTTGCCGGCGAAGATCGCGGTCGGTCGGTCCTCGAGCTGCAGCAGTTCGAGCGCCAGGACGCGTCCAGCCTCCGGGATGAACTCCCCGCGGCGCAGGATCGTCTCGTCGAGCGGGATCCCGGCCTCCTCGAGCGCGGACCGGTAGCCGGAGACCCTCGCCCGCGAGCACATGAGGTCCTGCGGGCCCGAGATCAGGCCGATCCTGCGGTGACCGAGCTCGATGAGGTGGCGCGTCGCGGCCATCCCGCCGGACCAGTTCGTGGAGCCGATGGCGGCGACCTCCGGGCCCGGGTCCCCCGCCGGGTCGACCACGACGACCGGGATGTTGCGCGTGTGGAGCTGGCGCCGGTACGCCGGGTCGATGTCCGAGAACACGAGGATGACCCCGACCGGCTTCCGCGAGATGATGCTCTCGACCCAGCCCTCACCGGTCGAACGCCGAGCGCCCGTCTCGGTGAGGGTGACGCTCATGCCGTGCTGGCGCGCGACCTTCTCGACACCGCGGATGATCTCGAGCGACCACGAGCTGTCGATGTACTCGAAGACGAGCTCGATGAGCGAGCCCTGCGCGAGCTCGGCACCGCGGCGACTGTACCCGTGGCGGTCCAGCAGCCGTTCGACGATCTCCCGGGTGTCCGGCGACACCCCCGGCCGCCCGTTGAGCACCTTCGAGGCGGTCGACACCGACACGGAGGCCTCCCTGGCGATGCGCGACAGGGTCGCGCGTCCGCCAACGGCACCGGGTCCAGCGGTCTGCACCGCGAGGTCGTCGCTCATCCGAGTCCTCCGATCCCGCTCCGTCGGGCCGGACGGCCGTCTCTCCAGCGAGAAGTTCTGCCCATGCTAACGAAATATTTCGCGACCTTCGACCGGTGACGCGAGGCCGACGATCTGCTAGTCTCGACTATAAGTTGTGGTTAACAACAAATCATCCACTCACCAACGACGTTGAAGGACTGCACGCATGAGCCTCACCCCCACCAAAGCCGATCGGTTCTCCTTCGGCCTCTGGACGATCGGCTACAACGGGACCGACCCGTTCGGTGGCCCCACCCGCCCCGACCTCGATGTGGTCGAGGCCGTCACCCGCCTGAACGACCTCGGCGCCTACGGCCTCACCTTCCACGACGACGACCTCTTCGCCTTCGGCTCGACCGACGCCGAACGCCAGAAGCAGATCGACCGCCTCAAGCAGGCGCTCGCCGACACCGGCGTCATCGTGCCGATGGTGACCACCAACCTGTTCAGCGCGCCCGTCTTCAAGGACGGCGGCTTCACCTCGAACGACCGCGCCGTCCGACGCTTCGCCCTCCGCAAGGTGCTCCGCAACCTCGACCTCGCCGCCGAGCTCGGCGCCAAGACCTTCGTCATGTGGGGCGGCCGCGAGGGTGCCGAGTACGACTCCGCGAAGGACGTGCAGGCGGCGCTCGAGCGCTACCGCGAGGCCGTCAACTTCCTCGGCGACTACGTGACCGACAAGGGCTACGACATCCGCTTCGCGATCGAGCCGAAGCCCAACGAGCCCCGCGGCGACATCCTGCTCCCGACGCTCGGCCACGCGATGGCGTTCATCGAGACCCTCGAGCGCCCGGAGCTCGTCGGCATCAACCCCGAGGTCGGCCACGAGCAGATGGCGGGCCTCAACTTCACCGCCGGCATCGCCCAGGCGCTGTATCAGGGCAAGCTCTACCACATCGACCTCAACGGCCAGCGGGGCATCAAGTACGACCAGGACCTCGTCTTCGGGCACGGCGACCTGCAGAACGCGTTCTCGCTCGTCGACCTCCTCGAGCACGGTGGCGTGAACGGCGGCCCCGCGTACGACGGCCCGCGTCACTTCGACTACAAGCCGAGCCGCACCGAGGACATCACGGGCGTGTGGGACTCCGCAGCCGCCAACATGCGCATGTACCTGCTGCTCAAGGAGCGCGCCGAGGCGTTCCGCGCCGACCCCGAGGTGCAGGAGGCGCTGGCCGCCGCCCGCGTGCCCGAGCTGCGCGAGCCGACGCTCAACCCCGGCGAGACCGTCGAGCAGCTGCTCGCCGACCGCTCGTCGTACGAGGACTTCGACGCCGACGCCTACTTCGGCGGCAAGGGCTTCGGGTTCGTCCGCCTGCAGCAGCTGGCCGTCGACCACCTCATGGGCGCGCGCTAGCCGACACCCGCGAACCTGGCGTTCCGTCTCCCGATCCGAGAGGATCGGGGGCGGAACGCCGTTCCGCGTTCCACCCCCACAGCAGACCCGGCGGTCACCCGACCGCCCACCACCGAGAACAGGGAGAGCGATGACGCTCGTCGCCGGCATCGATTCGTCCACCCAGAGCTGCAAGGTCGTCATCCGCGACGCCGAGACGGGAGCACTCGTCCGCGAAGGACGTGCGGCGCACCCCGCCGGCACCGAGGTCGACCCGGCCGCGTGGTGGCAGGCGCTGCAGGAGGCGGCCTCCGCCGCAGGCGGATTGGCAGATGTCGCCGCGGTGTCGGTCGCGGCGCAGCAGCACGGCATGGTCGCGCTCGACGTCGACGGACGCGTCATCCGTCCGGCACTCCTCTGGAACGACACCCGGAGCGCGCAGGCCGCGACGGACCTCATCACGGAGTTCGGCGCTGCGGAACTCGCCCAGCGGACGGGGTGCGTCCCCGTCGCCTCCTTCACGATCACGAAGCTGCGCTGGCTGCGCGATGCCGAACCCGCGAACGCCGCCGAGGTCGCCGCCGTCGCGCTCCCCCACGACTGGCTGAGCTGGCGTCTGCGCGGCTTCGGCCCAACCGACGAGAGCCCACTCGGCGCGGACCTCGCCGAACTGACGACCGACCGATCCGACGCCTCCGGCACCGGGTACTGGTCGCCCGCCGACGGTGAGTACGACCGCGAGTTACTCGTCGCAGCGCTCGGCCATGATGCGATCCTCCCGCGTGTGCTCGCGCCGGAGGAGTCGGCCGGCACCGGTGTCGACGGTGGCATCATCGGGCCGGACACCGTCATCGGGGCGGGCGCCGGTGACAACGCGGGAGCCGCCCTCGGGCTCGGGGCGACGGCCGGCGACGTCGTCGTGTCGATCGGGACGAGCGGGACGGTGTTCGCCGTGACGCCGGCCGTGGTCCGCGACAGCTCGGGCACCGTCGCCGGGTTCGCCTCCGCCGACGGCGCGTTCCTGCCGCTCATCGCGACGCTCAACGCCGCCCGGATCCTCGACGCGGTGGCCGCGCTACTCGGCGTCGACCACGCGGAACTCGGTCGACTCGCGCTCGAGGCCCCGGCCGGAGCGCGCGGTCTCGTGCTCCAGCCGTACTTCGAGGGTGAGCGCACGCCGAACCGGCCGGACGCCACGGCGACCCTCTTCGGCATGACCCTGGAGTCGACGACGCGGGAGGGGCTCGCCCGGGCGGCGATCGAGGGGCTGCTCTGCGGACTCGCCGACGGTCTCGACGCGGTGCTCGCGCAGGGCGTCACGGCGGAACGAGTCCTCCTCATCGGCGGAGCGGCGCAGAACCCGGCGGTGCAGGCGATCGCCCGCGAGGTCTTCGACGTCCCGGTCGTCGTGCCGGCACCCGGGGAGTACGTCGCCGACGGCGCAGCGGTGCAGGCGGCCTGGGTGCTCAGCGGGACCCGTCCGGTGTGGACTGCGGTGGGGGCCGGCGACGGTGCGGTTCGGGCGGTCGCTGCCGACGCGTCCGGGATCGCCCGGGAGCAGTACGCCGCCCGAGCCTGAGGCGGTGCCCGAGGCGACCTCCACCGGTCCCGGGGCCGACCTCCGCCGGTCACCGAGCCGACCCCCACCGGTCACTGAGCCTGTCGAAGTGCCACACACCGGAGCCTCCCGAACCGCAACGCCACCCCGGGGGCCCTTCGACAAGCTCAGGGAACGCGTATCCCCCCGGTCACTGAGCCTGTCGAAGTGCCACACACCGAAGCCCCCGAACCGCAACGCCACCCGGGGGCCCTTCGACAAGCTCAGGGAACGGATATCCCCCATCGGTCACCGAGCATCACCCGGTCACTGAGCGAACATCCACCGGTCACTGAGCCTGTCGAAGTGCCACCACGGAATCTTCCGCGGGGCGGAGACGTTGGCGACGGTATGCGATCGATCGTCTACTCCACCAACGGTGACCCGTCCGTCCTCCACCTCGTCGAGCGCGAGCTCCCCGAGCCCGGCCCCGGCGAGGTCCGCGTCAAGCTCGCGTTCTCCGGCGTCAACCCGACCGACTGGAAGACCAGGCGCGGCGGCGGCCCCTCGGGTGGCATGCCGTTCCCCGAGGTCGTCCCGAACCTCGACGGTGCCGGCGTGATCGACGCGGTCGGCCCCGCTGCCGGCGACGCGGCGACCACCTTCGCCGTCGGTGACCGCGTCTGGGTGTACCTCGCTGCACACGAGAGCCCGCTGGGCACGGCCCAGGAGTTCACGGTCCAGCCCGCCTCCCGTGTGGTCCCCCTGCCCGACGCCGCGTCCTTCGAACTCGGCGCCAGCCTCGGTGTCCCCGCGATGACCGCGCACCGTGCACTCACCGTCGCGCAGGATGGTCCGACCCGCCTCACCCCCGGTGCCCTCGACGGCCGGACGGTCCTCGTCCAGGGTGGCGCCGGCGCCGTCGGCAATGCCGCGATCCAGCTCGCGCGCTGGGCGGGCGCGACGGTGATCAGCACCATCAGCAGCGACGAGAAGGCCCGCCTCGCGACCGCCGCGGGAGCGCACCACGTCGTGAACTACCGCGAGGGCGACACCGCCGCGGCGATCCGCGAGGTGGCGCCCGACGGCGTCGACCTCGTCGTGGAGGTCGCGATCGCGCAGAACCTCCCCCTCGACCAGGCGGTGCTCGCCCCGCGCGGCACGGTCGTCAGCTACGCGAACAACGGCGGTGACTCGATCACGCTCGACATCCGTCCGCACATGGGGCTCAACACACGGCTCCAGTTCATGCTGCTCTACACGGTCGGCGACGCCGCACTCCACGCCGCCGCTGAGGACATCACCGCTGCGATCGAGGACGGCGCGCTCCACGTCGGCAAAGACCACGGTCTGGCGCTGACGGTGTTCCCGCTCGCCGAGACGGCTGCGGCCCACGCCGCCGTCGAGGACGACACGGTCGGGAAGGTCCTCATCGACGTCACCGCTTGACGTACGTCACCGCCGGGTGACGTGATCAGGGGCGGTACTGGGTGGCCAGTGCCGCCCCTGCCGCAC
This sequence comes from Plantibacter sp. lyk4-40-MEA-4, assembly GCF_030209415.1. Lineage (NCBI taxonomy): Bacteria > Bacillati > Actinomycetota > Actinomycetes > Micrococcales > Microbacteriaceae > Plantibacter > Plantibacter sp. lyk4-40-MEA-4. Next base: position 285,137 of record NZ_JARVSA010000004.1, read on the forward strand.
GCAGGTGGACGAGCGGTTCGGCCATCGCCGCCTCGACGCCGCCGGCCAGCTCCGTGAGCGAGGCCGCCGCGAGGAAGATCCCCTCGGTGGGCGCCTGGATCGCTCCGGCGACGAGCATGGTCCGGTCCACCGCGAGCCCCGCGACCCAGGATGCGACCTTGCCGTCGGCCGTCTGGTCGTCGAAGCGGCCCTCGCCCGTGATCACGATCGACGCCGCGGCGGCCGCTTCCGTGAGGGCGATCGCCTCACCGACACCACCCGCGCCCGAGGTGGCGGTGGCTCCCCACACGAGGAGGCCGAAGCCCGCACCGCCCGCGGCACCGGCGCCGGGTTCGACCGCTGCCGCGTCAGCGAGGTCCTGGCCGAAGGCGTCCTGGGCTCGACGCGCGAACCGCGCGAGGTTCGCGTCGAGGACGGGGATGTCCGTCGCGTCTGCCCCCTTCTGCGGTCCGAACACCGCTGCGGCGCCGCGGTCGCCGAGCAGCGGGTTGGTCACGTCGCTGAGGATGACCGCACCGTCGGCCGGCAGCGCGCGGAGGCCGGTGGTGTCGATCCGGTCCAGGGTCGCCAGCCCCGCATTGCCGTGCGCCGTCGAACCGCCGTCGGCGTCGATCAACCGGGCCCCCAGCGCGGACAGGAGTCCGGCTCCGCCGTCCGTGCTGGAGCTTCCGCCGATCGCGAGCAGCAGTCGTCGCGCACCGTGGTCGAGCGCGGCTGCGATGGCCTCGCCGAAGCCGACGGTGTGCGCTGCGAACGGCTGCAGGGGGTCGAGGAGGGTCAGCCCGCTCGTCTGCGCCAGTTCCACGACCGCGGAGCCGTCGGGCAACTCGAGCCATTCGGCGTCCACCGGGTCGCCGACCGGGCCGGTGACCGTGATCGGGTGCCGACGCGCTCCAGGGACGGCGGCCGCGAATGCGTCGAGCGTGCCCTCGCCGCCGTCGGCCATGGGAAGCGACTGCAGGAGGTCATCCGGTCGGACGGTCCGCCACCCGTCGGCGATCGCCTCAGCGACCTCCGCGGCGGTCGCCGTGCCCTTGAACGAGTCCGGTGCGATGACGATGTGTTGGGTCATGTCTTCAGCCTCCCACGGTGGACGGGATCTGGTGGGTCGAGGCCGAGCTCGTCGTCAGCACCTCGACACCGTCCGGCGTGACCACGACGGTGTCCTCGACCTTCACGCCGGGTGCGGTCGGGTTCCAGGCGAAGGCCTGCCAGGGCTGGACGACATCGCTCGCCCCAGGCGTGGCGCGCGGATCGCGTCCCGCGTAGCCGGCCGCACCGCCCTGATGGTGTTCCGTCCACTCCTCGGCGTCGAAGCCCTGCTCGGCGTAAGCGGCACTCCCCGTCCGGAGGATGTCGGCGAGCGAGGCACCCGGCACGGTGGCGTCGAGATAGGCACGTTCGACGGCCCGGATGCGCTGCATGTCGGTGGCGAACGGCTCGGCCGGGGTGCCGCCCTCGTCGAACCACCGCGTGAGGTTCACGATGAGCCCGTCGCGGCGGCCGCAGGCGACGACCATGGCCCGGGAACCGAGTCGCCCCTCGGTCGGCAGCGGGTGCCGATGGGCGAGTCTGTGCTCCCCGGCGACGAGGAGGACGAGAGGGTCGATCCCGGCCGCGACGAGGCGCCCGGCGAGGTCAGCGGCGACCTCGCGTTCCGTCCAGGCAGGAGCGACCTCGTCGACGAGCGTCTCGAGCGCCGACGTCGTCGCCCGCCCGAGCGAACGGAACCGCGAGAGTTCGGCAGGGAGGAGCGACGCACGCGCCGCCCGAAGCTCGGCGGCGACGTCGGACTCCTGCAGCACCCCGTCCCCACTCGGCAGCACCGTGTCGATCGGCGTGTGCCACGGCACCGTCCGAACGCGGATGTCGGGCAGCTCCTCGGCCTGCAGCCGGTCCACCTCGTTGGAGGTCGCGACGAGCCACGCGTCGCCCGGCGAGACCACGACCGCGACGATCGGGTCGGCCGCGAGACTCACATGGACGCGCGAGCCGTCGAGGTACCAGCTGACCGCGGCGGCGGACCGCAGCACGATCGTGCCTGCTCCGCGGGCCTCCAGGAGCGACACGAGCCGGGCGTGCTTGCGCCGGCGGTCGTCCTCGTCCGGCCCGGGTCGCTCGTCGTTCATCGCCGGGCCCAATCGGCCCCGAGTTCGGCGAAGGTGCTGCCGGTGGCGGCCGCTTCGGCCACGAGCTCCTCGATTCTCGGGATCACCGGGCGGCGCTCGTCGCCCGTCCCGAACCACTCGACGAGATCAGCGGGGATGGGGTGCGGCGCTGGGGCCGATCGGACCGCGTCGAGGACGGCGGTGAAGGCGGACGCGTCGGCCAGGGAGCTGACGAGTGCGGCGTCCTGACCCGCCCGGACCGCCTCGCGCGCGCGGAGGAGGTCGGGGAGCAGCTCGGTCCGGCCTGTGGTCCAGCGTCGCCGGGTGACACCGTCGACGACCACCTCGACCTCGTCGCGCGTGTAGTGGAACCGGATCGAGCCGAGCTCCCCGCGCACCGTGACCACCGGGTCGTTCGTCGCCTGCGCGCACAGGGTGAGCGCCGCCGTCATGACCGGACCGCGCTGTGGGATGATGCGGACGACCGAGGTGTCGTCGGCCTCGATGTCGTTTGCCCGGTACTGATCGAGGTCGATGGTGGCGATCGCCGCACGGTCGGTCGTACCGCCGAGCCGCAGCATGGTCTGGACCGCGTGCGCGAGGGGGTTGGTGACGACACCGTCCACGACGGGCACACCGTCGAGCGAGCGCCTGCCCGACCATGCGGCACGCGTCCAGTACCCGACGGTGCGGACCCAGGTGCCCCTCGCCTCGAGCGCTGTCACGGCCCCGATCTCCCCGCTGTCGACGATGGCCGCGATCTCGCCGATCGCGTGGGACCCGAGGCTCTGGAACCCGACCTGCACGAGCCCGCCGGTCCGGGCGGCGGTGGCCTGCAACCGATCGAGTTCGTCGTTCGAGGTCACCGGCGGCTTCTCGAGCAGGACGTCGGCGCCGTGCTCGAGGGCGGCGACGGCGAGGTCCAGGTGCGTGTGGATCGGCGTCGAGAGGATGACGACGTCCACCCGCCCGTCGGCGAAGCACTCCTCGAGTGAACCGCGGAGCGGCGCGTCCCCGGTGGCGCGGTCCTCCTCGGTGAAGGTCCGGTCGACGAGGCCGACGAGGCGGATCGCGCCGGTCGCGGCGAGCGCCCTGGCTGCCGCCACGTGGCTGGCGCCATGGCCGTGGATCCCGACGACCACGACGGTCGGGACGGTGGTGTGGTCGGTGCTGGTCATGCGTCACTCCCTGTGCTGCGCGGTTCGGTGCTGCGCGGTTCGATGCGGCGTTCCTCGGCCGTGAGGAGCGCGCAGTGGATGGCGTCCGCCTGTTCCGCGTCCAGGGCGCCGTCGACGACGACCGCCTCCAGACCGGTGACGAGCGGGGTGTCGGCGGTGATGGCGGTGCGGGTGATGGCGGCGAGCGAGACCCCGACACCCGGGTACTCGGCCGCACGGACGAACCAGGGGAAGGCGTTCGCTGCGGGCTGCCGGAACAGGACGGTCGTGGGGCGTCGAGCCGGCGTCGGGGCGGACTCGGCCGCGTCACCCGTCTCCGGGTCGGCGCTACCGTCGGCGTCGAGGACGAAGGCGACCCACGCCGCACGGGAGCCGTGCGCGGTCGACTCCCCTGGCCCCTCCGCGCTGAGGACGGACCGTCCGGCGTCCGCGGGCAGCCGCCAGAACCATCCGCCATACCCGGCGCCCTCACGACCGTTCGTCGCCGGCGATCCGATCGTCACCGTCGATCCCGTCGTCTGCAGGACGCTGGAGACGGCGACGCGGAGCGCCGACCTCCCGCTCCCGACATCGGATCCGGGCAGGGCGAACGCCTCGACGACCGTGCTGCGCGACTCCCGCAGCTGCGTCGTCCCGTCGCGTCCGGTCCAGTTGAGCGACTGACGCAGCACACCGGCGTGCACCTCGGTCTCGGTGACCCGCTGGACACCGTGGTTGTCGAGCATCGTCGACCCCTGCCCGGCGACGTAGGTGCGACCGCCCCAGTAGGAAACGCCGTCGACGTCGGCGACGGCCATCGAGAACCCGACATGGTGGGGGTGGTCGTCGGGGCCGGATTCCGTGACGACGGTCCCGCCGAGCGAGGTGACGGGGTGCGCGAACGGTCGCGGGGCGTCGGTCGGTCCGAGGCCGCTGCCGTCGTGGAGGACGAGGACCTCGCGGTCGCCGAGCCGGGCGGTCAGCTCCGGTGACGTGGGGTGCTGCTCGGTTCCGTGCCAGACCGGCGGACTCGCGGCCGGGCGCGCTGCGGTGCTCTCCCGGGCGACGAACCGCGGTCGGAAGACGAGCGGGTGTCCACCGTCCGCGCCGCCGATGGTGTCGCGGAGTCTGGTCCACGCCTCGGCACCGAGCTCGCGCCGCGGGACGGACACCGTGCTGAGCGCCGGCACCGCGAACGCCGCGAACGGGATGTCGTCGAAGCCGACCACACTGAGCGCCGAGGGGACGGACACACCGGCACCGCGGAGCGCCGAGACGAGCCCGAGGGCGACGAGGTCGTTGAAGGCGACGACGGCGGTCGCGTCGTGCTGCACCACCGTCTCGACGACCGCCGCGCCGTCCACCAGCGCAGAGCCGGCCGTCACGATGTCGACGGAAAGATCGCCGAGGTCCGAGCGGGCGCGGGCGATACCGACCCGTCGGAGGCGATCGCCCTGGCTCGCGGCGGGCCCGGCGAGGTACAGGATGTGCCGGTGCCCGAGTGCGTGCAGCTCGGCGAGCACCTGCTCCATGCCGCTCGCGTAGTCGATGGACACCGACGGAACAGGCGAGTCGGCGAGCTCGCGGTTGACGAGCACGACCGGGTGCAGCTCCGCGAGTAACGCTCGAAGCTCCGGCTCGGCCAGGCGGGGTGAGCAGAGGACGATCGCGTCGCAGCGACGACGGGCTTCGCGGGCCGCCGCCGCCTCGTCGGCCGGGTCCTCCTCGGTGTCGGTCACGAGGACGCGGTAGCCGTCGGCCGCCGCGGCCCGGGTGACCCCGCGCAGGATCTCCTGGAACATCGGGTTCTCGAGGTCGGGCACGACCACCCCGATGGTGTTCGTGCGGCCGAGCGACAAGCTTCGGGCAAGCATGCTCGGCCGATAGCCGAGGGCCTCGACCGCGGCGAGGACGCGGTCGGCGATCGCCGCGTCGACGGTGGCCTTGCCGTTGAGCACGCGCGACACGGTGGCCTTCGAGACGCCCGCCTGCACGGCGACGTCCGAGATCGTCGGCGTCGGGCCAGCAGCGGGGAACCGGTTGCTCATACGTCCTCGTCCAACTCATCATGGGTGGTGCCGTCATCAATCATCTTATAGGCTCACCCCGAGAAACCGGTTTCTTGATCAGCGCGGTCGGCCTGGTCGACCCGGACGTGGTCAGAGAGGACACCGATGCGCATCATCGTCACCGGCGGCGCAGGACGACTCGGGCGGAGCGTCGCGAGCGCCCTCACCGAAGCAGGCCACGAGGTCGTCTCCGTCGATCGGACCGACCCCGGGCTCCCCGGCGTCGAGGGCCGGACCGCGGACCTCCTCGACCACGACGCCACCCATGAGCTCTTCGCCGCCCTGCGGCCCGACGCGGTCGTGCACCTGGCGGCGATCGCCGTGCCCTTCAGCGCGCCGGAGCACGTCATCCTGTCGACCAACCAGACGCTCGCCTTCACCGCCCTCACCGCGGGGATCGCCGCCGGAGCCACCCGGCTGCTGGCCGCGAGCAGCCCGACCGTCATCGGCTACGGCGCCCCGCACGGGTGGACGCCCGAGGCGCTCCCCATCACCGAGGAGCACCGGGTCGCCCCGTGGAACGCCTACGCGCTGTCGAAGGTCGCGATCGAGTCGATGGTCGCGATGCTCGCCCGAGCCCACCGCGACGCCGTCGTGACCGGCACCTTCCGGCCGTGCTTCGTCGTCTCCCCGGAGGAGTGGGAGGGCGCACCGACGCAGCAGGGGCACACCATCGTCGACCGGCTCGCCGATCCCGCCCTCGCAGCCGTGTCCCTGTACAACTACGTGGACGCGCGCGACGCAGGTCGCTTCGTCGCCGCCTGGATCGATCGCGCGGAAGCCCGGCACTCCGGTGAGATCTACTTCGTCGGTGCCGACGACGCACTGGCCCTCGCGCCCCTGTCCACCCTGCTGCCCGCTCACGTCCCGAGCACCGCCGGATTCGCCGACGGACTCGTCGACCGAGCCGCCGCCTTCAGCAGCGCGAAGGCCTCCGCCCACCTCGGGTGGCGGCCGGAGCACGACTGGCGATCCGTGCTCAGCCCCGCCGAGGCGGCCAGGCTCACCGATCTGCTCGCCGCCGACACCGGCCGGCCGGCCACCATTCCTGTTCCAGCCCCAGCCCCACGATGACGAGGACCTCCACCATGCCAGCACCGCTCGCCTTCGACGGCGTCCTGTACTTCCCGATCACCCCCTTCGACGCCGCGGGCGAGGTCGACCTGAGGCTCCTCGGCACCCACCTCGAGTCGCGACTCGAACACCGACCCGGTGGAGTGTTCCCCGCCTGCGGCACCGGCGAGTTGCACGCGATGTCGCCGTCGGAGGCCGCCCGCGTCGTCCGGCGGACCGTCGAGGTCGTCGACGGCGCCGTCCCGGTCATCGGTGGCGCCGGAGGAGGCGTGGCGACCGCGAAGGAACTCGCCGTGGCGGCCGAGGAGGCGGGAGCCGACGCGATCCTGCTCATGCCGCCGTACCTCGTCTCCGGGCCGGCGGCCGGACTGCAGGCGTACGTCGAGGACGTCCTCTCGGCGACGAGCCTCCCGGCGATCGTCTACCACCGGAACAACGCCCGGTACACGACGGCGACGATGCGCCACCTCGCGCGCAACCCGCAGGTCGTCGGCTTCAAGGACGGCGTCGGCGACGTCGCGGCCGCCCAGGACATCGTGCTGGCGGTGCACGAGGAGGGACGAGACGACTTCGCCTTCTTCAACGGCCTCCTCACCGCCGAGCTCACGCAGGCCGCCTACCGCAGCATCGGCATCCCGCTCTACTCCTCGGCCGTCTTCGCCATGATGCCGGAGCTCGCGACGCTGTTCTACCGCGCGTACACCGAGCACGACGAGCCGCTCCGAGAACGCCTGCTGCGCGAGTTCTACCGCCCACTGGTCGGCCTCCGCGACGAGACCCCCGGCTTCGCCGTGTCGCTCATCAAGACCGGCGTCCGGCTCGGTGGCCTCCCGGTCGGTTCCGTGCGATCGCCCTTCGTCGATCCGACCCCCGAGCAGACCGACCGCCTGGAGGCGCTGCTCGCGACCGGCGCCGACCTCGTCGCCGAGCACGCGACCCTCGCCACAGGGCGCTGACGATGCCGGGGATCGCCTCCATCACCACCTCGCTCGGCCGGTTCACCATGCCGCGCCCCTGGGTGCCCGAGGCGCCGTGGCTGCATCTCATCCGCGTGGACGTCGTCGACGCCGAGGGGGCGACCGGCTCGGGCTTCACGTGGACACCGACGATCGGAGCGACGGCCGTCTGCGCGCTGCTCGACGACGACATCACGGCCGCCGCCCTCGGAGCGACGACCGACCCCGAAGCGCTCTGGCCCCGGCTGTGGGCGCATCTGCACGAGGCCGGTGGTGGCGGGATCACCACGATCGCGCTCGCCGGGCTCGACACCGCGCTCTGGGACCTCCGTGGGCGACGGGCCGGTCTCGGGCTCTCCGACCTCCTCGGCCGTCGACGCGACACGGTCCGGGCGTACGGCAGTGGCGTCAACCTCCACCTCGACGCCGCCTCGCTCGCCGCGCAGGTCGAGCGGTGGATCGCGGCGGGCTACGACGCCGTCAAGATCAAGGTCGGTAAGCCAGACCTCGCCGAGGACGTCGACCGCGTGACGATGGTGCGCGAACTGCTCGGACCGGACCGCCGGCTCATGATCGACGCGAACCAGCGCTGGGACGTCGACCGCGCGGTCTCGTCCCTGGAACGGCTCGGCGTCGTCGACCCGGCGTGGATCGAAGAGCCGCTGCGCTCCGACGACACCGCGGCGTACGAACGGCTGCGCCAGGCGACCGACATCCCGATCGCTCTGGGCGAGAACGTGCACACGATCCACCGGTTCCGCGACCTCGTCGACCGTGGCGTCGCCGACGTCCTGCAACCGAACGTGGTGCGCGTCGGCGGCATCACCCCCTTTCTCGCGATCGCCGCGCTCGTCGACGACGCCGGGCTGACGCTCGCGCCGCATCTGCTCCCCGACCTCTCCGGGCAGCTCGCCCTCGCCCTCCCGCAGGTCACCGAGGTCGAGGACGTCGAGGACGCGGGCTTCGTGGCCATCGGCGCCATCGATCCGCCCGGACCGGTCACCGTCGCGGACGGACTGGTGCAGGTCGAGCAGCGACCCGGCCTCGGATTCGTCATCCGCGACCGGATCGCCGAGAGCGCTCCTGTCGCGCACTGACCCGTCCGCCGCCCGATCCGCCACTCGCCCGATCTCCACCAGCCGCATCCGCATCCCCGAGGAGTCATCACCATGCACGACACCGACCACAGCACCGGCACGATCGACCGCACCACCCCCGCCAGGTCGCGCACCGACGATTCGGACAGCGTCCGCGGACGTATCGACGACGCCGACGGCAGCGGCAACGGCGGCAGCAGCAGCAGCGTGGGCCACGGCGGCGAGACCGTCGCCCCCGCAGGTCACACTAGCGACGCCGCGTCCGATGCGGGACGTGCCGCCGTTCCGACCCTCGACGAGGTCGCCGCGGCAGCAGGCGCGGCCTCCTCCGAGCTCGCATCCACCGTGCCCTCGACCCGCGCCGCCTGGCTCGAGGCCGTCGCCGACGCCCTCGACGGACGGGTCGACGAGCTCGTCGCACTCGCCGACGAGGAGTCCCACCTCGGGACCGCGCGCCTCACGGGCGAGGTCGCGCGGACGACGGGCCAGCTGCGGCTGTTCGCCGCCGTCCTCCACGACGGCGCATTCCTCGAGGTCGTCATCGACCACGCCGATGCCTCCGCCACCCCGCCCAAGCCGGAGCTGCGACGCATGCTCCGGCCGACGGGGCCGGTCGCGGTCTTCAGCGCGTCCAACTTCCCGTTCGCGTTCTCGGTCGCCGGTGGCGACACGGCGTCAGCCCTGGCTGCCGGATGTCCGGTCATCGTGAAGGCGCACTCCGCCCACCCGCGGCTTTCGCGACTGACCGCGACGATCGTCACCGAGGCCTTGCGCTCGGCCGGCGCCCCGGACGGCACGTTCGCGCTCGTCGAGGGTCGCGAGCAGGGCACCGCCCTCGTGCAGCACCCGGCGATCACCGCGGTCGGGTTCACCGGCTCACTCGCCGGCGGGCGCACTCTGTTCGACCTCGCGTCGCAGCGGCCGGCCCCGATCCCGTTCTACGGCGAGCTCGGCAGCACGAACCCCGTCGTCATCACCGAGGCCGCACTGCGGGGCGAGGCGGCAGGTGAACTCGCGCGCGGACTGGCGGCGTCGTTCACCCTCGGTGTGGGGCAGTTCTGCACGAACCCCGGTCTCGTGCTCGTGCCGAGCGGCAGCGGGTTCGCCGAGCTCGTCGCGCAGGCCGCGGCGGACACCGTCGCCGGGCGCATGCTGACGCCGGGCATCGCCGAGTCGTACGCCGCGGGCACCGCTCGCGCCGCCGGCCATCCCGGGGTACGGACGCTCCTCGGCGGCGGGACGGCGGCTGCGGATTCCGGCGTTCCGACCGTCCTCGCGACCACCGCCGCGACGGTGCTCGACGCCCTGGAGGTCCTGCTCGAGGAGATCTTCGGGCCGGCGACGCTCGTCATCGAGGTCGCGGACGACGCCGAGCTGCACGCGGTCCTGGCCGAGGTCGGTGGCGCGCTCACGGCGACCGTGCACGCGGCGCCCGGTGAGGACATCGCCGGTCTCGTGTCGCGGCTCGAGCCGATCGCCGGGCGAGTGCTCTTCGGGGGCTGGCCGACGGGTGTCGCGGTCGGCTGGGCGCAGCACCACGGCGGACCGTGGCCGGCGACGACCTCGCTCCACACCTCGGTGGGCGCGTCGGCGGTGCGCCGCTTCCAGCGTCCGATCGTCTACCAGGACGCACCCGAGCGTGTGCTCCCCGAGGCCCTGCACGAGGCGAACCCACTGCGTCTCCCCCGCCGCGTCGACGGCGTCCTGGAGCTGCCCGTCCCAGCCCGCGCCTGACCGCCGTCCTGTCCGTCCCCGACTCAGGACTCCCCCGGCGTGCCGCCCCAGCCCAGCCCCGACACACCGGACGTCTCCTGAGAAGGGGACACCCCACCACCCACACCCACCCACGTTCACAACTCAGGACGCACCCGGCGCGCCACCCACCCCAGCCCCGTCCCACACCCCAACACGCCGCACCCGTCCTGAATTGCGAACACCGCGACCACCGTCCCCAACTCAGGACTCCGCCGGCGTGCCGCCCCAGCCCAGCCCCGACACACCGGACGTCTCCTGAGTTGGGGACACCCCACCGCCCACACCCACCCACGTTCACAACTCAGGACGCACCCGGCGCGCCACCCACCACAGCACCCGCCCCGGGCCCGACACGCCGCAACCGCCCTGAATTGCGAACACCGCGACCACCGTCCCCAACTCAGGACTCTCCCGGCGTGCCGCCCCAGCCCAGCCCCGACACACCGGACATCTCCTGAGTCGGGGACGGGACCAGGGTCGGTCAGGCGAGGGCGGCGGTAAGCCAGGCGCGCAGCTCGGCCTGCATCGAGGCCGACCAGCTGTGCGGTTCGTCATGGAACGTGCCCGTGTAGGCCGAGCGCTCGCCACCGGACCGGTACCGCTCAGTGAGCATCGCGTGGGCATCACGCATGCCGGCCGGCTCGAAGAGCTCGTCGCGCTCGGCGTACTGGACGAGGAGCGGCAAACGGGGGCGCAGGGATGCGAGCTCCGGCCAGTCGCCGACCCGTGACAGGCCTGGTGACAGGAACGTCCACGAGTGCTGATCGGCATGCCCGTCGAGCACCCCGTCGAACGTCGACATCATCGCGACCACGCCGGCAGCGCGGATCCGGTCGTCCATGGCTGCGAGCAGAACGGCCCGGGCACCGCCGCCGGAGAGACCGAAGCACGAGACGGCTCCGGAACGGACCCCGGGCGCGGCCGCCAGCTGGTCGACCGCGATGAGGTCGTCGCGGAGGACGAGACCGGCGAGCGACGTGCTCAGGACGCCCAGCTCCTTCGCGAGCTGCGGCTCGTTGGCCCCCGCGAGAAGCTCGGACCGCTGCCCGGGCGACACCGCCGCGGGCTGCTCCCCGCGCTGCACCGACGCGAACCGACGACCGGCGAGCTGCAGGTCGACGGTCCGATGGAAGCGTTCGGCGACGGCCTCGTCCGGGATCCGCCGTGATCCCCACCCGAACGCATCGTGCACGAGCACGGCGAACCCGTCGCGCGCGAGGTCGGACGCGACGGCGCGGCCTCCGTAATAGCGGTCGCGGAACGCCTGCAACTCCTCCCGTGACACGGACGTCGTGGCAGGGACACCGTCGGGTCCGTCCGCGAGCTTCTCCCGCCCGACGCGCGTGAAACCGCCGTGGTCGTGCAGCGCCAGCGCGCCCGGGAGCGGGCTCGTCTCGCCGGCCGGACGCAGGAGCCACGCCGACGTCGGCACACCGAACCCGGTCGACCAGCGGAGTTCGACCCCGTCGACGCCGTCGCGGGTCCAGCGGCCGAGCTCCTGGGGCGGCTCGGGCTGCACCGGTCGTGGGAGCACACCGAGGACCTCGGCGAGGCGCGTGCGCGTGGTGTCGAGCGATCCGTCTGCGGTACTGATGCCCCGGATCGACTCTCTGAACCGGGCGGCTAGCGCCCGCAGACCGGGGTCGCGGCCGGGTGGAGGTGCGAACGACCTGGCGCGCACGTTGACACCCTCGTCGGGCGAAGATGGGGCGGTCGTCGGGCGCACTTCGACAGGCTCAGTGACCGGGGTCGCCCCATCGACCGGAAACAGGGCGGCGGTCGGCACGGGCGTCGGGCGCACTTCGACAGGCTCAGTGACCGGGGTTGCCCCATCGACCGGAAACAGGGCGGCGGTCAGCACGGTCGTCGGGCGCACTTCGACAGGCTCAGTGACCGGGGTTGCCCCATCGACCGGAAACAGGGCGGCGGTCAGCACGGGCGTCGGGCGCACTTCGACAGGCTCAGTGATCGGGGTTGCCCCGGCGACCGGAACGGGCTCGGTGGCCGGAACAGACTCAGCGGCCGAAGCAGACTCGGTGATCAGGGCGGGCCCGGTCACCGGCTCAGCGGCCGGGATCGACCCGACGTCCGAGTCGGCGCCGGTGCCGGCCTCCGGGCCGCAGCTCACGGCGCGATCGTCGCGACCGGACGCCCGGTCAGCAGCGACTCGTTCCCGGCGATGCCGACGGAGATCGCCCGCACGCCGTCGTCGTAGCCGGCGGGCCGTCCCAGTTCGTCCTCGGTGACGCGGTCGAACAGGTGCCGCAGCAGGAACGCGTCGCCGCCGCCGTGTCCGCCGACGCCCTCGGGGATCTCGATCTCGCGGGCCTCCTCCCAGTGGCGTTGCAGCACGAGGCGTTCTCCGCGCGAACGCACCGGCGCGACGGACGCGGCGCCGTTCGCGGTCTCGTCGTCGCCGCTCAGGCTCGGGTCGAGGACGACGCGCCCATCGGCCCCCACGAGCACGGCGGCGCGCTCCACGACCTCGAGCTCGACCCTGCCCTCCGTCCCGTTGATGGAGACGCGGTACCCCTCCCACGGCGCGTGGGCGTTCAGGGAGTAGCTGAGCGAGGCGCCCCCGTCGTACTCGACGAGGACGGACAGGTTGTCCTCGATGTCGATCCCGGGCGAGAAGACGTCGCGGTCGCGCAGGTATCCGTCGTGCTGCTCGGCCCGCAGGTAGAGCGACTCGAGCCGCGGGTCGTCACGCAGGTCGAGGGCGAACGGGTCGTTCGGGCGATCGCGAGCCGCCGCCTCGGCGTCGTCCGGTACCGATCCACGTCCCGGACGCGCAGCGAGCCCGCGTTCGGCCGCGTTGGCATCGCCGTAGAAGCGGAGGCCGCCGGTGGCGTAGACGGAGGCCGGCCGAGCCCCGATCCACCAGTTGACGAGGTCGAAGTGGTGCGACGCCTTGTGGATGAGGAGCCCGCCGGAATGCTCCTTCTCACGGTGCCAGCGGCGGAAGTAGTCGGCGCCGTGCACGGTGTCGAGCACCCACTCGAAGTGCACGCCCGTCACCCGTCCGATCCCACCGTCCTGCACGATGCGGCGCAGCTCCGAGTTCCGCGGGCTGTAGCGGTAGTTGAAGGTCGTGACGACGTTCCGGCCGCTCTCGGCGACGGCCGCCGCGATGCGCTCGACGCCCTCGCGGTCGATGGTGAGCGGCTTCTCGACGACGACGTCGGCACCGGCGAGGAGCGCGCGCGAGACGATCTCGGCGTGCGTGAAGTCGGGGGTCGTCACGATCACCCGGTCGACGCGCTGCTCGGCGATCATCCGCTCGACGTCGCCCGGGCCGTATCGAGCCGGCAGCGGGACACCCTGCTCGGCGAGGACCCCCTCGTAGTGGTCGAGCCGGCCGGGGTTGCTGTCGCTCCAGGCGACGAGCTCGGCGACGTCGGCGTGCGGGCCGACGATGGCGTCGAGGTACATCTGCGAGCGGTGTCCGGTGCCGACGAGGGCGTAGCGTTCGCGGGTCGTGGTCATGCGCGTGGGTCCTTCCGGGTCGGTGCGGCGGGCGTTGCGATGGACGCGCTGTCGTGGGGATCGGAACGGCCCGAACGCGAGCGTTCGAGTGCGTCGCGACCGGATGCGGCGAGCGCCACAGCCCGGCCGTCACCGGCTGCACCGTCGGCGACGACGACGGCGTAGCGGAACTCGAGGGTCTCGTCGGCTCCGAACGGCAGCTCCTCGCTGAAGAAGGGGGCCGGGCAGAGTCCGGCGAACTCCTCGGTGCGCGCGAACCACTGCGGCGGGTGCGCGGGGTTCCGGACGTCGTCGACGATGACGATGCTCGACGCCGCGGACGTTCCGTCGTGGAGGCCGGTGAACCCCATCCATGCGTGGCGGGTGCCGCGCAGCTCCTCGCCGCCGCTCCCGTCGGGGGTGTGGAGGGTGCCGCCGGTAAAGGATCGTGGGCCGCGCCAGAAGAGCCCGCCGTAGCCGGCGTTCTCCCGACCCTTCGTCGTGGGCGACCCGATCGACAGGTCCCGGCCGGAGACGTTGCGCATCCGGGTCTCGAAGGTCAGCGTCCAGTCCCCGGCGGCCGGTCGCACCGTGAGCGCGCGCTCCTCGTCGACGACGTGCCGACCGTCCTCCGTGATCCAGGCGAGGGTGTGCGCGAACCGCACCTCGCCGGGGTCGGCACGGACGTCCGTGACCGCGACGTGCTCGGAGCGGCCGTTGTTCGCGAATTGTTCGTAGGCGGTCCCGGTGAAGGTCGGGCCACCCCAGAAGTTGTCGTCGCCGACGTGCGGGAGGGCCCACGCGATCCCGGTGTGCCAGACGTGATCGTGCGGTCTGGCCAGCGTCACGAGCGCGCCACCTGCCGTGCGCACCGGGTGGAGGTACGGCTTCGGCGATTCGCGCTGGACCGTGTCCGGTCGGTAGGTGTACCGCAGGATGTCGATCCCGTCGAGGTGCACGGTGACGGCCGAACCGACCTCGTGCGTCAGCGCGAGACCGGTCGGACGGGTGCGGTGGTCGGTCGTCACGGGATCCCCTCGGATGAAGCGGTGGTGGAGCTGCCGGTCGACCGGCTCGGGGAACGGACGTCGTTCCCCGAGCCGGTCGAGGGCTGTGGCCGGGTCAGCCGGCGGCGACCGCGGCCTTGAGGTCCTTGATGAACCCCTCGGCGGCCTGGTCGGGCGTGTTCTTCCCGAAGAGGACCTGCTCGGTGTACTGCTTCACGAGCGCCTCGATCGCGCTGCCACCGGCGGGCGTGACGGTCGGCGGCTCACCGATGTCGTCGGCGAGCCCGTCGAGGAACTCGACGACCGCCTGGTCGGTCTCCGCCAGCTTCGGCGTGATGTACTCGCGGATCTTCGTGTTGGCGGGGACGCCGCGCTCGGTGAGGAGCGAGTCGGCCGCGGTCTCGCTGTTGGCGAGGAAGTCGATGAACAGCGCCGCCTCGGCGGGGTGCTCGGTCCGGGCGGACGCCGACCAGTACATCGACGGCTTGTAGTACGCCGACTCGTCGGCCCCACCGTCGACGGTCGGGATCCGGAGGAGTTCGAGCGGCGAACCGCTCGCCTCGGTCAGGGCCGTCAGCTGGCTGTTCCACCAGGGGGCGAACGCGGCGGCGTTGGTCGCGGTGAAGGATTCGGCGAGCCCACCGGCCTGCTTCTCGACGATCGCGGACGCCGGCGGCGTCGCACCGTCGTTCACGAGCTCGAGCAGGTACGTCCACCAGGAGGCGAGCGTCTCCGGCTTGATGGACACCTCGCCCTTGTCGTTGTACAGCTCGTCGCCGTGCTGACGGGCCCAGTTGTTGAGGCCACCGTCCTCGAAGCCGAAGGGCTGGAAGCCGTAGACCGATCCGCCACCGGCTGCCGAGACCTGCTCGCTCAGCGCCGTGAAGTCGTCCCAGGTCCAGGTCTCGTCGTCGGGCATCTCGATGCCGGCCGCGGCGAGCAGGTTCGGGTTCACGACGATGGAATAGCTCGTGATCCCCGAGGGGATGCCGTAGAGCGAGTCGTTGACCGTGCCGGACGTCAGCGTCTCCTTGGGGAAGTCGCCGAGGTCGAGGTGGTCGGTCACGGTGTTGAGATCGAGGAGCGCGCCGCGGTCGCCGTAGGTGGCGATGTACTTCTCGTCCATCTGGATGATGTCGGGGGTGTCGTTCGCCGCTGTCTCGGTGGCGAGCTTGTCCCAGTAGCCGGCCCAGTCTGTGAACTGCGGCTCGATGGTGATGTTCGGGTGTTCCTTCTCGAAGGCCGCGATGACCTCCTGGGTGGCCGCCGTGCGGGCGTCGTTGCCCCACCAGGTGAAGCGGAGGGTGACGGGCTCGTCGGACAGTTCGGTGGCGGCGTCGCCTCCGGCGCTGCAGCCGGCGAGGAGGAGGGCGGCGACGGCTCCCGTCGCGATGAAGCCGGCGGCTCTGCCGTGCTTGCTGATGCTCATGCTGTTCCCTTTCGAATCGATCGATCCGGATCCGGAGCTGCTGGATCCGGTGGTGCTGGGTCTGCTGCTGGTGGTCTGGTGCAGGTGCTGCGGTGGTGCTGGTCGGTGGGTCGGGCCTCACTTGCCGCCGGTCGTCGCGATGCCCTTCAAGAGGAACCGCTGACCGAACAGGAAGACGAGGAAGATCGGCAGGAGCGAGACGACACTCATGGCGAACATCGGCCCCCACGAGGTGGACGATTGCGCGTCCATGAACGCCCGGAGTGCGAGCGGCACCGTGTACATCTCCGGTTTCGTCAGGTACAGGAGCTGACTGAAGAAGTCGTTCCACGTCCAGATGAAGGTGAAGATGGCGGTCGTCGCGAGCGCCGGCACCATGAGCGGCAGGATGATGACCCCGAAGATGCGGGGGTGGCCGCAGCCGTCGATGCGGGCCGCCTCGTCGAGTTCCTTCGGGATGCCGCGGATGAACTGCACCATGAGGAAGACGAAGAACGCGTCGGTCGCGAGGATCTTCGGCAGGATCAGCGGCAGGTACGTGTTCACGAAGCCGAGCTGGGAGAACATGATGTACTGCGGCACGATGATGACGTGGATCGGCAGCATGAGCGTCATGAGCATCGCCGCGAACCACCAGCGCTTACCGCTGAACTTCAGCCGGGCGAAGGCGTAGGCGGCCATCGAGCAGGACACGAGGTTGCCGACGATGCAGCCGAGGACGATGAGCACGGAGTTCAGCAGGAAGACGTGGAACGGCTCCGAGAGGGTGTTCCAGCCCTCGCTGTAGTTGCTCACCTCGAAGCTGTCGAGGACGATGCCGGGGTTCCGGAAGATCTCCTCCGTCGGGCGGAGCGAGGAGACGACGAGCCAGATCACCGGGTAGAGCATGATGAAGCCGACGAGGATCAGGCCGATGTGCTTCAGGACCGACTTCCAGGGCGACCAGCCCCGAGCGCGGCGGTACTGGCGTTCAGCCTCCTTGGCCTCGCGACTGCGGTTCTTGCTGTCCGTCGTGATGGACCGTGTGGTCAGCGTGTCAGTCATCGTAGTTCACCCAGTATTTCGAGGCCCAGAAGTTGATCGCGGTGAAGACTCCGATGATGAGGAGCAGGAACCAGGCCATGGCCGAGGCGTAGCCCATGTCGAAGTTCGAGAAGCCGCGGTTGTAGAGGTACAGCGTGTAGAACAGCGTCGAGTCGGCCGGGCCGCCCGTTCCGCCCGACACGATGAAGGCCTGCGTGAAGGCCTGGAACGCGTGGATGATCTGCAGCACGAGGTTGAAGAAGATGATCGGGGTGAGCAGCGGCAGGGTGATCTTGGTGAAGCGCTGCCACTTCGTCGCGCCGTCCATCTGCGCCGCCTCGTGGTACATGACGGGGATCTGGCGGAGACCGGCGAGGAAGATCACCATCGGTGCGCCGAAGGTCCACACGTTGAGCGTGATGAGGGTCGAGAGGGCGGTCGACGGGTCGGCGATCCAGCTGCGCCCCTCGATCCCGAAGATCGCGATGAACTGGTTCACGAGGCCTTCGCCGCCGAACACCTGCTTCCACAGCACCGCGATGGCGACGGAGGAGCCGAGGAGCGACGGCAGGTAGTACACGGACCGGTAGATCGCGAGGCCACGGAGACCGCGGTCGAGCAGGGCGGCCAGGGCCAGGGCCGCGGCGAGTTGGAGCGGCACCGAGACGAAGACGTACACGAAGGTGACGCCGAGCGAGTTGTGAAGCCGCTCGTCGCCCATCATGCGGATGAAGTTGTCGACGCCGATGAACTTCGGCGCCTGCAGGAGGTTGTACTTCGTGAAGGACAGCGCGAGCGAGGCGACCATCGGGCCGACGGTGATGACGGCGAGTCCGATGAGCCACGGGAGGAGGAACAGGTAGGCGGCCTTGTTGTCGCGGCGGTTGTCCTTCTTGATGAAGGCCTTCTCGGCCGCCGTCTGGGGGCGTTTGCCGGCGCTGAGCTTGCGGAGCTCGCCGAGCGCGCTCACCGAACACCCCTCGCGAGTGTCGTCCTGGGCGCTCCTGGAGTTGCACGGACCACGTCGGACCTCCTTGTCGATCGTCGTTGATGACTTCCCGGAAAGCGTTTCCCGGCTGAGCTGCATCAAGTTCTATCACGGCCTCATCGGACGATGCAACGATTCAATCCGCATCCGTGTTCGATCCGTGATCACCTGTGACCGAATCGGTTCGAACCCTTGCCTTGGCCCCGCACGCCGTTCTACAGTGACTCGGTAAACGCTTTCCGGACGAGCCGCGGCCGCCGGGACCGGAACACGAACCAGAGGAAGAGCCACCGTGTCAGAGCAGACCATCGGGATCATCGTCAACGGCGCCACCGGGCGCATGGGCTACCGGCAGCACCTCGTGCGGTCGCTGCTGGCCATCCAGGAGCAGGGCGGCGTGCAGCTGTCCGACGGCACGCGCCGCCAGATCGAATTGATCCTCGTCGGCCGCAACCAGGCGACCCTGGACGAGCTCGCCACGCGCCACGGCATCGAGCACACCTCGACCGACCTCGACGCGGTCCTCGCCGACCCCCGCTGGGACGTCTACGCCGACTTCCTCGTCACGAAGGCCCGCGCGACAGCGCTGCGCAAGGCGATCGCGGCCGGCAAGACCATCTACACGGAGAAGCCGACGGCGGAGTCCTTCGAGGAGGCGTTGGAACTCGCGCGTCTCGCCGCCGAGGCGGGCGTGAAGAACGGCGTCGTGCACGACAAGCTCTACCTGCCGGGGCTGCGCAAGCTCAAGCGCCTCATCGACTCGGGCTTCTTCGGCCGGATCCTCTCCGTCCGTGGCGAGTTCGGCTACTGGGTGTTCGAGGGCGACTGGCAGCCGGCGCAGCGCCCGAGCTGGAACTACCGGGCCGAGGACGGCGGCGGCATCGTCGTCGACATGTTCCCGCACTGGAGCTACGTGCTCGAGAACCTCTTCGGTCGGGTCGAGTCCGTGTACGCGAAGGCCACGACGCACATCCCCGAGCGCTTCGACGAGCGGGGCGAGGCCTACGCGGCCACCGCGGACGACGCCGCCTACGGGGTCTTCGAGCTCGAGGGCGGCGTGATCGCCCAGCTCAACTCCAGCTGGACGGTCCGCGTCGACCGCGACGAGCTCGTGCAGTTCCAGGTCGACGGCACGCATGGCTCCGCGGTGGCGGGCCTCTTCGGCTGCAAGGTGCAGCCGCGGAACGTCACCCCGAAGCCGGTGTGGAACCCCGACCTCGCCGACGACCACGACTACGCGGGCGACTGGCAGGACATACCGACGAACGACGTGTTCGAGAACGGGTTCAAGACGCAGTGGGAGGAGTTCCTGCGCCACGTCGTCGAGGACGGCCCCTACGAGTACGACCTGCTCGCCGGTGCGCGCGGCGTCCTGCTCGCCGAGCTCGGCCTCGAGAGCTCGCGCACCGGCCGCCGCCTCGACCTGCCCGAGGTGAGGCTCGGAGGCACGAGCGACACCCCCGGCGCGGACGAGGAGCTGGCGTCGCTCGAGGCCTCGGTCGCACGATGACGTCCGTCCCGCTGCTCTCGACCGACGGCACGGTCACCGCGCTGGAGCTCCGCGAGCCCGTCGTGGCCGAGCGCCCGACCACTCCCCTGACGAGCCGCACCGCCTACGCCGCCGCGCACGTCGTCCCGAAGCCTTGGGCGGAGAACGTGCCGGGTGCGCCGGCCGAGCTCGACTGGGACGCGACGCTCGCCTACCGCCACCACGTGTGGTCGTACGGCCTCGGCGTGGCGGACGCGATGGACACCGCCCAGCGGAACATGGGACTCGACACCACCGCCACGCGCGAGCTGATCACCCGGAGCGCCGCGGAGGCCGCCTCCGTCGGCGGTGCGCTCGTCGTCGGTGTCAACACCGACCACCTCAGCGACGAGACCGTCTCACTCGACACGGTCGCCGACGCCTACCTCGGACAACTCGCGTTCGCGGAGGACGCGGGCGCCGGGACCGTGATCATGGCCAGCCGACACCTTGCGAGGGCCGCACAGTCCGCCGACGACTACCGTCGCGTCTACGACCGGGTCCTGTCGGCGGCGCAGGCGCCCGTGGTCCTGCACTGGCTCGGCACGGCGTTCGACCCGAGCCTCGAGGGCTACTTCGGCGCAAGCGACGTCGCCGAAGCCTCGGACACCCTGCTGCGCATCATGACCGACCACGTCGACCACGTCGCCGGAGTCAAGATGAGCCTCCTCGACGCCGACGCGGAGATCGCCGTCCGGCGTCGCCTCCCGGCCGGCACGACGATGTTCACCGGTGACGACTTCAACTACGTCGACCTCATCGCCGGTGACGCGGTCGGACACTCCGACGCCCTGCTCGGGGCGTTCACCGCGATTGCCCCGGCCGCCTCCGCCGCGATCCAGGCGCTCGACGCCGGCGACCCGGCCGCCTACGAGCGGATCCTCCGACCGACCGAGGCCCTGTCGCGCCAGATCTTCGCCGCGCCGACCTACTACTACAAGACGGGTATCGCCTTCCTCAGCTGGTTGAACGGTCACCAGCCGGCGTTCTCGATGGTCGGCGGCCTGCACGCCGCCCGGAGCCTGCCGCACCTGTCGGAGATCGTGCGCCTCGCCGACGCGGCCGGCGCGCTCGAACACCCGGAACTCGCCGCCGAGCGCTGGACGGGCCTGCTGCGCACGGCCGGTGTCGTCGGCACGCTGACCGCTGCGGGAGGAACCCGATGAGCACCACCGCCCGCACCCCGGTCCCCGAGCCTGTCGAGGGGCGCACCACCCCGCACCCGCGACTCTCGGTCAACCAGGCCACGATCAAGTACGCCACCCTCCCGGAGGCGGTCGCGGCCGTTACCGCGGCCGGGGTCACGAGCTTCGGCGCCTGGCGCGAGCCGGTGCAGGAGTACGGCGTCGCCGCCTCGGCGAGCCTCCTGACGGACAGCGGCCTGCGTGTCTCCAGCCTGTGCCGTGGTGGCTTCTTCACCATGCCCGAGGGTCCGGACCGCCGGACGTCGATCGATGACAACCGGACCGCGATCGACGAGGCCGCCGCCCTCGGCGCTCCGGCCCTCGTCCTCGTGGTCGGCGGCCTCCCGGCCGGGTCCCGCGACCTCCTCGGCGCCCGCGAACTCGTCCGCGACGCGATCGGTGAGCTCACCGACCACGCCCTCGAGTCCGGCGTGCAGCTGGCCATCGAGCCGTTGCATCCGATGTACGCCTCGGACCGCGCGGTCGTCTCGACCCTCGGTCAGGCCCTCGACATCGCCGAGCAGTTCGCTCCGGAGGCCGTCGGGGTGGTCGTCGACACCTTCCACATCTGGTGGGACCCGCAGGTGCTCGAGCAGATCGCCCGCGCTGGTGCGACCGGTCGGATCTCCAGCTACCAGGCGTGCGACTGGGCGACACCGCTCGCTGCGGACGTCCTCCTCTCCCGGCACTATCCGGGTGACGGCGTCGTCGACTTCGGCTCGCTCACCCGTGCCGTCGAGGCGGCGGGGTACACGGGTGACATCGAGGTCGAGCTCTTCAACCAGGACATCTGGGACTGCCCGTTCCAGCAGGTGGTGGATCGCACCGTCGACGCGTTCCAGGCGACGGTCGTCCCGCACCTCGACCACGACGACGACGCGATCCACCACCCCTGATCGCCGCGGCCGCCCTGTGGCAGAGTGTGTCTCAGCAGCCGCCAGTACGAAGGAGCGCCATGTCGGTCGACGAGCACCGGTCGACGCCGGTCCCACCGACGCTGCACGACGTCGCCCGTGAGGCGGGGGTCTCCCTCGCCACCGCGTCGCGTGCGCTCAACGGGAGCACCCGGACGGTCAACGAGACGTTCCGTCGGCGGGTCCTCGACGCCGCGCTCCGGCTGAACTACACGCCGAACCTGTCGGCTCAGGCGGTCGCGAAGGGCCTGTCGTCGACGATCTCACTGCTCGTCAGCGACATCGCCGACCCGTACTTCTCGTCCATCGCGGCCGGTGCCATCCGCGCGGCCGACGAGCAACGCATCGCCACGACCATGGCCGTCACGCACCGCGACCACGAGCGCGAACTCGAACTCGTGCGGGTGCTCCGCGGACAACGGCCACGCGCGATCATCCTGACGGGTAGTCGCTGGGACGGGGTCGCTTCGGAGCACCGGCTGTCGGATGAGCTCGCGGCCTACGAGTCCACGGGCGGACGCGTCGTCCTCGTCTCGCAGCGGACGCTCCCGTTCGCCACGGTGCAGCTCGGCAACGCGACCGGTGCCCGCGAGCTCGCCCGGGAGCTCGTCGGTGCCGGGTACCGCCGCTTCGCCGTCATCGCCGGCGACGATCGCCTGCTCACCTCCCGGGAGCGCGTGAGCGGGTTCGCCGAGGGCTTGGCCGAACACGGCATCGCGATCCACCCGTCGAGGATCGTCCGAGCCGAGTTCACCCGCGACGGTGGGCGCCAGGGGGCGGCCGAGCTCCTGCAGCTGGGACTCGACGACGTCGACCTGGTCTTCGCCGTCAACGACGTGATGGCGATCGGCGCGATGTCGGCGTTCCGCGCGGCCGGACTCCGACTTCCCGAGGATCTCGCGGTCGCCGGGTACGACGACATCGCGACGTCCCGCGACGTCACCCCGGCGCTCACCACGGTCGCCGTGCCGCTCGAGGCGGTCGGCGAGCACGCGGTGCGGCTGGCGTTGGACCCGGCGACGGACAGCTCGACGACGGAGCCCGTCGGCGCGACGGTCCTCCTCCGCGAGAGCACCCCGCCGCGCACCTGACCCGTCCGGTCCTGTCCTGTTCGCAATTCAGGAACGCCACGGCGAGCCGCCCGCAACCGGTGTGGAGGTGGGGTCGGCTCGCCGGGTGCGTCCTGAATTGTGAACGCGGTGAGGCTTCGCCTAGTCGGCGACGTGCTCCTGGAACCAGGGGGTGTAGGCGGCGACCTTGGTGCGGTGGCCGGCGCCGGCGACGAGTCGCTTGACGTGCTCGCGGACGTTGACCGTCGCGACGCCGATCACGGTGACGCGGTCGAACGGCACGGCGTCGGCGACGAGCACCTCGGCACGTCGGAGGGCCGCGGGGTCCTCGTCGGTCGCGAAGCGCTGCACCATGCGGTCGGCGGTCATCGCGTTCGCGCCGATGCTCGTGAGCACATGGGAGGCGTCACCGTCGGCGACCACGACCCGCGCGCGGGAGGGCCGACCGGTGTCGGCGTCGAACTCGCCCGGGTGCACGGCTGCGCCGTCGATGGTGGTGACGAGGACCACGTAGTCGTTGACCGATGACGCGAGCGCCTCGGCGGACAGACGGACGTCGTGCTCACCCGCGCGGATGCCCGCCCAGAGGTCGGCGTCCGGGGTCAGGAAGAACGGGACGAAGTCGGCCGGCGTGAGGTCGTCGGTGCCGGCGAGGACCATCGTGCGTCTCGCTTCGCGGTGGCTCGCGGCGGCGATGTCGACGACCGGCCCGTCGGGGAGCGCCGGTGACGCCACCGGCAGGATGCTGCCGGTCTCGAGGATGCGCTCGAGGTTGCGGATGTGGGTGACGTGGTACAGCCGCTGCTCGCCGACGCGCACGACGGGCAGGGCGGCCGCCGCCTTCGTCACCGTCTTCGCGGTGGGCGCGGTCCGCACGCGGGTCGGCGCCGGCTCGCGGAGCGAGGGCGCGACCGTCGACCGGCGGACCTTGGGAGCGGGTGGTTCAGCGACCGGCACCTCGCGGGGCGGCGGCGGGAAGCAGGTCGCGCAGAGGCCGTTGTCGAAACCGTGTTTGCATTCGTCGCTCAAGAGAGTCCTTCTGCAGTCCGGCTCCGAGACACGAGGAGCGGGTCACTGGGGGGACGAGCCGAGACGTACGCATCAAGGGTACGCGGCTTCGGCACCCCTCACGCACGCGGGAGCCGTCAAACGAGGCCGCGCTGCGCCCGGAACACCCGGACGCACGAGACGGCGAGCGAGCCGAAGAACGCCGCCATCAGCACCGGGAGCAGCCAGGGCGCCATCCACGCGGGCACGCCGAGCCAGGTGGTGAGTGCGACGACGGCGATGAGCGCGGCGGTCGCGACCGTCAGATTCCCCAACAGTCGCACGGTGGCGTCCAGCGTGGCAGCCGTCACCTCCGGACGAGGCGACAGTTGCGTCGACCACGAGGATGTGGTGGCCGGTGGGTGGGGGCCGTCGTCCGATCGGGTCGTTCCGGCGAGCGGCAGGCAGGCGGCGACGATCCAGAAGATCGCCACGACCGCGGCCCCGATGATGACCGGGAGCAGGAACCCGCCGAGACGCTTGTCCGCCCAGGCGTCCGGCCGGAGCGCGGCGTCGACGTGCACGGGCATGGGATCAGGAGCAGACGGATACACCACCAGGCCGACGACCAGCGTCGCCGCGACGATGACGAGTGCGACGAGATGCGGCCAGACCGGCGGCCGCCGAACGGGCTGTTCCGCGGAGGCGGTCATCGGGTCCTGCACGATCCTCCTCATCCGCACGAGGCCCCCTCGGTGCACCTGCCACCGACGCCCGGCGTTCCGGCATATCGTCATCAACGATACCCAGCACGCCTGTCCCCGCGTCTCGCGACGCCGCCTGGACACTGCAGCGATGCGTGGGCGACGCTACCCCCCACGCACCGCAGCACTACCCAGGCGACGGTGTCTCGGCTCACCCGGTCGCGCCTGGCTCCGCTGGTCGGCTCACCCGACGCGCGACGACGACCGCCGCGACACCGGCGACCAGCGCGATCGCGAAGCACCCGGCGAACGCGACCCCGCCGGGAGCGATCCAGCTCAGCCCGGCGAACGCCCCCGAGCCGTCGAGCGCGGTGAACGCCAGTCCGGTCGCCGCGAGCGCGAGGGCACCGCCGATCGCGTCGCCAATCGACATCGCCGCGCTGTTGAACCCCTGCGAGCGCTCGTCGGAGTAGGCGAGCGTCATCACGCTGAGTCGCGGGAACATGAGGCCCATCCCGCCACCGCTCACCACCCAGGCGACGATCGGTACCACCGGCGGCAGGCCGACGAGGGCGGCGGACAGGGCGATCGCGACGGCGACCGTGACGAGTGACGACCCGATCTGCACGGCGTTCGCATTCGACAGCCGGTCCCCGAGGCGCCCCTGCAACCAGGACGACAGCGACCACGCGATCGCTCCACCGGTGAGCGCGAGTCCAGCGAGCGCCGGCGTGAGCCCGTGCTCGCGGGTCAGCAGGTAGGGCACGTACACCTCGGCGCCGAAGAACGCGGCGGAGGTCAGTCCGCGCACGAGGATGACCGTCGGGAGCCCTCGGCGTGCGGTGAGCGTGCCGAGCGGGATGAGTGGTCGGAGGGCGAGGATCGCGACGACCGCGCCGACGATCGGCAGCGCCCACGCGGTCCATCCCGAGAACTCCGTCGAGAGGTTGACCGCGAGGACCGCGGCCGCGACGAGCACCGCCCACCCGAGCCGACGCAGCTCCGCGCCCGTCCGCGCGACGGCGGCCGCCTCGCCACCGTCCTCCGCCGACTGCAGCTCGGCGGCCTGCCGCTCGGCGCGTTCGGTTGCGGATGCGCGCAGCATCCGGAGCGCCGGCAGGAGGAGGAGCGTCGCCACGACCACGAGCCCGACCACGCCGAGGAAGACCCAGTGCCAGCTGAACCGCTCGGCGACCATGCCGGCGAGGAACGGCCCGATCAGGGAGGGGACGACCCAGGCGGCCGCGAACCCGGCGAAGATCCGCGGGTGCAGGGCCGGTGGGTAGATGCGGGCGACGAGGACGTACAGGGCGACGGTCATCGCTCCCGAACCGAGGCTCTGGACGAGGCGTCCGGCGACGACGGCCCACATGGTGGTCGCGGTTCCGGCCAGGAGGAGTCCGACGAGGAACAGGACGACGGAGGCGAGCAGCGGCTGGACCGGACCGAGGCGGTCGGCGACCGAGCCCGCGGCGACCATGCCGATGACACTGACGGCGAGCGGGCCGGCGAAGGCGAGCGCGTAGAGCTGCTCACCGCCGAGCTCGCCACTCACGAGCGGCATGATCGTCGTGACGGCGAGGGACTCGAAGGCGCCGAGGAACACGAGCGCGCACGCACCGATGGTGACGAGGACGAACCGGCGGCTGAAGATCCCGCGGTCGCGGGGCGTCGGGTCGGCTCCGGTCGCGGGCTCGGGGGTCGTCGCTGTGGTCACGAGTCCGAGCCTAGAACCTCAACGTGACTTGAGGTCAAGCGCTGACGAACCCCTGCCCGTTCACCATTCAGGACGCGCCCGGCGCGCCGTCGCCGATCGACGGGTTCGGCGCAGGACGCGCCGCAGGCCTCCTGAATTGCGAACGGGCCGGAACGGCCCGCTAGTGCTTGGCGCTCGCCTTCAGGACCTTCGCGAGCGCGCGGTCGAGGTCGGCGATGAGGTCGGCGACGTCCTCGATGCCGACCGACAGCCGGACGACATTCTCGGGGACAGCCAGCTCCGTGCCCTTCACCGAGGCGTGCGTCATCTGCGCCGGCAGGCCGATGAGCGACTCGACGCCGCCGAGCGACTCGGCGAGCGCGAACAGCTTCGTCTTCTCGACCAGGCGCGTGGCTGCAGCCTGGCCACCGACGAGCGCGAGCGACAGCATGCCGCCGAAGCCGGACATCTGGCGGGCGGCGAGCTCGTGACCGGGGTGGCTCTCGAGGCCCGGGTAGTAGACGCGCTCGACAGCGGCGTGGCCGTCGAGGAACTCCGCGATCGCCTGCGCGTTCGCGCTGTGCTGACGCATGCGCACCGCGAGGGTCTTGATGCCACGCGTCGTGAGCCACGCGTCGAGCGGGGCCGAGACCGCGCCGGCGGCGAACTGGACGAAGCCGAGCTGCTCGGCGAGCTCGTCGTCGTTCATGATGATGGCGCCACCGAGGACGTCGGAGTGTCCGCCGAGGTACTTGGTCGTCGAGTGCACGACGATGTCGGCCCCGAGCGAGAGCGGCTGCTGCAACGCCGGCGAGGCGAAGGTGTTGTCCACCACGGAGAGCACCTCGTGGCGGTGCGCGAGGGCCGCGAGGGCCGCGATGTCGCTGATCTTCATGAGCGGGTTGCTCGGCGTCTCCACCCACAGCAGCTTCGTGCGGCCCGGGATGATCGCCGCCTCGACGGCCGCGAGGTCGCCGAGGTCCACGACCGTGTGCTCGATCCCCCAGGCGCCGTGCACCCGGTTGATCAACCGGTAGGTGCCGCCGTAGACGTCGTTGCCGATGACGATGTGGTCGCCGGGGCGGAGCGCCGTGCGGATGAGCGCGTCCTCGGCGGCGAGGCCGGAGGCGAAGGAGAAGCCGTGCTTCGCGCCTTCGAGGGCGGCGAGCTGCGTCTCGAGCGCCGTGCGGGTCGGGTTGGCGGAGCGGCTGTACTCGTAGCCGCCGCGGAGCCCACCCACGCCGTCCTGGACGAAGGTCGACGTCTGGTAGATCGGCGGGATGATCGCCCCGGTGGTGGGGTCGAACTCCTGTCCGGCGTGGATGCTGCGGGTGGCGAAGCCGTGGTCGTGCTTGCTCATGGGTGACTCTTTCGGTTCAGGATTCGGGGAGGTGTCGGGTGGGCGACCGGTCGGACTGGCCCGGTCACCGGGGTCGGGCGTGGTCGGGACATCGCCCCGACTCCGCCCACACGACCTGCATGCCGCCCACGCTCAACCCGCCAGGTAGGTGAGGAGGTCGTGCCGCGTGATGACGCCGATCGGCTTGCCGCCGTCGGTGACGAGGAACGCCGGGGCGGAACCGAGCGCCGCGCGCGCCGCCGGGATGGACTCACCGAGGCCGATGAGCGGCAGCGGGTCACCGACGAACGCGCTCGCGGCGTCGTTCATCTTGGCCGCGCCGCTGAAGACGGCGTCCATGAGGCTCGCCTCGTCGATCGCACCGACGACCTCGCCCATCACCACGGGCGGCTCGGCGCTCAGCACCGGGAGCTGGGAGACGCCGTACTCGGTCATGATGTCGACGACGTCGCGGACGGTGTCGCTCGGGTGCACGTGCACGAGGTCCGGCATCTCCGAGCCCTTGCCGCGGAGGATGTCGCCCACGGTGCGGTCGTCGGCGACCTCGCTGAAGCCGTAGGACTGCAGCCAGGAGTCGTTGAAGATCTTGCCGAGGTAGCCACGCCCGCCGTCGGGCAGGAGGACGACGACCACGGCCGACGCCGGGAGGTCGCGCGCCGCGACGAGGGCGGCCTGGACCGCCATGCCGCTGGAGCCGCCCACGAGCAGTCCCTCCTCGCGGGCGAGGCGACGCGTCATCGCGAACGACTCGGCGTCGGTGACGGCGATGATCTCGTCGGGGATGGACGGGTCGTAGGCGGTCGGCCAGAAGTCCTCGCCGACGCCCTCGACGAGGTACGGGCGACCGGTGCCGCCGGAGTAGACCGAGCCCTCCGGGTCTGCACCGATGATGCGCACGCCGCCCTCGGAGACCTCCTTGAGGTACTTGCCCGTCCCGGAGATGGTGCCTCCGGTGCCGACGCCCGCGACGAAGTGGGTGATCTCGCCCTCGGTGTCGCGCCAGATCTCGGGACCGGTCGACTCGTAGTGGCTGCGCGGCCCGTTCGGGTTCGCGTACTGGTTGGGCTTGAACGCCCCCGGGATCTCGGCGGTGAGGCGGTCGGACACGCTGTAGTAGGAGTCGGGGCTGTCGGGAGCGACCGAGGTCGGCGTCACGACGATCTCCGCACCGTAGGCGGTGAGCACGTTCCGCTTGTCCTCGCCGACCTTGTCGGGCAGGACGAACACGCAGCGGTACCCGCGCTGCTGGGCGACGAGGGCGAGGCCGACGCCGGTGTTGCCGGAGGTGGGCTCGACGATCGTGCCGCCCGGCTTGAGGTCGCCCGACGCCTCGGCGGCGTCGATGATACGCGTCGCGATGCGGTCCTTCGAGGAGCCGCCCGGGTTGAGGTACTCCACCTTGACGAGCACGGTGGCCGCGATGCCCTCGGTGACCCGGTTGAGCTTGACGAGGGGCGTGTTCCCGATGAGATCGAGGACGGAGTCTGCGTAGTTCATGTCTGCAATCTGTTCCTGTGGTGCGTCACCGCACGACTCTCGCGTGCGTCACCGGATGGCTGGGGCGGCTGAGGCGGCATCCCGGCAGGGACGGTTCAGCGGGGACAGCAGGAACACGACAGGCGGAGACGCATGCAGACCACCCTACCCGGCGAGTGCAGGGAACGCAGCCGGATGACGGGGCCGATCCGGCGTCAGTGGATCGCGACGAGTCGCTGCCGCGGACCGAGTGCCGAGACAGCCGAGACCACCAGCCGGACGGCGAGGGTCAGCACCATGAGGACACCGATGACCGCGAGCACGACCGCGGCGAGCAGCAGCACCGCGAGGAGCGCCGGGAGCCGGCGCAACACGAGCTCGACCGGGCGACGACGGGGTGTCCCGTCCGCCCCGGGTGCCTCCAGGTGGCCTTCGCCCGCCATGGCGGCGGCGACGAGTTCGAGCGTGGCACGCGCGCCGGACCCGAGCCGTGCGGTCGAGGTGCGCAGCGCCTGGGACATCACGTGGCCCTTCTCGTCGGATGGATCGGTGTTCGCGGGTGCGAGGACTCGACCGTAGCAGTCGGGTGCCCCGTTCGGGGGTGCCGGTGCCCATTCTGCCAGGCGGGCGTGAACACCCGGTGGCCTGCCGAAGGACGCATGATGGACGCGCACCGCGCTCCCTAGACTGGAGGCATGACCGTCTCCGGCCTCTCCACCGTCTCCCAGGACTACCTCAAGACGATCTGGACGACCTCCGAGTGGGCCGACGAGTCGGCCACCGTCAAGCTGCTCGCGGATCGCATGGGTGTCCGTCCCGCGACCGCCTCCGACGCCGTGAAGCGACTCGCCGCCCAGGGACTCGTCGTGCACGAGCCCTACGGCAGCATCGAGCTCACCCCCGCCGGGCAGGCGCACGCGGTCGCGATGGTGCGGCGGCACCGACTCATCGAGACCTTCCTCGTCGAGATGCTCGGCTACGGCTGGGACGAGGTCCACGACGAGGCGGAGATCCTCGAGCACGCGGCGAGCGACACGATGATCGAGCGCATCGACGCCGCGCTCGGCCACCCGATCCGCGATCCGCACGGCGACCCGATCCCCTCCGCCGACGGCACCCCGCACCGCCCGGACGCGGTCCGGTTGAACGAGGCTCCGTCCGACAGCCCGTTGACGGTGTGCCGCATCTCGGACGCCGACCCGGAGACCCTCCGACACCTGAGCAGCCTCGGCATCGTCCTCGACACCGAACTGAGCGTCGACGACCACCGTGCGTTCGCGGGCGAACTCGAACTCCGGCTCACCGCGACCGGCACGCGCCTCACGCTCGGCCGCCTCGCCGCCGATGCCGTCTGGGTGACGGTCGTCGCCTGATCGCCGGCAGCTCCACTCGCCCGTCTTCGGGCGGATGAGCGCTCGTTCGCCCGTCTTCGGGCGGATGAACCGCCGGGCGGATCACCCGAAGAAGGTCAGCACGATGAGCGCGACGTTCAGCGAGACGATGAGTGCGACCACGACCCAGGCGAACACCCGGGTGGCGAGCTGGTCGACATGGACACCCATGATCCGCCGGTCGCCCGTGTAGCGCACGAGCGGGATGAGCGCGAAGGGGATGCCGAGGCTGAGGAACACCTGGCTCAGCACGAGCGCGGTGGTCGGGTCGATGCCCGCCGCCAGGATGGCGAGCGCCGGGATGAGGGTGATCACCCGTCGGGCGAGCAACGGGATGCGCACCTTGAGGAGCCCGCCCATGATCGCCGCCCCCGCGTAGGCGCCCACCGAGGTCGAGGCGAGCCCGGAGGCGAGCAGGCCGATGGCGAAGATCACGCCGATGACGGGCCCGAGCGCGGCGGTGATCGCCGCGTGCGCGCCCTCGATCGAGTCCGTCCCGTCGACACCGCCGAGCGATGCGGCCGCGAGCAGCAGCATCGCGATGTTCACCGCTCCGGCGAGGACGAGTGCCGCCGCGACGTCCCAGCGGGTCGCCACGATGAGCCGACGGATGGCACCGTCACTCGTCTGGACGCCGTGCCGGTCCCTGCTGAGCGAGGAGTGGAGGTAGATCGCGTGCGGCATGACCGTCGCGCCGAGCATGCTCGCGGCGAGCAGGACCGTCGCCGTGCCCTCGAACCGCGGCACGAGGCCTCCGGCCGCGGCACCCCAGTCGACGGGACTGACGAACAGGCCGGCGAGGAAGCCGACGGCGATGACGGCGAGGAGCGTCAGGATCGCGAACTCGAAGTGCCGCTGACCGTACCAGTTCTGCACGGCGAGGAGCACGATCGAGAAGACCCCGACGATGACGCCGCCGAGCACGAGCGGGATGCCGAACAGCAGGTGGAGCGCCACGGCACCGCCGATCACCTCGGCGAGGTCGGTCGCGGCGGCGACGAGCTCCGCCTGCACCCAGTAGAGCCGACGCGGCCCGGTTCGCAGTCGCGAGCCGAGCAACTCGGGCAGGCTCTGCCCGGTGACGAGGCCGAGCTTGGCGGAGAGGTACTGGACGAGCACGGCCATCGCGTTCGCGGCGACGAGCACCCACACCAGCAGGTAGCCGTACTGGGCTCCCGCCGTGAGGTTCGCCGCGACGTTCCCGGGATCGACGTAGGCGATCGCCGCCACGAAGGCGGGTCCGAGCAGGAACAGGAGCCGCGGTCCGCGGGGCGCGCGGGTCGCCGGAGCAGCGAGGTCGGTGGTCACGTCGGCCATGTTAGCAAGACCGAGCTACATTTGTTAGATGAGGCTAACTCTCGGTTTCACCCGCCGTCTGCTTGGATGAGGCTGAGAATCGACTGCGCATCGCCAGGCGCCGGAACGGCCCCCGGAAGCACATCTGGTTCGATAGTTACGCATACAACTTTTCGAGAGGCCCCCGTGACCCCTGCAGCAGATCGCCCCAAGAACACCCCCGTCCCGCCCGCCGTCAAGCAGCAGAGCGTGAAGCAGGAGCGCGAAGCCCAGCGTCAGGCCAAGGTCGCGGCGTTCAAGCAGGCGCAGAAGCGGAAGAACCGCAACCGCCGCATCGGGATCTGGGCCGCTGTCGTCGGCGGCGTGGCCGTCATCGCCGTCCTCATCACGAGTGTCGTCCTCACCCTGCCCAAGAACGCCAGCTACCCCGGCGGCGGCACCGGCACGGGCCAGGACATCGCGGGCGTACAACTGTTCCAGAACACTTCGGAGCACGTCGAGGGCACGGTCGACTACCCGCAGAACCCGCCGGCAGGTGGTCCGCACAACCAGTACTGGCTGAACTGCGGCGTCTACACCGAGGAGCAGACCAACGAGAACGCGGTCCACTCCCTCGAGCACGGTGCGATCTGGGTCACCTACGACCCGTCCCTCAGCGACGCGGAGCTCACGAAGCTCAAGGAGTTGCTCCCCACCACGTACGTCATCCTGTCGCCGAAGTCCGACCTCCCCTCCCCGATCGTGCTGAGCGGCTGGAACTCCCAGCTGCAGGTCAACAACGCGAGCGACGCGCGCATCGCCGACTTCTTCGAGGAGTTCTGGAAGAGCAACAACGTCCCGGAGCCCGGCGCGGCCTGCACGGGCGCGATCGACGGTCCCGGCAAGGTCTGATCCGTTGACCCCGGCGAGCACCCACGACGCCCCGGCGACCGGTGAACCGGCCGACGGCGGTGTGACCGACGAGGAACTCGCCGCCTGGGAGGCGCAGGGCTCCCCCGACGGCTCCAGCCGGACCCGCGTCGTCATCGCCGCGATGGCCGTCGTCGCGATCATGGTCGCCGCGGCGATCGGCTTCTCGGTCGGTCGGCTCAGCACGCTCGCCGACCCGACACCCACCACGACGAGCGCCGAGGCGGGCTTCTCGCGCGACATGCAGGTGCACCACAACCAGGGCGTGGAACTCGCCATGCTCATCCGCGACCGGACGGACGCGGTCGACGTTCGCACCCTCGCGTACGACATCGCGACCACCCAGGCCCAGCAGTCCGGGCAGTTGTACGACTGGCTCGTCCAGTGGAACCTGCCGCAGGGCTCACGGCAGCCGGACATGACGTGGATGACGCTCCCCACGCTCTCGGGTGCGAGCGGCCATGCGCACGGCGGCGACTCGGCGACCCCCGGGTCCACCCACACCCCGGACGATCCGATGCCGGGCCTCGCCACACCCGCCCAGATCGACCAGCTGACGGCGGCGTCCGGGGTCCAGGCCGAGCGGGTGTTCCTGACCCTGATGATCGCCCATCACCGCGGCGCGGTCGAGATGGCCGAGGCGTTGCAGCCGCGGACCACGAACGCGACCGCGCTGGCCTTCACGCGCGCGGTGATCGCGAGCCAGCAGGCGGAGATCGAGCTCATGACCGGCATGCTCGACGACCGGGGCGGACCGGTCGACCTCGCCGGCTGACGCCCCGTCGACCGCCTGGACGACCTGCGGGCTCCGACAAGGGGCTAGCCAGAACACCGACTGACGGCGAAGAATGATCCCGACGCCCGAACGGGCCCGATGAACAGGAGCGACGGATGGCACTGGACGACATCACCAAGAAGGCTCAGGAATTCCTGAACGACAACAAGGTCAAGGACGCCCTGAAGAGCGAGCAGGCCGAGGACATCAGCGACAAGCTCCTCGGCACCGTGGCCGACGCGGCCAAGAAGGTCACCGGCGGCAAGTTCGACGGGCAGATCGACAGCGCTCGCGACGCCGCGGACAAGGCCGTCGGGAACGAGTAGTCCCTCAGGTCGAGACGCGTGACGGCCGGGTCCCGACGGGAGCCCGGCCGTTCGCGTCTGCGGCGGTCAGCGGTCGATCGTCACTCCGTGCCGGTCAGCTGCCCTCGACGCCGCCGTCGACGGGGTTGCTCCGGAACCGGTCGAGCGCGATGGCCACGAGTTCCGGAGCGGACAGGTGCGTGTCCTGCATGAGGTCCGAGAGCACTTCTGACGCGCGCCCGCTGAGCGTCAGTTGCACGGTCGCGGAGCGGTCCTCATCGACACCGCTCAGCGCGCGACGACGTTCACCGAGGCTGAGGATGGCCGACCGCAGGTAGGTGCGGCTGGCGACGGTGTCGATCTCCCATCGGCCGGCGCGACGGTTCGCGACGACATTGCCACGACGGATGTTGGTCATGAGGGACGCGCGGCTCACATGGAGCCGCGCCGCGAGTTCCGCCGTCCGGACCGGACGCGGGAGGTCGTCGATGAAGTCCTCGACCAGCGCCTCCCGGAGGAGCTCCCAGGCGACGTCCGGTGGGAGCGGCGCATCGGGCATGCTGCCGCCATCCTGCAGCGGACCCACCCACGCGGTCGTGGGGGCGTCGCGTTCGGTCATCGTCATCGCCCCTCCAAGGTTCCGGCGCTCGAACCTCAAGCATGCTCGGTGCCCGTGGAAAGCGCGTCCCCCAATGCGGGTTGCCCGCGTTCGCGGGGTGCCGGCCCGAAACGACGCACCCCGTCCAGCCAGAGCGGACGGGGTGCGGGCGATCCGGAGACGACTCAACTGCGGTTCGCGACCGGTCGGGAACCCGCCGGGCGGGTCCCCTCGAACAGGATCCGGTAGCTGAATCCGGCGATCAGCGCGCCGATGATCGGGAACACGATGAACACCCAGACCTGCGCGAGCCAGTCGCCCCCGCCGAAGATGGCGGTCGCGATGGAGCGCGCCGGGTTGATCGAGCCGTTGTCGATCGGGATGGCGATCAACAGGAACAGGGTGAGGGTGCCGCCGATGGCGATCGGCGCGAAGCCTGCGGCGGCCCGCGTGTGCGTGACGCCCAGGATGACGTACAGGAAGAGGGCGGTGATGACGACCTCGATGACGATCGCCGACACGAGTCCGAATCCGCCGGGCGAGAGCTCACCGAAGCCGTTCGAGACGAAGCCGCTCGCGACGGCCTTGTCGAGGAATCCTGCCGGGCCGCCGGCCGCGAGGCCGAAGACCGCCAGTGCTCCGAGGAACGCTCCGACGAGCTGCGCGAGGATGAACGTCCACGTCGCACGCCAGGGGAACCGACCGGCGGCGGCCAGCCCGAGCGTCACCGCCGGGTTGAAGTGCCCGCCGGAGACGGGGCCGAACGCGTAGGCGGCGATGGTCACCGAGAGGCCGAGGGCGATCGCCACTCCGAGGAAGCCGACGCCCAGGGGGTTGGAGGTCTCCTCGCCGAAGAAGGCGGAGAAGGTCGCCGTCCCGACGAGACCGAAGACCAGCAGGAAGGTGCCGGCCAGCTCTGCGAGGAGTTGCGACGCGGTGGTCGGTTCGACGGAGGGTGGGACTTCCGGGGAGGACATCTGGGCTCTTCTCGATCGAGGTGACGACGTGGACGCGGTCGGCTCGCGGCCACCGCGTCACCAGCAGACTATTGCCAGGCGTCCCACCGGCGACAGCCCGCGGTCCGCATGTCGCCGTCCGTCAGTGCACCTCCAGGTCCTGGAGCGGGACCTGGAGCCGGAAGACG
This sequence comes from Plantibacter sp. lyk4-40-MEA-4, assembly GCF_030209415.1. Taxonomy (NCBI): domain Bacteria; kingdom Bacillati; phylum Actinomycetota; class Actinomycetes; order Micrococcales; family Microbacteriaceae; genus Plantibacter; species Plantibacter sp. lyk4-40-MEA-4. The sequence continues at coordinate 320,602 of NZ_JARVSA010000004.1, forward strand.
TGCTCGATCGCGAGCTCCGCGCCGACGGCGTCGCCCGAGGCGATCGCGGATCGGAGGTGCGGGTACCCGACGCGCAGATCCGACCAGTCGACCGTCTCAGCCGACCGCGTCGCCACGACGCGGTAGATCAGTGCGCCGATCACGTCCTTCGTCGCGGAGACGAGGACCGGGTTCTCGCAATGCTTCAGGAACCGGTCCACGAGCCCCCAGACGCAGCGGCCGTGCGCATCCGCGTCCTCCGCCGCCACGGTCGTCATGGTGTGCTCGACGAACGCCAGGAGCTCGGCCCGTTGCCCCGGGGTCAAGGTCGGGACGGTGACCCGGACGACGCCGCTGACGAGCGCTCCGAGGGTCTGCAGCACGGCTGTCCGGTCCTCAGCCCGTGGCTGCGCGACACGGGTGTGCCGCTGCGGTGCCGTCTCGACCAGTCCGACGCGCTCGAGTTCCCGGAGTGCTGCGGCGATCTCCTCGCTCGGAGCGTCGAGCCACACCCGCAGCTCCTCCTCGATGAGCAGCTCACCGGAGGCGAGCGTCCCGTCGTAGATCGCGGTGCGGATCCGTTCGGTCACGGACTCGCCCGTAGGAGACGGCCGCGATCCGGACGGCCCATCGGGGTTCGGCATCGGTTCCTCGCTCGGCTGGGGACGGCTGCTGGCTACCGGCCGATCGTACCGCGGACGATCCCCGCCTCGGCGAGCGCCGCCTGCGCCTGCCGATGCTTGTTGTCGATGGAGGCGCCGATCTCCTGGGCCAGGCGGGGCTTGCTCCGCACGAGCTGGTCGATGGTGGACAGCGGCATCCGCAGGACCAGGGTCGAGCCGTCGGCGATCGCGGCGGCCATGGCGACCTCCCTCGTCAGCGCCGTCTGGCCGATGAAGTCGCCGACGCCGAGTCGTTGGAAGGTGATGAGCCCGTCCGTCGTCGGCACGGCGAGATGGACGCCGCCCTCGACGAGGAACCGCATCGCTCCGGGGATGGTTCCCGCCTGCTGGATGGTCTCCCCCGGCCCGTACCGTTCGAGCGTGCACGTCCGGGCGAGGTCGTCGTAGTCCTCCTCACGCGCGTGGAGCGTGGGGGCCAGTGCGGCGATGGCACTCCGCAAGCGCTCCGGCGTCGCAATGGGGTCGGTGCTGTCCCCGTCGAGCGCGAGACCACGACGCCGCGCGGCGTACCAGAGCCAGGCGCGGAACAGGGCGACAGCCGAGTCGGCCGTGGACGGCCCGGACACGGGGAGGGTGACGGCGAACCGCGCGGCACCGAGGTAGGACGCGGACACCACGTCCCCCGGCTCGAGCATCGGGAGGCCCGAGCCGACCTCGCGGAGCAGCCGGAGCACGTCGTCCGGCGGGTCGTCGGTGGAGAAGGTCACTTCGACGCTCGCGGTGTAGGCACCGACGGGCTGACTCAGGTTCGTGAACGACGACCCGGCGAGCGACGAGTTCGGCACGATCTGGATACCGTTGCCGGTGTCGAGGTGCACCGCACGCCAATTGACCTCGACCACGCGACCACGGACATTCCCGGTGTCCAACCAGTCCCCCAGTTTGAAGGGCTGTTCGAACAGCAGCAGCAGTCCGGAGATGACCCCGCCGACCGCGTTCTGGAGGGCGAGGCCGATCACGATCGAGGTGACGCCGAGCGCGGTGACCAGGCCGCCGATGTCGGCGCCCCACACCCACGAGAACAGGATGGCGAGTCCGATGAGGATCAGCGCGAGCCGAGCGAGGTCCACGAAGATCGACGGGATGCGGTCACGCCACGAGCCCTCCTCCGCGTTGGCGAACAGCGCCACGTTGAACGCCGACAGGATGAGCAGGATCACGAGGAAACCGAGGACCGTTCCGACGATCCGGACCCAGATGAGGTCGTCCGCCCGCAGCGAAGCGAACACCAGGAGCGCGAACACCGCGCCGACCGGCACGACGTAGTTCCGCATGAGTCGTACCGGCTTGGCCGCGGCGTTCCCGCGCCGGGTCAGTGCGCCCAGCACCTCGGTGAGGACGATGAGGAGGACCGGGACACCGACCGCGAGCGCGATGGCCCAGGGGAACCACGCCTCCTGCCACACCTGCGTCATGACGTCGTCCCTGCCACGACCTGCCAGACGGCCTGCGGACCCCCGCGCGTCTCCACGGTGCCGGCGGCCTCGAAGGTGACGGTGTCCTGCATGCGGTCGCGCACCCGCTGGCTGACGAAGATCCCGGCCCGACCGGAGACCGACTGGACCTGGTTGGCGAGACTGACCGCGTCACCCCACATGTCGTAGGCGAGACTCGTGCGACCGACGAGGCCACTCGTCACGACACCCGTGTCCACGCCGATCCGGAGCGTCAGTTCGGCCTGGTGCTGGGCGTTGAAGCGTTCGACGATCGTCCGCATCTCCAGCGCGAAGTCGAGGGTCCTGCGGACGTTGTCGACGCGGGGCACGATGAGGCCGCAGCTCGCGAGGTAGCCCTCCCGCAGCGTCCGCACCTGCTCGATCCCGAGTCGTTCCGCCGCCTCGTCGAAGCTGCGGACCAGGGCGTTGAGCATCGACAGCTCGCGCTCCGGGTCGAGGCCTCGGGTGAGGTCGTCGAATCCGACGAGGTCCGCGAAGATGACCGACACGTCCTGGTGGACCTCGGAGATGGTCTCCTCGCCCTCCTTGTAGCGTTTCGCCACCGTCGCCGGCATGAGCGTCAGCAGGAGCTTCTCGTTCTCGGCGCGCTGCTCGTCGATGAGTTCCTGCTTCACCCGGAGGCTGCGACTCATGTCGTTGAAGGCCGCGCCCAGGTCGCCGAACTCGTCACGCCTGTTGACCGGCACCTCGACGCTGTAGTCACCGGCGGCCACGCGCCGCACCGCGCCGACGAGGGATCGCACCGGGCGTGCGAAGACCTGCGCCAACAACAGCGAGAGCAACGACACGACGACCACGATCGCCAGCACGGAGATGATGAGGTTGCGCGTGAAGTCGGTGACCGGCGCGAAGGCCTCCGACGCGTCGATCCGCGCGACGAGCACCCACTGGAGCCCGTCGATGTCGAGTGGTGTGTACGCCGTGAGGTTCTCCCCACCGAGGTAACCACGACCGATGAGCGTGCCGGTCTCCCCGGCGAGCGCCCGCTCCACGGACTGGGTGCGGGTCGGCTGGATCTCGATCGTGCCCTTGACGTCGACCGCGCGCTGCGCGTCCTGCGGTGGCGTGCCGGCCGCGACGGACTGCTTGAGATACGCCTTCGGGTCCTCGATGAGCAGTCGGGACGTCGAGCGCATCAGCTGATCGGGTCCGGCGAGGTAGGTCTCGCCGGTCTCGCCCAGGCCGTCCTGCTTCCATTCCCCGCCGCTCGTCATGATCGAGTTGATCTGCTCGATGGGCACCTGCAGCGCCAGGACACCGTCGATGCGGCCATCCTGCCCGACCGGCGAGAAGATCCACTGCGTGGGGACGTTGAGCGAGGGCTGATACCGCTCGAAGTCGGTGATGCCCGTGTAGTCGACCGCGTTGGACCGCAGGGCCTTCGTGAACCCGTCGCCGAGGACGCCGCCCTGGTACGGGCCCGTCAGAACGTTGGTCCCGAGGTCCGGTCCCTTGAACGCGCTGTAGACGACGTCACCCTCGTCGTCGATGAGGAGGGCGTCCTCGTAGCCGAACCGGTTGATGATCTCGCGGAAGTAGTCGTTGTAGGTCGCGTTGACGGCCGACCACGTGCTCCCGTCACCGGCGTCGTCGACCGTGATCGCCTGGTCGTAGTCGAGATCGGTGGGCGTGTAGACCGACTGCAGGTAGGTCTGGGCCGGGTTCGTCGGGATGAAGGCCTCTGGATCCGCCGTATCGCCGGTCCGTTCGTTGAGCGCCGGGACGAAGGTGTCCGTGTAGAAACGGTCGACCTCCGCAGCTCGCGCCGGCTCGACCGGCTGCTCCTCGAGCTCCTGGAACGCGTCGTGGTACCGGTTCATCGCATCGACGACGGTCGTGCCGCGGGTGTAGACGACGAGCGAGTCCGCCGTCTGGCGGTAGTAGTTGGTGATCTCGCGGGCACGCGACTCGCGCAACTCGGTCAGCCGCTCGAACGACGCCTGTCGGAGGGATTCGCTGCCGGAGAGGTACCCGACGATGCCGGTCACCACCGACGCCCCCACGCTGACCAGCAGCAGCATCACCAGGAGTTTCGACTGGATGCTGAAGCCGGGGCGGCCGAAGCGACGACGCCCGAGCCTCCGGGACCGCGCGACCGAGGACGGCGCTGGAGGGATCGGGGGACCCGTCGTGGAGGCGTCCACGGGCGGAGTGCCGTCACCTGGCGGGGGTGCGGATGGTGCGTTCACAGCTGCGGTCATCGACGAGTCCCCTACTCGATCCGGCGGTGCGCGGGCGTCCCCCTCCTTCGGGGGTCACGATGGCGCTCACTCTAGCCACACGTGTCACGCGCCCACAATGGGCTGGACCGCTCAGGCGGTGACGGCCTGCTGCGCGTAGAGCGTCGCGTACACGCCGCCGACGGCGAGCAGCTCCTGGTGGGTGCCACGCTCCACGATGCGCCCGCGATCGAGCACGAAGATGACGTCGGCGTGCACGATGGTCGACAGGCGGTGTGCGATCGACACCGTCGTGCGTCCGCGGGTCGCGTCGTCGAGGGCGACCTGGACGACCCGTTCGGAGATCGTGTCGAGGGCGCTCGTCGCCTCGTCGAGGATGAGCACCTCGGGGTCCTTCAGCAGCACGCGCGCGATGGCGATGCGCTGCTTCTCACCGCCGGACAAGCGGTAGCCGCGTTCCCCGACGAGCGTGTCGTAGCCGTCCTCGAACCGAGCGATCGTCTCGTGGATGTTCGCGGCGCGGCAGGCGGCCTCGAGCTCGTCGAGGGTCGCGTCGGGCTTCGCGTAGCGGAGGTTCTCAGCGATCGTCGCGTGGAAGAGGTAGGTCTCCTGGCTGACGATGCCGATGCGGGAGACGAGGGACTCCTGGGTGACGTCGCGGACGTCGGCCCCCGCCACCATGACCCGGCCGCCCGACACCTCTTGGAAGCGCGGGATGAGGTAGGAGATGGTCGTCTTGCCCGCTCCCGAGGGTCCGACGAACGCGGCGAACTGTCCGGGTTCGATCGTGAAGGAGACACCGTCGAGGGTGGGGGTCGAGTCGTCCTGGGCGTCGGCGTAGCGGAAGGTGACGTCGTCGAAGCGGATCTGCGGTGCGACGCTCGGGAGCGGTGCGGCCCCGGGGCGGTCGGCGATCGCGGGCTTGAGGTCCAAGTACTCGAAGATCCGCGCGAAGAGGGCTCCGGAGGTCTGCAGGTCGAGGGCGACGCGCATGACGCCCATGAGCGGGAACAGCAGGCGGGCCTGGATGGTGGTGAAGGCGACGATCGAGCCGGCGGTGACGTCCGCGGCCCCACCGGTGATGAGCCAGCCGGCCACGAGGTAGACGATCGCGGGGATGGACGACAGGAAGATGTTCACCATCGCGAAGAACCACTGTCCGCTCATCGCCTGGCTGACCTGGAGGCGGATCTGGGTGCGGTTCTCGGCGCTGTAGCGCTCGACCTCGGTGTCCTGGCGGTTGAAGCTCTTCGCGAGGAGCACGCCGGAGACGCTCAAGGCCTCCTGGGTGATCGCGGTCATCTCCGACAACGACTCCTGCGTCTTCGTCGCGATCCGCGCCCGGACCTGACCGACGCGGCGCTGCGCGATCACGAGGATCGGCATGAGGATGAGGGCGACGATCGTCAGCTGCCAGTTGAGGATGAGCATGGCGACGAGCGCGGAGATGACCGTCACGGTGTTGCCGAGCACGCTCGAGACGGTGTTGGTGAGGACGTTCGCGACGCCACCGACGTCGTTCTGCAGGCGCGACTGGATGATGCCCGTCTTCGTGCGGGTGAAGAAGCTCAGCTCCATCGCCTGCAATTGCGAGAACAGCTTGATGCGCAGGGCGCCCATGACACTGTTGCCGACGGTCGCCGTGAGGTAGGTCTGCCAGACGCCGAGCAGCGCCGCGATGATGAACAGCGCCACCATCGCGCCGACGATCTCCGCGAGGGCGACGAGGTTCGGGCTGCCCCCGTCGGTCGGGAACAGGCCGACGTCGAACGCCTGCTTGACGAGCAGCGGTGGGAGTACCGCGAGGGCGGCACCGATGACGACGAGCACCATCGTGAGGATGATCTTGGCGCGGAAGGGCACGAACAGCGCGACGATGCGCTTGCCGAGGTTCGGGATCTTCGGCGCCTCGGCGTTGAGCGCCTTCTGAGCCGCCATGTCGCCGCCGCTCACCCGACTCCCGGCACGGGGTCCGCCGCCCCCGGGTGCACCACCGCGTGGCCCGCCCCGTCCACCGTGCATGCTCATCCCGCCACCCTATCCCCGCCCACCGTCCTCCCCGCCCCTGTCCCCGTCCCGCGGTTCACAACTCAGGAGCGGCTCGGCGTTTCGCCTCCCTTTGTGCGCCTGCTAGCCGACACGCCGTCCCTGATCCTGAGTTGTGAACCGACACGAGCGTGCTCCACAACCGGTCGAACGGGTCATCGGTGCGCATCGGCGCAGGCGTGCGTCATCACAGCAGCTGCGACTCGAGGACGCTGGAGCCATGATCGGACTCGCGACCGCCGTAGAGCACCTGGGACAGGTGGCGACTCGGCGTGAACTGATCGACCACGGTTTCACGGGGCGACAACTGACCTTTGCGGTGGCGACAGGACTGCTTATCCGACCACGCCGTGGCTGGTACGCGGCATCCGCCGCAGATCCCGCCTTGATCCGGGCCGTCCGGGTGGGCGGGCGCCTGGGCTGCGTTTCAGCCGCGGAGCGTTACGGCTGGGCCGTTGCTCGGAGAGGTGAGGTGCATGTGAGCCTCACCGAGAACGCCTCACGACTCCGCCATCCCGATGACCGGACGACCTACCCCAGTGGTGAGGAGTTCCGCGACCTGCGAGGTCTCGTTCTGCACTGGCACTCGCCCCTCTCCAGAGATGACCGACCGAAGCTCCTGACCTCGCCGTACGAGACCACCCTGCAGATTGCAGCCTGCCAGCATCCCGACCTCGCCGTCGCCGCGTTCGACTCCTTCATCAACGTCGATCCACGCGGCGCGGCTCATCTCGAGGACTGGCTGCGGGAACTCCCCCGCCGGTTCTTCGACGCCCTCCCCCGGCGAGAGAGCGGCTGCCACAGCTTCCTCGAGACCATCGGCCGGATCCGCCTCGAGCGTGCGGGCATCCGCGGAGTCCACCAGGTACTCATCGATGGGGTAGGACGGGTCGACCTCGTCCTGGCTGGACGGATCGTGATCGAATGGGACGGACGTGAGTTCCACGACACGCCAGATGCTCACGAGCACGACCGCTGGCGGGACGCGATGCTGGCGATCCGCGGGTACCGTGTCCTCCGATTCACCTACCGGATGGTCATGGACGACTGGTACGCCGTCGAAGGAGCCATTCGTTCGGCTCTCGCCGAATCGTGACCTCGACTGGTCGTTCGATGTGCCGTTGCTCTCGGTCCACAACTCAGGATGTCCACGGGGTGTCGCGCCGAGAACCCGGTCAGTCGGGCGGGGCACGCCGAGGCTCTCCTGAATTGTGAACACTGCCGTCGAACTCCCACACCGGTCTCCTTGTTCACAATTCAGGACGAATTCGGCGAGCCTGACTGAGTTTCCCGGCGGCAGGTCCGACACGCCGAGGCTCTCCTGAATTGTGAACCAGACCAGACGACCCGCAGACGCACGGACGCCCCGGGAGCATGAGCTCCCGGGGCGTCCGCGCACCGACGACGCTGTCGATCGGAGGATCGAACCGCGTGTCGGGTCAGCCCTTCGTCGAACCGGCCAGGAGCCCGCGGACGAAGTAGCGCTGCAGGGCGAAGAACACCACGAGCGGGACGAGGATCGAGATGAACGCGCCGGCCGTGAGCAGGTGCCACTCGTTGCCTCGCGTACCGGTGATCTCCGCCAGCAGCTTCGTGATCGGCGCGACCTCGCCGTCCGCGAAGATGAGCGCGACCAGAAGGTCGTTCCACACCCACAGGAACTGGAAGATCGCGAACGACGCGATGGCGGGCATGGTCAGCGGCAGCACGATCCGGAAGAAGATCTGACCGTGACCGGCACCGTCCACGCGTGCCGCTTCGATGACCTCGGCGGGGATCTCCGCGACGAAGTTGTGCAGCAGGAAGATCGCCAGCGGCAGCGCGAACATGGTGTGCGCGATCCACACCTGGGCGAAGGTGCCGCTCGCATCCAGTCCCTCACCGACCTGCAGGCCGAAGATGTTCAGCCCGCGGGAGAAGGTCGACAGCAGTGGCACGAGCGCCATCTGGATGGGCACCACCTGCAGCGCGAACACGAGGATGAACAGGAAGTTCTTGCCGCGGAAGTCGATCCACGCGAACGCGTACGCCGCGAGGCTCGCCACCACCAGCGGGATCAGGGTCGCCGGGACCGCGATGGCGATCGAGTTGACCCACGAGCCCGCGAGGTTGAGCGTCGAGTTGCCGGCCTGCAGCACCTGCACGTAGTTGTCGATGGTGACCTGGAAGTCGGAGAAGATCGTCCACCAACCGGTGGTCTTCACCTGCTGCTCAGGTCGGAACGAGGAGACGAACAGACCGAAGGTCGGGACCGTCCACAGCACCGCGATGATGACGGCCGCGATGGTCGCCCCGCGGCTGGTGAGCCGCTTCTTCGTCCGGCGGCTCGCGGCCTCGATGCCGCGTTCCCCCTGGGCGAGCTGTTCCTTGGTGGATTCGTCGATCGGTAGTTCGATCGGCTGCACAGCACTCATCGGATCTCCCTCTGCTTCTTGATCTGCCGTGCGTTGTAGATGACGATCGGCAGCACGAGGACGAACAAGACCACGGCGAACGCCGCACTCCGGCCGTTCTCGAAGTTCTTGAACTGGGTGTACATCTCGTTCGCGATGACCGAGGTGCCGTTGTTGCCGGCGGTCATCGTGCGGACGATGTCGAAGACCTTCAGCGAGGCGATCGAGATCGTCGTGACGACCACGACGAGCGAGGAGCGGATGCCGGGGACGATGACGTTGATGAAGCGCTGCCAGGCGTTGGTGCCGTCGAGCTCAGCGGCCTCGATCTGCTCGGTGGGGACACCCTTGATCGCGGCGGACAGGACGACCATCGCGAAACCGGTCTGGACCCAGATGAGCACGACGATGAGGAACAGCGTGTTCCACGGCTCGTTCTGCAGCCACTGCACCGGAGTGCCGCCGAACCACACGACGATCTGGTTGAGCAGACCGATCTGGGTCGCGTCGGCCTCGCGGTAGGCGTAGATGAAGCGCCAGATGATCGACGCACCGACGAAGGAGATCGCCATCGGCATGAAGACGAGGATCTTGAAGTACTTCTCACCGCGGGACTTGTCGATGAACACGGCGTAGGCGAGTCCGAAGGCCGTCGACAACGCCGGGACGAGCAGCACCCAGATGATCGTGTTGATCACGGTACGAATGGCGCTCGGCTGTGTGAACAGCCAGATGAAGTTGTTCAGGCCCACGAAGTTCTTGCCGGACGCCGACATGAACGCGGCGATCGTCGTGTTGATCGACGGCAGGATCAGGCCGATCAGCAGCAGCAGGAACGCCGGTGCGAGGAAGCCGACGAGCTGGACGAGGTACCCGACGCCCTTCTTCGAGCGGTAGTCGAGGAGGAAGAGCACGCCGCCGAGGACGGCGGCGACGGCCGCGGCCCAGAGGAACGAGCCGAAGAAGAGGACGACGACGACGGGCACCAGGACGCAGAACGCCAGACGGATGACCGTGTACAGGGTGCCCTTGCGTGGCGCGATGTCCACGAAGAAGAGGAGGAGGGCCACCACCGCGCCGAAGGCGATGACGACGATCGGGATCTGGGCGAGCGGAGGCAGTCCGCCCAACCAGTTGAGGAAACCTGACATAGCTGGCCTTTCGAGTACGGCGTTGGACCCTGAGTGAACCCTAGGGGGTTCCACTGCCGAGGCGGAAGCGCCGGAGGGTGGTGATCACCCTCCGGCGCTCCCGCTCACGAGCAGCAGTTCCGGATATCGATTACTCGCTGGAGGGCCAGCCGGCTTCGATGTCCTTGAGGACCTGGTCGGTCTCGTCGCCGTTGATCCAGTTCACGAGGCCCTTCCAGAAGGTTCCGGCACCGACGGCACCGGGCATCAGGTCGGAGGCGTCGAAGCGGAACGTGGTCTTCTCGTCCTGCAGGATCTCGATCGCCTGGCTGAGGATCGGGGTCGAGGCGTTCGCCGGGTCGAGGCCGTTGTTGGCGGAGATGACGCCGCCGAGCTTGACCCGCTTGTTCGCCCACTCAGGGCTCGAGAGGTACTCCTGGACCTTGACGGTGCTCTCGTCGTCGCTGAACGCGCCGACGATCTCGCCACCACCGGTGACAGCGGTCTCGCCCTCCTTGATGCCGGGGGTCACGAAGGCCCACACGTCGCCGTCGGGGGCGACGGTCGCGCCGGCGTCCTCGAGGAAGCCGGAGAAGAACGATGCCTGGTGGTGGAGGGCGCAGGCGCCGGAGGCGAGCGCCGGAGCGACGTCACCGAACTCGGTCGAGTTGATCGAGGACACGTCGCCGAAGCTCGCGTTCACGTACTCCGGGTTCTTGAGGATCTCGCCGACCGAGTCGAACGCTTCCTTGATCTTCGGGTCGGTGAACTTGACCTTGTTGGCCACCCAGTCGTCGTAGACGTCCGGGCCCTGCTGGCGCAGGACGAGGTCTTCGATCCAGTCGGTGCCGGGCCAGCCCGAGGCGTCGCCGGAGCCGAAGCCGGCGCACCACGGTGCGGAACCCGTCTTCTCCTGGATGGTCTTGGTCAGCGTGAGCAGCTCGTCCCAGGTCTTCGGGACCTCGACGCCCCACTCCTTGAACTTGGCCGGCTGGTACCAGACGAGGCCCTTGACGCTCGCCATGAGCGGAGCGCCGTAGACGGTGTCGTTGACGGTGCCGTAGGCGGCCCAGTCCTTCGACCAGTACTTCTCGATGTTCGCCTTGACGCTGTCGGGCGCGGGCTTCAGGTAGTCGCGCTTGGCGAGGTCGGCCAGGAGGCCGGGCTGCGGGAAGATCGCGAGGTCGGGCGGGTTACCACCCTGGGCGCGGATGCCGATCTGCGACTCGAACTCCTTGGAGGACTCGTACTTGATCGTGATGCCGCTCTCCTTCTCGAAGTCGGCCCAGCTCTCCTCGAGCAGCTTCGCCTCGGTGTCGGCGATCGTCCCGTAGATGGTGACGGTCTTGTCGTCGTCGCCACCGCCGCTGCTACCCGATCCGCCTGAACAAGCGGTGAGCGCGACGCCCGCGACGGCCAGGACGGCCAGCGGCAGGGCCGTCCGGCGGGTCCGAATGAAACTCATCTGTGTCCTCCTCATTGAGTGCTGCAGGTTCGAACGTCTCCAGGGTCGAGCCGTTCCGATGATGCACTGGTGCGGAATCGGTCCGGATGCGGAACCGTTTCCATGCGCCAAAGTACTTCACCCGGCGACAGGATGCAAGCACGAGAACATAACGAAATAGACAGTGAGAGCGCTCCCACCGAAATCACGAGGTCGGGCGGACCATTCGTGCTCCAGTTGTTATGGATCAGTTCCAGTCGGCAGTTCCAGGTCCGTTCCAGATTCGCTATGGTGGTGCTACCCAACGGAGGGAGTCGGCATGAGTGGTGCCATCAGCGATGTCGCGGCCCTCGCCGGCGTCTCGAAAGCGACGGCCTCGCGAGCGCTCACCGGGCGCGGATACGTGTCGGCCGAGACCCGGGAACGGGTCGTGCAGGCCGCGGCCACGATCGGGTACGTCGCCTCGCCCATCGCCGCGAGTCTGTCCACCGGACGCACGCTGGCCATCGGCGTCCTCACCTCGTTCCTCAACCGCTGGTACTTCGGGGAGGTCCTGGAAGGCGCCGAGGGCGCCCTCCGTGCGCGGGGCTACGACCTGACGCTCCACCATCTGCCGCCCGACTCCCCGGAGCGCGATCGCATCTTCGACGCCTACCTGACGAACAAGCGCTTCGACGGCATGATCTCGATCGGGATCGAGGCCTCGCAGGACGAGATCGCGCGACTGCTCGCCAATCCCCGTCCACTGGTGTCGATCGGCGGCAACATCCGTGGCGGTCACTCCATCAACATCGACGACCAGGCACTCGGCCGTGAGGCGACGGAACACCTCATCACCCTCGGGCACACGCGCATCGCCCACATCACCGGGCACGACGCGGAACTGCAGACGGACACCGTGCACGGGAGGCGCCTGGCCGGCTACCTCGCGGCGATGGAGGATGCCGGACTCACCTCAGCCGTGCACGTCCTGCCCGCCGTCCATTCGTTACCGGGCGGGTACGAGGCCGCGGCGCAGTTGCTGCGGGACGCGAGGATCCGGCCGACGGCGGTGTTCGCCTCGACGGACGAGGTGGCGATCGGCATCATCATCGCGGCACGTCGCCTCGGGATCACCGTTCCGGCGGAGCTGTCGGTCATCGGGATCGACGGGCACTCCTACGCGGAGATGTTCGCGCTCACCACCTTCGAGCAGGAGCCCCGCGCGCAGGGACGGCATGCCGTCGAGATCCTCCTCCAGGACCTGGAGGACGAGCAGCGCGCGCAGGCTCCGGACTCCGGGGACCCGGGCACAACGGTCTCCGAGGTGCGCTGGCCGACCCGCCTGGTGATCCGACAGACCACGACCCGCCCCGAGCCCGTCGACTAGACGACCCGGCTGCGGTCTGAGCGCGGTGCGCTGGCACGAGCGCGCCCCACCGACGTGAGCACGGGCCCCCGGAGGGTCGCGCTCGCGTCGGTGGGGCGCGGTGAGCGGTCGGATCAGCTCGCGTCGGCTGCGGTGATCGCGATGGCCTCGTCGAGCTCGCTCTCCACCGGGCCGTCGACCCGGGCGAGGTGCTTGCGTCCGAGGACCACGATGAGGACCGCGACGATGAGCGAGCCGGCGGCCACATAGTAGGGCGCGGCGGGCGAGATGAGCTTCGCGATCTCCGCGGCGGCCGGTGGCGCGATGGCCCCACCGAGGAACCGCACCGACGAGTAGGCCGAGGATGCGACGTTGCTCGGCAGGTCCGTCGCCTCCATGACCGCCTCGGTCAGCACCGTGTTCATGACGCCGAGCAGCAGCCCGCCGACGACGATGCAGACGATGAGGCCGACGGTGGACTGCACGAGGAGTCCGGCCGCGACGAGGTCGAGTGCCAGCAACGGCAGGACGAGCTTGATCACGGAGGTGCGACGCATCCGGGCCGTGAGCAGCGGTGCGACGAACACGCTCGTGATCGCCAGCGCGACACCCCACCCGAAGAAGGTGAACCCAAGACCCATCGCATCGAGGCCGAGCGGGAACGGCGAGTACGCGAGGAGCGTGAAGAAGCCGATGTTGTAGAACAGTGCGGCTGCCGCGAGGATGCCCAGCGACGGGATCGCCAGCGCCTTGAACGGTGCGGACAGCTTGAGCGGCGCGGGCTTCGGGCCCTCGGTCTTCAACAGGGTGACGATCGCGATGAACCCGACGGCCATGAGCGTCGCGGTGCCGAAGAACGGCCACTTCCAGCCGATGCCGCCGAGGAGACCCCCGAGCAGCGGACCGATCGCGATGCCGAGCCCGAGGGCGGCCTCGTACAGGATGATCGCGTTGGCGCGTCCGCCCGCCGCGGCTCCGACGATGGTGGCGAGTGCCGTCGAGATGAAGAGCGCGTTGCCGAGGCCCCAGCCGGCCCGGAAGCCGATGACGGCACCGACGGAGTCGGAGAGGCCCGCGAGGAGCGCGAACAGGACGACGAGCGCGAGTCCGATGAGGAGCGTGCGCTTGGCACCGATCCGGCTCGACAGCCAGCTCGTGAACAGCATCGCCACGCCGGTGACGAGCAGGTAGCTCGTGAAGAGCATCTCGGCCTGGGTCGGCGTCGCCTGGAGGTCTTCGGCGATCGCGGGCAGGATCGGGTCGACGAGGCCAATGCCCATGAAGGCGATGACGCTCGCGAAGGCGACCGCCCAGACGGCCTTCGGCTGGTGCAGGATGCCGCCGAGGCCGGCACTGTGGCCTGCGGCGTGGCCGTGGCTCGACGCTGTGGGGGTGGGCGTGGAGGACGTGTGTGCGCTGGTGTCGGCGCTCATGCCGTCAGCTCCGAGGCGACCTCGACGGCCACGCGGGCCTGGATGATCTCGACGGTCCTGGCGATCGCGGCGAGGTCGTCGTCCTCGAGGTCGGTGAAAGCCGGCTCCAGGGCGTCGGTGAGCTCGTCGCGCCAGGCGAGGAGAGCGGCCGTCCCCTTGGGGGCGATGGCGATGAGCCACGCGCGGTGGTCGTCGACGTCGGCGATCCGCTTGATCCAGTCGCGCTCGTCGAGGCTCTGCACGAGCTTGGTCATCGTGGGTTGGGACACCCGGCTCTGGCGGGCCAGTTCGCCGACCCGGACGGGGCCGACCGTGGTGAGCACGGAGAGCGTGCGCCAGACGGCGGGCGATTCGGAGGATCCGGTGGCCTGGGCGGCAAGGCGGGTGAGCCGGTGCGATGCCGTGATGAGGTCGCCGAGGATGGTGTGCAGGGGTGAATGCGTACGGTTCTCGGTCATGATGTGACCAGTATACATAGCCTGGCTATGCATATCCACCCGGCCCGTCCCCGACTCAGGAGTTCGTCGGCGTGGCGGGCCTCAATGGCCGCGGCACGCCGAGCCACTCCTGAGTTGGGGCCGGGGGGCAAACCAGGTCAGCGCATCCAGGTGGTGAAGGACTGGCTGACCCGCGGATCGGGCGGGTGGGCGTCGCTCGCCCGCTCCGACTCGGTGAAGGCGGATGCGAGCTGGGCTCGGATCCAGGTGATGGTTGCACGCCAGCGTGCGTGGGTGTTCATGGTGGTGGGTTCTCCCGATTCGGGCACCGCACCGACAGCCCACGCTCACCGGGAGCGGAACGACGACGCGGATGCCTGCGTGAACCGTCGACGAACGTCGTCGACGGGGTGCAGAGCATCCGCGTGCATGGAGGGGCGCGACGAATCGCAGGCCCCCCGGTTAATCGACGGAGGGCACCGCTCCCGAACGAATCGGGGGCGATGCCCTCCGATCACGGATGTCTCTGCCGAGTGCACACAGCACTCGTCTCAGGAAGATCCGCGATCGTCAGCGGCGACCGACCGGAGTCGGTCGCCAGCCCAGTGGTTGTCCCCCGTAGGGGACCGACTACTTGAGCGTGACGGTGGCGCCGGCAGCCTCGAGGGCTTCCTTCGCCTTGTCAGCGGCTTCCTTGTTGGCGCCTTCGAGGACGGCAGCCGGAGCGCCGTCGACGAGAGCCTTGGCCTCGCCGAGGCCGAGCGAGGTGAGCTCGCGGACCGTCTTGATGACCTGGATCTTCTTGTCGCCAGCAGCCTCGAGGATGACGTCGAAGTCGGACTTCTCCTCGACCTCTTCAGCAGCAGCGCCGCCGGCAGCAGCCGGGCCGGCAACGGCGACGGGAGCAGCAGCGGTGACCTCGAAGGTCTCCTCGAACAGCTTGACGAACTCGCTGAGCTCGATGAGCGTGAGCTCCTTGAACGCGTTGATCAGTTCTTCGTTTGACAGCTTTGCCATGATTGTTCTCCTTGTTTCATGCCCTGCAACCGCATCACGCGGCGCACAGGTACGGGGTTGATGGTTCGCGGAACCGAATTACTCGGCCGCGGACTCCTGCTTCTCGCGCAGCGCCTCGACCGTGCGAACGGCCTTCGAGAGCGGTGCGTTGAAGAGGTAGGCAGCTCCGAACAGCGAGGCCTTGACGGCGCCGGCGAGCTTCGCCAGCAGCACTTCACGGGACTCGAGGTCGGCGAGCTTGCGCACCTCGTCAGCGGTCAGCGGGTTACCGTCGAAGTAACCGCCCTTGACCACGAGGAGAGGGTTTGCCTTGGCGAAGTCACGAAGAGCCTTCGCGACGGTGACCGGGTCACCGTGCACGAATGCGATCGCGGACGGACCGGCGAGCTCGTCGTCGAACGACGAGATGCCGGCGTTGTTCGCCGCGATCTTGGTCAGCGTGTTCTTCACCACGGCGTAGGTTGCGTCCGCACTGATGCTCTTGCGCAGGGTCTTGAGCTGAGCAACAGTGAGGCCGCGGTACTCGGTCAGCAGAACGGCGGTCGAGCTCTGGAACTTCTCCGTGAGTTCGGCAACCGAGGCTTCCTTGTTCGCCATGGCCACTCCTTTTCGAATCTTGAATGCATGCAGCGGAGGCCGCACACACCAACCGCCGGACCGGTGAAGGATTCGGGCATGAAAAAAGCTCCGGCGCAAGCGCACGGAGCTGGGGAGAGGCGAGCCTCGATCAGATCTTCATACACCTGCGCTGGACGTCTCGTCACGAGAACCTTCGACTGTCTCGTTTGCACGCGACAGTGACCGGCGGTCTTTGGTTTCCACAACCATAACACACCCCCGACCCCGCTCCGACAGGCGTGCTCCGGGCGCTCACGACCGCCCGCCCGGATGTCCGAGGCGACCGGCACCATGGAGCCATGATCCAGACGCTCGCCATCTCCGGCTACCGGTCCATCCGAGACACCGTGCTGCCGCTGCACGGCCTCGACGTCGTGACCGGCGCGAACGGCACCGGCAAGTCCAACCTCTACCGGGCACTCCGACTCCTCGCGAGTGCGGGCGACGGCGATGTCGTCGGATCACTCGCCCGCGACGGCGGGCTCTCCTCGACGCTCTGGGCCGGCCCCGAACACGTGAGTCACGCCATGGTCGACGGCTCCGTCCCGGTCCAGGGCACGCGCCGCTCGGGGCCGATCAGCCTGCGACTCGGGTTCGCGACGGACACGCTGGGGTATCTCATCGACCTCGGGATCCCGCAGCCGTCCACGACCCTGTTCGGCCGCGACCCCGAGATCAAGCGGGAGCAGATCTTCGCCGGCGCACTGGCCAAACCGAGCAGCCTGCTCGTCGACCGGCACGGTCCGGCGGTCCGGGTCCGCGACGGGTCGTGGCGTCCGATCGGCCGAACGCTCGGCACCTCGGAGAGCATCCTCACCGAGTTCTCGGACGCCGACGCGACGCCCGAGGTCCTCCGCATGCGCGGCCAGGTGCGCGGCTGGCGGTTCTACGACCAGTTCCGGACCGACCGCGAGGCCCCGGCACGTGCGCCGCAGGTCGGCACGCGGACGCCCGTGCTCGGACACGACGGTGCCGACCTCGCCGCCGCGGTGCAGACGATCATCGAATCCGGCGCCCGGGACCGCCTCGACGCCGCCGTCGACGACGCGTTCCCCGGCAGCGTGCTGCGCGTGCGTGCCGACGACGGGGTGTTCCGGCTGGAGCTCGAACAGCCCGGCATGCTCCGTCCGCTCTCGGCCGGCGAGCTGTCCGACGGCACGCTCCGCTACCTGTTGCTCGTCGCGGCACTCCTGACCCCTCGCCCGCCCGAGCTCATGGTGCTGAACGAGCCGGAGACGAGCCTGCACGGCGACCTCCTCCCGCAGCTCGCTCGGCTCATCACCGCGGCGAGCGCCGACACGCAGCTCGTGGTCGTCTCCCACGCCCGCCCACTCATCGAGGCCATGCTCGAAGCCGGCGAGGTGCATGAGCACCGGCTGGTGAAGCGACTCGGCGAGACGACCGTCGAGGATCAGGGCCTGCTGTCGACGCCCCCGTGGACCTGGCCGTCGCGGTGAGCGTCCGGCCCAGGTGACCGCCGGCTAGGCGCGGTCGACCTGCTTGCCCAGGTAGCGGTCCGAGCCGTAGCTGAGGATGAAGAAGCCGATCAGCTGGAACAGGATGAGCCCGAAGATCCGGAACACCGTGCTCTTGTCGAACTGCTTGCCGATGTGCCAACCGACGATCCAGCCGAACACGATGTTCACGAGCGGGATGAAGTAGAGGATGGTCGCCGCGCCCGTGAAGCCGGCGAGTTTGACGACGACGTACCAGTTGTAGATCGGGATGATCGCGGTCCAGCCGGAGCGGCCCGACTTCTCGAACATGCCCCACACGGAGGCGACGAACAGGGCGTAGCCGATGATGCCGCCGAAGACGTTGGCGGGGGCGTTCATGAACTCGATGGCGGCCCGACCGTTGTCGTCCGCGGCGAGCAGGATGGTGTCGAACACGGTGGTGGCGCTCCTTGTCGTCGTCGCGGTCGGCCGACCGCCTCATCCGACGAATGTAGCGTGCGGGTCACACCGCGGACCAGCGGGTGTCCCGCTGACGCTCAGACCGCCCGGGCGGTGCGGGCGGCGTGCACGAACGACCGGATGAGCTCCGGTGATTTCACCCCGCGCGAGGACTCGACCCCGCTGGACACGTCGACCCCCCAGGGGCGGAGCTCGGCGACGAGGCCCTGGACGTTCTCCGGCGTGAGCCCTCCGGCGAGGATCCAGGTGCGGGTGGGTGGGTTCGCCACCAGGGCGATCGTGTCGAAGGTCTTCCCGGCTCCCGGGTCCGGTGCGTCGAGCAGCAGCAGCTCTTCGGCGTAGGCGGCGCGCTCGGCGGCGTTCTCGGAGGCGTAGCGCACCGCCGAGGTCGCCCGGAGCGTCCGCCACCCCATGGCCTGCAGCTCGTGGAACGCCTCGGGTGGTTCGTCGCCGTGGAGCTGGACGGCCTGCACCCCCGCAGCACCGGCGATCCGTGAGACCTCCTCGACCGACTGGCGCCGGAAGACGCCGACCGTCAGCACCGACTCTGGGACGTCGGCGAGCAGCGAGGCGACCCGTTCGGGCTCGACGGTCCGGGGCGACCCCGGCGCGAACACGAAGCCGATCGCGTCGACTCCGGCGTCCACCGCCGCAGCGACGTCGGACGCCTCGGACAGACCGCACACCTTCACCCACATGGGGACCACGCTACCCGGCCGCACGGATCACTCCGCCGACGGGACGAGGACGTCCGGGGTGGCGACGGCCGGTAGCTCGACGCGGAACACCGTCCGTCCTGGTGCGCTCTCGCATCGGACGGTGCCGTGGTGCGCGGTCACGACGGCGTGCACGATCGCGAGCCCGAGGCCGGTGCTCCCCGTGGCGCGTGAGCGGGAGTCGTCACCGCGGACGAAGCGCTCGAAGAGGTTGGGTTGCAGCGTAGGGTCAATGCCGGGACCGTCGTCCGACACGGTCAGCACGGCGATCTCGCCCGCAGGACCGCTCTCGACCGCCAGCCCCGTCCGCACGATCGTCCCGGCGGGCGTGTGGGTCCGCGCGTTCGCCAGCAGGTTCACGATCACCTGTTGCAGCCGGGACGCGTCTCCCGTGACGAGGACGGGCTCCTCGGGGAAGTCCAGTTCGAACACGTGGTCCGGGCCGGCGACATGGGCGTCGCCGACGGTGTGGATGACGAGTTCGGTGAGGTCGACGGGGCGCTTCGCGAGTTCGCGTCCCTCGTCCAACCGCGCCAGCAGCAGCAGGTCCTCGACGATCGTGGTCATGCGACCGGCCTCGGAGCGGATCCGGCCGAGGGAGTGGGTGACGTCCTCCGGCAGCGCGTCCGACTTCCGCGCGGCGAGTTCCGAGTATCCGGCGATGGAAGCCAGCGGGGTCCGGAGCTCGTGGCTCGCGTCCGAGACGAACCGGCGCACCTTGTTCTCGCTCGCCTGCCGGGCGTTCAGTGCGGACGAGACGTGCCCGAGCATGCGGTTGATCGCCGATCCGACGCGTCCGACCTCGGTCCGCGGGTCGGTGTCGGACTCCGGTACCCGGACGGCGAGCGCCACCTCACCGCGGTCGAGGGGAAGCTCGGCGACGACCGCGGCCGTCGCGACGACGCGGTCGAGCGGGCGGAGCGAGTACCGCACGATCGCGAACGCCGCCAGTCCGGCGAGCAACAGGACCACGACGCTCATGATCGCGATGAGGGTGACGAGCTGCATGACCGTCGACGCGACCTCGGCGAGCGGAAGCCCGATGATCCTCGTCGCGCCGCTCGCGTCGGTGACGGCGACGACGCGGTAGTCGCCGAGGTGCTCCCCGAGGTTGATGGTCGACGGTCGGTCACCGGCCGACACCGTGAGGATCATGGCGTCCTGGCTCTCGGTGCACGGGACCGTGCTGCCGTCGGCGCTGAGGTATCCGGCGTTGACGATGGTGCCGTCGACGACGATCGCCCCGAGTGCGCCGGGCCCGAGGCCCGGAGCGCCGATGAAGGCGGGCGGCTCACGCGTGCCCGAACCACCGCCGTAGCCGTCGGGGATGCCGGAGTCCGGCAGGGATTCCGGTGCGGGGAGCTGGCCGTTGCGGCCGTAGTCGACGATCCGCTCGGCGGCCTTCGTGAGCTGGTTGTCGACGCCCTCGGTGAGGAGGCCGCTCACCGCGACCGCGCTCGCGACGCCGACGATGGCGCTGCCGAGGGCGAGGAGGCCGACGACGACGACCATGAGGCGTCGACGGAGCGTCCACGGAGCGCGCTTGGGGCGGGTGGAGTCGACGGTCGTCGCTGTCGGGTCGGTGACGGGAGGTCTCGTGGTCACGAACCGACCGTCGGGATCTTCAACATGTAGCCGGCACCGCGCACGGTGTGGATCATGGGCTCGCGCCCGGCGTCGATCTTCTTGCGGAGATAGGAGATGTAGATCTCGACGACGCTCGCACGACCGCCGAAGTCGTAGCTCCACACCCGGTCGAGGATCTGGGCCTTGCTCAGCACCCGGCGCGGGTTCCGCATGAGGAACCGCAGCAGCTCGAACTCGGTCGCGGTGAGCTCGATGGGTTCGCCGTCGCGCATCACCTCGTGGCTGTCCTCGTTGAGCACGAGGTCGCCGACCACGATGTCCGGGCCGGACTCGTCGGCGGCCAGCAGGGTCGACCGGCGGATGAGCCCGCGCAGCCGCGCGACGACCTCTTCGAGACTGAAGGGCTTCGTCACGTAGTCGTCGCCGCCGGCGGTGAGGCCGGCGATGCGATCGTCGAGCGAGTCCTTGGCGGTGAGGAACAGCACGGGGACGTCGCTCCCCGAGGTCCGCAGGCGGTTCAGCACCTGCAGTCCGTCCAGGTCGGGCAGCATGATGTCGAGCACGATGGCGTCCGGTCGGAAGTCGCGGGCGATCGTGAGGGCCTCACGGCCGTCGGCGGCGGTCCGGATCTCCCAGCCCTCGTAGCGCAGGGCCATCTGCAGGAGGTCCGTGAGCGTCGCCTCGTCGTCGACGACGAGCACACGGACGGCGGTGCCGTCGGCCCGTTTGAGTGCGCTTCGCGCGGCACCGGGCGCCTGGGTCGGGATGTTCACGCGTTCAGTATTCGCCTCCGCCCTATGAGCTGTCTATGAACCGGCCAGACGGATGCTGTGCCCTCCCCGAGCCGGCGGAGCGCCCGCAGCGGCCTGGGCCGATTCATAGCGTCACCGAGGCGCAGGCCAAGCGAGCCTCCGTAGCGTCCGGTCCAAGTCATCCGCGACGTGCGGATCGTCGGCGTCGCGCAACGGGGACGCCGGCACGTGCACCAGAGCAGAAGGAAACGCAGACATGTTCGGAACCTATCTCCGGCGGGAACTCGTCGGTCGCCGCAAACAGACCATCATCATCGCCATCGGGATGGCGCTCGCCATCGCCCTCGTGATCATCGTCAACTCGGTCGCCGCCGGCGTGAAGACGGCGCAGGCGTCGGTGCTGGAATCCGTCTACGGGGTCGGAACGGACATCACGGTGAGTCAGGCGGCCGAGGCGCCGACGGACGGCGGCGGCCCCGGCCAGAACTTCGACTTCGGCTCGGGCGACGGGTCGACGAGTGACGGGACGACGACCGTCAACCAGTCGCGGTTGGAGGCGGCGCGTGGCACGTCGACCTTCGACGCGACGGCCCTCGGCACGGTCACCGACGTCGCCAACGTCGAGGCCGCCGCAGCCACCCTGTCGCTCACGAACACGACCTTCACGGGCGAGCTGCCCGACTTCTCGCAGGCACAGGGGTCCGACGGGGCGGCAGGCGTCCCGGGCGGTGACGCGAGCGGCGCGACCCCGCCGCAGGGTGGTCCGGACGGCGCAGGCGGGAGTTCCTTCGGCGTCGACTCCTTCACGGTCCTCGGTCTCGACCCCTCGGGCGACGCCGTGGGTCCGCTCTCGGCCGTCTCCCTCAGCGACGGTCGCTCGCTCGCAGCCGACGACGCGGGCACGGACGTCGCCGTCCTCGACGCCTCCTACGCCACCGAGGCGGGGATCGCCACCGGCGACACGATCGACATCGCGGGCACCACGTTCAGCGTGGTCGGCACGGTGACCGCCTCCGGGGCCGACTCGACGTCCGCATCGAACGTCTACATCCCCCTCGACGTCGCGCAGTCCCTCGCCGGGCTCGACGGCCAGGTCAGCGACCTGTACGTGCAGGCCGCCTCGTCGACCGACATCACGCAGGTGCAGACGGACATCGAGGCGGCACTGCCCGACGCGACCGTGAGCACCCAGGAGGACCTCGCGTCCACCGTGTCCGGCTCGCTCGCCTCGGCGTCGACGCTGGTGTCGAACCTCGGCACCTGGCTGTCGCTCATCGTGCTCGCCGCCGCGTTCCTCATCGCGATCCTCTTCACGATCTCCGGCGTCACGCGCCGGACCCGCGAGTTCGGCACGCTCAAGGCGATCGGCTGGAGCGACCGGCGCATCGTCGGCCAGGTCGCGGGTGAGTCCGTCGTCCAGTCGCTCATCGGCGGCGCCGTCGGTGTCGCGGTCGGCCTCATCGGCATCCTCGTGGTGAACCTCGTCGCTCCGACCCTCAGTGCAGCGGCGACGACATCCGCCGGCGGCGGACTCGGCGGCCCCGGCGGTGCCGCGGGCATGCCGTCGGATGCGGCGGCGGGAGCGGCCGGTGGGTTCGGCGGTGCCCCGGGCGCTGCGGCCGCGACCACCACCGACATCGTCCTCCAGGCTCCCGTGACCGCGTGGATCATCGTCATCGCCGTCGGGATCGCCATCCTCGGCGGGCTGCTCGCCGGTGCGATCGGCGGGTGGCGCGCCTCACGACTGCGCCCGGCCGAGGCACTCCGCTCCGTCGCCTAGACGACGCACCAGACGCCGCCGGGTGGCGGTCTCCCCCGCGACCACCCGGCGGTCCGACTTCTCACTCCGACCAGCAGAACGAAGGACCCCATGTACACGATCACCGGCCTCACCAAGCAGTACCGCCAGGCGAAGCGCTCCGTCACGGCGCTCGACGGCGTCGACCTCGAGATCCCCGATGGACAGCTCGTCGCCATCCAGGGCCCGACCGGCGGCGGCAAGTCGACGCTCCTCCAGATGCTCGGCGCGCTGGACCGACCGACCGCCGGCAGCATCTCCCTCGCCGGCGACGACCTCTCGACGCTCAGCGAGACGAAGCTCGGCAGGATCCGCGCCACGGAGATCGGCTTCGTGTTCCAGGGGTTCAACCTCATCCCGACGCTCACGGCACAGGAGAACGTCGAGATGGCCCTGGTCCCGATCGGCACCCCACGGGCCGAACGCGAGACCAGGGCTCGCGCGGCGCTCGCGTCCGTCGGACTCGCCGAGCGGGGTTCACACCTCCCCGCCGAGCTGTCCGGCGGGCAGCAGCAGCGGGTCGCGATCGCCCGTGCGCTCGTCAAGGAGCCCGAGGTGCTGCTCGCCGACGAACCGACCGGCAACCTCGACGAGGAGACCCGCGACGAGATCATGGACCTCCTCGAGGGCCTGTGGCGGGACCGCGGGCTCACGGTCGTGGTGGTGACGCACGACACCGCGGTCGCCAAGCGCGCCGAGCGTCGTCTGCACATCGCGAACGGGAAGCTCAAGGACGTCACGACTCGGCGCTGACCGGCGCCTCGGCAGGCTCGGGGAGCGGCCTCCACCCGCTCCCCGAGCCGCCCCGCCCCGGCCCCGAGCCACCCCGCCCCGGTCCCCGAGCCGCCCCGCCCCGGTCCCTGAGCCGCCCCGCCCCGGTCCCTGAGCCTGTCGAAGGGCCACGGGAATACGCCGTCACCGTGATTGGTTGACACTGATCAACTACTTCTCATATAGTTGCCGCATATCAACTAGCTGACGTCATCACGATCGCGGAGCCCATGTCACACACCACCTCAACACCCGCCACGCCCGCTCGCGCGGACAACGGCATGACGCATCGCCAGGTGCTCGAGGCCCTCTCCGGCCTCCTCCTCGGCATGTTCGTGTCGATCCTCGCCGGCACCGTCGTCTCGGCCTCCCTCCCCCGGATCATCGCCGACCTGAACGGCGACCAGACGGCCTTCACCTGGGTCGTCACGGCCACCCTCCTCGCCACCACCGTCTCGACGCCCATCTGGGGCAAGTTCGCCGACCTTTTCAACCGCAAGCTGCTCATCCAGCTGGCGCTCGGGATCTTCGTCCTCGGCTCGGCGCTCGCGGGCTTCTCGCAGGACACCGGCACGCTCATCGGCTTCCGCGTCCTGCAGGGCCTCGGCGCCGGTGGTCTCACGGCGCTCAGCCAGATCATCATGGCCGACATCATCAGCCCGCGTGAGCGTGGCCGGTACATGGGCCTCTTCGGTGCGGTCATGGCGGTCGGCACGGTCGGCGGCCCGCTCTTCGGCGGCCTCCTCACCGACTCGCTCGGCTGGCGCTGGAACTTCTTCGTCGGCGTCCCCTTCGCGATCGCCGCGATCTTCCTCCTGCAGCGCACGCTCCACCTCCCGAAGCGGAACGTCGGCAAGGTCAAGATCGACTACCTGGGCGCCGCCCTCATCGCCGGCGGCGTCTCGCTGCTGCTCATCTGGGTCACCCTGGCCGGGACGCAGTTCGAGTGGGCGAGCTTCACGACGCTCGTCATGGTGGGCATCTCCGTCCTCCTGCTCGCCGCGGCGGTCATCGTCGAGATCAAGGTCGACGAGCCGATCATCCCGATGTCGCTGTTCAAGAACCGCACCTTCACCCTCGCGGTCGTCGCGAGCATCTCGGTGGGTGTGGCGATGTTCGGCACCTCGGTGTTCCTCAGCCAGTACATGCAGCTGGCGCGTGGAGCGACCCCGACGGAGTCGGGCCTGCTGACGCTCCCGATGATCGGCGGCCTCCTGATCGCCTCCATCGTGGTCGGGCAGTTCATCTCGCGCTTCGGCCACTGGAAGCCGTACCTCATCGTCGGCTCGATCCTCCTCACCGTCGGCCTGTTCCTCATGAGCACGATCCACTACGACACGAACTACGTGCTCGTCTCCGTGTACATGTTCATCCTCGGCGCCGGCGTCGGCATGGTGATGCAGAACCTCGTGCTCGTGGTCCAGAACGACGTCCTGCCGCAGCAGCTGGGTACGGCGAGCGCGGGTGTCGCGTTCTTCCGCAGCCTCGGTGGCACGATCGGCGTCTCGGTCATGGGCTCCGTGCTCGCGACGAAGGTCACCGACATGCTGGCCGACCGCCAGGCCGACCTGCAGGCGGCCATCGTCGCCCTCGGGGCACCCGGCGCCAAGATCGCCGAGACGCTCTCGAGCGGCACGATCCCGAAGGTGAGCACGCTGCCCGAGTCGGTGCGGACCATCATCGAATCCGTCTACGGTGACGCGGTGGCCGACATCTTCCTCGTCGCCGCACCACTCGCGATCCTGACGATCATCGCCGTGATCTTCCTCCCGAACAAGAAGCTCGGGTCGAAGAACGCCGTGCAGCGCATGGCCGAGCAGCGTTCCGGGGAGCCCGCCCTCGTCGGCGCGGCCACCGGGTCCGTCACGACGGCCACCGCGTCCACGTCGACCCAGTCGTTCGCGACCGGTGCGCTCGACGTGGCCGAGGCCATGATCGGTGGCGAGGCGGACAGCCGACTCGAGCGAGGACGGGACGAGACCGCCGACACCGACGGCGGCACGGAGACCGAGGCACACAGCCCCCGCCACGGCCGCTAGTCCGTACAATGCGAACGATGTCCATCGATCACGACGCCCAGGCCGGGCCGGCCGCTGCCGACGACGCAGCGGCCGGCACCGCGCACGACCTCGCGATCGGTGCCGTGGAGGAGCAGTTCGCGCTCCTCGTCAACCGCATCCGCAACGGTATCCGCGACCGCGCCGAGCGGATCTCCCCCGGACTCCAGCCGGCCGGCTACAAGTTGCTCAGCATGGTCTCGCGCTCCGGAGCGATCCGCGCCGGCGCCCTGGCCGAGATGCTCGCGACGGACAAGAGCGCGGTGAGCCGCCTCATCCACCAATTGGAGACGCTCGGCCTCGTCACGAGGACGCCGGACCCCGAGGACGGCCGTGCGAGCCTCGTCGTCGCGACCGCCGAGGGCGAGCGCCGGATGGAGTCGACACGGGCCAACGACCAGGCGATGCTCTACCAGCAGCTGTCGTCCTGGGACGAGGCCGAGGTGCGGCGGCTCGCCGAACTCCTCGCGAAGCTCAACGGCGCCCTCTGAAGTCCCTTTCTCAGGAGTCCGCCGGAGCGCCTGGCTCGCGAGCGGGCGACGCGCCGAGGAACTCCTGAGAACGGGTCAGCGCCAGCTGTGCTTCGGGTCGTACCCGAGGACCTCGCGGGCGTGGTCGATCGAGAGCAGGGTGCCGTTGCCGGCGATGTCGCCGGTGACGGGGACGTCCGGGAAGACCTCTGCGACGAGCTCGACGTTGTCGCGCGACATGACCGTGTCGGCCGCCGCGATGATGAACCGGTCGAACCCCGTGGCCTGGTGCTCGAGCGCGAGTCGCACGGCCTGGGCGCCGTCGCGGCCGTCGATGTAGCCCCAGAGGTTCCACTTGCGGAGGGTGGCGTCGGCATCGAACGAAGGGAACGCCGCGTAGTCGGCCTCGTCCATCACGTTGGAGAACCGGAGGGCGATGATCTTGAGCTCGGGGTGCCACCGCGTGAGCTCGATCGCCAGCTGCTCCTCGAGGTGCTTCGACAGCGAGTAGGTCGACTCGGGTCGGGCGGCGTAGGCCTCATCGACGGGGATGTAGGGGGGCGGGGTGTCGAACGGCAGCCCGAGCACGGTCTCGCTCGACGCCGTGACGATGTTCGTGATGCCGGCCTTGATGGCGGCGTTGAACACGTTGTAGGTGCTGAGGATGTTGTTCTGGAAGGTCGCGGTGTTCGTCGAGAGCCCCGGCGCAGGGATGGCGCTCAGGTGGACGACCGCGTCGAACCCGTCCGGCGCCTGCTCGTCGACACCGGTGAGGGCGTCGAACACCTGCCCCGCGTCACGCAGGTCGATGCGGACGAAGCCGTCACCGCGCTCTCCTGCCTGGTCGAGGTTGATCACCAGGTGACCGTGTTCCCGAAGATGGCCGACCACTGTTCGCCCGAGCTTGCCCGAGCCTCCCGTCACTGCGATTCTCATGACGCCATCCTGGTCCATCCGACGAGGAATGGGTGGGCGATTGACAACTCACCCAGGAACCGGCGGTCGCGGCGGAATGGCGGACCGCCGGGTCGCGTTGGAGGAGATGTGAAGCTCACCCTGTACACCTCCGCGTTCTGCGCCCCCTGCATGCAGGCTCGCGCCGTCCTGGCCGAGGTCCCGGCACTCGTGGCAGGAGCCGTCGTCGAGGAGCGCGACGTCGCCTTCCGTTCGGCGGAGGCGGAGGCCGACGGCATCCGTTCCACCCCGACGGTCATCATCACGGCCGACGACGGCACCGAGGTGTTCCGCGCGACCGGGGCACCCACGCTCAACCAGGTGCTCGTGGCGGCGGCGAAGGCGTTGTAGCCCTTCGACAGGCTCAGGGACCGGAGAAGCGACTCAGAGACCGGGGAAGCGACTCAGGAACCGCCCTTCGACAGGCTCAGGGACCGGGGAAGCGGTTCAGGGACCGGGGCTACTGGGTGCTGAACGCCGCGTCGAAGGACTGCTCGGGCAACTTCCAGAGCAGGTTCCGGATGTACCCGACGGCCTCCTCGGCTCCGTGCAGGCGGTCCATGCCGGCGTCCTCCCACTCGATGGAGATCGGCCCGGCGTAGCCGATGCTCGAGAGGGCACGGAAGGCGTCCTCCCACGGCACGTCGCCGTGACCGGTCGACACGAAGTCCCAGCCGCGTCGCGGGTCGCCCCAGGGCAGGTGCGAGCCGACGATGCCGGCGTGACCGGTAGCCGGCCGGATCCGGGTGTCCTTGCAGTCGACGTGGTAGATCCGGTTCGCGAACTCGACGATGAACCCCACCGGGTCGACGCCCTGCCACATCATGTGCGACGGGTCCCAGTTGAAACCGAACGCCGGGCGGTGGTCGATCGCCTCGAGGGTGCGGACACTCGTCCAGTAGTCGTACGCGATCTCGGACGGGTGCACCTCGTGGGCGAAGCGGACCCCTTCGGCGTCGAAGACGTCGAGGATCGGGTTCCAGCGGGTGGCGAAGTCCTCGTACCCGGCGTCGATGACGGAGGCCGGTACCGGCGGGAACATCGCGGAGTACTGCCAGATCTTCGACCCGGTGAAGCCGACGACCGTGTCGACGCCCAGCTTGCGGGCGACCCGCGCGGAGCGCTTCATGTCCTCGGCCGCGCGCTGACGTACCCCCTCCGCGTCGCCGTCGCCCCAGGTGTAGTCGCGGACGATCGCCTGGTGGCGGAAGTCGATCGGGTCGTCGCACACGGCCTGGCCGGTGAGGTGGTTCGAGATCGCGAAGACCTCGAGACCGTGCCGGTCGAGGATGTCGAGGCGGGACTGCAGGTAGGCGTCGTCCTCATCCGCGCGCTTGAGGTCGAGGTGGTCGCCCGAGGCCGCGATCTCGAGGCCGTCATAGCCCCAGGAGGCGGCGAGGCGGGCGACCTCCTCGAAGGGGAGATCCGCCCACTGTCCGGTGAACAGGGTCACCGGGAGGCGGCTCGCGTACTGCTTGTCGGTGGTGTCGGTCATGCGGTGATCCTCTGCTCGTCGTCGGTGGAGGTGGCGATCGCTTCCCAGCGACCGGTGTCGGCCGCGTCCAGGACGGCCTCGGTGATGCGCGCGGTTCGGAGTCCGTCCGCGAAGACGGGCAGACCGTCCGGCGACTGTCCGGCCATCGCCGCGTAGCTGTCGGCCACGAAGGCGTTGAACGCGTCCTGGTAGCCCATCGGGTGCCCCGAGGGGACGATGGACAGGCGTGCGGCGTCCGGGTGCAACTGGTCGGCGTCGCGAGGCAGCACCTGCGTCCCCGACCGACGGCCGAGCCAGAGCGTCTCCGGCGCTTCCTGGTCGAAACCGATGCTGAGCTCGGTACCGGCGACCTCGAGATGCAGTCGGTTCTTCCGACCGGGCGCGACCTGCGAGACGAGCAGCGTGCCGATGGCGCCGCCCTCGAGCCGGATGACGACCGCGGCCGCGTCCTCGGTCGTGACCTCCGGGGTGTTCGCGCGTTCGGCGAAGAAGGTGCGGACCGTCGAACTCAGCTCGGTGATGTGCGCGCCGGTGATGAATTCCAGAAGGTCGACGAGGTGGGAACCGATGTCGGCGAAGGCGCGCGAACGACCCCCGGCCGCCGCGTCGACCCGCCAGTTGTCGTCGGCCTGCGCGAGCAGCCAGTCCTGGAGGTACGACCCGCTGATCGTGAGCAGGGTCCCGAGGTCGCCCGCGGCGACACGCGCGCGGGCCTCCCGGACGAGCGGGTGGAAGCGGTAGACGAACGGCACCGTGCCGACGACACCGGCCTCGGCTGCGGCGGTGACGAGACGCTCGGCGGTCGCGGCGTCGGTCGCGAGGGGTTTCTCACAGACGACGTGCTTGCCGGCCGCGATGGCCGCGAGTGCCTGCTCGGCGTGGAGCGCGTTCGGCGTGCACACGTGCACCACGTCGACCGAGGGGTCGGCCAGCAGCTCGTCGAGCGAGCCGTACCCGCGCTCGAACCCGAGGCTCGCGGCGACCTCCCGCGAGCGCTCGGGCGTCGAGGCGACGACACCGACCAGCCGGGCACCCGCCGCGCGGGCCGCCCGGCTGTGGACGGTGGCCATGAAGCCACCGCCCACCACCGCGATACCGGGACCGGCCACGGTCATGCTCCGAAGGTGCCGTCCGCCGGCGTCCACGACTCGGGGAGCGCAGGAGCGAGCTCCACGGTACTGACGACGTCGACCGAGGTGCGGCTCAGGCCCGACTCGGCCGTCGAGACCATGACGTCGAGCACGTGGTAGGCGAGCTCACCGGAGGCACGCTCGGGACGACCGGCGCGGATCGCCTGCGCGAGCTCGACCACACCGGTTCCGCGGCCCTGCGTCGGACCGGTCGACGGGATCGCCTCGGGCTCCTCGCCACCGCCGTAGACGAGCAGGTCGCCCTCGAAGGTGTTCGGGTCGGGGACGACGAGCGTGCCGGTCGAGCCGGCGACCTCGAACTGCGTGCGACCGAGCTTGGAGTCGAAGCTGAAGACGCTCTGCGCGAGCTGGCCGCTCTCGAACTCGAAGAGGGCGCTCACGTGCGTCGGCACCGTCACATCGAACGACTCACCCGCGCGCGGGCCGGATCCGATCGTCCGCTGCGGGAAGGCCTGTGAGGCGAGCGCGGTGACGCGGGCGATCGGCCCGAACAGCTGCACGAGCGCCGTGATGTAGTACGGGCCGATGTCGAAGAGCGGACCGGCGCCGTCCTGGAACAGGAAGTCGGGGTTCGGGTGCCACGACTCCGGGCCGGGGCTCTGCATGAGGGTCAGCGCGGTGAGGGGCTGACCGATGCCACCGGCCTCGACGAGTCGGCGGGCGGACTGGATGCCGGCGCCGAGGAAGGTGTCCGGAGCCGTGGCGACGCGGAGCCCCTTCTCCTTCGCGGCGGCCAGCAGGGCCTGCCCGCTCTCACGGTCGAGCGCGAAGGGCTTCTCGCTCCACACGTGCTTGCCGGCGTCGAGGATCTGCATGGCGACCTCGACGTGGACCTTCGGGATGGTCAGGTTGACGACGATCTCGATCTCGGGGTCGGCCAGGAGTTCGGCGACCGAGCCGTGGCCGGGCACACCGTACTTTTCGGCCTGCGTCTTCGCCCGCTCGAGGTCGAGGTCCGCGACGAACCGGACGTCGAGGTCGGGGAAGGTGACCAGGTTGCCGAGGTACTGGTCACTGATGACGCCGGCGCCGATGAGGCCGACACCGACCGTTCCGGTGCTGTTGCTCATGCCTGGACTCCGTTCGTGGTGAGGTAGGTGAAGCTCTGCTCGAGCCCCTGGAAGATGTCGCCGTCGAACGCGTCGAACTCGACGACGCGCAGGGCCTGCGGTGCCGCGGCGAGGATGTCGAGAACCGGGACGACCCCGGCACCCGCGGGCAGCTGCTTCAGCGTGTCGCGGGAGGCGTCACCGTCCTTGACGTGGATGAAGCGCACGCGATCACCGATCGCGCCGAGGACGTCGACCGCGCGGCGTCCGCCGACCTCGACCCAGTAGGTGTCGACCTCGAACACGACGGCCGGGTCGGTGAGTGCGGCGAGGTGCTCGAGCGGGCTGGTGCCCGCGACGTCGCCCTCGAGCTCCCACCAGTGGTTGTGGTATCCCACCTGGACCCCGTGACCGGCGGCGACAGCCGCCGCGGCGTTCAGCTCGTCGGCGATCGACGCGACCGTCTCTGCCGTGGCGAAGCGCTCTTCGGCGATGGCGGGGTCGATGAGGACCTGTACGCCCTGCTCAGCAGCGGCGCCGAAGGCCGCCGACAGGTCGATGCCCTCGGCGATGACCTTGCCGTGCGCGCTCGGGGTGGCGAGGCCGGCATCGTGGATGTCCTGCAGGCTGACGCCGGGACCGAAGCCGAACGGCTCGGCCTGACGGAAGCCGATCTCGGTCAGGCGCTGCAGCGCTGCGGCACGATCCGCGGTGAGCGGCTCCCGTACCGAGTAGAGCTGGACAGAGAGTTGGGAAGTCGACACGATGCTCCTCAATGATGATGGTGTCAGGCAGCCGCTGCTGCGAGATCCAGGCTAACCACACTTCTGTCGGTGGTCAAACAAAAGTCTCCCGCCGGTCGCCACTCCCCCGGCGACGAATACCGCAGGAGTCGGAAACGTGGGGGACAATGGAGAGGTGAACTCAGCTCTGCTCTCCCGGATCGTCGCTGATTCCAGCGACCGCATCTCGTGGCTGCGGGCTCGTTCGCGCGGGATCACCGCGACCGACGTCGCCACCCTCTCGACCCCGGCCTCGATCCAGCGGGCGGCCGACGCGAAGCTCGGCGGGACGGGCTTCTCCGGCAACGCCTTCACCGACCACGGGCGCGCCCGCGAGCCCGAGATCGCCCGGTGGGTCGCCGCGACGCACGGGATCAACCCCTCGTCGGCGCTGTTCCGGGCCGAGGTCGAACACCGCCACCTCGCCACCCCCGACGGCATCGCCGTGACCGAGCGCGGGGCCGTCGTGCTCGCGGAGATCAAGACCACGACGAAGTCCTGGCGCTCGATCCCCCGCAACTACCTGCGTCAGGTGTGGTGGCAGCAGTACGTGATCGGCGCGGAGCGGACGCTCGTGGTCTGGGAGGAGCACAAGGACTTCGTCCCCGTCGACGACGAACCGCTCTGTCGGTGGGTCGAGCGCGACGACGCCGAGATCGCGAAGCTGGTCGGCCTCGCGAACGCGCTCATCGACGAGCTGTACCACCGCACCAATCCAGCCGCCCGGCGCCCGGTCCTCCCGGAGCCCGCGCCCGTCGCTCGGCCGCTCCGGGAACCCCTGGTGAGCCTCGACTTCTGACGACAAGTCGACAGAAGTCGACCGAGGTGGTTGACTGTGGCCATGACCGAGCCGCTGCGCCCCTCCCCCGGAGCACCGGGCGCCGGCGACCTCTTCCAACTCTTCCGCGGCGGTGAGGCGCGCACGAAGTCCGAGTTGTGCGCCCTGACCGGTCTGGCCCGCTCCACCGTCTCCCTCCGCATCGACGCCCTCGTTGCAGCGGACCTACTCCGTCCCGCTGGAGAGGCAGCCTCCTCGGGTGGTCGCCCGCCCGCACGGATCGCGTTCAACCCGCTCGCGCGCGTCGTCGTCGCCGTCGACCTGGGGGCGACGCACGGGACGGTGGCCGTCACCGACCTGGCCGGAGCGATCCTCGCGACGAGCCGCGCGGAGCTGCAGATCGCCGCAGGACCCGAGCCCGTCCTCGACTGGGTGGTCGAAGCGGCGTCGGCCCTGCTGGCCGCTCCGCAGACGTGGGCCACACCCCAGCCGGTCGCTCCCCCGGTCATCGGGATCGGGATCGGCCTGCCGGGACCGGTCGAGCACTCCACCGGACGGCCGACCAACCCGCCGATCATGCCGGGCTGGGACCGCTTCGACGTCCCCGCCTACATCCGACGGACCATCGACGTCCCGGTCCTCGTCGACAACGACGTCAACGTCCTCGCCCTCGGGGAGCACGCGATCTCCTGGCCGGACACCGACGACCTCGTCTACGTGAAGGTGTCCACGGGGATCGGTGCCGGCATCATCGCGGGTGGCGAACTGCAGCGCGGGGCACTCGGTGCGGCCGGCGACATCGGGCATGTGCAGGTCCCCGTCGGACGGGACTCCCCGCGCGCAGCCGACGACGACCGCGACCTCGAGGCCATCGCGAGCGGGCCGGCGATCGCCACCGAGCTCCGCGCCCACGGGATCGACGCCATGAGCAGTCGCGACGTCGCAGCGCTCATCCGCGCGGGCGACCGGACGGCCATCGAGACCACCCGGCAGGCCGGCCGGGAGATCGGTGAGGTGCTCAGTGTCGTGGTGAACCTCCTGAACCCCTCGGTGATCGTGCTCGGTGGGACGATGACGCGTGCCGGCGAACATCTCCTCACCGGCGTCCGCGAAGTGGTCTACCGTCGATCGATGCCGCTCGCCACCGGGCACCTCGGCATCGTCACCTCGACGGCCGGCGAGGAGGCCGGGGTCTTGGGAGCGGCGATCATGGTGCTGCGCGACGCCCTGTCCGCACCCGCGATCGACGCGATGACTCAGCCTCGGGCGCTCGACGCCGCATCGACCTGACGCGCGTCCTCCACTGTGGAACCAGGGCGTCCGTCGTCGTCCGCCTTCCCGACGGCGAGCACCTCCGCCAGGCCGTATCCGACGAGCCAGAACAGGGCGATCGTCATCGCCGCGAACTCCAACCAGCTCCCGACCTGCTGCCCGACCTCGGCGAGCGAGAGGAGGCCGCCGAGCCCCGCGATCACCGCGACGGCTGACCCCGCGAACCAGGACAGCCGCCGGACGGCGCGCAACCGCGATCCGAGGGCCGACCCGATCATCGCCAGGCAGGCGAGCGCGAAGCCCAGCACCGCGAAGGAGATGTGCACCGCGTCCTGGAGCGTGAACAGCGGGTTCGACGGGATCGGGCACTCGTAGGTACAGGTCACCCGGGACGCCACGAGGAAGCACAGGCTCGACAGTCCGACGAGCAGCCAGGGGACGAGCAGCAGTCCGACCCTCGTGCGGCGCTGACCGGGCTCGCGGGACGGCAGGACTCGCTGCAGCGCTCCGGCGATGCTGAGACCACCGATCGCGACCATGAGCAGCGCCGCGTTGAAGACCGGAGCCGTCACCTCGCCGGTGGCGCCGAGGCCGCTCACGTAGCTGTTCTTACCGAGACTGAGACGCGCGGCCCAGATCATGACCGTGGCGACCACGACGAGCACGCCACCGATGATCGCGAACGCGAGGGCGACGGACCGGCGACGGCGGACCGCCGAGGAGCGAGGGACCCGCTGGTCCGATGTGGCTCCCGTCATCCGCGGATGAGCCTGGTCCGGCTCAACGCGATGACGGCGCAGCCCATCAGGCCGATGAACCCGGCGATGGCGATCATGTAGACGACGACGGCGCCCCAGCCGCCGGGCTGAGCCGGGTTGAGGAACGGGTACGGGTACCAGCCGACGATCGATCCGCGGATCATCGTGTAGACGGTCCAGACGAGCGGGAACGCGATGATCGCCCACACCTGACGCCATTCCAGGCGGGACTTGCCGGGCGTCACGATCCAGACGAGCACCAGGTAGATCGGTGCGATGAGGTGCAGCACCTCGTTCGACCAGCCGAGGGTGTGCCCCTGGTCGAGGGCGATGCCGCGGAGCAGCAGATTGTAGACGACGCCGGTGGTCGCCATGTAGGTCACGACGCAGCCGAGGACGAGGTTGTACCAGGCCGGATCGCGTCGCAGCCGGAAGCAGTACCCGGCGCCGACCAACAGGACGATCGCACTCAGCGCGTTCGACAGGATCGTGAAGTAGCTGAAGAAGTTGACGAAGAAGTCGTCGGGCGCATCACCGAAGGACAGGGTGTAGACGAACTGGCCGACGATGGCGGCGATGATCACCCCACCCGCGATGATCCTGATGACTCCGAACAGTGCGCGCATTGCGCCACTGTATCGGAAGCACGCTCCCGACGATCGGGCGACAGCCGGGCAGCCGTGTCCCCCGAAGAGAGGGAATCGTTTCCAGCCAATTGACACCCCCGTAACAGCGCCGACTCATTCGACGGCTTTGATGAGAACAGAGCCGGACCACGCACCGGAGCGAGACTCGTCGCCGAGCCGACCTCCGCCGGGTGGAGCTTTCGGGGGATGAACGACGAAGGAGTACTCGATGCGTCAAGGAGTCGGACACTCCTGGTCTCTGGCGACAACCGCGGACGCGGTGAAGCCGGCACCGGAGACCATGCGAGCCGCGGTGATCGACGCCGTCGGCAGCCCTGAGGTCCTCCGGATGGAGACCGTACCGACACCGCGTCCGGTCATGGCGGAGTTCCTCGTGAAGGTCGTCGCGGCCGGCGTGAACCCGGTCGACGCCAAGACCCGCGCGGGCCGGGGCGTCTCCTCAGCCATCACGACGATGCCGGCCGTCCTCGGGTACGACTTCAGCGGCATCGTGGTCGAGTCGCCCTTCGCTGCGGCCGGCCTGCTGCCCGGCGACGAGGTCTACGGCATGACGAGTTTCCCGCGGACGGGCGGCAGCTATGCCGAGTACGTCACGGTGTCCTCCCTGAGCCTGACGCGGAAGCCGACGACCCTGTCGCACGTCGAGGCAGCCGGGGTCCCCCTCGCCGCACTGACCGCGTGGGGCATGGTCGTCGACGTCGCGAAGGCGCACGAGGGGCAGCGCATCCTCATCCACGCCGGGAGCGGCGGTGTCGGGCACTTCGCCGTGCAGTTCGCCACCTACTTCGGCGCACGGGTGATCGCCACCGGCTCCGGTCGGAACGTCGGTTGGCTGCGCGAACTCGGCGCCCATCAGGCGGTCGACCACGAGTTGCACCGGTTCGAGGACGTCGTCGACCAGGTCGACGTCGTGATCGACCTCGTGGGCAACACCGTGGAGGACACGGGGTCGCGTTCCCTGCGGGTCCTCCGCCCGGGCGGGCTCATCATCAATGCGCCGACCGGTTCCTGGCCGACACTCGAGGAGGAGGCCCGGGCCGCGGGCGTCCGCGCGACGCGGTTCACCGTGGCACCCGACGGTGCCACGCTCGACACCATCAGTCGGCTGCTGGAGTCCGGGGACGTCCGGGTGTTCGTCGACCAGGTGTTCGACCTCGACGCCGTCCGGCAGGCCCACGTGCTCCTCGAGGGCGGGCACTCACGCGGCAAGATCGTCCTCAAGGTCGCCGACGGCTAGGCTGCCGCCCTTCGACCAGCTCAGGGACCGGTTGGGTGCGCTCAGGGAGCGGTTGGGGGGCGCGCGGGGAGCGGCCACGGGACCCCGCCCCACCCCGGTCACTGAGCCCCACCCCGGTCACTGAGCCCCACCCCGGTCACTGAGCCTGTCGAAGTGCGCCCCCGAAGACCTGCTCCATGACGAAGTCGTCGTGTCGTTCGGGTCCGACGAGGAACGTCTTCGTCCCCACGACCGCGAACCCGCTCTTGCCGTAGAACCGGATCGCCCTGGCGTTCTGCTGGTTCACCCCGAGCCACACCGACGTCACCCCTCGGGACCGGGCGTCGTCGAGTGTCGCCTCCATGAGCGTGCGCGCTCCGCCGGCACCGTGGCTCGCGGGGAGCACGTACAGCTTGCTGAGTTCCGCCGTCGGGCGGTGCGTGACCGCAGCGAGCACGTCGGCGTCCACCGGATCGCCGAAGACGAGCATCGTGTAGCCGATGGCCGTGCCGTCATCGTCGTCGACGAGGAGCCGGAGCGCGCGTCCGGGATCGGCCAGGTAGCCGGTGAACCGGTCGAAGGTGAAGTGCTCGGCGATGAATGCGTCGATGTGCTCCTGCGCGGTGCCGGGCGGGCAGGCGAGGGCGAAGGTCGCTGCAGCCAGCGTGGCGAGGGTGGCGGCGTCATCGGCCGTGGCGGTGCGGGTGGAGACCATCCCTGCATCGTACGACGCCCCGTCGGACGACGAAGGCCCGGTCGCGTAATACGACCGGGCCTTCGTGCTGGTGAGACTAGATGGAGTTGACGTCCAGCGGGATGCCGGGGCCGAACGTGGTCGACACGGCGCCCTTCTGGATGTAACGGCCCTTCGAGGAGGACGGCTTGAGGCGGAGGATCTCCTCGAGCGCGGCGTTGATGTTCTCCTCGAGCTGCGAAGCGTCGAACGAAGCCTTGCCGACGACGAAGTGCACGTTGGAGTGCTTGTCGACACGGAACTCGATCTTGCCGCCCTTGATGTCGGACACGGCCTTGGCCACGTCCGGCGTCACGGTGCCGGTCTTGGGGTTCGGCATGAGGCCACGGGGACCGAGGACCTTACCGAGACGACCGACCTTACCCATGAGCTCCGGCGTGGAGACCGCGGAGTCGAACGAGGTGTAGCCCTCGGCGACCTTCGCGATGAGCTCGTCGCCGCCGACCTCGTCAGCACCGGCCGCGATCGCGGCTTCTGCTGCCGGGCCCGTCGCGAAGACGATGACGCGGGCGGTCTTGCCCGTGCCGTGCGGGAGGATGACCGTGCCGCGGACCATCTGGTCAGCCTTGCGCGGGTCGACACCGAGCTTGAGGGCGACCTCGACGGTGCTGTTGAACTTGGCGGAACCGGTCTCCTTGGCGAGGGCGACGGCCTCGTTCGGGGTGTAGTACTTGTCAGCCTCGATCTTCTCGGCTGCGGCCCGGTAGGCCTTCGACTTCTGTGCCATGTGCGTTCTCCTATGAGAAATGTGGTCATCTGCGCCTGGCCGGCGCTGCCACGAGTGAAAAAGTGAGACGTGCGCGGTTCCGCCTGGTGGCGTCCCCGAAGCGGGTCGAGAGGGTTAGCCCTCGACCGTGATGCCCATGGAGCGGGCGGTGCCGGCGATGATCTTCGCGGCTGCGTCGATGTCGTTCGAGTTCAGGTCGGGAGCCTTCTGCTCGGCGATCTGACGGACCTGCTCCTTGGTGAGCTTCGCGACCTTGACGGTGTGCGGGGTACCGGAGCCCTTGGCGACGCCGGCGGCCTTCTTGATGAGCTCCGCTGCGGGCGGGGTCTTCAGGATGAAGGTGAACGAACGGTCCTCGTAGACGGTGATCTCGACGGGGATGACGTTGCCGCGCTGCGACTCGGTGGCCGCGTTGTACGCCTTGCAGAACTCCATGATGTTGACGCCGTGCTGACCAAGGGCGGGGCCGATGGGGGGAGCAGGGTTTGCGGCGCCGGCCTGGATCTGCAGCTTGATGAGACCCGTGACCTTCTTCTTCGGTGCCATGTTTCTTCCTTCTTCTGGGGTTCGAGCGCCATCGGATGATGTGCGCTCTCCCGCGCGCCCGTCGGGCGGCGGTGGACTGTGGAGCCGTGTGGCTTAGAGCTTGGTGACCTGGTCGAAGCTGAGCTCGACCGGCGTCTCGCGCTCGAAGAGGGAGACGAGCACCGTGAGCTTGCCGCTCTCGGGCTTGATCTCGCTGATGGAGCCGGGGAGACCCGCGAA
This sequence comes from Plantibacter sp. lyk4-40-MEA-4, assembly GCF_030209415.1. NCBI lineage: Bacteria > Bacillati > Actinomycetota > Actinomycetes > Micrococcales > Microbacteriaceae > Plantibacter > Plantibacter sp. lyk4-40-MEA-4. The sequence continues at coordinate 359,182 of NZ_JARVSA010000004.1, forward strand.
CGAGCCTTCCTTGATCGTGATGGTCTCGCCGATCTCGAAGTCAACCTCGGCGGGGATGACACGCTGCTGCGTGGCGCTGCCCTTGGTGCCGGAACCCTTGACGGGTGCGGTCTCCTTGACCTCGACGAGCGACTTCAACATGTTGAAGGACTCCTCGAAGCGGAGCGGCGTGGGGTTGTGCGCATTGCCGACGAAGCCGGTCACGCCAGGCGTGTGGCGGACGACCGACCAGCTGTCCTCGTTGAGGTCCATGCGGACGAGCACGTAGCCGGGGATGCGGACGCGGGTGACCATCTTGCGCTGGCCGTTCTTGATCTCGACCACGTCTTCCATGGGGACCTCGACCTGGTAGATGTAGTCCGCGACCTCGAGCGTCGACTTGCGCTGCTCGATGTTGGCCTTCACCTTGCGCTCGAAACCGGCGTAGGAGTGGATGACGTACCACTTGCCCGGCAGGAAGCGGAGTTCCTTGCGGAACGCGTCGTAGGGGTCCTCCTCGGACTCCTCGGCGGGCTCGGCGTCGGCGTCGGTGGGGTCGGCCTCTTCTTCGGCGATGGCCTCTGCTGCGGCTTCGACCTCGGCGGCCTCATCGAGCTCGAGGGCGTCGTCGACGACGGCGTCGGCCTCGGGGTCGACGGCCTCGGCCATCGCGTCGAGCACGGCGTCGAGGTCGACCTCGGTGTCGCCGGTCTCCTCGACGTGGACGGCGTTGTGCTCAGCGGGGTCGACGGAGTGCTCGTCGGCCGAGAGCACGTTGCCCTCCTGGGCCTCGTCGTCCTCCGAGGACTGCTCGGCAGCGGTTGCCCAGTCGACGTCGTTCGAGTTTCGCTCAGACACTGATTTCCATTCCGTTTCTGTTGTGCGGATCGTGGGTGATCCCCGACCGCGGCGCCGGATCCTGGCGCGTGACGACTGCGTCGCCGTCTGTGATTGTGGAACCCGGGTACCGGGCCGGAGCACCGGAACCTGAGCGGAACTAGCTCGCGGTACCGAACACCAGCGTGACGACCCAGGCGAAGACGAAGTCGATGCCGTAGACGAGCGCCATCATGATGCAGACGAAGATGAGCACCACAGCCGTGTAGCTGAGGAGTTCCTTCCGCGTCGGCGTGACGACCTTCTTGAGTTCCGCGAAGACCTGCTTCAGGAACAGGACGATGCCCGAGAAGAAGCCGCGCCGTTCGGCACGGTCCGCCTTCGCCTTGACGACGACGTCCTCGCCGGGCGTGTCGGTACTCTTCGGGGCCACTCGTTACACCTTTCGTGTGCCGGTGCATACGCACCGACTCGCAGGGCGGACAGGACTTGAACCTGCAACCTGCGGTTTTGGAGACCGCTGCTCTACCAATTGAGCCACCGCCCTTCAGTGCTGACGCACCGGAGGGGTCGAAGCTACCCTGACCTCCTGAGCGTTGCCCCACCACACGGGTGAAAACAGGCGCAGAAAATCATGGCAGATTTCAACTACCTCCATCCAGTGTACGGCACGGTCGCCCGGCTGTAAAACCCAGGCCCGCTCCGGCCAGGTGACCGTCGCGGGTCAGCGCGGCGACGACGCGTGCTCGGCCGCTTCAAACGCCGAGAGTGCCCGATCGTAGACACCGACACCGTCGAGGTCGCCGGCGAACCATGGTGAGGACGGCGAGGACGGCCAGAGCCCGGAGATGGTGTCGTACCCGACGCGCCAGTAGCCGGAGTAGTTCTGCAGCGTCGTGTTGGGGTGGGTGCCGACGAGCTCGCCGTCGAGGTAGAGCGCCATACCGTCGGTCGCGGACATCGTCGCGACGACGTGGTGCCAGGCTCCGTCGGTGACGGCCCTCGACGTCGTGATGGTCTGCGGCCCGGAGCCGTCCCAGGTGCCGAACACGAGTCGACCGTCGGAGCCGACGTAGACGTGCCGGTCATGGGCACTGGACGCCCCCGACTGCGCGTTGCCGAACCCGATGAGCTTGCCCTGCGGCGCGGTCGTGCGGAACCAGGCCTCCACACTGAAGGTCGTGGGCTGCGGGAGCCGCGGTGACGTGACCACCTGGCCGGCCAGGCCGTCGAGCCGGAGGTAGGGGCTGTCACCGCACGTGCCGTCGATCCGCTCTGCCGTTCCGGAGAGCGAGGCGGCGCCACCGCCCGAACCGGAGTCGACGAGCCCGGGCCCACCGGCCTCGCTGAAGTCGAGCCGGATGAGCGGCGAGCCGAGCGACTGACCGAGGCAGGCGAAGACACCGGTACCGAGGCGGTTGCCCGACGAGACCGCAGTGCTCGTCCAGGACGCGCCGGCCGTGGGCATCACCGCCGCGATCGCGAGGACGCCGGCCAGAGCGACACCGCCCGCGGGCGCCATGGCCCGCAACCGCCCGGGCGAGGACTCTCGACCGCGCTCGTCGACGAGGAAACGGCGCGTCCAGAGGATGGCGCAGCCGGTCGCCGCGGCGGCGGCGGCGACGACCGCCAGCTCCGCCCAGCGACCCTCGTGCGCCCACACGATCGGGAGTCCGATGAACGGGACGCGGAGGATGCCGAGACCATGGACATTCTGGTCGTCCACGAGCTGCCGATCCGGTTGACGGTTCGCGTCGCCCTGCAGACGGAGCCCGGCGGACGTCCGCTCGACGACGCGATGCAGGAGGTAGGTGTCGTCCTTCGCAGGATCATCGACGAGCACCACCTGGCCGGCCGCCGCGTCGGCGCCGTCGAGCGGTGCCGAGACGACGACGTCGCCGGTCAGGATGCGTGGCTCCATCGACCCTGAGGCGACGGTTGTCGGGATCCACCCCACGAGCTTCGGCACGGCCGCCCAAGCGAGGAGACACAGTGCGAGCAACGCGAGGACGCGCGCACCGAGGGCGACGACCACGATGCTGGACGACACGATGCGCCGGCGTGCGGATGACGGTTCCATGAGAGCTCCCGGAGGGACGAGGCGGACGGGGACGTGCGGGTCACGGTGCTCCCGTCAGCGGGACGGGAGCACCGGCATCGACTACGAGGTGCGGCCCTCCCACACGAGGTCGAGACCTGCGGTGCCGCCCTGGACGGTGTTCGGGGCCTCCGCGGAGAGCGTGTACGAGACCTTGAAGACCCGCTCCTCGCCACCGCCGACAGACGCCCACGAGCCGAGTCCGGACGCGTGGTCGACCGCAGTGGTCGCGAGGCCGGCGAGCGTGCCGCTGTAGACGGACGCGCCCGTGGTCGCGGGGACGAAGTCATCGCAGGACCCGTAGCCGCCGCCGGCGCCCTGGACGATCTCGAGCTGGAGGTACTGGTCGAGGTCCTGCGTCTGTGTCGCGTTGTCCGCGTACAGACGGATGTCGGACGCCAGCGAACCGTCCGAGGTGACGGCGATGCAGTTCTCGCCGGCCGAGCCGGGCTGCAGGTCGTCCGCGGCGAACATCGCGGCGCCCGAGTCGTCATCGCTCAGCGCGATCGCTCCGGCACTCCAGGCGTTGCCGGAGTTGTCGGTCGACGAGGTGAAGGCGGCGTAGGAGGCGGTCGAGACGATGACGCCGCTCGCCAGGACGGCGACGGGCAGTGCGGCCCAGCGGACGAGGCGGCGGGATCGAGGGGACAGGGCGGTGGTCATGGTGGTTCTCCAGGGTCGGGGCCGAAATCGGCACGTGTTGTCCAACTAATATTCCATATGTTGATCTGAAATACAACATGTGCTGGCGATGTCGGTAGGGTGGACGCACGCATGCACGACGACTCGACCCTGGGGGACCGATGAGCAGCGCAGACGAACACGCAGTGACCGCGAGTGCGGCGGCGACGAACCGCGAGGACGATCGCCGGATCCCGTCCCGCTTCGCGGATGACAGCCCGCTCCCGGGAGCCGGCCCGATCCAGGCGTTCCTCCGCTTCTGGAAGCGGTATCCGATCTTCACCGGGCGGGCCAGCCGGAGCGAGTTCTGGTGGTGGGTGGTCGTCCACGCCGTCATCGTCACCGCACTCCTGGTGATCGGACGCGGCGTCGACGTCGCGACCGGGGTGACGGCCGGTTTCTGGGAGGGTCAGATCACCGAAGGCCCCGCCTGGGGCGTCCAGAGCATCCTGTCGGGGACCTGGGGTCTCGCGACGATCATCCCGGGGCTGTCGCTGAACGCCCGTCGCATGCACGACACGGACCACAGCGGCTGGTGGCAGCTCATCAACCTGCTCCCGATCTTCGGGTGGTTCTTCTTCGTCTGGCTCGCGGCGCAGCCGAGTGACCGGGGCGGTGCCCGCTACGACACGGGGCCGAACCGCGAGGGCGTGGAGATCAAGCCTGGCGACGCTCCGCAGTGACCCGCCGGTCCGGGAGGACCGTGTCGGCGATCGCGGCGAGGACGAGCACGCCGGTGCAGAGACACCCGAGGACGAGTTCCCCGAGCTGCGGCAGGAGGAACGCGGCGACCGCGCAGCCCGCGAGCATCGCGAGGCCGATGACCGGCGCGAGGGGTACGGCGCGGTCGACGACGAACCGGAACAGCGACAGCCCGAGCAGGTAGAGGACCGGGCCGCCGAGGATGACGACGCCCCCGGCGAGTTCGACGGCGTCGGCGGGTCGGTCGAGGATCTCCTTGTCCCCCACCGAGACGAGCACGATCCCGGCGACGATCACGACGTGGGCGTAGCTGTACCCGTCGCGCGCGATGCGTCCGAGGCGTCCCGGCCCGCGTCGTCCGGGACGACCCTCGTCACCGTCGGCGCGGTCGGCCTCCTCCTCGGCGGCCTCGACCGCTCGGCGTCCCGCCGCCTCCGTACGGTGGAAGTACAACCACCACAGCGCGACCGCGGAGACGAAGGCACTCAGCATCCCGACGACGGCGTCGACCGACGTCTCGAGCTCGACGAACGCGAACCCGGTGACGAGCAGCGACTCACCGATCGCGATGATGATGAAGAGCGACGCCCGCTCGGAGAGGTGCGCACCCGAGAGCTCCCAGCTCTCGACCTCCGAGCGCCGCACCCCCGGCAGTCGGAATCCGAGGGCCCCGCCGCCGTACTCGACGGCGACGGCGCAGATCCAGAACGCCAGCTGCCAGTCGGCCGGCACCAGCGCGCCGGCGATCCAGAAGACGGCGGCGAACGCGGTCCAGACGAGGACGCGAGCGAAACTCAGGGCCACGTCGCGGTCGTGCCGCCAGGTCGCCACGACCATGAACAGCGTCCGGACGAGCTGGAGCACGACGTAGGCGACGGCGAACGCCAGCGCGCGATCGGTGAACGACGCCGACACCGACACCGCCGCGACGAACGCCAACAGACCGAAGCCGATGAGCGCGAGTCGCACCGCGAGCCGTTCCGGGTCGAGCCAGTTCGTCACCCAGCTCGTGGACACCCACGACCACCAGAGCGCCAGGATGAGGACGATCGACTCGAGCGCGGCGGTGACGGTCTGGTCGTCGGCGATGAGCTTGCTCAGCTGGGTGAGCGCGAAGACGAAGACGAGGTCGAAGAACAACTCGACGAAGGTGACGCGCTCGGCGCGTTCGCCGGACTCCGGGCGACGGAGATCGGAGACGAGGCCGAATCTGGGGGCGGACATCTTCGTATCCTGGCAGGGATCCCGGTGCCGACGCCTCCCCCTCGGATTCGTCGACACCGGGTCGTGCTCGTCGCGAGCTGCGGGGACAGAGCCCGACGACCACACGGTGAGCCTAGCAAGAAGTATTCCAGATGCACAAGGTCTAGAAGCATCATCGGAATATCGACGGTCACCGGTGGGTTGCGTCCGGAGGCCGCGTCGTCCGCGTGCCGCACCCCCACGAAAGGCATCACCCGTATGGATCTCTTCGCCCCCGTCCGACTCGGCGACCTCGAACTCGCCAACCGCGTCGTCATGGCCCCGCTCACGCGCATGCGGTCCGGCGCCGACGGCGTCCCCGGCGACCTCGTCGCCGAGCACTACAGCCAGCGCGCAGGACTCGGGCTCATCATCACGGAGGGCACCTACCCAAGCGCCGAGTCGCGCTCCTACCCGGGCCAGCCCGGCATCGTCACCCCCGAGCAGATCGAGGGCTGGCGGGGCGTCGCGGAGGCCGTGCACGGCGCAGGCGGGCTCATCGTCATGCAGCTCATGAACGGTGGCCGCGTCTCGCACACCGACATCACGGGCACCGACCGCATCGTCGCGCCGAGCGCGATCGCCATCGCCGGCGAGGTCCGGACGCCCGCGGGCGCCCAGCCGTACCCCGTCCCGCACGCGCTGACCACCGAGGAGCTCGACACGGTCCGCGAGGAGTTCGTCCAGGCGGCTCGCAACGCGATCGAGGCAGGGCTCGACGGCGTGGAGCTCCACGCCGCGAACGGCTACCTGCTGCACCAGTTCCTCTCCCCCGTCTCCAACGTGCGCGACGACCGCGCCGGAGGCAGCCCGGAGGCCCGCGCGTCGTACGTCGCCGAGGTCGTCAGCGCGGTCGCGGAGGCGGTCGGTGCAGCGCGCGTCGGCATCCGCATCTCCCCGATGAACGGTGCCGGTGACACGGCGGAGACCGACGAGGCCGACGTCCGCGCGACCTACGAGGCCCTGCTCGACGCCCTGGCACCGCTCGGCCTCGCCTACCTCAGCATCCTCCACGAGGACCCGGCCGGTGCGCTCGTCCAGGACCTGCGCGGTCACTTCGGCGGCAAGCTCGTCGTCAACAGCGGCTTCGGCACCGTCACGACGCGCGACGAGGCGATCGCCCTCGTCGAGCACGCGCACGCCGACGCCGTCGCCGTCGGGCGTCTCGCCATCGCGAACCCCGACCTCGTCGAGCGCTGGGCGGGCGAGCACGAGGAGAACACGCCGAACCCGGCCACCTTCTACGGCCCGGGCGCCGAGGGCTACACCGACTACCCGCGCCTCGCGAGCTGATCACGCTCAGGTGAGGCACCTCGTGGCTCGACACCACGTCGGCCGACGAGGTGCCTCACCTCAGTCCGCCCGTGGCGCGTGCGACTCGAGGAACTCGTAGACCTCGACGGAGTCGACCCCCGGGAAGGATCCGGTCGGCAGCGCCGCCAGCAGACTCGTCGGCGTCCGCGCCGCCGGCCAGGCTTTCCCCTCCCATCGTTCGGCGAGCTCCGGTGACGCCCGACGACAGCATCGCTCGTCGGGGCAGCTCGAGGTGGACCGGTGCGGCGTCTCGCGTCCGCGGAACCACTTCACGTGCGCGAACGGGACGCCGACGCTGACCGAGTACTCGCCCTCCTTGGCCTTCTCGATACGCGAGGTGCACCAGAAGGTGCCCGTGTCCATGTCCGTGTACTGATACCAGGGACTGAAACGGTCCTCGACGTCGAAGACGGTCCTGGCCGTCCAGTTGCGGCAGACGAGCGAGCCCTCTACCGCTCCGAGGACGTCGGACGGGAACGTGACCCCGTCGTTCTCGTACGCCTTGATGATCGTCCCCGACTCGTGCACCTTCATGAAGTGCACCGGGAGTCCGAGGTGCCTCGTCGCGAGGTTTGTGAAGCGGTGCGCGGCGGTCTCGTACGACACCGCGAACGCGTCGCGCAGGTCCTCCATCGAGATGCGCCGGAGCTGTTTCGCCTCACCGAGGACGCGCACGGCGTCGCGCTCGGGCAGGAGTATGGCCGCCGTCAGGTAGTTGGTCTCGACGCGCTGCCGCAGAAAGTCCGCGTAGTTTCCCGGCTCCTCGTGTCCGCACAGGTGACTGGCGAACGCCTGGAGGATGGGTGATCGCGAATCACGGGACATCGAGGGTTCGGTCGGCAGGTAGATCCGACCGTTGCGCCGGTCGGTGACCGAGCGCGTCGAGTGCGGCAGGTCGCCGACGTAGTGGAGCGAGAACCCGAGGTGCTGCGCCATCTCCGCGACCGTCTGCTGCGAGACCGGCCCTCCGGTGTAGCCGACGGCGTCGAGCAGCCCTTTCGCGACGGCCTCGAGCTCGGGGAAATGGTTGTCGGCCGCCCGCATGTCCGCCCGGAGGACCGCGTTGGCCCGGCGTGCCTCTTCGGGCGTCGCCGCGCGCTCCCGATGCAGGCGGGCGACCTCATCGTGCAGCGCCAGCACGGTGCGCAGCGTCTCGTCCGCGGTGCCTTTCGAGACCCGGATGGGCGCGATCCCGAGGGCGGAGAAGACGGGGCCCCGCTGAGCACGCTCGACGGCGATCTCGAGCGCGGCCCGGTCACTCGGCGGTTCGTCACGGAGCAGGTCGTCGACGGTGGTGCCGAGGGCGGCGGCGATGACGCGGAGCATCGACAGGCTCGGCTCCCGATGCCCGTTCTCGATCGCCGACGCCTGGGACGGTGCTCGGTCGATCGCCTGCGCGAGCTCGTCGAGCGTGAGGCCTGCGCGAGACCGGGCATCGCGGATCCGGCGACCGAGGACGAGGGCGTCCGCGTGCGGAGCAGGTCCATCACTAGGGGTGGCTGAGGCGGGTGGAGCAGCGGCGGTGCTGGTCATGGTGATCATGCTCACACGCGCCGGTTGTTCCGGCAAACAGAAGGTCGGCCGTTCTTCTGTCCACGGATGACGTCCGTCGGGGTTGCGGCGAGCGCAGGATCGTTCCCAGAGCACGACCCGCCCCACCGACCTCGACACCACAGGAGTCATCGTGAGCAACGAAGCCACCCGACCGACCGACCACCGCACGCCCCTCCGCGCCGGCGACCAGACGCAGACGGCCGAGGAACTGCAGCGCGAGTGGGACACCGACCCGCGCTGGGACGGGGTCCGCCGCGACTACACCGCCGAGGACGTCGTCCGCCTGCGCGGCGGTGTCCGGGAGGAACCGACACTCGCCCGCCGAGGAGCGGAGCGACTGTGGAACCTCCTCCACACCGAAGAGTGGGTGCCCGCCCTCGGCGCGCTGACCGGCAACCAGGCCGTGCAGCAGGTCCGGGCCGGCCTGCAGGCGATCTACCTCTCCGGCTGGCAGGTCGCCGCCGATGCGAACCTCTCCGGGCAGACCTATCCCGATCAGAGCCTCTACCCGGCGAACTCGGTTCCGGCGGTCGTCCGGCGGATCAACAACGCGCTGCTCCGGGCCGAGCAGATCGACTTCGCCGAGCGGGCCGTCGGGGAGGACCCGGGACGCGAGGCGATCGACTGGCTCGCGCCGATCGTCGCCGACGCCGAGGCCGGCTTCGGTGGACCGCTCAACGCCTACGAACTCATGGCCGGCATGATCCAGGCGGGCGCCGCAGGCGTCCACTGGGAGGACCAGCTCGCCAGTGAGAAGAAGTGCGGCCACATGGGCGGCAAGGTACTGGTGCCGACGGGCCAGCACATCCGGACGCTCAATGCGGCCCGGCTGGCGGCGGACGTCGCCGGTGTCACGACCATCGTTATCGCCCGCACCGATGCACTGGCCGCCACGCTCATCACGAGCGACATCGACGAGCGCGACCTCCCGTTCCTGAACGGGAACCGGACCCCGGAGGGCTTCTACGAGGTGGAGAACGGCATCGGTCCGGTGCTCGCGCGAGGACTCGCCTACGCGGAGTACGCCGACCTGCTCTGGGTCGAGTCGGCGGAACCCGACCTCGACCTCGCCCGACGGTTCGCCGAGGCCGTCCACGAGCGGTTCCCGGGCAAGCTGCTCGCCTACAACTGTTCACCGTCGTTCAACTGGAAGTCGCACCTCGACGATGCGCAGATCGCGTCCTTCCAGCGTGAGCTCGCCGCCATGGGGTACGCGTTCCAGTTCATCACCCTCGCCGGCTTCCACGCGTTGAACCACTCGATGTTCACCCTGGCGAGCGACTACCGGGAGCGGGCGATGAGCGCGTACGTCGACCTCCAGGAGGCCGAGTTCGCCGCAGAGTCCAGCGGCTACACCGCCACCAGGCACCAGCGGGAAGTCGGTACCGGCTACTTCGACCTGGTCGCGACCGCCCTGAACCCCGACAGCGCCACCCTCGCCCTCGCCGGCTCGACCGAGGAACAGCAGTTCCACTGATCCATATAAGCCCCGCCCTTCGACAAGCTCAGGGACCGCTCGACGGGCCCATCCGACGCACGACCATCCGAAACGGAGTCACCCCATGAACACCATGCTCGCTTCCCCGTCCACACCCACCACCGCGCCGGTGCCCCCGCAGCGCACGGGCCCCGCCATCGAGGTCGTCGGTCGTCTCGGTGACCGGTACAAGGAGATCCTCACCCCCGACGCCCTCGTCTTCCTCGCGGACCTGCACCAGCGGTTCGCGGGTGCGCGGCACGACCGCCTCGCCGAGCGCATGCGCCGACGCTTCGAGATCGGGAACGGCCGCGACCCGCGGTTCCGCGATGACACCGCGGCGATCCGGGAGGACCGCTCCTGGCGCGTCGCCGGCGCCGGGCCCGGTCTCGAGGACCGCCGGGTCGAGATCACCGGCCCCACCGATCCGAAGATGACGATCAACGCCCTCAACTCCGGCGCGAACGTCTGGCTTGCCGACCAGGAGGACGCGACGAGCCCGACGTGGGCCAACGTCATCGGCGGTCAGCTCTCGCTGCGTGACGCCGTCCGCGGCGAGCTGGCGTTCACGAACGAGGCTGGGAAGGTGTACCGCGTCACCGCGACGGAGACGCCGACGATCGTCATGCGCCCGCGCGGCTGGCACCTCGTGGAGAAGCACCTGCGGTTCATCGACCGCTCCGGGGCGGCGATGGCGGCCTCCGGGAGCCTCGTCGACTACGGCCTCTACGTCTTCCACAACGCCCGAGCGCTCATCGACGCCGGCCGCGGGCCGTACTTCTACCTCCCGAAGTTGGAGTCGAGCGAGGAGGCGCAGCTCTGGGACGACGTCTTCACGTTCACCGAGGAGCGTCTGCGTCTCGACCATGGGACGATCCGCGCCACCGTGCTCATCGAGACGCTGCCGGCGGCGTTCGAGATGGACGAGATCCTGTACGCGCTCCGCGATCACTGCGCCGGTCTCAACGCCGGTCGGTGGGACTACATCTTCTCGATCATCAAGAACTACCGGGGGCGCGGTGCCCGGTTCGTCCTGCCCGACCGCAGCGAGGTGACGATGACGGTGCCGTTCATGCGGGCCTACACGGAACTCCTCGTGCAGACGTGTCACCGCCGCGGTGCGCACGCGATCGGCGGGATGTCCGCGTTCATCCCGAACCGGCGCGATCCGGAGGCGACGGCGCGCGCGATCGAGAAGGTCTCGGCCGACAAGCGTCGTGAGGCCGGCGACGGCTTCGACGGGACCTGGGTGGCGCACCCGGATCTCATCGAGACCGCCAGGGCCGAGTTCGACGCGGTCCTCGGTGATCGTCCGAATCAGCTCGACCGTCTGCGTGAGGACGTGTCGGTGACACCGTCGCAGCTCCTCGACGTCCGCATCGGTCGCGCGGTCACGGACGTCGGTCTCCGCGACAACGTGTCGATCGCCGTCCGCTACCTCGACTCCTGGCTCCGCGGGCTCGGCGCCGCGGCCATCGACGGACTGATGGAGGACGCGGCGACGGCGGAGATCAGTCGATCGCAGGTCTGGCAGTGGATCCACCAGGACGTCGCGACCGACGACGGCCGTCCGATCACCCGTGAGCGGGTCGAAGGCCTCCTCGACGAGCTGCTCGCCTCGCTCCCCCGCACCGCGGACGACCGCTTCGACGACGCCGCCGAGCTGTTCCGCGAGGTGGCACTGCGCGACGAGTTCCCGACCTTCCTCACCGTCCCGGCGTACACGCGGTACCTCGTCGACCCCGCATGAGGACCGAGGTGAGGCACGTCGTCGTTCCCCGATGGACCGGGCGACGAGGTGCCTCACCTCGCTGCACGCGAGGTCGGACACATACTGTCCTCTCGACACCGGGTTCGGTACGCTCGGACTCGTGCCTGAATCGACTCCCACGCCCCGCCTGTCCACGAAGATCTCAGCGATCGCCGAGTCCGCCACGCTGAAGGTGGACGCCAAGGCGAAGGCGCTGCAGGCGCAAGGCCGGCCCGTGATCTCCTACGCGGCGGGCGAGCCGGACTTCCCGACACCCGAGCACATCGTCGAGGCGGCGCTCGTCGCCGCCCGCGACCCGAAGGCGCACCGGTACACCCCGGCGGCCGGCTTGCCCGACCTCCGCGCCGCCATCGCGGAGAAGACGCTCCGCGACTCCGGTCTCGAGGTCGACCCGAGCCGGGTCATCGTCACCAACGGCGGCAAGCAGTCGGTGTACGAGGCGTTCCAGGTCCTGCTGAACCCGGGCGACGAGGTCATCGTGCCGACGCCGTTCTGGACCACCTACCCCGAGGCCATCGCGCTCGCCGACGGTGTCGCGGTCGAGGTCTTCGCCGACGCCTCGCAGAACTACCAGGTCACGGTCGAGCAGCTCGAGGCGGCTCGCACCCCGCGCACCAAAGTCCTCCTCTTCGTCTCGCCGTCGAACCCGACCGGCTCCGTCTACTCCCCCGAGCAGACGAAGGCGATCGGCGAGTGGGCGCTCGAGCACGGCATCTGGGTGATCTCCGACGAGATCTACCAGAACCTCACCTACTCGGCCGGCGACAGCGGCGAGGCGGTGAAGGCGATCTCCATCGTCGAGGCGGTCCCCGAGCTCGCCGAGCAGACGCTCCTCGTCAACGGCGTCGCCAAGACCTACGCGATGACGGGCTGGCGCGTCGGGTGGACCGTCGGACCGTCGGACGCGATCAAGGCGCTCGGCAACCTCCAGTCGCACCTCTCCGGCAACGTGAACAACATCGCGCAGCGTGCGGCGATCGCGGCACTGACCGGCCCGCAGGACGCCGCCGAGACGATGCGCGAGGCCTTCGACCGCCGCCGCAAGCTCATCGTCGGCGAGCTGAACAAGATCGACGGCTTCCAGACGCCGACCCCGCAGGGTGCGTTCTACGTGTACCCCGACGTCTCGGCGTTGCTCGGGCGGACCTTCGGCGGGGTCACCCCGACGACCTCGCTCGAGTTGGCCGACCTCATGCTCGAACAAGCCGAGGTCGCGGCCGTGCCCGGCGAGGCGTTCGGACCGTCCGGCTACCTGCGCTTCAGCTACGCGCTCGGCGACGACCAGCTCCTCGAGGGCGTCCAGCGTCTCCAGCGCCTCTTCGCGTCCTGACCCGAGGTCCGCTCGCTCGTCTCCGGGCGAGCGGGCCTCGCATCAACGTCAGATCGTGACGCCGACCACCACGGGCTCGGGCTGCAGGAGGACGCCGAACTCGGCGTGGACGCGTGCCTGCACGAAGCGGGCGAGTTCCGCGATCTCCGTCGCGGTCGCTCCCCCACGGTTCGTGAGCGCGAGGGTGTGCTTCGTGGAGACCGCAGCGTGCGATCCGGGGAGCGCGAACCCGCGACGGACACCCGCGCGCTCGATCAGCCAGGCGGCCGAGAGCTTCGCCAGGCGTTCCACGGGGGCCGGACGCGGCGGATTGACGACGTCCCCGAGCGGGAAGACGTACTCGGTGTCGTCGTCGGCCGGTGGGTCCACCGGCCACCACGGGGCGTCGCCCGGCAGCGACCGGGCGACGTGCTCGGACACGATCGGGTTCGTGAAGAACGACCCCGCGCTGGCGGTGTCGGGGTCGTCGGGATCGAGCACCATGCCCTTCGACGCCCGGAGCGCGAGCACGGTCGTGCGCACCTGGGCCAGGCGCACCTGCTCGCCGACCTCCACGCCGAGCGCGAAGGCGAGCTGCTGGTAGGCGATCGGTGCGGCCAGCCCGTCGGCGCCGACGTCGTCGAGGTCGATGATGATCGCCACGACCACACCGGAGCGCTCAGGCTCTCCGCCACCGTGACGCTTCAAGACCGACGTTCGGTAGCCGAGCCCGAGCTCCGCGGTCGGAACTCGCTCGACGGTCTGCGACTCCTCGTCGAGCAGGTCGACGGCGACGAGCGACGACACGATCTCCTGCCCGTAGGCGCCGATGTTCTGCACGGGCGCGGCCCCGCAGGATCCCGGGATGCCGGAGAGCGCCTCGATACCCGCCCAGCCGTGCTCCACGGTGAAGGCGACGAGCGCGTCCCAGTCCTCACCGGCCTGCACCCGCAGGCGGACCCGACCGGACGGAGCGTCGAGGCGTTCGATGCCGCGGTTCGCCGCCCGGATGACGGTCGCGTCGAGGGGCTCGTCGCCGATCAGCAGATTCGATCCGCCGCCGAGCAACAGCCACGGCTGGTCGGTGTTCCAGACGTCGAGCACGGCCTCGATCAGCTCGGCCTCGCTCGCGCATTCCACGAAGCCCGCGGCCGACCCACCGACCCCGAGGGTGGTGAGCTCGCTCAGACGGATGGCGTCGTTCATGGTCCTCCGGGTCAGGCGAAGCTGATGACGAGCTGCGCCTTGCCGAGCACCGTCTGCTCGGCGTAGGTGACGGTGAGGTCGACGCGCGCGGTACGCGCTTCCTCGTCGACCTTGCCGACCTTGCCGAGGATCTGGAGGTCGGCGCCGGTCTCGGGGTCGACGACGACCGGTCGAGTGAACCGCACCTGGTATTCGAGCACCCGTCCGGGGTCGCCGACCCAGTCGACGACCGGCTGGGCCGCGATCCCCATCGTCAGCATGCCGTGGGCGAGCACGCCCGGCAGCCCGACGGACGCGGCGACGTCGTCGCGGTAGTGGATGGGGTTGAAGTCTCCGGAGGCTCCGGCGTACCGCACGAGGGCGTCGCGCGTCAGGTGGACGGTCCGCTCCGCGACGACGTCTCCGACGGCCGGCATGGTCGGGGTCTGCTGCACGTCGCTCATCCTTCGTCTCCTCGCACCACGAGCGTCGAGGTCGCGGTGACCACCGGCTCGCCGGCGGCATCGGTCATGACCGAGTCGCACGTCACCATCGAGTGGCCGCCCAGGGACTTCACCGCGGTGACGGTCAGCTGCGCGGTGAGCTCGTCACCGGCGACGATCGGACGGTGGTGCACGAAGCGCTGGTCGCCGTGGACCACCCGGCTGAAGTCGATACCCGCGTCGGGTGCGGCGAGCAGTTGCTGGAGCGTGTGCTCCTGGACGACGACGGGGAAGGTGGGCGGCGCCACGACGTCGGCGTATCCTGCGGCGCGGGCCGCCTCCGGGTCGAGGTTGATCGGGTTCGTCGCGAAGACCGCCCGCGAGAACTCGCGGATCTTCTCGCGTCCGACCAGGTACGGGGCGACGGGCGGGAAGACCCGTCCGGCGAGCTCTGGGTTCACTGACACGCCCTCCAGCCTACCCGCTGCCCCGGCCGGGAGGCCGGGCACGGATGGACCGGCAGCGGTCGGTCAGGAGCGTTTGAGCGCCTGGAACACCATGCGGATGGCGATGACCACGAGGAACGCCGCGAAGAGCAGGTTGCCGACGAACGGCGGGACGACCGACGCGACGATGGCGCCGAGGGCGGTGGTCGTGCACGCGGCGATGCCGATGATGGCTGCGGCCGTGAGGTCGACGTTGCCTCGCCGGACGTTGCCGATGGTGCCGGAGATCGCGGTCGGCACCATCATGAGCAGCGAGGTGCCCTTGGCGATGAGGTCGCTCGCGCCGAACAGGAGGATGAGCATCGGCACGACGACGACCCCGCCGCCGATGCCGAGCAGCCCCGACAGGACGCCGGTCAGGAAGCCGAGCACGATGAGGCCGATGATCGAGCCGACGTGCAGATCGATCTCCGCCGTGCGGGACGGGACGATCAGGAACAGCGAGACCACCACGACGAGCAGGAAGCCGATGAAGCCCCACTGGAGCGCCCTCTTGGGGAGCTTGGAGAGGAGGTAGCTGCCGAGTTGTGCGCCGGCGATCGCGCCGATCGCCAGGAGGATCGCCGCCACCCAGTCGACGGTGCCGTTCACCGCGTACGACACGACGCCGACGAGCGAGGTCGGGACGATCGCCGCGAGTGACGTCCCCGCGGCGAGCCGCTGGCCGAAGCCGAGGAGGAAGACGACGGCCGGGACGATGAGGATGCCGCCGCCGACCCCGAACAGCCCGGAGAGGAATCCTGCGGTCAACCCGATGCCGATGAGCCAGGCGATGCCCGACGGGGAGCGAACCGGACGGCCGGTCGGGTCGCTTCCGCTCACTGCGCGCTGGAGCCGGACAGCGCCGTCTCGAGCGAGGGCGTCGTGCGAGCGGTACCGGCGTCCAGGAGTGACCAACCGGAGTCCGTCGCCTCGATGACCGACACGGAGCAGTTCTCCAGCGGTGGGACCGTCGTGCCGGAGAGGTGGCTGAGGGTGAGCCGGATGAGCGTGCCGTGGCTCACGACGAGGACGTTCTGCCCGGGGAAGTCGCGTGCGATGGCGTCGATGCCACGCAGTCCGCGCTCGATGACCGACTCCTCGGTCTCGAGGTTCGGGTACTGGTGGTCGGGCCAGTTCTCGAGGACCATCTGGGCTGTCGCGCCCTCGGCGTCGCCGTAGTGGCGCTCGACCACGTCCGGGTAGGTGGGTCCGAGCTCGAGACCCAGCGCATCAGCGATGATCTGCGCGGTCTCGCGTGCGCGCCCGAGTGGGGAGCTGACGACGACGTCCCAGGTGCCGGTGAGCCGAGGGGCGACCGTGGCCGCCTGCTCCCGCCCGGTGTCGTTCAGGGGGATGTCCGTCGTGCCCTGCAGCCGTCGTTCGAAGTTCCAGGCGGTCTGTCCGTGACGGATGAGGGCGATGGTCATGTCTCCAGCCTAACCGGCGTCGGACCGAGCTCCTCCGGTCTCAGGACGACGGGGAGCGCACGACTCGGCGTCGGCGTCCTTGACCCATCGGATCCGGATGGGGCCGCGGACCGTCGCGCGGTCGACCGCCTCGTCACCCTGCGTGATCAGCACCCGGCCCTCGTCGACCAGGCGCCAGGCGACCCGGCGGGTGTCCTCCATCAGCGCTCGCCAGTCGTCGCCACCGACGGCTCGGGCCACGTCGGACGGACAGATGGACGAGGTCGCGGCCCGCTTCCCCAGCAGGTCGAGCATCGTCGACTCCAGGACGTCGTCGTCCACGGCTGCCGCAGGCGTCGGGTCCGGTGCGGCTTCGTCGGTCATGGTCCCAGTATGCGCGCGCCGCTACGCGAGATCCGCGTGCTGGGACAGATCCGCGTGCTGCGCGACGAATGCCCGCGCCAAGCGCTTCGTGACGCCGAGTTCCGCGACGAGATGCTCGAGGTCCGGAGCCCAACGCGCGATGGCCCGGAACTCGTCGAGGTCGATGAGGTTCGACGCGGCGAAGCGGTCGGCCTGCACCTCGTGCTTCGGTCGGTCGTCCTCGTGGCCGAGCACGCAGTGCGCGATGCCGTGGGCGAGCGCGTTCCGCCGGTGGACGGACCGGAGCGACTCCTGGATGACGATCGTGTGCGCGGACGGCAGCCAGCGCTCGTGGGACACCCGCAGCGGCCGGAAGATCACGGCGAGACCGAGCTCCTCCGCATGCGCATACGGGTCGTAGGCGCGCCCACGCTCACGGGGCTTCCGGCTCGGGTTGCTCCAGTTCTCCATCGGTGATTGCCGCCCCACGTTCCCCCTCCAACTGCTCCGTCGTCCACGACGCAGCTTCCCGCTGCCGGCGTCTGCGATCCAGCTCGTCATTCGTAGCAGTGGTGTCCGACACCGGAGCCACGCGCTCGTCGTCGCTCGCCTGCAGTTCGGCCTCGATCCGACTCATCCCCCCGACCGCTTGCAGCGCGTCGGCCAGGAGGCGCACCGGATCGGCGCCGGTCGCCGCGCAGAGCGTGACGAAGGTCGGGCCGCTGATCTCGCTGCGACCGGCGAGGACACGTTGCAGCGTCGTCGGGCTCATCCCCGTCGCCTCGGCCAGGGCGCGCTGATTCATGCGTCGCCGCTTGTAGGCGGCGACGAGTTCGTCCGCCAACGCCTGATTGACCATCGCCTCTGCTGCGTTCACGCTTCGATCGTAGCCAGAAACCCTGTCGTGAGCGGCAGAAAACCTGTCCTATGCGCTCTATAGTGTCACCTCCGACCTGAATGATGCCAGATGAGACAACTTCTGGAAACCATCCAGGTTGTCCATCACCACCCACGACGCCTGAGGAGGCACCATGACCGAACGCCGGACCACTCCGGACCAACCACCCACATCACCGACTCCACCACCCGTCCCGTTTCCGGCACAGCGGATCATCCGCACGGTGATCCAGACGACCGCGGCCGTGATCCTGAGTTCAGTGGCCTGTATCACCACCGCGAGCATCATCGCGCCACAGCTCCTGGAGGCGATCCGGGAACTCCTCCCGGACGACGTCTACGCCTGGGCGGCGGCAGCAGTGGCCACGACGGCCGCGATCGCCGCAGCACTGGCCCGGATCATGGCGATCCCCGGCGTGAACGGCTTCCTGACGAGACTGAGAGCGGGATCGACACCGCGCCATGCGCGACTCGATTCCGACGCAGAATCTGCCACTGAAGAAAGAATTACAGCAAGAAAAGGCAAAATGAACTGGACAAGACGATGAGATGGTCGTAGAGTCTCTCTCGAACACACGTTCGAATGTCGGAGGACACTTCCTCCACGAAACAACAGATTGGAGGCAGAGTGGCGCTCAACAACTACGTGCTGAACGGCCCGTCCACGGTGATCGCGGACGACAACCGCGATCCCTACGTGTCCTGGCAGCACCACCTCGACCGGACCGGCCGCGGTGGGGTCGACCTCGTCGCCGACGTGCGCACCCCGGTGCTCGCACCCACGCCCGGAACCATGAACTGGGTTCCGAACGACGGATCAGCGGGCAACTCGTGCCGCTTCAACCACGACCAGAACCCCGGATGGGCCGATGTGTTCTCGCACCTCGACCGATACGTCGGGAGCAACGGTCAGCACTTCAACCAGGGCGACATCATCGCCTATTCGGGCAACACGGGAGGCGTGCCTCAGCACCTCCACCGTCACCTGCTCGACCCCTCTGGCAGCCGCCAGAACCCGTGGAGCTACTTCGGCTCCGCGAACCCATCCACAAACACAGGAGAACAACTCGTGAAGATCATCCGTCAGGGACAGTCCGGCTACGTCTGGCAGGGCAAGCAGACCTTCGGCGCCATCGCGCTCGTCGGCCCCGGCTACGTCCGCTACATCGCAGCACCCGTCGTCTACGACGCGCTGGTGCCGACCTACGGGCCGTACGTGAACCTCACGGGCGACCAGTTCTACACCACCATCCGGGAGCTCACGTCGAACCAGGCGTAGCGCAGCGGTGACCGCGAGTCACCACTGACCGGCAACGGAGGAGGGCCTCCGAGCAGACCGTAACTGCTCGGGGGCCCACCCTCCGCGCCACGAAAGGAGCCACATGGTCCTCCGCTATCAACACCCGTTCCCGCAGATGGATCTGGCCGACGGCTGGGGATCGATGGCCGGCGGGCGGACCCAACCGCACCGCGGGCTGGACTACCAACCCGGCGCCGGGGCCACGATCCCGGCGGTCGCAGCCGGCGTCGTCTCCGCGAACCGCTGGAGCGACGCCCTCGGCAACGTCCTCGTCATCGCTCACCCCGACGGCATGTACTCGGGCTACTCGCACCTGGCGGGCACCTCACCTCATCAGGTCGGCATGGCGATCGCCCGCGGTGAACCCGTCGGTGTCGTCGGGAACACCGGATCCGCTTCACGCGGAGCCCATCTGCATCTCACCATCACCTTCACCGCGGACGGCACGTGGAACAACGCCGACCTCGGCGTCACCACGGATCCGTATCCGTTCATCAACGCTCGCCTGGACGGCGACGACCCGGGACACCCGCTCAAGGAGTCAGACATGCCCAAGATCATCAGCGTGCCGGCCGGCACCATCGCGCTCGTCACCGAGACGTTCGGAACGATGTACACCTCACCCGGCGGCGCGCAGGGGTTCTCCATCGCCGCCAACACGAAGGCCTACGGCCAGGTCACCGGCCTGACCGAAGACCAGGTGAAGACCCTCGTTGCCGAGGCGAACGCCCGAGGCCAGCGCATCGCCGACCTCGTCGCCGCCGCGCGGTAGTCCACGCCGGCACGAGGAAGCCCCCGAGCAGACCGTAACTGTTCGGGGGCTTCCTCCATTCTGCACCGACCACGCCCGGAGTGCGGCGTGCGGCATCGATGCTCAGGCGAACTGCGCGTAGAACGCGTCAGGGCCGTGGGCGAGCGAGGCCTTGACCATGGCACTCCACTCATCGACGACGACCTCGGAAGCGCCGGACGCGACGCCGTCGAGGCTGGCCCGTGCGACGTCCGCCGGGTCGACCATCGGGCCGTCATAGCCGGCCATGATGTCGGTGTCGGCGGCCCCGAGGTGGAGCCCCTGTACCGTGACACCCTTCGGCGCGAGCTCCAGACGGACCGCGTTCGTCATGTTCCACTCCGCCGCCTTGGCCGCGGCGTATCCGCCGGAGCCGGGGTGGGCGAACCAGCTCAGGGCGGAGAGCACGTTGACGATCGTCCCTCCACCGTTCGCCTCGATCACCGGCGCGAACGCACGCACCATGGCGAGGTTGCCCCAGTAGTGCGTGTCCATCTCCCGCCGAGCGTCCGCGAGGTCGCCGGTCAGCATCGAGCCCTGCGTGGCGATCCCGGCGTTGTTGACGAGCAACGTGACGTCGGTCGCGATCTCGGCAGCCGCAGCGACGGACGCCTGATCGGTGATGTCGAGCTGCAGCACTTCCACGCCCGGGATGTCGACGAGTTCCGGGCGCCGCGCGGTGGCGTACACCTTCGAGGCCCCGCGCTCGAGCAGCTGCACGACGAATCTGCGTCCGATGCCCCGGTTCGAGCCGGTGACGAGTGCGACGGATCCTGCGATGTCCATGATTCCCTTCCGCGTGCGGGGCGATCCCGCAGCAGCCTGGTTAGGCTAAGACCTCACATCAATGTCAGGTGCAAGCCAGGAACGGAAGCTCGATGCGCATCGGAGATCTCGCGGCTCGGACCGGGGTGAGCGTCCGCTCGCTCCGCTACTACGAGGAGCAGGGGCTGCTCACCGCCACCCGAACGACGAGCGGGCAGCGGACCTATGAACGAGCGGCCGTGGAACGCGTCGAGCTCGTGCAGCAGCTCTTCGCCGCCGGGCTGCCGAGCCGCACGATCGTCCAGCTGCTCCCCTGCGTCGATGCGGGCGTCGCGACGCCTGAGTCGCTCGCGCTGCTCCGGACCGAACGCGACCGTATCACCGCGCAGATGGCCGACCTCGAAGCAGCGCGCGCCCGTTTGGAAACGGTCATCGACATCACCCTCCACCCGACGCCGGAGCACTGCCCAGCACTGCGCGGGGCGCGCCCGGCCGAGCTGGACGCCGCCTGACGCAACCCGGATCGGCTCCGACCTCTGCGGTCCATCGCGGTCACGATGACCACGTCGGAGGTCGATGGATCGACCGAGAGGGTCGGCGATGGGAGACGACCGCCTTCATACCCGCCCACCACCGCGTCTGGGAGCGATGAGACAGCCCGCTCCTCCGCCGATGCGATCAGCTAGTGGGCCTGCAGGACCGCCCAAGCGATGAGGCTGTCCAAACGGCGGACGTCCACGCCCTTCGCGAGCTTCACCTTGATGTGCCCGGCCCGGGTCCAGAGCT
Source organism: Plantibacter sp. lyk4-40-MEA-4 (assembly GCF_030209415.1). Classification (NCBI taxonomy): domain Bacteria; kingdom Bacillati; phylum Actinomycetota; class Actinomycetes; order Micrococcales; family Microbacteriaceae; genus Plantibacter; species Plantibacter sp. lyk4-40-MEA-4. The sequence continues at coordinate 380,569 of NZ_JARVSA010000004.1, forward strand.
CGATCTCGGAATTCCAGTCGAGCGTTCCGGCGTTCTCCGATGACCACATGTTGATCGAGCTGTACGGCAAGGAGTAGATCTCGACCTTCTTACCGGAGATGCCCTGAGCATCGCGCACGATGAGGCGCTTCGTCGTGAAGACTGCGGAATCGCGAAACGTCTTGAACGCTGCAACGGCTTGCTCGCCCTGCACGAGCAGCTGCGTCACATCCGCGGGGATCGGAATCTCGTTCTGCAGGGTCCAGGCCATGATCGGTGCGCTTTCCATGCCTCGAGTGTGGCAGAGGATGGCGTCGGCGCGGACGCTGCGACGATGGACAGCTCTCTCCATCCGACGATCTGCGGCCCCGGGGCGAACCTCGGCTTGGTCGATGAACTCCGATGACGAGGTGGTTCAAGCCATCGCCGCTGATTCCGGCGCTGGAGGGTGACTCGACCGGCATCGCGAACGATGTGAAGAACCGTGGGTGTGTCGCCGAGAACCAGTAGCCTCGATTGCATCATCGCCGCATGGCGGGCAGGCTGATTGCACACGTCCCCGCCCGCACGGCGAGGCCGCATCACAGCAGGGGGAATCGTGATCACACCGTCCGTCCGACGCCTCGCCGTCGTGTCCACAGTTGTCGCCCTCGGCGTCAGCATCGTCGGCTGTACATCATCGTCGTCCCCTGAGCAGACCGCCACGGCAGGCGGATCCAGCTCGGCAATAGCGGCGGCTACGACCTGCGGCGCCGTGTCCGTCATCTTCGCGAACCTCCAGAGCGCAGACTCGGACTTCAGGGCGGGCCGCATCACGGAGGCAGAGTGGGTTGCCATGACCAACCTGGCCAAGACGGATCTCGACGGCATACGCAGGTTCCGCGATTGGGGCTTTCAGGACGAGCTCAGGGCGCTGACTGACGACATGGCGGCTCGTGAGGCGCTGCCGTCTGGGGCACCGTTCGATTCGACGACCGATGAGTTCACAGGACTCCAGAACGACATGCGAGACGCCTGCGAGGCCAACGGCTCGCCCATCACGACGTTCGCAACCTCGGGCGGTTGAGTGCCTGACGCCGGCGACGATGAGGCCCCGACCTTCTGGAGTGTCGTGCGGGATGCAGCGAACGCCCCGGGCCAACAGAAAAGCACCGGAGACATCTCCGGTGCTTCTCTCGTGAACTGCTGCTGTGGTAGCAGGAGAGAGATTCGAACTCTCGACCTCACGATTATGAGTCGTGCGCTCTCACCAACTGAGCTACCCTGCCACGTCTCTCCGTATGCCGGCGAGAGCAGTGACGGAGAGAACGAGCCCCGAGCGGGACTTGAACCCGCGACCTCTTCCTTACCAAGGAAGTGCTCTACCACTGAGCTATCGGAGCGCGAACCAAACCGCTCACGCGGAAATGGCACCAGTAGAGACTAGCATCCCGCGAGGGGTGCTTCGTACACCGGATCGGGATCAGTTCGCGGCGAAGGTGTCCGCGGCGTGGACGACCTTCTGCAGGTACGACGCGGCCCCGTTGTACGAGCCGATCGCCGCGACCCAGTCGGCCTCGATGCGGAGGTCCCGGCCGCCGTGACACAGGTAGTGCGCTGCGGCGAGCGCCGCGTCGTCGATCTGCTGCGGGTCCGCGACACCGTCGCCGTTCCCGTCCGCTCCCCACCGCTGCCAGGTGGACGGGATGAACTGCATCGGGCCCACCGCGCGATCCCATCTGGCGTCGCCGTCGAAGGCACCGCGGTCCGTGTCGGTCACGGCATCGAACTCGGTGCCGGTGAGCGCCGGGCCGACGATGGGCGGAACGGCCCGACCGGCGTCGTCGAGCGCCCCGCCGAAGATCGTGCCGTGGCCGGACTCGACACTGCCGAGCGCGGCCAGCGTGTTCCAGGCGATCCCGCAGCCCGGCTGCGTCTCCGCGACGGCGAGCGCCGCACCGGCGTAGGCGACCATCGCCCGCTCGGGGATGCCGAGGCGGAGCGCCGTGGCCGCCGACCAAGCACGGTCCACCCGGTCGGTGACGGCCGTCGGCGCTGTTCCGGCCGAGCCCGCTGCCGGGATGCCGGGGCCCTCGACGGCTGCGTGGGGCGCGGTTCCGAGGATCGAGTCCCGCGCTTCAGCTCGATTGACGAGTTCCGGCCCCCAGACGACGGCGGCGATCACGACGGCGAGGCCGACGATCGCGACCGCACCGCCGGCGGCGAGCCATCCGACGCGGATGCTCGACCGACGGTTCCGGCGTGCGGCTGCGGTCGGTCGCCTGGAGCCGTTGCGCGCGCCGGCCGGTCGGGGGCGCGGCTTCCGGCTCGAGCGGACTGCGCCGGCCGTGCGTCGTCCTGGCACGGCCGTCTTCCGTCGTGCGGGCCGGCGGGCACCACTCCCCTTCGCCGATGTTCCCACCGGTCCACCGTACCCGCGCGTCGGTCGGCGCCGTGCGCCGCAGGTTCAGTGCTCCCGGGCAACCTTCGCAGCCTGCTTGGCCTGGCGCTTCGCCCGAAGGTCCTTCGCGACGGCGACACCCTTCTTGGCGGCGGCGTTCGCCTTCGTGCTGGCCTGCTTCGCTCCCTCGAACTCCGAGGCGAGGACGGCGAGCCCGCCGACGGCGATGAGAGCGCCCGGTCCGGGAAGCGGGATCAGGGCCACGCCGAGGGCCACGGTGCCACCGCCGACGACTCCGACACCTGCCCGATACACGCGGTTCGCGGTCGGATTCCGACGGATGATGCCACGCGTCGTCCGGGCCGCTGATCCGGCGATGCCTCCCGCCTGCGCGGCGACGCGCTTCGCCGTGCTGCGGGCCGAGCCGTCCGATTCCGTCGTCATGTCCCCACTCTAAGCAGGGCGGGCGGGTCGGTGGCCGGGAATCCGGTCCGAATCGACACCCGCGCGCCCGCCCTGGCGACAGCGCGTCGGCCAGTCCACGAGCGGCGACAGGCTCCAGAAATGGCCTAGGGTAGCGACATGGACTCCGCCCTCCCGACCACGTCGGCGACCGCAGCTCAGCATGCCTCCCCCGCAGGAGGCTCCACCCTCGGTTCGGAGTGGTGGCGCTCCGCCGTCATCTACCAGATCTACCCGCGATCCTTCGCGGACGCGAACGGCGACGGCCTCGGCGACCTGCCCGGGATCACCTCCCGCCTCGGCGCGCTGCAGGAGCTCGGCGTCGATGCCATCTGGCTGTCCCCCTTCATGACGAGCCCGCAGAAGGACGCCGGCTACGACGTCGCCGACTACTGCGACGTCGACCCCATCTTCGGGACGCTCGCCGACTTCGACGCGATGACCGCCGCTGCGCACGCCGCCGGCATCCGCGTCATCGTCGACCTCGTCCCCAACCACTCCTCGAGCGCCCACCGCTGGTTCCAGGAGGCTCTTGCGGCCGGGCCGGGCTCGGCGGAGCGCGCCCGGTACATGTTCCGCGACGGCAAGGGCGAGCACGGCGAGATCGCCCCCAACAACTGGGAGTCCGTCTTCGGCGGCCCGGCCTGGACGCGCGTCACCGAGGCCGACGGCACGCCTGGCCAGTGGTACCTGCACATCTTCGACTCCTCGCAGCCCGACTTCGACTGGACGAACCCGTGGGTCCGCGAGCAGTTCCGCGACATCCTCCGGTTCTGGCTCGACCGCGGCGTCGACGGGTTCCGTGTGGACGTGGCGCACGGCATGATCAAGGCCGACGGACTGCCCGACTACACCCCACCGGCCGAGGGCGGCAGCATGGGTGGCGCCTCGGCGGGCGTCGCACTCGAACCCGGCATCAGCACGGGGCCCGCCTCGTGGCCGGAGACGGCGCCGTACTGGGGCCAGGACGGCGTGCACGAGATCTACCGCGACTGGCACGAGCTCCTCGCGACGTACGACGGCGACCGCGTGCTCTGCGCCGAGGCCTGGGTCGACCCGCTCGACAAGATGGCCCTCTGGGTGCGCCCCGACGAGATGCAGCAGGCGTTCAACTTCCCGTACCTCGAGACCCCGTGGAACGCCGCGGACCTCAAGGCGGTCATCGGTGAGTCGCTGCGGGCGTTCGCGCAGGTCGGCGCTCCGAGCACGTGGGTGCTGTCCAACCACGACGTCGTCCGGCACGCGTCCCGTCTCGCGCTCACGGAGGAGAACCCCCAGGGCTACGGCGTCGGTCCGAACACCCCCGGCCAGCCGGATCGGGCACTCGGGCTGCAGCGGGCCAGGGCGGCGACCGCCCTCATGCTGAGCCTGCCCGGCGGAGCGTACCTCTACCAGGGCGAGGAGCTCGGGCTCCCCGAGGTCATCGACCTGCCGGATGACGCCCGACAAGACCCGACGTGGTTCCGCACGAACCACGAGCGGTATGGCCGCGACGGTTGCCGCGTGCCGATCCCGTGGGAGGCCGGGCACCCCGCATACGGCTTCAACACCACCGGTGCATCCTGGCTGCCGCAGCCCGACGACTGGAACGACTACTCGCGCGACGCACAGGCCGGCATCCCCGGTTCGACGCTGGAGCTGTACCGTACGCTGCTCCGCCTGCGCCGGGAGCATGCGCTGGGACTCGGCTCGATCGCCTGGATCGAAGGGGCACCCGACACCATCCTCGCGCTGACCAACGGCGCGGTCACGGTCGTCGCGAACACCGGTGCCGACGACATCGCCGTGCCCTCGTCCCTCGCGGACTCGGCCGTGCTCGTCGCGAGCGGACCCTTCGACGGCAGCACCATCCACGGCGACACCACGGTCTGGTTCACGACGCCGTCGACCCTGCCCGTCGCCTGAGACCCGCGCTCGCGTCAGCGCACCGCGCTGGCCCAAGGGCAGGGCAGCAGGTCAATGGTGGAGGATCGCGACCGCGTGGGGACCGAGCCGGAGTGACCCGTCCGTCGTGACGACCTCACCGAAGCTGTCGAGGAGTTCGCCGACCCGCAGTGCGAGCTCGACCGGCTCCGTCCCGAAGTTGACCGCCAGGGTCGCCGAACCTCGACGCAGGACGAACGATCCGGTCGCCTCGTCGACGATCGCCGTCGTGTCGGCGAAGGCCGGATCGGTGAACGCCGGGACCGTCCGTCGCAGCTCGATCACCCGTCGGTACCAGGTCAGCAGCGTCGCGTGCCGTCCACCGGATCGCTCCGACCAGTCGAGCACCGACCGACGGTAGGTCTCGGGATCCTGCGGATCCGGCACGTCGTCCTCGTTCCACCCCATCCGCGCGAACTCGGCGATCCGGCCCTTCGCGGTCGCCTCACCGAGCTCGGGTTCCGGGTGCGAGGTGAAGAACTGCCAGGGCGTCGAGGCAGCCCACTCCTCCCCCATGAACAGCATCGGGGTGAACGGTCCGAGCAGCGTGACGGCGGCGGCGATGGCGAGCTGGCCGTCGTCGAGGGTCGCGGCCAGCCGGTCACCGGTCGCCCGGTTCCCGATCTGGTCGTGGTTCTGGTCGGAGACGACGAGCCGCCAACTCGGCGTCCGTTCGAGGTCGATGCGGCGGCCGTGGTGGCGCTTGCGGAAGCTCGACCAGGTGCCGTTGTGGAAGAACCCCTCCTCCATGACCTTGCCGAGCGCGCCGAGCGGCGCGAAGTCGGCGTAGTAGCCGGACACCTCGCCGGTGAGCGCCACGTGCAGTGCGTGGTGGAAGTCGTCGCTCCACTGCGCGTCGAGACCGTACCCGCCGGCACCGCCGGGGCCCCGGGGCGTGATGAGCTTCGGGTCGTTCAGATCCGACTCGGCGATCAGCGTGAACGGTCGGCCGAGGTCGGCGCTGAGCGCATCGACCGCGGCGTCGACTTCCTCGAGGAGGTGGATCGCACGGGTGTCGTGCAGGGCGTGAACCGCATCGAGGCGCAGGCCGTCGACGCCATACTGCTCGAACCACAGCAGTGCGCTGTCGATGATGTACCGACGCACCTCGTCGGAGTCCGGCCCGTCGAGGTTGAGGCTGTCGCCCCAGGTGTTGCCGGCGCCGTCCGCGAGGTACGGACCGAAGCGCGGCAGGACGTTGCCGGAGGGGCCGAGGTGGTTGTACACGACGTCCTGGATGACGGCGAGCCCGCGCTCGTGACACGCGGCGACGAAGCGACGGTAGCCGTCCGGTCCGCCGTAGGCCTCGTGGACCGCCGACCAGAAGACGCCGTCGTAGCCCCAGTTCCAGACGCCGTTGAACGCGTTGACCGGCAGGACCTCGACGGCGTCGATGCCGAGCTCGACCAGGTCGTCGAGGCGTTCGATCGCCCCGTCGAAGGTGGCCGCCTCGGTGAAGGTGCCGATGTGGAGCTCGTAGAGCACGGCACCGATGAGCGAGCGACCCCTCCAGCCGGTCCCGTCGCACGGCACGGGGTCGGACGCGACGACGCGTGACGGCCCGTGGACGCCCTCCGGCTGCCGACGCGAGCGGGGGTCGGCGAACGGGCCCTCGCCGTCGACGAGGTAACGGTAGTCACTGTCGACGACCGCCGCACGTGGCTCGGCACCGTCGAGCGCGATCCACCACCCGTCGGAGACGTCGCGGTCCATCGGGTGCTGCTCGCCGTCCAGGACGAGGTCGACGCGCTGGGCCGCAGGTGCCCAGACGCGGAACCCGTCAGCCGGACTCGTGGTGCTGGTCGTCATCGTACTCACTCCTCGCCTGTCTCTGCTGCATCGTCGGGCCGCGTCAGGACGGCGACGGGATACTGCTCCAGCAGCGCCGCGAGACGGACCTCGCCGCCCTGCAACTCACGGCCGGTCAGCACGTCGACGAGCCGGCCTTCCGGCAGCGTGACCGTGGTCGACTTCCAGCCACCGTGCTCCGCGAGCCGGAGCGAGAGCCGGGTCGCGACCGTGGTCACGCCACCACGTGAGAACGCGACGACGTGGTCGGCGGCCGGCCCGTCAGCTCCGATGGGGGTGTACTCGGCGAACCGGGACGGGTGCTCCCGTCGCAGGCGCAGCAGGCGACTGGTCACGAGGAGTTTCGCCGCTCCGTCGGCGTCGACCGGCGGCAGCCAGCCGTCGTCGAGACGGGCGAGCACCGCGCGACGCTCGGCGTAGTCGACCGGGCGACGGTTGTCGGGGTCCACGAGCGATCGATCCCAGAGCTCGCTGCCCTGGTACACGTCCGGCACGCCCGGCATCGTCAGCTGGATCGCCTTGGCGACCAGACTGTTCGACCATCCGGCCGCCTCGACGTCCGCGACGGCGTCGAGCAGCGCGGCGTTCGCACGACGGCTGTCGTACAGTCCGTCGACCGCCGCATGCAGGGCGGCCTCGAACGTCTCGTCCGGTGCGGTCCAGGTGGTCGAGTCGCCGGCCTCACGGGCGGCCTTCTCGACGTAGGCGTGCAGTCGCTCGCGCTCGATCGGCCACGCGCCGACGGCCGCCTGCCAGACCAGCTGCTCGAGCTGCCGGTCAGGGAAGCCGTTCGAGGTGTGGAGGGCGACGGCGTGCTCCGCCCACCGGTCCGCGACCTCACTCAGCGCGTCGATGCGGGCACGGACGTCCTCGCTGCGCTTCGTGTCGTGCGTGCTGAGTGTCGTCATCGAGGACGGCCACTCCGCCTGCCGCCGCGCCTGTCGGTGGTGGAACTCGGCGACGCTGATGTCGGTCTCGGCTGGGTCTCCGCCGACCTCGGTCAGCGAGGTGAGCGCCGTGTAGCGGTAGAACGCGGTGTCCTCGACGCCCTTCGCCATCACCATGCCCGAGGTCTGCTGGAACCGCGCGGCGAGCGGATCGGTCGCGCTGCGGAGGCGGGGCGCCAGCGCAGCGAAGGCGTCGGCGAGCTCCGGGCGGCGGGTCTCCGCCTCGTCGAGTGCGGCGTCAAGGTACTCGTCACCGAGCGGCAGGTAGGAACGGTAGACGGGGAACGCGGTCAGGATCTCGGCGAGCGCGTCGACGGCGTCCGGTACCTCGGGAACGAGCCTCGCGAGGCGGCGGACCTCGGACCCGAGGATCCCGTCGGCGATGCCCCGCTTGGTGGTGTGCACGAGGTCGTCCCAGGCGTCGCGCGTCAGCTCGACCCCCGCGAGCTGACCGAGCGTCGGCAGACCGGTCGGGTCGACGAGCACCCGATCGACGTCGCCCAGGGCGTCGTAGCCGGTGGTGCCGAGCGTGGCCCACTCGGCCGGTAGATCCTCTTCACCCTCGAGGATCTTCTCCACCCAGATGGGTGCCCCACCGATGCGCTCGGACAGTCGCTCGAGGTAGGCACCGGGGTCGAGGAGCCCGTCCGGGTGGTCCACGCGGATCCCGTCGGCGAGGCCGTCGTCGAACCAGCGGCCGATCTCGACGTGCGAGCCGTCGAAGACCGCCGGGTCCTCGACACGGATGGCGGCGAGCGTGTTGACGGCGAAGAACCGTCGGTAGTTCAGCTCGCTGTCCGCCCGACGCCAGTTCACCAGTTCGTAGTGCTGCCGGTCGTGCACCTCGCGCGGGCTCGCGTCGTCGTCGGCCGTCCCGGGGGCGATGGGCAGTCGGTGGTCGAAGTAGCGCAGTTCGCCGTCCTCGACACTGAGGTCGTCGAGCGCACTGCGGCCGTCCTCGTCGTCGCCGAGGATCGGGACCCGGATGCGACCGTCGCCGGCCTCCCAGTCGACGTCGAACGCGGCCGCGTGCTCTGCCTCCTGACCGTGCTGGAGCAGGTCCCACCACCAGGCGTTCTCCACCGGCGTCGCGACGCCCATGTGGTTGGGGACGGTGTCGATGAGGACGCCGAGGCCCGCCGCATGGGCCGCTTCGGCGAGCGCCGTGAGCCCGTCGGCACCCCCGCGTTCCGGGTCGACTTCGGTGTGGTCGACGACGTCGTAGCCGTGGGTGGATCCGGGTTCCGCGCGGAGGATCGGCGACAGGTAGACCCAGTCGGCGCCGAGGGCCTGGAGGTAGTCGACGAGCGCCGCGGCGTCCTGCAGCCGGAAGTCGGCGGTCAGCTGGAGGCGGTAGGTCGATACGGGCACGGCTGAACGCTGTGGCCCGTCGCCGGACACGTCGGTCATGATGCGACCCCCGATCGCAGGAGGGTGAAGGAGGTACCCTGCACGATCACCGTCGTCGACCCCTCGGCGAGCATCTGCTCCGGGTCACTCGACTCGACGAGCGTCCATGGCAGGCCGGGAGCCTTGGGCAGGTTGAACTCCACGCCGTTCTCGGCCGCGTTGAGCAGGAGAGCGAACGAGGCCGATCCGGCGTGACGGAACACGAAGGTGATCGAGCGGGCGTCGGGGTTGTCCCAGTCCTCGTCGGCGAAGGGCTCGTCGTCGGACCGGGTGATGAAGACCCGGTCGTCGGCCTTGGAGCCCGGCCCTTGGCGGAACCAGTCGGGTCGCAGGGCCGGCTCGGCGAGGCGCAGGGCGATCAGGCGCTTCGTGAAGCCGAGGAGGTCGTGGTCGGCGTGCTCCCAGTCGAACCACGACACCTCGTTGTCCTGGCAGTACGCGTTGTTGTTGCCGCCCTGGGTGCGGGCGATCTCGTCGCCGCCGAGGATCATCGGGACACCGGCCGACAGCAGGACCGTCGCGAGGAAGTTGCGACGCTGGCGGTCGCGGCGCGCGTTCACGGCGGGGTCGTCCGTCGGGCCCTCCGCGCCGTTGTTGCTGGAGCGGTTGTCGCTCTCGCCGTCGTTGTTGTCCTCGCCGTTGGCGGCGTTGTGCTTCCTCGAGTACGCCGTGAGGTCGGCGAGCGTGAAGCCGTCGTGCGCGGTGACGAAGTTGACGCTGGATAGCGGCGAGCGGCGGGACGCCTCGTAGACGTCCGGGCTGCCGAGGACGCGCTGCGACATGGTGCCGAGCACGCTGTCGGCGCCGTTCCAGAAGTCGCGGACGTCGTCGCGGAACTTCCCGTTCCACTCCGACCAGCTCGCGGGGAAGCCACCGACCTGGTAGCCGGCGGTGTCCCACGGCTCCGCGATCATCTTGATGGGTGCGAGCACCGGGTCCTGCTCGATGAGCGAGAGGAACGCGCTGTGGATCTCGGCGGAACCGTCCTGGCGGGTGAGCGTCGTCGCGAGGTCGAAGCGGAAGCCGTCGACGTGCATCTCGGTCACCCAGTAGCGCAGGGAGTCCATGATGAGCCCGAGAGCCGCGGGGTGGCCGACGTTGACGCTGTTGCCGGTGCCCGTGGTGTCGAAGTAGTGCTCGCGGTCCTCGTCGACGAGGCGGTAGTAGGACGCGTTGTCGATGCCCTTGAACGACAGGGTCGGGCCCATGTGGTTGCCCTCGGCCGTGTGGTTGTAGACGACGTCGAGGATGACCTCGAGGCCGGCCGCGTGCATCGCCTTGACCATGGCCTTGAACTCGTCGACCTGCCCACCGGCGTCTCCCGAGGCCGCGTACTCGCCGTGCGGAGCGAAGAAGCCGATGGAGTTGTAGCCCCAGTAGTTGCGGAGGCCCTTCTCCTCGAGGTGGCTGTCCTGCACGAACTGGTGCACGGGGAGGAGTTCGACCGCCGTCACACCGAGGTCGGTGAGGTAGCGGATGGCCGCCGGGTGGGCGAGACCGGCGTAGGTGCCGCGGATCTCCTCGGGCACCTCGGCGAGCTGCTTGGTGAAGCCCTTCACGTGGACCTCGTACACGATCGTCTCGGCGAGCGGGATGCGCGGAGCGACGTCCTGGCCGTCGGCGTCCCAGTCGAACGAGGACGGGTCGGTGACCACGCCGAGCGCGACATGGCCGGCGGAGTCGCTGTCGTCCATCGTCTCCGGTGCATCGAGCCGGTGGCTGAACTGCGCCTGGCCGAGGTCGTAGCGCCCGGTGATCGCCGTGGCATGCGGATCGAGGAGCACCTTGGCCGGGTTGTGACGGAGCCCGTTCGCCGGGTCCCATGGGCCGTCGACACGGATGCCGTACCGGGTCCCGGGGACGAGGCCATCGACCAGTCCGTGGAACACGTGGCCGGTTCGCTGTTCGAGGCGCGTCTGCTGCTCCTCCCCACCCTCGGGGAAGATGCAGACGGTGACGGCGTCGGCGGTCTCCGAGTAGATGGCGACGTTCGCACCATCGCCCCGAAGGGTGACGCCGAGCGGATAGGGGGTCGAGAGCGTCATGGCGCCCTTTCACTCGAAGGGATCGATCGTTGTTGAGACGGTACACCGGCCGGGTGACTTCCCCGGATCCGGACGAAACGTGGTAATGGGCCGATCAGAACGCGAAGATGCCGACGGCCACGCCGATCGCGAGGCCCGCGGCGGCCGTGGCGGCGGCGAGGAGCATGGCGATCCGCGGGTCGACGCCCTGGTCGACGACGAGTCCGAGTCTGGCCCGGACGCGGCGGACCCGCCGGACGCGCGACGCCGACCAGATCTCTCGCAGGCTCGACGCGACCTCGTGGGCGGCGGGCCGGTCCTCGGGCTTCCGGGCGGTCATCGACCGGAGCAGGGGGTGCCAGGCGGCGGGGAGTTCGGGCGGGATCACCGGGTCGCGGTGCAGACGCGCGACCGCGGCCTCCACGACCCCGCCGTCGAACTCCCGGCGGCCGGTGATCGCTTCCAGGAGCACGAGCCCGAGCGAGTAGATGTCCGTCTCGGTGCTGACCGTCTCGCCGAGCGCCTGCTCGGGCGACAGGTAGGACGCGGTACCCGAGATGGCCTCGGTGTTCGTCAGCCGGGACCCGCCGACGAAGTGGGCGATGCCGAAGTCGGAGAGCTTGACGAGGTTCGCGTGCCCGAAGGCGGCGATGTCACTGAAGAGCATGTTGTCGGGCTTGATGTCGCGGTGCACGATCGACCGGTTGTGGATGAAGGACAGCGCGTCGGCGACCTGCGCACCGAGCGCGGCGACGTCACGAGGGAGCATCGGACCGGCCTGCAGCTTGTCCGTGAGCGTGGCACCCGGGATGTACTCCATGACGAGGAACCGGTGCTCGACCCCGCGGTGGACGACGGAGCCGGAGTCGTAGAGCTCGACGAGGCCCGGGTGACGGAGTTCGCCGAGGAGGCGGATCTCCCGCTCCTGGCGCAGCCGGTCGTTCGCGGTCGCGGCCTCGTCGCGGAAGAGTTTGACGGCGACGGGACGGGAGAGCAGTTCGTCGCGAGCCCGGTAGACGTTGGCGGACCCGCCGGAGCCGAGCTGCTCGCCGATGCTGTACCGCCCGTTCGACAGGCTGACACCGGTTACGACCGTTTCGGTGTGCTCGGTGAACATCACCGATGGATCGGTGATCGACCCGGCGTGTGCCGGCGGTCGGTGCAGGGAGTCGCTCACGGCCGCCCCCTTCACGGTGCAGTCGATGTTGGCCGCGCCACCGCGTTCTCGGCAGGCTGTTCCAGCGACCACGTTACAAGGCGTTCGTCGTTCAGCCGGATTCCTGTCGGAGTGTTGAGAACGGCTAGCGCACCTGGTAGGCGTCTGCAAGACCACGATGCTCCCTTGCGGGCCCCGAACCGCGACGAGGACCATGGAGGGGGCCGGGGAACCCGGGCCGAGTCGTCTGCTGCGAGGAGCACCCATGTCCACTGTCGCTGAAACCGTCGTCGCAACCCTCCAGGCCAGCGGTGTGCAACGCGTCTACGGCCTCCCGGGCGACTCCCTGAACGGCTTCACGGACGCCCTCCGCTCCTCGGGCGGCATCGACTGGGTGCACGTGCGCCACGAGGAGGCCGCCGCCTTCGCCGCAGCTGCGGAGGCGGAGCTGACCGGCGAGCTGGCGGTCGTCGCGGCGAGCTGCGGCCCCGGGAACCTCCACCTCATCAACGGCCTCTTCGACGCGAACCGCTCGCGGGTGCCGGTGCTCGCGATCGCCGCGCACATCCCGAGCTCGGAGATCGGCAGCACCTACTTCCAGGAGACCCACCCCCAGGAACTGTTCCGCGAGTGCAGCGTCTACGTCGAGCTCGTGTCCGTCCCGGAGCAGCTGCCGCGGGTGCTCGAGATCGCGATGCGCACCGCCGTGGAGCGCCGCGGCGTGGCCGTCGTGGTCGTACCGGGCGATGTCATGCTCCAGCGGGCCGTGAGCGAGCACGTCTCCGCCATCCGCGCCACGCAGCCTCGGATCCTGCCGTCGGAGCACGAGCTCGACGAGGCCGCACGCATCCTCAACGCCGGCAAGCGCGTCACGATCCTCGCCGGTGCGGGTGTCGCAGGGGCTCACGCGCAACTCATCGAGACGGCGGACGCCCTCGCCGCACCGATCGTGCACGCCCTCCGGGGCAAGGAGCACGTCGAATACGACAACCCCTTCGACGTCGGCATGACCGGCCTTCTCGGATTCGCGAGCGGCTACCACGCGATGCTGTCGTGCGACGTGCTCCTCATGCTCGGCACCGACTTCCCCTACCCGCAGTTCTTCCCCGAGGACGCGACCGTCATCCAGGTCGACATCCGCGGTGAGCAGATCGGCCGCCGACACCCGGTGGACCTCCCACTCGTCGGCACCGTCCGCGACACCCTCGACGCGCTGCTGCCGAAGCTCGAGCGCAAGACCCATCGCAAGCACCTCGAGGAGTCGCTCAAGCACTACCGCAGCTCGCGGAAGGGGCTCGACGATCTGGCGACGGCCGACCACGACGGTCAGGCGATCCACCCGCAGTACCTCGCGAAGGTCGTCGACGAGCTGGCGACGGACGACGCCGTGTTCATCCCCGACGTCGGCTCCCCCGTCGTCTGGGCCTCGCGCTACCTCACCATGAACGGGCGGCGTCGACTCATCGGATCGTTCAGCCACGGCAGCATGGCGAACGCCGTCTCGCACGGGCTCGGGGCGCAGGCGTCCCACCCGGGTCGTCAAGTCGTCGCGCTCGCGGGCGACGGTGGACTCACCATGCTGCTCGGCGAGCTCATCTCACTCACCCAGAACAAGCTGCCCGTGAAGATCATCGTGATCAACAACTCCTCGCTCAACTTCGTCGAGCTGGAGATGAAGGCGGCCGGGTTCGTCAACTACGGCACCGACCTCGAGAACCCCGACTTCGCCCGCGTGGCCGAGGGCATGGGTATCCACGGCGAACGCGTCGAGCGGGCGAGCGAGCTGGAGGGTGCCATCCGTCGGGCCTTCGACCACGACGGTCCGGCGCTCGTCGACGTCGTGACCGCCAGGCAGGAGCTGTCGATCCCGCCGACGATCACCGCCGAGCAGATGAAGGGGTTCACCCTGTACGCCCTCCGGACGGTCATGTCGGGCCGCGGCGACGAACTGCTCGACCTCGCGAACACGAACCTGCTGCGCCGCATCCTGCCCGGCCACTGAGCGACAGCCGGATTCCCCCGCGGTATCCGGAGACCGCCGGGTAGACTCGTCTACCGTGTCCAGACTTCTCGTTACCGGCGGCGCCGGATTCATCGGCTCGAACTTCGTCCACTACGTCCTGAACAACACCGATCACTCGGTGACCGTCCTCGACAAGATGACCTATGCGGGCAACCGCGCCTCACTCGACGGCCTCCCGGCCGATCGTTTCGAGCTCGTCGTCGGCGACATCCAGGACGCGACGCTCGTCGACGAGCTCTTCGCCCGTCACGACGCCGTCGTGCACTACGCGGCGGAGTCGCACAACGACAACTCCCTCCACGACCCGCGCCCGTTCCTCGACACGAACATCATCGGCACGTACACGCTGCTCGAGGCGGCTCGCAAGCACGGCACGCGGTTCCACCACATCTCGACCGATGAGGTCTACGGCGACCTCGAACTCGACGACCCGGAGCGCTTCACCGAGCAGACGCCGTACAACCCGTCGAGCCCGTACTCCTCGACGAAGGCCGGCAGCGACCTCCTCGTCCGCGCGTGGGTGCGTTCCTTCGGCGTCAAGGCGACCATCTCGAACTGCTCCAACAACTACGGTCCGTACCAGCACGTCGAGAAGTTCATCCCGCGCCAGATCACGAACGTGCTCGGCGGTGAGCGCCCGAAGCTGTACGGCACGGGCGAGAACGTCCGCGACTGGATCCACGCGAACGACCACTCGTCCGCCGTCCTCACGATCCTCGACAAGGGGGTCATCGGCGAGACGTACCTCATCGGTGCCGACGGCGAGAAGAACAACAAGGACGTCGTCGAGCTCATCCTCACCCAGCTCGGCCAGCCGGCGGACGCCTACGACCACGTGAACGACCGTCCCGGCCACGACCTCCGTTACGCGATCGACTCGTCGAAGCTGCGCACGGAGCTCGGCTGGACCCCGGCGTTCAGCGACTTCGAGGCCGGCCTCGCCGACACGATCGCCTGGTACCGCGACAACGAGTCGTGGTGGAAGCCGCAGAAGGCCGCCACCGAGGCGAAGTACCAGGAGCAGGGTCAGTAAACCCTCCAGTGGCATGACGAAGGCCCGTCCGGCAGCAGCCGGGCGGGCCTTCGTCGTTCCGTGCCCGGTCCCTGCACGTGAAGACCCGGTCCCGAAGACCGAGCACCGGTCCCTGAGCCCCAACACCGGTCCCTCAGGCCCACCACCGGTCCCTAAGCCCCACCACCGGTCCCTCAGCCCCACCACCGGTCCCTCAGCCCCACCACCGGTCCCTGAGCCTGTCGAAGGGCGACGCACCCCATGGCACTTCGACAAGCTCAGTGACCGCAGGAAGTCCCCGGGGCGAAACAGGACTGCCCCGCCCGGAAGTCGGGCGAGGCAGTCGACGTGTCGGGTTCCGCGGCGTCAGTTGACGTTCGCGTAGAGCCATTCGAGCGGGTCGACCCAGGTGACGCCGTCGAGTCGGATCTCGAAGTGGAGGTGCGGACCGGTGGACATACCGGTGCTACCGGTGAGTCCGAGGATCGTGCCGACCTTGATCGCCTGACCTTCGGTCACGCGGACCGAGCCGTGCTGCATGTGCGCGTAGACGCTCGAGACGAGGCGGCCGTTGATGGTGTGGTCGACGATGACGTTGACGCCGAGCGAGCCTTCACCGTCTTCGACGTGGCGGACGACGCCGTCGGCGATGACCTGGATGGGCGCGCCGTTACCGGGGTTGAAGTCCTGTCCGTGGTGGTCGCTGGAGCACCCGGCGCAGTCGCGGGCACCGAAGCGGTCACCGATGGTGACGCCGACCGCGAACGGCCACTGGATCGTCCCGTTCGGGTTGTTCGTGAAGGTGTTCGCGGGGCGGATGCCCATCGCGGCGGCGGCTTCCTCGACGGTGCTCGTGGTGTAGTCGTCGCGGGTGAACGTCAGCTCGGCCGAACCCTCACTGTCGAGCGACTGCGACGCCTGGTTGCTCAGCCCGTTGCCGTCGCCGAGCTCTGCCTGCGAGGCCTCGGCCACCGAGGTCGCGACGTCTTCAGCGGTGAGCAGCGCGTTGGCGGGCACGGAGGTGGCCACGGCCATGAGGGCGACGAAGCCCATCGCGGCACCCGCGAAGATCTTGGTGGTGATGCGACGCTTGCGCGCGATGCTCGTGGGGCGGGGCGACGCCGGTGCGGCGGCCGCGCGGGATGATGCGCGGGGCTTCGAGGCCGGCTTCGGTGCAGCTGCGCGGCGCCCGCGGGGGGCGTCGACCGTGGACGCGTCGACCGTCACGGTGATGGACTCGGTGGCCGGAGTGGAGTCGGAAGCCACGGCCGGTTCGGTGATGAGCGGCTCAGCCTCGACCGGAGCGATGTCAGCGACATCGGTGGTGTGCACGGCGTCGATCGCCTCGGCGATCATCTGGTCGACCGGGTCGACGGCCGCGGCCGTCTCCTCCTGGTCGGCGCTGGCCTCGTGCGTCGGGTCCTGCAGCACGGACTCCTGGTGTTCCAGGGCGGCCGCCGCCTGACGCTCACGTTCGCGGAGTTCACGGCGGCTGAGCGGCGGCGTCTGCACGGGTGCAGCGTCGTTCTCCACAGACGTGTTCTGCGGGTCCTGAGGGTCGGGAAGCACAGGGGTGTCCTCAGGGCTGGCATGACGTGACAAGGGGGCGGGGGCCTTTCAATGGGCTTGCAGGAAGGTCTCGACGTCCATCCGCGCGGGGGAACGCGAAGGTAACGAATGCATAAATGCTAACAACGGCAGGCTGAAAAAGCCATGGCAGTGCTCGGTTTTACTCGGGAAATACCTGATCAGGAGCCATATGAGAGTTCTCTTATGAACGAGTCGCCACCGGAGCGTTACCGCGAGCGGCGCCAGCGCGCATGGAGTTTCACCCGGTCGGCGTTGCGAAGCCCTGCTCGACGAGGAGCCGTTCGAGGACCGCGAGCAGCGGCGCATCGGCTGCCATGATGAGCTGCGTGGTGGCCGGGGCACCGTCGAAGCCGGCGACCGTCGCGCCCGCCTCGGCAGCGATGAGTGCGCCCGCGACCTGGTCCCACGGCTTCAGGCCGCTCTCGTAGTAGGCGTCGAGGCGGCCGGACGCGACGCTGCAGAGGTCGAGTGCGGCGGAGCCGATCCGACGGACGTCGCGGAAGGTCCCGAGGAGGGCGCCGAGCACGGCCGCCTGCTCCATGCGCCGCGAGGCGGTGTACGAGAAGCCGGTGCCGAGCAGCGCCACGTTCGGTGCCACGCCTCGATTGACCTCGAGGATGAGGCCGTTCAGTCGTGCGCCACCGCCGCGGGAGGCGGTGTAGTGCTCACCCAGGACCGGGTTCACCACGGCTCCGGCGAGGGCGGTCCAGGTGGCCGGGTCCGGTTCGCCCTCGACGACCCCGATGCTGACGGCGTACGCAGGGATGTCGTAGAGGTAGTTGACGGTGCCGTCGATGGGGTCGACGACCCAGGTTAGGCCGGAGGTCCCCGTCGCGCCGCCCTCCGTGCCGGTCTCCTCGCCGAGGAATCCGTCGTCCGGTCGTGCTGCGAGGAGGCGGTCGCGGATGAACTGCTCGGACTCGCGGTCGGCTCGGGTCACGACGTCCTCGACCGACGACTTGCTCGCGGCGATCTCGACGCCCTCCCGGCGTCGGCGCAGGATCAGCTCGCCGGCCTCTGCGGCGATGTCGGTGGCGATCTGGAGGAGTTCTTCGTGTCCGGTCACCCCACCACCCTATGGCGGCACGACCTGAGTGCCCTTCGACAAGCTCAGGGACCGAACCGTTCCCGAGCACACCTCCGCCGGTCACTGAGCCTGTCGAAGTGCCCCCGAGGAACCCTCCTCGTTCCGGGCGCACCTCCCCCGCAGACCGAGGTGGCACGACCTGAGTGCCCTTCGACAGGCTCAGGGACCGAACCGGTTCGGGCACGCCTCTTCCGGTCACTGAGCTTGTCGAAGTGTCCACGAGGATGCCTCATCGTTCCGAGTACGCCTCTCCCGGTCACTGAGCTTGTCGAAGTGCCCACGAAGGAGCCTTCGTCGACGGGGTTAGAACGGTGCCGGATCGGGTTCTGTCCGGTGGTGTTTCCCGTCGGGTGTCGTCCACTCGAGGACGCCGCCGGGACCATGGTCGAGGTCCCATCCGGGGAGGTGCTTCATCCGGTGGTGATGTCGACACAGGCAGGAGAGGTTTCCGACATCCGTGGTGCCGCCGTCTTCCCAGGCGACCGAGTGGTCGAGGTCACACGCTCTGGCGCGTCTGCCGCAGCCAGGTGCCCGACACGTGCCGTCCCGGAGACGCACCGCGCGCTGCAGATCGGCCGGAACCCGGTACTGATTCCGGCCGACGGAGAGGACCGCACCTGTTTCAGGCTGGACGAGGATCCGGGTGAAGCTCGGTGCGTTCACCGCGATGCGCGCGGCGGTCTCGGGATCGATCGGCCCGTAGCCGTCCAGGCTTGCCGGGGCGTCAGAGACACCGGCCATGCTGAGCGCCGGGACCGTGATCTGCACCGTGGGCGTGATGTGCTCCTGCACTTCGATCGGGTGCGGGAGCACCGGGCTCGACATGACATCTTCCGGCGTGACACCGGTGAGGGCGAGCGCCGCGAGGGCGTCCGCTTGCAGTTGTGCGCAGGTGCGGGTGTCGCCCGCAGAGCGCGACGCCGCCGCGGCGGCCTCGATCCGTTCGGCGATGCCCTGCGCGATCGGCGCCGTCGTGAACAAGTGCACCCACGCCATACCGTCGGCCGCGGGCTCGAACTCGACGCGGCGGTCGGACTCTGAGCGGGTTGCACGAGCCGTGATCGACTCGGGGTGGAGGCCCTCGCGGAGCACTCGGGCGCGCCTGCGGAGGTTCGCGTTCGTGGACTCCTCCGCGACTGGCAGGACTTCTGCGAGGAACACCGCCCGCCCGGCGGTCGGGACGTCACAGAGTTGGTCGATGATCGTCTGCGCGTGCCGCGCCGAGATGCGACCGGCTTCGAGGGATTCGAGCACGGCCGGCGCTTCGTTCACCAGGCGCTCGGCGTCATTGATCGCTCGCTGGACGGTCTGCTCGGGCGTGCGCGTCGCCATCGCGAGGGCTGCACACGTGGAGCGGCGCGAGAGCGCCAGGCGCTCGGCCGGCGGGAACACGGCCGGAACGACCGAGTCGGCGTAGGCGTCCGCGTAGGCCGCTGAGCGGGCGAGGAGGCGGGCCTCTTCAGCGTCCAGGTTGGCGCGACGCCGCTGGATGTCCGCGTAATGGTCCGAGAACTCCGCGAGCCGCGCGGCGTAGTCGTCGCCAGCTCGAACTGCGGAGGTGGTGGTCTCGGTCATGGAACAAGTCCACCATGGACCACTGACATTCCAGATGCCGAGTCGGGTCGGTTGTGGAAGGCTCCTCGTGTGCCCTTCGACAAGCTCAGGGACCGGAGGGAAGGTACCGGATTCGTGAGGTTCTCCGCGGGCCCTTCGACAGGCTCAGGGACCGGCGGGACGGGTACCGGACTCGTGAGGTTCGCCGGGTGCCCTTCGACGGGCTCAGGGACCGGCGGGGTTCCCCAGCTCGCCAGCACCACGAAAAATCGCCCCATCCGGAGGATGAGGCGATTTGTCCGTGGCGAGTGAGGGATTCGAACCCCCGAAGGCTGAGCCGTCTGATTTACAGTCAGATCCCTTTGGCCGCTAGGGTAACTCGCCAAGCGCGCCCGACCGACTTTCGAACAGCCAACCGAAAGCGCTTGACCAATATAGCCGTCAGACCGCCGGACGCGAAATCAGCATCGGCAACCGTCACCGAGCCGTTCAGCGCTTGTCGGACGGCGTGGCTTCGGCGTACTCGTTCGCCGCGGCGGCGACCCGCCGAAGGTACTCGGGTGACGAGTTGTACGCCCGGATCCCACTCAGCCAACCGTCCTCCGTCCGCATGTCGTAGTCGCTCGCCCGGCAGAGGTAGTTCGCGGCAGCCATCGCCGCGTCGTCGAGGTTCTGAGGGTCGAGCACGCCGTCACCACTCGCGTCGGTCCCCCAGTTCTCCCATGACTGCGGGATGAACTGGAACGGGCCGACGGCACGGTCGTGGACCGGGTCGCCGTCGATGACCCCCTGGTCGGTGTCGGTGATCTCCTCGGTCTCGCCACCCTTCAGCGGCACGCCGAAGATCGGCGGTGTCACGACGCCGTCCTCACCGAGCTTCGAGCCGTCGTGGCGACCGTGGTCGCTCTCGGCGAACCCGACAGCCGCGATCGTCGTCCAGCCGATGCCGCACTCCGGCGTCAGCTCGGCCTTGCGGATGGCGGCACCGGCATAGGACCGCAGGGCGCGCTCGGGGATGCCACTCGCCTCGGCGACCTCGGTGATCCACTGGGGATCGGCGAGGTCGACGTTCGCGACACCACCGTCGGGGGCGTCGCTCTTCGGCGGGAGCTCGACGGGAACCGCATACGGGACGGGGGCCGGCTCGGGAGCACAACCGCTCAACACGAGCACACCGATCACCAGGGTCGCTCCGGCGAGCGCCCCTCGTCGTCCGACGATGGTCCGCTGGTCCTGCTTCACCGGGCTGCGCATCGCACCCACCCAACCACACCTGCCTGAGCGACACCGGCGCTACCATGGTCCACATGGCAGATTCATCGTTTGACGTCGTGAGCAAGGTCGACAAGATGGAGGCGGACAACGCCCTCAACCAGGCGCACAAGGAGGTCGAGCAGCGGTACGACTTCAAGAACGTCGGTGCCTCGATCGCCTGGAGCGGCGAGAAGATCCTCATGAAGGCGAACACCGAGGAGCGCGTGAAGGCGATCCTCGACGTCTTCGAGTCGAAGCTGATCAAGCGCGGCATCTCGCTCAAGAGCCTCGAGGTCGGCGACCCGTTCGCGAGCGGCAAGGAGTACCGGATCGAGGCGACCCTCAAGGAGGGCATCAGCCAGGAGATCGCGAAGAAGGCCAACAAGCTCATCCGCGACGAGGGCCCGAAGTCGGTCAAGTCGCAGATCCAGGGCGACGAGCTCCGTGTCTCGTCGAAGAGCCGTGACGATCTCCAGGCCACCATGGCGCTGCTGAAGGGCGCCGACCTCGACATCGACCTCCAGTTCGTCAACTACCGCTAGCTGGTCGGACGCGGTCGATCACCTCGATCGCGTCATGATCGACCTCCGCACCACTCTCTTCACCGGAGCACCCGATCCGGTGGGCTCCCGTTCGGCACGGTGCCGGACGAACCGCACCCGCACGAGCGGGCTCGATGGTTGGAGTGCAGCAGTGGATCACCAGAGACCCGCGGACGGGTCGCATCTCGAACTCTTCCGGACCTCGCGCGCCGGCCAAGAGGTCGGCGTCCCGTGCTGGTGCGCGATCAGTGCGAACCACAGCTACGCCGACTGGCTCGCCGCCGGGCGACCGGATCCGCGCCGTCCGATGGGCTCGCGACGACACCTCCCGCCCACTGAACGCTAGCGGTCGGCGGTCGGCGGTTTCGTGAGGTAGCCGCGTCCCCACGCGACGATCTGCTCGAACGCGCGCTGTCGGACGGGCTCCTCGGACAGGAAGACGTCGTGCAAGGCGCCGTCGAGCCGCACGATCGTGACGGTCTCGCCCAGGTCGAGCGCACGTTCCGCGACCGCGTCGACGTCGAGCGCGGTGTCACTCCGCATCATCGCGTCGTTCCACCGCGGCAGCAGGACACTCCGCGCCGAGAGCAGCGTGAGCGCCGGCACGCGCAGCTGCAGGCCCGCGTCGACGAGCCGATGCCCTCGCAGGATCGCGTTCAACCACCCGGGATGCAGCGGGAACCCGTGGACCGGCCGCCAGGCGAGGTCGTAGTCCCAGGCCCCGTCCATCGTGCTCGACACGGAGCGGGTGTAGAACCCGAGGTCGACGACGGGGAGCTGGGCACGCGGATCGATCCGCGATCCGGCTTGGACGAGCGGGGCGATCGCGAGCCGCCCGAGCTGCCTCGCCTGGAATTCGAGCCACGGACTGTTCAGGACGAGACCGGCGACGCGATCCTGGTTCCTGGCCGTCCAGAGACTGAGGGTGAGCCCGCCGGTCGAGTGGCCGAGGAGGACGAGTCGGCGCCGGGTCCGCCGCCCGGCGGCGTGCTCGTCGGAGCCGTGCCCCATCACCGAGAGCGCGGCCTCGATGTCCTCGTCGTACGTGCGGAGGTCGTCGACGTATCCCGGCGTCTGGTGCGGGCGGAGGCTCCGGCCGTACTTGCGCAGGTCGAGAGCGTAGAACCGCGCTCCGAGCCTGGCCCAGAATCGCGCGAGGTGGCGTTGGAAGAAGTAATCGGACCAGCCGTGGACGTACAGGACGTCGATGCCGTCCGCGACGTCGGGCAGCAGGAACTCGCCGAGCTGCTCGAGGGGCGGCATCCGATAGCGGACGAGGGTCGCGACGACGTCACCTTCATCGTCCGGTTCGAGGGTCAGCGTGCGCTGCTGGAAGCCCTCGCCGAGGATGTCGGCGGTCCACCCGCGAGATCCGGCCATACCGCCACGTTACCGCGCCCCGTGATCGGTGGTCGGATGGTCGGGCTCGCCCGCCGACCATCCGACGTTCCGACTACTGCTGGTACGGGTTGTGCTGCTGCGGGGCCTGCGGCTGCTGTCCGTAGGGCTGCTGCGCCTGACCGTGCTGCTGCGAGCCGTGGTCGTGCTGACCCTGCTGGTGCTGGCCCTGCTGCTCGTGCTGACCCTGCAGGAACTGCTGACCGTGCTGCTGACCGCTGTGCTGCTCGTGCGGAGCGTCGGCGAGGCCCTCGGGTGCGACGAACCGCGTCGCGAGCACGGCACCGATCGTGAGGAAGCCCGCGAGGGTGACCCCGTAGAGGATCGGCGACAGGAAGCCCTGGTTGACGAAGAACGCCGGCGTGCCGTATTGCTCGACGACACCGCGCACGATGGTGACGATGAGCACCACGAGCAGCAGGACGCCGGTGCCGACAGCTGCAGCGATACCGACCGACTGGATCAGGTCGCGGGCGGTCCGGACCCGCGTGAGCGGACGGACCATGATGAGGATGAGTGCCGCCCCTGCGCCCCAGAGGGCGATGTTCACGAGGTTCGCACCGAAGCCCAGCAGGACGTCACCGACGGGGAAGTACTCCGAGATGCTGAAGAACGACCCGATGATGCCCACCAGTGCGGCGGCCGCAGCGATACCCGCTGCGATGCCGACCGACACGAGCGCGAGACGCGTCTCGCGTGCACGAGGGTTCGGCGCCTTCTGCGGAGCCTGCGCGTACTGCTGCGGCTGACCGTACTGACCCTGCTGCGGCTGACCGTACTGACCCTGGGGGGCTCCGTACTGACCGGTCTGCTGCGGCTGGCCGTACTGCCCCGTGTCCTGACCGTACTGGCCGGTGTGCTGCGGCTGGCCCGGGTGCGGCGGCTGGCCGTACTGGCCCTGCTGCGGCTGACCCCACTGGCCCGCCTGCTCACCGTTCTGCGGCTGGCCCCACTGGCCACCCTGCTGCGGAGCCGGGGTCTGCTGACCCGCCTGGTCCCACTGCTGCTGCACGGGATCCGGGTGCATCTCCCCGTACCGCGGCTGCTGCTGGTGCTGCTGCCGGCCGTCGGCGACGAATGCCGGCGGCTCGGACGGCGGTACGGACGTCGGCTGCTCCGACGGGACGTTCTGGGGCGCGTTGGGGTCGGTCATCCGTCCAGCATAGTGACCGACGCCCGTCGGAACCGGGTTCCGTCGAGCGGCTTGACGCGGGGCGATCGGCGGGATCGCAGGCGCGGCTCAGGCGGACGGTGTCCCGGTGCCCGAGGGCTGCGCACGCGAGATCGCCACCATCTCCTCACGCGGCACCACCTTGATGCGGGCGCGACCCTGTGGTTCACCGAGCGCGATCTCATGCTGGTCGAGGAGGTGCCAGCCCTCGAGGTCCGTGTAGGCCACACCGCGCGACTCGAGCAGCGCGACGACGGCCTCCTCCTCCGGTTCGGCCGGCGCCCACCAGTCCGCCCGATCGTTGATGACGTGGCTGATGGTCTCCATCGCGTCCGACTTCGTGTGGCCGATGAGGCCGACCGGACCACGCTTGATCCACCCGGTCGCGTAGACGCCCGGGACGCGCTCGTTGCTCTCGGGGTGGAGGACCTTGCCCTCGTGGTTGGGGATCACGCCGTGCCTCGAGTCGAAGGGCACGCCGGGCAGCGGACTTCCGAAGTACCCCACCGCGCGGTAGAGCGCCTGGATCGGCACCTCGCGGATCTCACCCGTGCCCTCGACCCCGCCCTGACCGTCTGGTCTCGTCCGCTCGTACCGGAAGGCGGCGACCTTGCCGGAACCGTCGTCGACGATTTCGACCGGCTTCGCGTAGAAGTGCAGGTGCAGTCGGCGCGAGGCCTGACCGGTCTCGCGCTTGCGCCACTGCTGCAGGACGCGGTCGATGACCATGACCTGCTTGTTGCTCGCCACCGCCGCCTTCGACGCGTCGTCGTAGTCGAAGTCCTCGTCGGCGAGGATCATGTCGACGTCGTTGAGCTCCCCGAGTTCGCGGAGCTCCAGCGGCGTGAACTTCACCTGTGCGGGCCCGCGACGCCCGAAGACGTGCACGTCGGTCACCGGCGACTGCTGCAGCCCCTCGTGGACGTTGGCCGGGATCTCCGTCGGGAGCAGATCCTCCGGGTGCTTCGCGAGCATGCGAGCGACGTCGAGCGCGACGTTCCCGTTGCCGATCACGGCGATCGACTCCGCTTCGAGCGGCCAGGTGCGTGGGACGTCGGGGTGTCCGTCGAACCAGCTCACGAACTCCGCGGCACCGTACGACCCGTCGAGGTCGATCCCCGGGATGTCGAGCGGGGCGTCCTCGACGGCGCCCGTGGAGAAGATCACTGCGTTGTAGTGGTGCTTGAGGTCGTCGAGCGTGATGTCGACGCCGAAGCGGACGTTGCCGAAGATCCGGATGTCGCCTCGGTCGAGGACGTCGCGGAGCGCGTTGATGATCCCCTTGATACGCGGGTGGTCGGGCGCGACGCCGTAGCGGACCAGGCCGTACGGGGCCGGAAGCTGCTCGAAGAGGTCGATGGAGACGTCGAACTTCCGTTCCGCCTTGAGGAGGATGTCCGCCGCGTAGATGCCTGCGGGTCCTGCGCCGACGATGGCCAGCCTGAGCTTGGTCACGGTGGTTCCTTTCGTGTCCCCGTGCGGGGTTCCGGGTGCAGCCGGTGGAGCGCTCCGGCCGTCATGCATGCGCATCTGGGATGCCGTGCCGCCCCGGTGGAGCGGCGGCGCCATCAACTCCTTCGGTCGACGATCGCCTTCGCGAAGTGCACGAGCGCCTTCTTGACCGAGCCGTCGGGCAGTGGTGCGAGTGCAGCGATCGCCTCGTCGGCCCACTGCCGGGCCTCGGCGAAGGTCCGCGCGGTCACGGCGTGGTCGCGCAGGGTGGCCACGAGCGCGGCGAACCGGACGGGGTCGTGGTCCGTCTCCGTGACCTCGGCGTCGAGACGGGCGACGAGCGCTGCCGCCTCGGGGTCGGCGACGGCCTCGCGGCGCAGGTAGAGCATGGGGAGGGTGACGACGCCGGCCCGGAGGTCGGTGCCGGGGACCTTGCCGGTCTCCTCGGGTTGCGGCGAGAGGTCGATGACGTCGTCGATGAGCTGGAAGGCGATGCCGACCTTCTCGCCGAACTCGACGACCGCGCTCTCGTACGCCTCGGGGGCGTTGGAGAAGATGACGCCGCTCCGGGCCGCGGCGGCGATGAGTGACCCGGTCTTGTCGGCGAGGACCTGGATGTAGTGCTCGACCTCGTCCTGGCCCTCGCGAGGACCGGTGGTCTCGTGCAGCTGCCCCAGCACGAGGCGCTCGAACGTGGCGGCCTGGATCCGGATCGCCCGCTCGCCGAGGTCGGCCATGATCTGGCTGGCGCGCGCGAACAAGAGGTCGCCGGTGAGGATGGCGGTGTTGTTGCCGAACACCTGGTGGGCGCTGGGCACGCCTCGACGCTTGTCGGCGTCGTCCATGACGTCGTCGTGGTAGAGCGAACCGAGGTGGGTGATCTCGATCGCCTCGGCCGCCCGCAGGACGTTGTCGGTGATGCCGTCGCCGAGCTGGGCGATGAGCATGGTGAGCAGGGGGCGAACCCGCTTGCCGCCGGCCTCGAGCAGATAGCGCGCGGTGACGTCCACGAGGTCGTCGGTGAACCCGAGCTGCTCCTCCAGACCGATCTCGAGGCGGGCCACGCCGTCGTCGATGGTCTTGGCGAGCTTGCGGTCTGCACCGGTCGCGAACATGCGTTCGGCAAGCCCGGCCTGGCTGGCCAGGTTGCTGACACGGCGGGTCGCGCTGGGATTCACAGCTCTAGCCTAGCCGGGGCAGCCCGTCACCGGTGCCGGAGGACCGGAATCGACGGGCGCGGTCAGGCGATTGGCAGCTGTGGTCGGACCACACGGCTCGAATCAGCGGAGCCGCACGCCCTCGGCGTCGTAGAACGCCAGGTGCGGGAACTCGTGCGCGAGGTCGAGCAGCATCGAGTACCCGTCGGTGTTGAGTGGCGGCCAGGTCCAGGCGTCGACGCCCTGAGCGGTCGGCAGCGCGGCGCGGAAGAGGCCGGCCTCGACGCCGGTCCCGAGGTGTTTCGGCGGCACGACGACGAGGGCGATCCTGGCCGACGGCCCCGACGCGACGAACTGGAGCCGCGCACCGGTCGCGTCGTCTCGCACGATGAACTCGCGGGTGCCCGGGGTGTCCGGCGGGATCTCCGTGGTGTCGTAGCGCTCGTACGGCTTCGCGAACGCGGACTTCGCCCGCCTGGCGTTCATGAGGATGACGACGAGCACGAGACCGACGATCGCGACGCCCCAGATCCACGGGCCGCCTGGCAGGGTGTCCAACATCCCTCCAGTATGCCCGGCCCGCCTGGACGACCCCGGGAGATGCCCTTCGACAAGCTCAGGGACCGGAGGAAAGCTCAGGGACCGGAGGAAGGCTCAGGGACCGGAGGAAGGCTCAGGGACCGGAGGAAGGCTCAGGGACCGGAGGA